>CAZHJL010000020.1:0-60372 GCA_964532795.1 uncultured Phycisphaeraceae bacterium | reverse complement strand
CATCGACCAGCGAAGGCGCAAAACCCGAATCATCGCTCGTGACGTGGCACTAGTCATACCCGATGACTCCGATCGAGAGTTCCTCTCGGTCTCGACTGACCGAAGCATACTCCTGATAGACGCTCCAGACGAACTCCCAGTCAACCTTGGTCTCTGGCTGAGCGAGAGCATCGAGCGTGAAGATGTCATCGCAGCGCACCCGGGCACCAGCCACCCACGCGTCGACAGGTTCCCTCTGTCGCGCGCTGGGCGGCTCCGTGAATTCAGGGTCTTCGAGCACGACGCGAATCCGTTCCCGCAGAACCTCGACTGAAATCGGCCGGAACCACTCGCCGACAATCCTGCGGTGTAGGAAGGGACCGTGCCGCTCAACAGGATCCCCCCACGGTCCTGGGTCGCAGAAGGACCGCTGTGAGATCGGGTGGCGAACGAACTCCCCGAGGACGTGCTTGGAATCCTGCCGCTCGGAGGGAGGACCATCGATCTTGAATCGCGTGAGATCGAACCAGCCAAAATCCCACAGCGGCGTCATCGTTGTCTCGATAACGGAGAAGTTGAGCGCCATCAAGTCTACAGCCCTCACTCTGTCTGGCTAACTTCTTTTTCTACAGAAATCTGGTTTACACGGGCCTACGCGGTCAGTCTACCGCCGTCACGAGCCGTTGGGAATGCCGGATCACACGAGAAACGCCCTCAGAGGCGAAAACGCCTCTTGACCGGTGATGTATAACCACGGAAAATCGGGTGTTATCCAGATCTGGATAATACGGACACCGATTATGACCGAACGCGAAGATCAATTGCGCGAGGTGCTCGACGGTTACGCCAAGTTCCTTCAAGACAATAACTTGACGATGGACAAGCATCAGCCGTACTTCGTGCGCCGCAGTGGCCTCGGCGAACCATTCTGGATGCGTCCGGGGCCGCGGAGCGCGGACAGGCGTGGCGTGAAATCCTCGCCCGAACACTTGACATCAACCTAACAGCGTGCTAAAATATGCATCGTCTGGCGCGCCCTTCCCGGCGTGCCACTATTCCGGTCCCGTCCTGCGGCCGCCGTCTTTGGCCGCGCCTGTTTACTGTCGGTATTCGCCATGCCTTCGCCACCCGGCAATCTTCTGCCGTTGCGACCGCTTCGCCCACGCTTCGAGTGGCCGGGCCGGCGCCCGCGCGGCTGGCGTTTGGGGGCTTCGCATGGCGTCACCCGATGGCCGGGCGCGGCTGGACGAGCCGGGGCAGGGCCACCTGTCATCCGCAATGGGCGGCCTGCGCGACCGCTCGCGAGCGGACCCTCGCCGCCGACCCCTGACCCGCGGCCCGTGCCCGCCACTCGCATCCCCGGCCGTGCGGACAGGCGTCACTGGCGAAATTCGCCTCGATCAACCCCCAACCGAACCGTCTCGAGCCAAAACGAGCGAAAACGAGGCGAAAAAGTGTACACTTTTGACACATTTTTCGAGCGATTTCTTGCTCATGAGTGCTGTTTGGGTGATCGACCCGCGTTTACGGGCTGGAATCGGCGATTTGGGCCCGACGGAGCTAAGCCTATGGCCGCCAGGTGCGGCCGCGACCGGGAAACGCGGGTCGTGCCGGCCGGCCGCGCCCGCCGTGGTGCGCAATCCGGGCTATACTCGCGCGGCGAAATGCACACCGATCGAACTGCCTTCAGAGGACGACGACGCGACGTGGCGGGATCATTGGCGAAGTCCGGCCGAGCCGGGACGCCGACGTCGGCCGGCACGAACACGATCTCGTTCGGAGGGCCGAGACCCGCGGCCCCATCAGCCGAACCCGCACACGCGAAGGGTCGATCGGCGCGACAGGCGACAGGAATCGACCGGCGACTGATCCCACGTGAGTAATCGAGGCGGGCCATCTGTCTCAGCAACTGACTGTCACAGCACATGACCGACACCAACGGCATCATCCACGCCTTCACCCTCGACCGACAGGGCGGCGCCCGCCCGTGCGACTGGGATGGCATCCGCGCCGGCGACTGCGGCGACGGCTTCCTCTGGGCGCACATGGATCGCAAGCACCCGGCGGTCATCCGCTGGATCGAAACCGAGGCGGGACTGGACCCGATCATCGCCGCGGCGCTCCTCGCCGAAGACACGCGGCCGCGCGCCACGCGTCATGACAACGGCGCGCTGATCATCCTGCGCGGGGCCAACCTCAATCCCGGCGCTGAGCCCGACGACATGATCTCCGTGCGCATCTGGGTGGAACCGGGACGCGTCATCTCGCTGCGCTCGCCGCGGCTCAAGGCCGTCGCCGACGTCCGCGAGGCGGTCGAGGCCGGTGCCGGGCCGCGCACCGAAGGGCAGCTCATCGCGGCCATCGCCGACCGGCTCAGCCATCGCCTGCAACCGGTCACCGACAACCTCGAAGACATCGTCGACGCCATCGAGGAACAGGCGATCAGCGACGAGATCGACGGCCTGATCCCGCAGCTTTCGTCCATCCGACGCCAGTGCGTGGTGCTCCGACGCTATCTCAGCCCGCAGCGCGAGGCCCTGCAATACCTGCGCGAACTCAAGGTCGGCTGGATCGATGAGGACGACCGCGAACTCCTGCGTGAAGTCAGCGACCGCACCATGCGCAACATCGAAGACCTCGACATGGTCCGCGAGCGCGCCGGGCTCATTCACGAGGAAGTGCGCACGCGCCAGGGCGAGCGGATGAACCACAACATGTACATCCTCGCCATCGTCGCCGCGATCTTCCTGCCACTAGGCCTGCTCACCGGGCTGCTGGGCATCAATGTCGGCGGCATGCCGGGCGTGGATGATCCCTGGGCGTTCTACTGGGTCGTCGGCATCCTCCTCGCCCTGACCGCTCTCGTCCTGGTGCTGCTGAAGTGGAAGCGACTGTTCTGAACGCCCGCCTGTGAACGGGCGATCGGGTCACGGAAAGCGAGTGCCCCATGCGCAAAGCCACGCTCAACTTCATCGTCGATGCGATCGCGTTCGTCGCCTTCGTGTTCCTCGCGGCCACCGGCGTGCTCGTGCGATACGTGCTCCCGCCCGGCTCCGGTCACTTCGCCACGCTCTGGAGCATGGACCGGCACGACTGGGGTGAGCTGCACTTCTGGATCGCCGTCGCCCTGCTCGCGGCCCTGGCATTGCACCTGCTGCTCCACTGGCGATGGATCGTAAACATGATCAAGGGCAAGCCGCGCGAGAAAGGCGGTGGCGTGCGGCTGGGCCTGGCCGCGATCGCCCTGTTCGCCCTGGCCGGTCTCGCCGCCGCGCCTTTCTTCGTAACCGTCGAGCAGACCGACACCGCGGCGCCGCACAAACAGCGCCGGCATGAAGCCGCGAACGACCAGGCGCATGAAATCAGCGGCTCGATGACCCTCGAGCAAGTCGAGCAGGTCACCGGCGTCCCCGCCGACGTCATCATCCAGGCCCTCGGCCTACCGCCTGACACGCCGCGCGACCAGCGCCTCGGACGCCTTCGCCGCACGCATGGATTCGAGATGCAGGACATCCGGAACATCATCAGCGCGCACGCGGCGAGGCGAGCGGATCAGCCGTGATCCGACTTGTTGTTCGGCCTCTCAGGAGAACCTGTTGAACCTGCCCTCCCCGGCCCATCGCGATTTCCATCACCGGTTCCGCCCACCGCGGCCACGCTTGTGGGCCGCCCGAACTTCCCGCACCATGTCCGACGTGTCAGCCCGCGCATGGAGCATTCCAGTGCCGAACATCGAAGCCCCGATCTTCTGTTTGGCCCTTCTCGCACTCATCGCCTGCAGCGAGACGGACAACCCATCCCCGCCCCTCGCCGGTGCGCAGGCATCGCACACCGCTCAGCCGCGCAGCGCCGGCGGCGACGCCGTTCAGCCGAAGCATGCCGACAGCGCAGCACCAGCATCGCCGGACGGCGCATCACCTGGCGCGGCGACGAACCCGACCAGCCAGAACGGTGATGTCAACACCCCGTCACCCCCCGACAGCGCCCGGGCCGCCGGTCCCTACCTCGAAACCAACGGCTACCTCTGCATCGGAGCGGAATCCACCCGCAGCGACCTCGGCAACTGGGTGCGCCACACCGACACCGCCGCCCACGACTTCGTCGACGGCTTCTCCGGCGCCGGTTGCCTGCAGTTCATCGGCAACCGCGAGATGAGCGGCCCGCCCGACAGCGTCCTCACCTACCGCATCCGCATCACCAACCCCGGTGTCTACAGACTCGCCATCCGCGGCCTCGAAGCGCCCATGGAAACCAAGGAAGGCGACAAGGCCAACGACTGCTACGCCCGCATGCAGGGCCAACCCGACTGGCGCGGCAAGTTCACCAAGCACGTGCTGCTCGGCGCAAGCTACAAGTGGAGCTGGAACGTCAAAAGCGAATACGCCCACCACAAGTTCGCCATCGCCGAATACAACCTCGCCGCGGGCGACCATACCTTCCAGATCGCCGGCCGCAGCAAGAACTTTTTCATCGACCGCATCGTCCTCTACAAGGACCTCAAGCGCGACAAGGCCACGGACCTGAAGCTCGCCCCCTCGACGCGCGATCGCGCCGCACCGTAACCCCCGCGATCATGCTCATCGGCCGCGAGCCCCCCACGCCGGGGAGCCACGTTCGCAGGCGCCTATGCCCGGCTCGGCACGCCGCAGGCGGGTATCCGTGCTATCCTTGACACGTCCAGTCGCTTGGCCGGCACTCGCCGGCCGGGGCCGGTTGATGGTGCATTGTTTGCCGCGGGCCTGGGGCTCGCACTTTCGCCGCGCGGCGGGAGGTTCTGACCATGCTGCTGCTTGACCGCCTGCCCATGCGATTCAGCGCACCGATCCTCCTGGCCCTGCCGGTCATCGTCGTCGCCGCCGCGCTCTCAACCATCTCGTACTGGCAGGGCGAAGCCGCCGCGGACGAACTGGCGCAGCAGAACCTCGTGCAGGTGCATGACCAGATCGATGGCCATGTGCGCAATCTCCTCAGCCAACCCCGGCGCGTCGTCCAACTCAACACCGCCCTGCTCGACCGCGGACAGCTCAGCCCCACCGACGCTCACACCTGGCGCGAGACGCTCGTCGAACAGGCCCGCGCCTTCGACATGCTCAGCGCCATCTCATGGGGCGGTGTCGACGGCCAGGCCACCTGGATCGCCCGTTACGGCGGAAAGGTCGACAACGTCTACTACGCCATCAAGGACCAACCCGCCTCGAAAACGATGACGGAGCATCGTGTCCTCGCCGACGGGCGCATCGACCCCGAACCGGCGGGCGATCCCTTCCCATTCGTTCTGGCCGGACGCCTGTGGTATGACACGCCGGTCAAGGCGGGCAAGGCCACGTGGTGCAAGCCCTACCCGTGGGTCGGCGGAGGCGAGGAGGGCAAGGAAACATTCGGCATCTCATTCGGTCGGCCTTACTACGACGATGGCGGCCAACTGCTGGGCGTGGTCGATGCGGACCTGAGCCTGCAGGACCTCTCGCGCTACCTCAAGCAACTGCAGATCGCCGAGCACGGCCGCGCGTTCATCATCGATCGCGAAGGCAGGCTCATCGCGTCCTCGACCCACGCCGTGCTGGCCGATGCGCAGGGCGATCGACTCAAAGCCGTCGATTCGCAGGCGCCCCACATCCGCCGCGCGGCCGCATGGATCAACGGCGAAGGCGGCGGGCTCGACATGCAGACCGCTCCCCGTCACTTCACCATCAGCGTCAACGACGAGGCCGAACTGGCCATGGTCTCTCCCCTTTCGCTCGACACCGGCATCGACTGGCTGATCGTCACCAGCGTGCCGCAGACTGACTTCACCGCGCCGCTCATCGCCGGCCAGCAGCGGGCGCTCCTCTTCGCCGCGATCGCGGTCATCGTCATCATCGCCCTCGGCTTGTGGCTCGGGCGGCGGATGGTCGAGCCGGTGCTCAACGTCGTCGCCCACGCGCGGCGGGTCGGCGCCGGCGACCTCGAGGGCAAGCTGCAACTGACCGAAGCGCCCGAACTGCGCATGCTCTCGCGCGAGATCAACACCATGGTCGACGACCTGCGCGATCGCATGCGGCTGCGCGAGTCGCTCGCCCTGGCCATGGAGGTCCAGCAGAACCTCCTGCCAAGCGACACCCCGGCTGTCCAGGGCCTCGACATCGCCGGGCACAGCACCTACTGCGATGAAACCGGCGGCGACTACTACGACTACCTCGAAGTCACCGGCCTGTCCGATCGCGCCGCGGCCATCGTCATCGGCGACGTCATGGGCCACGGCATCGCCGCCGCGATGATGATGGCCAACGCCCGCGGCATCCTCCGCAGCCGCGCTCAGCAGGCCGACTCGCTGGGCGAACTGCTCACGCACCTGAACGAGCTGCTCGTGCCCGACACGGGCGGCCACCGTTTCATGACCATGCTGCTGATGGTCGTGGACGCGGGAAGGCGCGAGATCCGCTGGGCCTCGGCCGGGCACGATCCGCCTTTCATCTACGACCCGCAACGCGACGCCTTCCTCGACCTGCAGGGCGGCGGCCTGCCGTTGGGTATCATGGAAGGCGAAGAATACACCGAGTCGGCGATCAGGGACGTCGGCGTCGGCTGGCTGATCGTCTCCGCCACCGACGGCCTGTGGGAGGCGTCCAACGGCGCCGGCGAACAATACGGCCGCGACCGCCTCCGCGCCGCCATCCGACAACATGCCGATCTCGACGCCGCCGCCCTCTCCGAGAAGCTGCGCGAAGAACTGGAGGCCTACATCGGCCAGTCCACGCACGACGACGACATCACCTTTGTGGTGGTACGCACCGAGGACGTCCCCGCAAAGGAGCCGGCGGATGCGACGTTGCAGGCGGGGGCGGATATCTGATAGTTGACGGGGACACGCCCCCAACGAAGGCAGGATGATCATCTCGCACACGCACCGATACGTGTACGTCGGCATCCCGCGAACGGGCTCGAAGTCCATGAACCAATGGCTGCTGGACAACAACGACGGCCTCCCGGCGGGCGCGCCCAACGCGCGATGGCTGCGACCGTCGTGCGAGGAACGCCCGCACCATGCTTGACCGAGCACGCGGGAGACAGCGTCACTGTGCATCCCCGTGCGCCGATCGCGCCTGATCCATCTGCAGAATGCCGCGGATGAAATCGTGCTTACCATCCGTGTATGCTTTGCGGTCATCGGCGAACGTCGCCCGGAGTTCCTGTTTCAGCGCCGCGTAGCGCTCGCGCAGCGCCGCATCTTGCCGCAGCAGGTCGCGGAACACGAGATACTGCGCCCACTGGATGTCGTCGCTCGAAACAACATGCAGATGAATCGTCCGCACATCCGGCTCAGGCTCCCGGACGAACAGGTGCCCGCCCTCATCGCCGCCGTCACCCCGGTAGATGAAGCCGGCAGCGGTCAACCGCCCGATCAGTTCAGGCATCACCTCCGGCCCGTTCACCGCGGCCGCGAGATCCAGGATCGGCTTGGCGATCAGCCCCGGCACCGACGTGCTGCCCACGTGCTGGACGTCCACGATGCAACCGCCGCAGACCGCGCGGATTCGCCGGCACGCGTCGGCTGCAAGTGCCGCCCATTCGGGTTGGTGCGTTACCAGCCGCACGGTGTGTCGTTTCAAGCCGATCATCTCATCACCTCCCGCGTCCGCTCGACCGACGCGTAGTGCCCCGACGCCCACGTTCTTCTTCGACCGGCCGTGCCGCACTGCTTCGCGCAGCGCGGGCAAACGCAACGGCGCGCCGCGACGCTACGTCGCCTTCCGCCAGAAGCGGCCCGTCCAGTCGATCGCTTCGATCGGCTCGTCGATGCCATGCGCCTCGCGGTAGTCGTGCACGGCCTGGCTGCACGATTCGAGCGAGTAGTCGTCGATGATGCAGAAGCCGCCGGCCTGCAGCTTGGGGTACAGGTTGTTCAGGCCGTCCATCGTGGAGCCGTACATGTCGCCGTCCAGCCGCATCACCGCCAGCTTGTCGATCGGCGCCTCGGGCAGCGTGTCCCTGAACCAACCCTTGAGGAAGACCACCTGGTCATCGAGCAGGCCGTAACGGCGGAAGTTGTCCTCCACCTGCTGCTGCGAGACGGCCAGCACCGAGCGCGTGTAGAGCTCATCATTGGCATCCAGCGGGTGCCCGTCTGCTTCCGGGCGCGGCAGGCCCTGGAACGAATCGGCCACGAACACGCGCCGATCACTCACGCCGTGCGCGGCGAGGATGCCCCGCATGAAGATGCACGACCCGCCGCGCCAGACACCGGTCTCAATCAGGTCGCCCTCCACGCCGTCGGCCAGGGCCGTCTGCACGCAGCGCTGCAGGTTGTCCAGCCGCTTGAGCCCCACCATCGTGTCGGCATACCCGGGCCACACGCGGCCTTCCTCACGCTGGGCCTGGGTGTACTCGGGCCGGGTGACCAGTCGCATGCCCACCAGCCCGACCAGCCGGTCCAGTCCGTGGGCCGCCGCCCGTCCCAAGGTCGAACGGCGATCATCCGTCGCCGCCAGCGGCACCGGCGGCTCGGGCCACAGCATGAAGGTCAGCGTCTTCTTCAGCAGGTCGAGGTAAAGGTCGATTGCGCTATCGCTCATACAGGCTCCATCCGTCGGCCGCATGTTACTGCAAGACGGCCTCGCAATGCGTCCACGACAGCCCGATCCCGGCATCTGTGGCCGACTGGAAACTGCCATTCCTTGCTCCTCTGGCGTTACTGGCGGCTTGTCCGCCGGTGTCCGGATGTCGCCGTGGGCGGAGCTGCAGTGGGATGTGCTGAGCCCGCCGCGCCAACCCGGCCCGCCGCCCGCACGATGCCCAGAACGGGCTGCGGCCAGGCAACCGGTCGCCCATGCCTGACTGTCCGAAAAAGGGGCGATGGCGGTCAGGCCGCGGGTGGCGCCGCATAGGCTTAGCTCGTTCCGACGCCAAACCCCTTTGACGGGCTGGAAACGCGGATGGCAAAGCCACAGTGCGCTCAAACATAAAGAATGGGCGAAAAAATGTGTCAAAAGTGTACACTTTTCGGGCTCGTTTTCGTTCGTTTCGGTTCGTTTCGGTTGCGGGGGGGGGGTGGGGAAGCGGATGGAACCGCAGATGAACGCAGATGGACGCGGATGGGGGAGGGGGTCCAGGGTCCAGGGTCCAAGGTCCAAGGTCCAAGGTCCAAGGTCCAAGGTCCAGGATGTGGGACACGACATGCTAAATCTGTTCTGAACAACTGATCAAACAGTTAACCAGTTAACTGATCAACCAACCATCAACGCCACATTATAGCACTCTGTTAGGTATCCGTCAAGCGCGGCGTGGAGACTTTTTCTCCGGTGGAGCCGGGCACCGGCGGCTGGCTTCGCGCGGTCCTTGCTGTCGGTGACCCGTCAATCAGCACGAAATGCCGCTTGATTATCGGGCTGTCGTGGGGACAATGATGTTGTGCGATGCGGGGATCGTGCAGGGAAGCGTTGTTCGGGCGAGAGAGATGAGGCTGGGTGGGAGAGAAGAGACCCCCAACCAACACTCGCCTCCGAGAGAGAGATAAACGTGACGGAACGCCCACGCTGTCGCTGCGTGGGGTTGTCGGGGTTACACGCTCTATCTTGGAGGTGAATCATGCGCAGGTCCTTACTGATCGGGGCGATGGCAGTCATGCTTTCCGGGGGCTTTGCGATGGTGGATGCAGGGGTGATCGAGCAGGATGACGGTTTCCCGCCCGACGGCTTGTTCGACGAAGGCTGGGGCATCCGGACGCGCAACTACGACTCGGACACACCCAACTTCGAGCTGCTGCTGGGCGAAGTCGGCCAGGTGGACCAGACCTGGGAACAGAAGCTGTTCTGGGGCGCCCACAACCGCAACCGCTCGGCGAGCTTCAGTCTCAGCTATGACAAGGCGACGACCACGGCCACGTACTCGATCAACGTGGATGTCGCCGGCGACACCGTGCCCACGGGCCTGAAGACCAGCACCACGATCACGCGCGACATCTCGGACATCAACGGGCTCAACCCGGTGCCGAGCTTTACCGCCCTGTACGTGCAGGTGCTCTCGAAGGAAACGAGCAGCGGTTTCATCAACGCGAGCAACCTGCAGCTCACGGACGCGAACAGCAACGTGATCCAACTGCCGGACCGCGCGGCCGCGGCTTCGGGCACGCAGGCGCAGTGGGCGGTGTACGAGACTTTCAATGTCGACCTGTCGGAAGGCTTCACGCTGACCGGCGACCTGGACTATCGCACGCTCTCGGCGCAGGCGGCGGAGATCCAGGTGCTGAACATCTACGTGGGCAACTCGACGATCATCCCCGAGCCGGCGAGTCTGGCGCTACTGGCGGTGATCGGCGCGGGGCTGGTGGTGCGGCGGCGGAGGTGAATGGGGCGCGGCAGCAATGTTCGGTCTTTCGGACCGATGGCGGGCGGGACGCCCGCCCCACCCCGGAGAGCCGTGTCGCCCCCGAAAGGAATGCTCACGGTTCGCACTCTGCATGGAACGAGAAAGCCCCGGCTCTGCCGGCCGGGGCTTTTTGCTGGAACGACTGATCGTCCCTGATCATCAGCGCGAGACTCAGTCCACGATGCGGATGATGTGCTCGTTGCTGTTGGATTTCAGTTCGGGCACGTACATCGCGTAGAACTTCGTGGGCAGGGCGTGGAACTCACCGGGGATTTCCGCGCGCAGGCGGTAGCGCAGCAGGTGGTCGCCCTCGCCGATCAGGCTCATGAAGAACACGGTCTTCTCATCGCGCAGTTCCATGTAGCTGTAGAAGCCTTCCTGGCCCTTGCCGCCGCTGCGCAGTTGCGTGGGCTCGAAACCGGCCGGCTTCATGTCCTCGAGGCACAGGAAGGTGTAGTCGTTGTCGGCGGTGACCTTCAGTTCGACCTGCATGATGTCGCCGCTTTCGACCGTATCGCCGGTCTTCACCGGGATGCGTTCGTAGCGCAGGCGGCGTTCGGTGATCTTGTTGCCTTCGGCGTCCTCGACTTCGACTTCGAAGGGTATCTGCTCGAGGCGGAAGTACTGGCGGTCGACCTTCAGTTCGTGCCCGGCCGCGCTGATGTTCTCCTCCTTGGTGAAGTAGCGCAGGTAGGTGTTGAAGTACAGCGCTCCGGGGCCGTTCTTGGTGACCTTGAGCGTGTGTTTGCCGCCGGTCAGGGCCGCGCCTTCGATGATGAACTTGTTGTCGAAGGTGAAGAAGTTGTCCTTGTTGATCTTGATTTTCTTGACGACATCGCCGTCGTCGAGATCGAGGGTGAGGGTGAAGTCGGGCTTGCCCTCGCCGCTGGCGACGACAAACTCGCTCATCGCGGCCACGCACATGGCGGTATCGCGCGTCGAGCCCCAGTAGTAGCCGTTGCGGCGGTTGTTGAGCAGCCACTTGACCATGCGCGGGGCGATGTCGCTGTCCGGGCGCAGCTTGATCAGCGCCCGCAGGGCCCAGGCGTTGGTTTCGATGTCGTTGTTCCACCAGTACCACCAGCCCTGGTTGGGCGTGCGCATGTGGGCGACCTGGGTTTCCTTGTTCTCGATCTTGTACTGCAGGATGTTCTCGAGCACGGTTTCCGCCCGCTGCTTGTCGCCGAGGTGGGCCAGGGCGAGGCTGAGCAGGCTCTTGCCGTAGACGTTGAGCTTGTCGCGGCCTTCCCAGAGGCGCTCGATGAGTTCGCCGGGGCGCTTGTCATCCTCCGCCGGCTTGATCTTGGCCTGCATCTTCTTGAGCGAGAGCACGTAGGCCGAGTAGGCGCGTGCCTCGCTGACGTTCCAGAGCGGATCGCCCAGCCAGTTGTTCTCCCAGTTCTGCAGCCAGTTCAGGCCGCGCTGGTGCATGTTCTGATCGACGGCGATGTCGGACTCGGCGGCCATCGACAGCGAGTAGCAGACGTAGCTGGTCAGGTACGGCGAGGACTGCTCATCCTTCCACCAGCCCCAGCCGCCGTCGCCGTTCTGCATCGAGGCGATGCGGCGGAGTGATTTGGCGATCACTTCGTTCATGTACTCGGTGTTGAACACCGGGCTCTGGGCGTAGGTCCACAGCGTGAAGCCTTCGCCCTTCTCGGTGCGGCGGATTTCCTCCATGCGGCCGCGGATGTTCTGCACGTCCTCAAGCTTGATGCCCATGTTCTGCATCGTCTTGAGCGTCATCACCGCGGGGACGAAGCGGCTCATCGTCTGCTCCGTGCAGCCGTAGGGGTAGTCGATGCAGTATGGCAGGGCGTCGAGCATGGAGCCGACGAGGCTCGGGGCGTACTGCACCTCGAGCACCGTCAGTTCGGGCTTGCGCTGTTCGGGGACGTCAAGCTGGACCTCGATGGTGCGGGCGTGCTCGTCCGGCCGCATGGAGCCGGTGGTGGCCACCTGCTTCATCATGCCGTGCACGAGGACGGGGAAGCTCATCCGCATGGCGTCAGATTCTTCATCCGTCAGGCCCTTCAGGGTGATCTTCGCCATGCCCTCCTTGACGACCTTGATGCGCCAGTCGATGCGTTTCTCGCCGTTGGCGGGCACTTCGACGGTCCGGGTGTGCCACGTGCCGGTCCGGTCATCGGTCTCGGCGCTCACCTCCTCGGTCTTCAGATCGCCCATGAACTGAAGGCTGTTGTTGTGCAGGCCGAGCGAGACTTCCACCTTCTTGGCGGATTCAAGGTAGTTGTGCACGATGCCGCTGATGACCACCTCGTCGCGTTCCATGAAGAAGCGCGGCGCCTGCAGCCGCACGAGAAGGTTCTTGGTGGTGACGGCGCTGCTGGTCGCCTGTCCGACGCGGCTCTTGCGGTCGATGGCCCAGGCATTGATCTTCCAAGTGGTCAGGTTGTCGGGCATGGTGAAAGCGTGGGTGGCGACGCCGTCGTCATTGGTGACGATGGCCGGCAGCCACAGGGCGGTATCGGCGAAGTTCGTGCGGACCTCGGCCTCGACGACATCCGAGCCGCCGGCCTGGCCGTCCTGATCCTCGCGACTGTCCCGTTTCAGTTCTGCGGTCTTCGCCAGGCTTGACCTATCCATGGCCAAGCCCCCGGCGGCTGCGCCGCGGCCGGCCGGCGCGGCGTTGGAGGCGGGCCTCTGAGCCATGAGTTTCTCGCCGGCCGCCCGCTCACGCCGCGCCTCGCCGCCCACCTCGTCCGCCTCGATCATGGCGCCTGACATGCTCCTGACCTGGTCGTCTACGACCGTCCGCCAATCGCTCGCCTGCGGGCCCCACACGCCCCACCACGCGGGGGGGTAGGGGTAAAGCTGCTGGAATGGCCGGGTCACGTAACCGGTTGAACTCAACTGCTCGACGAGGTTGGTGTGCTGGGCCGGGTAGTGGTGCCGCAGGTTGCCGTGGAAGAACTTGGCGATCTCCGGTGTCGTCTCCGGCGCGATGTAGAGCACGGAGCGGTCGAAGGCGCTGAGCACCACCTGCGCCCTGGCCGGCGTGCCGTCCGGATTGACAGCGGTGACGGTGACGGTCGCCTCCTCGCCCGGCTCGTATTCTTCCTTGTCGGTTGTGACCGTCACCTTGGCCACCGCGTCCTCCGGCGGCACGCAGATCTGCATGTGCTGCTGGTGCGTGCGCACGTCGGCGACGGTGGTGGCCTCGATGAAGAAGTTCGGCTTGTGATGCTTGGTGATGGGGATGTCGACGACGGTGTGCCGCTGGGGCAGGTGCAGCAGCTTGTAGCTGATCATGCGGTTGGCGTCGACTTCATCGGCGAAGAGCACGTAGCTTTCGCTCTTCTTCGTGTTGATCATCACGTGGGCGGTGTCGCCGGGCTGGTAGGTGCGCTTGTCGGTGATGATCTCGAGGTCGTTGAAGCGGTAGAGCTTGCCCTCGAAGTCGCGGCCGGCGACCCAGACGACGCTGTAGCCTTCGACCATGCCGCCCCAGGTGTCGGGCGCTTCGAACTTGAACTTGAGTTGGCCGGACTTCTCGTGACGCAGGCGGAACTCGGCCAGGCCGCGCTCGTCGGTCTTGATCTTCCAGGTATCGACTTGCTTCTCGCTGATGGTGGCGTTGTCCGGCCCGCCGAAGACGACCTCGCTGACGGTCATGACGCCTTCGGTCTCGACGGGCTTGTTGTCCGGCGTGAGGCAGCGCACGCGAACGAGCATCTCCTGGCCGGGCGTGTAGTAGCCCTTGTCGGACTGCAGGAACGCGTAGTAGGCCTGGCGGGTGACCTTCACCGCGCCCTCGCCGGTGATAACGCGGCGTGAGGCGTCGCGCACCTCGGCCTGCACGACGTAGCGGTGATCGAGATCGCCGTGATGCTTCTTCGCGTCGGTGGTGTCGATCTCCACCTTGTACGTGCCGTCCTCCGAGAGTTCGCCTTCGCCCTGCGCGACCAGTTCGCGCACGGGCTGGTAGTGCGAACCGCCACCCCACCACCAGGCGGGCGGCATCCAGCAGCAGCGCCTGGCACGCCACCAATCGAACCATTCATAGCTGTACCAGGGCCAGCCGTAGCCGGCGCCGTAGAGCCAGTCCCACTCGCCCGGGAAGTAGTAGCTGTGGCGGTACTCTTCGCGGAACAGCTTGTACTTGACGGTGCCGTTGGCGACGGGCGCGCCGAAGTAGTACGTGGCCTTGATGTCGGCGGTGACCTTCTGGCCGAGCTTGGCGTGGGTGGCGCCGGGCTCGACGGTGACCTCGAACTCCGGCTTCTTGTATTCCTCGACGCGGAACTGCGTGCCGCCGACGTGGTTCTGGTTGCTGATGTAGACGTAATAGCGTCCCAGCGGCGGCTCTTCGGGCAGGACATACTCGCCGCTGATGCCGCCGTACTCATCGGTGCGCGCGGAGAACTCGTGCACCTTGTTGCCGCGCGGATCGTGAATGCGCACGCTGTACTGCCGGTTCGGCGTGTTTTCGAGCACGCCGTCGTCCATCATGCGGGTCCAGACTTTCAGGTGGACCGTCTGGTTGGGCCGGTAGACGGGACGGTCGGTGATGCAGTAGGCGAAGCGCCCGGACCGCATGTGCGACGGGTGGTAGCGGTTGTGGTACTGCATGCCCGACCAGGCGAAGCGCTCGCCCTTTTCGACCAGCGCGTGCAGGTAGTGCGTGCGTCCGTCCTGCTCCGGCTGGGGGACGACGGCGAAGCCGTCCTTGTCCGTCTTGAGCTTGTGTATCTTCTTGTGGAAGGACTGCTCTCGCTTCTCGTAGGTCCACCACCACTCGAAGACGTCGACATCCGCGTCCGCCACCGGCCGGCCGGACTGGGCGTCGCTGATGAAGTAGAGGTGGCCGTCTTCGACCTGCTTCTCGACGATCGCGACATCGGACAGCGAAAAGACCGCGCGGCTCTGGCCGAGCGTCAGCACGCGCTTGTCCTTGATGGTGGCGTCGCCGTCGGCCGGCTTTTCGGTATACGCGTAGATGAGGTAGTTGCCGCGATCGCTGAGCGGCGCGGGCAGCGTGGCGCGGGCGTAGCGGTGCGTGCCGTCGTCCTTGACCTCGGCCGTCCAGCGCAGCACCTCTTCGCCGGTGTGTTTGACGGCCGTGTCGTAGAGCCACTTGTTGTACTGGTCATTGCTGTAGCCCATGAAATACTGGTGCCAGCGACTGATGGCCGAGCTGTAGTGCCAGTAACGTTTCTTGTCGAACTCGCGTTCGCGGATGGCGCGAATGAAGCCTTCCGGATCGATCTTGCGGACCACGAAGTGCACGTTCGAGAGGTTGCGGTACGAAACCTGCACCTCGGCCGGCTGATCCGGCAGTTGCACGCCGGTCTGACTGATGAAAACCTGCGGGGCCTTGATCTTCTGGATCTGCTGATTGGCATTGGCGACGAGATCGCCTTCGCCGGCGAAGTCGACCTTCAGTTCGTTGTACACGCGCAGGGCGGTCTTGTACTGCTGGCGGCTCTGGTGGTACACACCGATGGCGTACTTGGCCTGGCCGGCGATGCCGGATTTGCGGTAATCGCCTTCCACGGTGCGCAGCAGGCCGAGGATGTTCCACTGCTTGGGCAGATCGACGATGCGCAACTCGCCGCCGGCGAGCACGAGCGCCTGGTCGTCCTTCAACTCCCACGGGTTCAGTTCATCGAACTGCTTCTTCAGGGGGTTCGTGCCGCCGTAGTAGTAGCTGTGGGCGTAGGTGTTGAGTCGGTCCATGCCCCAGCGGGACCGGGCGAGCATGCCCTGTCGGTAGTAGGACAGCGCGGTATGGCGCTTGTTCTCCGTCTCGTCCAGTTCGCGGGCCTCGGCCAGCAGGTAGAGGATCTTCTGATCGTCGTTGAGGGTGGTGCTGTAGTCCTTCGGCTGGACCGGGAAGATCGGCTCGCCTTCCTCGTTGAGGCGCAGGCCGATGGGGCGCTTGCGCTGCCATTCCCACTGGCTGTGGTATTCGTCGAAGTCCTGCTCGCCGGCGGTTTCGGCGATGGTGTCATCGCGTTCGGCCCAGAAGCGGTGCCAGAAGTAGCCGCTGTTCTCGTAGATGCCGAACCGCGCGGCCGCGCCGGCCAGATCGAATGAACACTCGATCCGCTCGTCGTGCCAGTTCTTGCGCACCGCCTCCGGCATGGGATCGCGCCCTTCGGGCTTGACGTCCCACTTCGCGTACAACTCGCGCGCCCGTTCGAGATGCCCGATGGCCTTGCCCTTGTCATGGTTGTAGGTGACCAGGTAGATCCCCTGCTTCCACTGGCCGCGATGGAACGTTCCGCCGGACCGCGTGCCCCAGTGCGGCAGCGTGAGATACAGGTTGCCCAGCAGTCGCTCGGCGCGCGGTTCGAGGTAGGTGTTCTTGCAGCGATCGATGTGGCTCGTCGCGGCGTCGATGGCATCATCGAACCGCTGCAGCCGCAGATAGCTGGTGATGATGCGCTGACTGGCGTGCTCCCACTTGTCGTGCCTGGGGGCCTGTTCGAGCAATCTCGCGTAGGACGTCGCGGCGTCGAGGTAGTTGCCCTTCTCGAACTGCTGATCGGCCTGCTTGAGCAGATCGTCGGGCGAGTTCGGCTGCGAGACGGCCAGTGAGGCGCTGAGGGCGGCCACGGCGCAGATGGCCAGTAAGCTGATGTGATACATGGCTTTAGAGCGCATTTTGGTTTCTCCGATGGCAGAAGAATCCCCCGAGACCGGCCGCCGCGCGCGCAGCACCGACCCGGCTGAGACACCTCTATGGACGCTTCAGCGGCAGGCAAGTTCCAGCGATATGCATGCGCGGGCGGATCGCTCAGTCGAACAGCCGCACCGTCACGGTGGCCGAGTAGAGCTTCTGACCGTCGGGGTCGGTGTACACGGCCGCGAGGGTGATCTTGCCGGTCTCGGTCGCCGGTGGCTTGCGCCACTGGAGCGGCAGCGAGTAGCAGTGGCCGATCAAGGTGTTGCGGCCGAAGGGGGTGAGCTTCTCCGCGGGGAAGGTCCAGGTCAGCGCCGGCTCGGCGCGCTGCAGTTCTTGGTTCTCCAGCGTGTCATGGTACAGCATGAACTTGACTTCGCCGTGGCGCATCGGCTGGGTCTTGGCGACGGTGCGGTCGGCCACGTGGAAATAGAGGTTCACGCCGATACCGTCCGGCACCGAGTCATGGTCGAGCTTCAGCGCCATCGGCAGGGCCGTGAGGCTGACGTGCACGACACGCTGCGAGGGGCTGATGGGCGTGCGGCGCGAACCGCCGTGGTCCGTCGCATCCGGCGTGGTGCGGCAACCACCTGCCCATCCGGTGCACACGCACGTCAGCAGCAACATCACGAATCGGGTATTCGCGGCGTGGCGACGCCGCCTGGACTTCTTACCTGGCATGCACGGCTCCATTACTCATCCGGGAACAGCGGCTGGCCCGGGACGGGGCGGAACGCCCCATCATCCTGCCCGTCCGCGTTGCCGTTTTGGTCGTTGACTTCAGTCGAATTCTGCCTGTCGCTGCTCGCGCCGGGTTCCTTTTCGGGCTCAGTTGCATCATCGCTCGGCGCGCTGTGTCCATTCTGCTCCTGGTCGGGCATCAGTGGCGACTGTTGTGTTTCGTCGAGTCTGCCGTTCAGTTCGCCGCGGAAGGGCTTGAAGACCTGTTCCTGTAACTCGTCGCGCTTCATGTCCTTGATCAAGTTGGTGGACTCGGCGTACTTCTCGGTCAGTCTGTCCGCATCCTTCACGTTGTTGAGCACGAACGGCGTCATGATAATCAACAGTTCCGTGCGCTCCTTGCGATTGGTCGTGCTGCGGAAGGCCAGGCCGACCAGCGGGATGTCGCCGAGCACCGGCACCTTGTTCTCCTGGTCCGAATCGACGGTGGTGATCAGCCCGCCGATCATGATGGTGTGCCCATCCTGCACGGAGACGGTCGTCTGGGCCTGCCGGTTGTTGATGATCGGGGCGCTGACGCCGTCGGCGACTTCGACCGACGAATCCGATAGCTGCCGCACGGTCGGCGAAATGTCCAGCGTGACCATGCCGTCCGGATTGATGCGCGGCGTGACCTCGAGTTGCACCGACACGTCCTCGTAGGCGATCGAGTTGATCGTGTCGCCCTGGTCGGTCACGCGGCTGTCGGTGATCAGCGGCACGCGCTGGCCGACGGTGATCGTCGCCGTCTGGTTGTCCGCGGCCGTCACCTGCGGGCGCGACAATATGGACAGACGATTGTCCGACTGCAGGGCGCGGGCGAAGAGTTCCCAGTCGCCGCCGGTGATCGACAGGTTGAACCCGCCGAAGCGCGTGATGGCGTTCTGCACGCCGAAGTCGGTGCCGAAGTCGACCTGCGTCCCGCTGAACATCTTGCTGACGTTCCAGTCGAGCCCGAGGTCCAGTTCGTCTTCAAGCCGCACTTCGGCCAGCAATACCTGGATGAGCACCTGCGGGCGCTGCTGGTCGATCTCCTCGATCATCTGCATGATCTGGGGCATGTAGCGGGGGCTGGCGGAGATGAGCAGCGCGTTGCTGTTCTGCTCGGCGACGACGGAGACTTCCTGCTCCAGCCGCGCGGTGGCGGCGCCGATGCCCTCGGCGCCCAGCGTGCGCGAGAGCGAGGCGCGTTCCTGCTCGAGGAAGGCCCGCAGCGCGGTTTCGATATCGGCGGCGGCGGCGAAGCGCGGCCGGTAGATGCGCGTGCCGCGCTCCTGCGCGGGGCTCGAATCCAGCTTCTCGATCACCTTGCGCGCCAGCGCGATGTACTGCTCGGTGCCGCCGACGATGAGGCTGTTGGTCCGCACATCAACGGTGACGGAAAGGGCCAACTGGTCGTCGGTGCCCAGCGTGGCCGAGACGTCGCTGTTCTCTTCGTCGCCGTTGAGCGTGTAGGTGATCGACCGCGCGCCGTCCTGCGTGGCCTGCTGCAGCTTGAACATCTGCGAGAGCAGTTCGCCCATCTGGCTGGCGTCGGCGTTCTCGAGCGTGAAGATCTCGAGTTCCGCCTTGCGCGGGATGGTCGAATCCAGCGCCGTGATCAGCCGCGCGAGCAGCGGCATCGAATCAACCGGCGCTGCGACGACCAGCGAGTTCGACCGCGAGTCCGGCTCGATCAGCAGCGATTCCTGCAGCGCGCTCGACATGAGCTTGCGGCCGGTCTCGCTTGCGCTGATAAAACGCAGCAGTGTCTGGCGGTTGGGGCTCTGGGCGTTGAGCGGCGCGGGCTTGTTGGTCAGCGCCTGGAGGAGGATCGGCGTCAGTTCCGTGGCCTTGGCGTTCTTCAAGGCGAAGATGCGGATCTCGGTGACCTTGGTGACGTCCTCCGTATCCAGCCGCTCGATGATCGACTTGATCCGGAGCATGTCGTTGGGCCCGGCGTTGACGACGATGGCGTTGATGCGCTCGTCCACGGTGACGCGGATCCCCGCATCGGCCGCGCCGCCCTGCTGCTCGAGCAGGTCGTTGAGCGTCGCCGCGACTTGCTGGGCATCGGCTTTCTTCAGGCCGAAGACCTGCATGGGCAGGGCCTGGTCGGCCTCGCCGTCCATGCGCTGGATGAGCGAACGGACGAGGGCCATGTCTTCGGGCGTCGCGCCGACGACCAGCGCGTTGGCCCGCGTGTCGGGGACGATGGTCACCGGGTAACGCGTCTCGCCTTCGCGGATCGGGCGGTTGGTGAACAGTTCGTCCATCATCGGCGCGATGGCCGTGGCGGTAGCGCGCTTGAGCGTGAAGACCCGGAACATGCTTTCGGTGATCACGCCTTCGGCATCGAGGTCCTTCACCAGCGCGGCGACGGCGTCGAACGCCTCCTTGCTGCCGGCGACGAGCAGGCTGTTGGTGCGCACATCGGCGACGAACGTCACCGCCAGCGCCTTGCCCGACCCGCCCGCGTCGATCTCCGCCTGGCGCTTGGCGCGGAAGAGCTCCTGCAGCGTGGGCGCCAGGCGCACGGCGTCGGCGTTGGCCAGCTTGAAGACCTTCAGGTCGCCCAGCACGTCGTCGATGTCGCCGTCCACGCTGGCGATCACCCGATCGATCACGGCCAGGTTCACCTTGCTGGCCGAGACGATGAGCACGTTGGTGCGGATGTCGGCGACGATGGCGACCTTCTCGCGCGCGGCCAGGGCGGCGTTGCTGCCGGCGGCGGCCGCGCCGGGCTTGTACAGGCCCTGGCTGATCAGGTTCTGCAGCATCGTGCTGACGCGGGTGACGTCCGCGTTCTTGAGCGGGTAGAGCTTGATGATGCCGCCCTCGGCCGGGGGCTCCACGTCCACCTTCGCCAGCAGGCCCTGGATGAGGCCCAGGTTCTCCTTGCTGGCCGAGATGATCAACGCGTTGGACAGCGCATCGGCGGTGACATCCACGCGGTCCTGCGGGTTGGGTTGCTGCCCGGCCGGGGTCATGCTCTGCAGCCGGGCGCGGAACAGGTCCTGGATGGTCGGGCCGATGACGCCCGCGTCGTTGTGCTTGAGGGGGATGACCGTGAGCAGCACGGATGGATCGGTCAGTTCGACATCGAGCCTGGCCAGCAGTGACTGGAGCACCTGCGAATCCGCGGCCGTGGCCGAGACCATCAGGCTGTTGGTGCGGACATCGGCGAGGATGACCGGTTTCTGGCGCTGCACATCCGCCGTGGCGGCCGCGGCGTAACGCTGGTTGAACAGGTTCTGCAGCGAGGTGGCCAGCGTGCCGGCGTTGCCGTGCTTGAGCGGCAGCAACTGCACCTGCCCGCTGATCGCCGGGCTCGCGCCGTCGAGTTGCTGGGCGATCGACTTGACCAGGTCGTACGACTCGCGCGAGCCGGCGACGATCAGCGCGTTGGTGCGCGGATCGGGCGCGATGACCACGCGCAGCGCTTCGGCGTCCTTGACGCCCAGGCTCTGCTGGCGCTGCACGCGGGCGTCCATCATCTCCTGCAGCACCTGCGTCATGGCGACGGCGTCGGCATTCTTGAGCACGATGAGCTGGATGTCGCGCGTGTCGATCTCCTGTTCGGCGTCCAGCCGTCGCACGAGCACGCGGATCATCGTGAATGTCTTGCTGCTGGCGGAGATGACCAGGGCGTTGGTTCGCGTGTCGACGACCACGGTGGGCTGGTCCTCGTCGCGGAGCAGTTGGGCGTTGGCGCCGGTATAGATGGCGTTGATCACCTCGCGGATGCGCGTGGCGTCGGCGTACTTGAGCGGGAGGATCTGCACGCTGTTGGCCGCGGCGGCGCTGGGGATGTCCAGTGTCTTGATCACGTCGGCGATCAGCGGCATGACATCGGCGCGGGCGGAGACGACGAGCACCTGCGTGCCGACGTCGCCCTGAATGGTCAGCGCGGCCCGGGTCTTGGGGATGTCGGTCGTGCGCAACTGGCCGTCGACGTGGGTGCGCAGGCGGGTGACTTGCGTGCGCAGGCCCTCGGTGCCCTCCACAGCCTGGCCCTCGGTGAAGACCGACTGGAGCAGCGGCGCCAGCCGCGCGACGTCGGCGTGCTTGAGCGGGAACAGGCGGATCTCGGTGACGACCTTCGCGTGCTCCTTGTCGAGGTCGCGAATGATCGCTTCAGCAAGGTCGACGGTGGGCTCCTGGCCGGAGATGACCAGCGCGTTGGTGCGCAGGTCGGCCGAGACGCTGAGCGGATTGACCAGCGCTTTGCCCACCTTTTCGCGCGGCTCCGCGTCGCCCTCGGTCGAGGTGCCCTCCTTGCCGGCGAATTCCTGCCCCTGCGTGAAGATCTCGCGCAGGGTATCGCGGATGGATTCGGCATCCGCGTGCTGCAGCATGATCAGCCGCACTTTGACGTCCTCGGCGATCGGGAGAGCGTCGAGCAGTTTGACGATGGCGGCCATGGCCTTGAGGTTGTCGGCGGTCGACGAGATGACCAGTCGGTTCGAGCCCTGCTGGTTGGGCTGAACGGGGTCGGCGGCGATCTTGATGGGCTTGGAGAGATCGAGTTCGGGCAGTTGCTCGCCGTCCTTGCCGCGCAGACGCAGGCGGCGCACCTGCTCCTGCAGGGCGAGGGCCTCGGGCGTGAGCACGTTCTGGTTGTCGGGGCGGAGCATTTCCTGCAGCACCAGCGTGAGGCGCGTGGCGTCGGCATGCTTGAGCGGGATGACCATGACTTCCGCCGCGGCGAAGGCCGGGGCGCGGTCGAGCGATTCGATGATGCGGCCGACCTGCTCGAATACCGGGCCGCGCGCGGTGACGATGATCGAACGCGTGCGGTCATCGGCCTGCGCGGTGAGCGGCTCGCCCGGGCGCGTGGCGCGGATCTGGGCGAGCAGGCTGTTCACCGAGTTGATGACTTTGCTCGGCTGCGCGTGGGTGAGCGTGTAGATGCGGATCTCCACGCCCGGCGCGACATCCTCGCTGTCGAGTTGCTTGATGAGCGCTTCGACCTCATCCAGCCGGTTGCTCGGCGCGGCGATGACCACCGCGTCCGACTGGGGCAGCGCGGTGACCGACACCAGTTCGCTCGCATCCGCGCCGCGCTGCGCGTTGCGGTACATCTGCGTGACCGCACTCGCGACGCGGGTGTTCGAGGCGTACTTCAGCTTGACCACCCGCAGTTCCGGCTTGCTCTCGGCCGCGGCCTTGTCGAGGGCCTTGACCAGCTTCTCGACCGCCTCGAAATCCTCATCCGACGCGTTGACCATCAACCCCTTCGACTGGGCGAGAACGGTGACCTCGACGCGGCTGCTGGTGCTCGTCGTGGTGTTGCGGCTCGTGCGCCGGCCGCGCTGATTCGTGTTGGTCGATGAACCCGACTGGCCGAACAGGTTCTGGATCGCCTCGTTGACATCCTCGGGGTCCGCGTGTTCGAGGATGATGATGCGCGGCGTGCCCACGCGCGGCTTGAGGGTTTCGACCTGGTCGATCAGCCCCTTCATCCGGTCGTACATCGCCTTCGTGGTCACCATGACCACGGCGTTGGCCCGCTGATCGACCGAGACGGCGAAGGGATCGACCGTCCGTCGCTCGCTGCGGGCCGCGGCGCGCTCCTGGTCGTACAGGTTCTGCACCATCGACACGACTTCCGTCGCGTCGCCCTTCTCGAGCTTGAGGACATAGATCTGGCTGGCCGCGGACTCAGAGGCCTGGTCGAGCTGCAGGGCCATCTGCATCAACTGCGTGACTTCGAGCGACGGCCCGTTGATGATCAGGCCGTTGGAGGTGGCATCGGCGGTGACGACCACGCGCCGCTGCGGCGCGCCCCGCACGGCGGGCGTCGCGGTGTTCGCGGCGATGCGCTGGAGCACCTGCGCCAGGTCCGGCGCCTGGCCGTGCTTGAGCAGCATGAACTGCGTGACCATGTTGCCCGTCTCGGGCGTGTCGACCTTCTCCAGCAGCGACTTGACGCGCTCGAGGTTGGCCTCGCTCGCGGTGACGATGAGGCTGTTCGAGCCGTACTCGCCGACGATGGTCACCTGGTCGTTGGGCGACAGCGCGACGCCGCGCTGCGGGCGGAACGCCTGCGCGAGCGAGTCGGCCACGGTGGTGGCCTGTGCGTGCTTGAGCGGGATCACCACGCGCTGCATCAACCCTTCACTGGTGGAGCGATCCATTTCGGTGGCCAGCGCCTTGATGCGCGCAAAGGTCTCGTCATCGGCCCGTACCATCAGCATGCGGGCGTCGCGATCGGCCTCGATGATCACGGACTGGCCGCGCGTGGTCGGGGATGGACGTCGCCAGCGGCTGTAGCGCTGGGTGCTCGAGGTGTCGCTTGAGAAGACGCTCTTGAGCACCTCGGCGACCTTTGATGCATCGGCGTTCTGCAAGGTGATGGTCTGCACGGGCAGTTCCATGGCGGGCGAGACGTCCATCTCGTTGATGAGGGCGTCGATTCGTTGGTGTTCGTCGGCGGTGGCGCGGACGACGAGCGTGTTGGATCCGCGGTCCGGGCTGATGCGAAGCTGGCCGCGCTGCCGCGGATCGCTGCCGGTGGGCACGAGCGCCTCGGCCAGGGCGCCGGCGAGGGTGGTGGCGTCGGCGTGTTCGATGGAGTAGACCTTGACCTCGGTGGCGATGCCCGCCTGCCGCGCGTCGATGTCGCCGATGACCTTGGCGATCAGTTCGTGTGCAGCCGCCGGGGCCGATACGAGAATCTGCTTGCCCGCCTCATCGCCGGTGATGGCGATGCCGTCGGCCGATTGCGCGGTGCGGCCCCGCCCCGCGGGTTGACGCGTCGGGAACACGGCCTGCAGCGCCTTGACCGTCTCGGCCACGGAGGCGTGCTTGAGCGGATACAGCCGCACGCTCGTCGCGCTGGCCTGGCCGGCCGACTGGTCGAGTTCGCGGATGATGTCGACGACGATCTGCATCGCGTCAGGCGGCGCGGCGACGACCACCGAGTTGGTCGCGGGGTTCGGCGTGATGCGGATGCCCGTGCTGTCGGTGTTGCCGGCGCTAAGCTCGAGTTCGCGGCGGACCTGGGCCTGACGCTGGGCCTGCGCGTTGCGTTGATTATTGTCGCCCTGCTTCTGCTTGTCCGCATCCCCGACCGAAGCATTGGCGAACAGCTCCTTGAGGTTCTTGGCCACCTCGTTCGCGTTAGCGTTGGCGAGCACGAACACGCGCACCTCGCTGGTGACGGTGGGGACAGTGTCCAACTCTTTGACAAGCTGCGCGACCATATCCATGTCCATCGACTTGGCCCGGACGATGACGCTCATCGTCCGCAGCTCGGCGACGGCCACGACGGTGGACACCGTCTGCGTGCGCGTGCGCTGGTTGCTCTGCCGGTTGCGCTGATTCTGTTGCTGCTGCTGGGGCACCTCCACCCGCTGCGTAAAGAGCGTCTGCAGTGTCTTCGCCACGTTCTTCGGATCGGCGTGGCTGAGCTTGAAGATGCGGATCTCGCTGTCGACGCCCGCGCTGTCGCGCGACAACTCGTCGATGAGGCTCTGGATTTCTTCGAGTTGACGCCGCGTGGCGGAGATGATCAGGGCGTTGGCGCGGGGATCGACGGCGACGGTCACTGGCGCATCCGGGTCGGTCTCTTCGGTTTCCTCCGCGTCCGTCACCTCGACGGTCGCGAGGACGAGGGGAATCGATTCGCTGTCCAGCCGCGCACCGGTGTCGCTGTCCTTCCCGGGCTTGCGCTTCGCGTCGTCTTCGATCTTCGAATCCGGATCGAACGGCGGCGGTGACGGCGCATCCGGGCGTGACGGCTCGGGGGCGGGCGCCTTCCGGTCATTCACCGGCAGTTCGTCGGTCACCATGATGGGGTTGCTCGAGACCTGCGGGTAGATGCGGCGGAGCAGTTCGGCCATGCGCTCGGCGCCGATCTTGTCCATCTTGATCACGCGCACCTGGCGCGAGTTGTCCTCCGCGGCGGCATCGAGCTTGGCGATGACGGTCTCCATCGCGTCAAGGTCCTCGGTCTTGCCGATGAGGGTGAGCGCCGTGGTGAACAGATCGGCCTCAATGACGGGCTTGTCCGCGCCCCGGCGGTCGCTGTACATCGCCTCGAGCTGTCGCTGCACGTCGTACGGGTCGGCATTGGTAAGCCAGACGTAGCGGACATCGCGCAGGGGCCGGTCCGGGTCCTTGTCGAGTTGCTTGACCAGTTCGTCCACCAGTGCGAAGTGCGCCGGCGTGGTTGAGACGACCAGCGCGTTCGTGCGGACATCGGCGCTGATGGCGAAGGGCGGGGCGGGGATGTCGCGCTGTCCCTGGCTGCGCTGCTTGATGATGTCGCGGAAGAGCTGTCCGAGCGACTTGGCCATCTCGGAGGCGTCCGAGTTCTCAAGCTTGAACAGCCGCACCTGCGCGGCCCCGGAGGTGGACTGCCCGTCGAGGCGGCTGATCATCTCGAGCACGTCGGCCACCTCGTCGGCCGGGCCGCGCACGAGCACGCTGTTGGAATTGGGCTCCGCCGTGACGGTAACGGTCTGGTCCGCGCCCGGCGTGGCGGGGCGCTGCGGGCGGCGGCGCGTGTTGCTCGACGCCGCGGTGGCACGCGCGGCGAGCACGGCGTTGACCGACGCCGCCAGGCTCTGCGCCTGCGCGTTCTTCAAGTGGACGATCTCGATCACGATGGCCGTGGACGCCTCGGGCACGTCGAAGGTCTTCACCAGTTCCTCGGCGAGCGCCATCTTCTGCGGCGGGGCCTGGACGACCACCGAATTGGTTGCTTCCATCGCGGCGACGCGTACGGTCGCCTGGGTGGGCGATGCGTTCTGTCCGCGTCGGCGCGGGGCCGCGCCGCGGCCGGACTCGCTTTCCAGCATCGATGACAGGATCGGCGCGACTTCCTCGCACTTGGCGTGCTTCAGCGCGAACGTGCGCGTCTGGCTCGCGACGGCCGTCGACGCCTCCACCTGCTTGATCACCTCATCGATCTTCTGGAACTGCTCGCCCGTGGCGGCGATGAGCAGTTGATTGGTGTTAGCGTCCGCCTCGAAGCGCGGCTCCGGATCGCCCACCTTCATGCCCGAAGCCTGCCGCCCCGGCTGGAAGAGGGCCTTGAGCGAATCGGCCATGCCGGGGGCGTCGGTCTTGGTGAGCACGTACGTGCGCACCTCGAGTTGGCCCGGCCCGCCCTCCTGGTCCATCGCCTCGACGAGCTTGACCAGTTCGGCGATCTCATCGCGCGGCCCTTCGACCAGCAGCGTGGAATCGCCGGGACCGGGCGAGATGACCACGCCGTCGTCGGACGTGGTCGGCGTGGGGGGCCGGCCGCGTCTCGAGCGGGACGGGGTGGGCGTGCTGGTGTAAAGGCGCCCGAGGGTCGTCGCCAGCGCGGTGGCCGAGGCATGCTTGAGCTTGAGCAACCGGCGCTCGCGCGCCTTGCTGGTGGTCTGGCTGTCGAGCTTGGCGATGAGTGCCTCGAGTTCCTTGCGGCGGGATTCCGGGGCACGCAGGAGCACGGTGTTGCTCGCGGCATCAGCGTTGATCACCACCGACGGTTCCTGGCCGCGCGGCGTGGGGGGCAGCATCGCCTTGATCACCTCAGCGAGTTCCGAAGCCTCGGCCGACTCGAGACGCACGGTGATGACCGGATCAACCATCTGCGAGGCGGGCACGTCAAGCAACGCGACAAGTTCAGCGATGTCCTGCTGGTCGGACTCGGACGCCGAGATGACGAGGCTGTTCGATTCCGCGGCGTGCGAGACGACGACCGGCACGAGCGGCTGGGTGGAGCCCACGCGCCTGGCGCGGGTGTTGCCATAGGCTTGCCTGAGCGTGTTGGCCAACTGATCAGCGCGGGCGTGCTTGAGCGGGATGTGTCGGGTCACCGCCTCGGCGTCCCCGCCGGCGACTTCCTTGAGCTGGGCGAGCACCTTCTCGATCTGCGGCCAGTCGGTGGTATCCGCGGCGATGAGCAGGCTGTTGGTGTAAGCCTCCGCCTCGATGAGCACGTTCGAGACCGCCGGCTTGCCGCCGACGCTCTTGGTCAGCAGCGTGCGCAGCGACTTGCCCACCTGTGCCGCGTTGCCCGCCTTCAGGTGCACCACGCGCACCTCGCGCGCGGCTTCAGGGGCGGTGGCGGTGTCGATCTGCTCGACGACCTTCGCCGCCTTCACCAGGTCACCGGCGTTGCCCGAGATCACGAGACTGTTGGTATTGCGATCGGACGCCACCGACACGGTCTGGATCGCCCTGCCGTTGGGCAGGCGCTTGAGCATGGCCGCGTTGACGATGCCGACCATCTGCGTGGCGTCGGCATGCTCGAGGCGGAAGACGCGCATGCCGCCGCCGTCATCGACCTCGGCGTCCAGTTCGCGAATCAGCCTTTCCGCCTCGGCCAGTTGTTCTTCGGGTGCGGTAACGATGATGCGGTTGGTTGCATCATCGCCGACCACGCTCGGCTGGACGCCGGTGGTCGACGCCTGCCGTCCCTTGAACACCTGTGCGAGCGTCCTGGCGACCTCCCCGGCCCGCGCGTTCTTCAGCAGGAACATCCGCGTGCTGACGTTCGCGTTGGGTGCATCCTCGGCGTCGATCTCGTGGATCATCTGCTCGGCCATGGCGATCTTGTCCGCCTCGCCGCGCAGGACGACGATGTTGGATCGCGGATCGGATGCGGCACGTACGGCGGGCGGTACGGCGGTGCGTCGATCGCGACGGTTGCGCAGATAGCCCCCGAGGGTATTGTTGATAATCGCCGCGACCGACTCGGCGCTGGCGTGCTTCAAGCGATAGGTCTTGATCGTTTCATCGACCATCTCGTCACGATCGAGCGCGGCGATCATCTGGCGGATGTACTCGATGGAGGCGACGGTGTCGGTGATGACAATACCCTTGCCCCGCCCGAGCGGCGCGATGTAGCCGAACGCCGAGACCATCGGCATGGCCATCTTCGCCGCTTCGGTGGCGTCGATGTACTTGATGGGGACGACGGCGGTGACCAGTTGGCTCGGCCGCATGTCCTTGGTGGTCCGCTCACCGGCGACGATGGGCGGCTTGACCGCGCCCATCTCTCCGCGGGATATGAGCTGCAGGTAGCGCCCGCGTTCGACAAGCTGGTGGCCGCGCATGCCGAGGAAGATGTTGAGGGTGTCCAGCGCTTCCTGGTAGGAATAGGGTTCGGCGTCGTAGAACGTCAGCGCCCCTTCGACGTAGGGCTCGCCGATGAGCGGTCGATCGGCGGTCTGGGCGAAGCGGCGGATCACGTCCGGCCAGGGCATGGCCGCGTACTGCAGGATGTATGGGCGCTCCACTTCCTCCCCGTCATCCGATGCGACCTCCTGCTCGTCCGCCTTTTCGCTCGTGGCGGCCGACGCTTCGTCGTTGGCTTGCGCGCCATGTTTGGCTTCGCCGCCGCCGGCCGGCGTGGCTACCGGCGTTTCGGTGGGAGCGTCCGTGCCGGCTGCCGTAGCTGTGTCCGCCTGCAGCGGCAAGCACATCGTGCTGATCAGGAACATGCCGATCAGGGCTGCTGTTCGTATCGAATCCATGGCTTTGCCCTCTTGGACGCCCATCCGTGGGCGACGGTTGGTCAGTGGCTTGAACATATCTCTATCCCTGCGGATCGCGCGGGTCGTCGCGCTCCGCGGCACTGGTCTCGCCCGGCTTGCCACGCAATGCCGCGGGCAGACGTTCGGGCACGATGCGATACTTCTCATCCAGTCGCGACTGGTAATCGACGGCCCAATAGGCGTCGCCGGCCCGGATGATGACGCGGCTGGGCCGAATCCGATCGGGATTGCGCGGGTCGGGGCGATCTTTGAACTCGACCATCACGATCTCGCCGCCGGCCAGTTGATCACCGATCAGGAACAACCGTGCGGACGGCTCCTGCGAGTTCTTCACCCAGATGTCATAACCCTTGGGCGAGCGGAGCAGCGCGCACAACTGGAAGGTCGGTTTGACGGTGGTGGTCGTGTTCTGCGGCGGCGGTGTTGGCGGCGGGGTCGTCCGCACCGGCGGCGTCGGCGTGCGGACAATGCGCGGTTGCGGCTTCTGGATGAACTGCCGGAACAGGTCGCGCCGGACAAGCGCCAGGTAGTGCCGGTGTTCGGGGGTGTCGAGCGCGACCATGGGCAGCATGTCCTCGCCGTCGACATCGGGCGCATCGCGCAGGACGAGCGTGAGATACTCCACGTTGAGGCTGAAGTTGTTGGTGCGGCGCACCCAGTTGATGCTCACCTTGCGCAGCCGATGGGCATAGGGATCGTTGCGCACCGTGTAGAGGAAGTTGAACACGCGGTCGAGCGGCCCCTCGGTGCGAATCGACCAGCCGACCTCGCGATCGCCGCCGGTTCGTTCGATGATGCCGCCGGAGATGTCGTTCATGTCCACGGGCAGGCCGCACTGAAGCAGCATGCGGTCAAGCCGCGCGCGGGCGCGCTCCCGCACCTGCCGTTCGTCTGCGCCGTAGAGATGCGCCTTCAGGTCGCGCAGCGTCTTGCCGTATGCGGGCGCGGATGCCTCGACCCGCATCGCCTCCTGCAGGTCGCTCTGCAGCGACAGGATCTGCTCATCCGCCTCTTCGATCGGCTGGATGAAGAACCGGTTGACCAGCACCCAGCCGAGCGCGCCGACGATCATCACGCCCACGATCGACGCCAGGATTCGCTCACGACTGTTCATGGCGATCTCCTGCGGTTGGTCCGCCGGTCGCCGGCCGATGCGCGGCGGGATTGGTCGAAGTACTCCTCCACGGCCGACTCGTTGGCCGGGTGGAACAGATCGTCGCGCCTCCGCGGGACGGGCGTCAGGCCGTCGAGCGTCATGTCCCTGCCCGCGGGACGCTTGAGCACGACGGAGATGGAATAGCTGTAGCCCAGCGCGCCGGCCTCGTCGCTCGAACTCTTGGTCGTCTCGACGATGTACCCGGCGTCGCGCAGCCGCTGGGCCAACTGCATGAAGACCGCGCTGCTCTGCGCGCGCAGCGTGAACCGGATGTCAGCGGCAGCCTTCTTCCTGCCGTTGTCAAGATCGACACTGCCGGGGATGGCGCTGAAACCCTCGATGTAAGCCTTGTCGGGCGGCGGGAACAGGCCGGACAGGAGCGCCCAGTGGTCCACCCACCTGTGCGCATCATCCTGCCACTGGCGCAGCGACTTGACGCGCTTGATCAGCGCGGCTCGCGGCTTGTTCGATTCCTTCTGCTCGCGCAGCAACGTTTTCAGCGATTCGATCTGGTTGGCCCGGTCCGTTCGCTGGCGAACGCCCCACGCGACGCCGAGCGCCACCAGCAGCACGGCCGCGCTGATCAGCGCGGTCCGCCTGACCTTCCGCATGTCGCGACGAGGCTTGGGCCGCTTCGGATTGAGGAAATCAAAGGGAAGCTGCCGCGCGTCGCCGTCGGCGACGGCCAGGCCGATGGCGCTGATCAGCGCCGAGGGCGATTCGTGCTCGGCTTTCTTCAGCCGCATCGCCTCGACGGGATCGAACAGGTCGCACGGCACGTGGAGTCGGTCGCTGAGTTTCCCGGCCACCTGCTGCTCGACGCCGGTGTCGCCGGCGACCATCACGCGGTCGATGCGCCGCCCCCGTTGCACGGCGTGATAGCTCTGAAGGCTCCGCGCCGCTTCGAGCGTGATCGCGTCGGCCGGATCGCCGTGGCCCTCGCCGCCGGACACCCTGATGAGCGCCGAGCGGCTGAAGGTCAGCGAATGGCCGGCCAGGACATCGACTTCGGTCTCACCGTGCGTCACGTGGACCAGCGCCAGGCTGTCGACATCCTGGTTCAGTCCCGCGCGGCTGAGGGCGCGCACATCGGCGTACGGGCGCAGGCCCAGGCGCAGCAGGCGCGCGCCGGACGCGACCGCGACCTGCTGGTAGAACGCCACGACTTCCTGCTTCGCCGCGGCGACGAGCACCTCGACGCCCTCGGACGCGTCATCCTCCGCGGCGGTCCCGTAGTGCGTTTCGATCGCGTAGTCGATCACCGCTTCCGCGGCGCTGAATGCCAGTTCCTTGCTGACCTGGAACTGCACCATCGCGGCCAGTTCGTGTTCGTCCGCCAGCGGCGGCAGCGTCAGCGGCTTGAGCACAACCTTCGAACGCGGAAGGCTCATGATGAGCCCCACGCCCCGCATGCGGTGCTTCTCGAGCATCTCCGCGAGAAACCGGCCGATCTCGGCCGGCTGGCCGGTGTCAAGGCCGTCGGGAAACGATTCGATCGCCGTGCGGAGGATGCGCGTGCCGCGCGGCACATGCTCGGCGACGACCGCGCGCAGGCGGCGCTCATCGAAGTCGGCGGCGACGAACCGGCCGCGACGCGGACTCGAAGGCTTGCCGAGTTTGCCCAGCCGCACGTTCATTCACGATTCTCCTGCACGTCCGGATCCAGCGGGAAGGGCAGGCCCGACCGGGTGACATCGCGCCAGTACATGATGCGCGGCGTGCGCGACCCGCTGCCGAAACCCGACGCGAGATCAAGCACCGCCTCAATGACGCGATACCGCCCGCTCGGGTAGCCGTATCCGATCACCCGCACGTGGTACTGCATGCCCTTCGTGGCGAGCATCGGCGCGACGAGCTTGTACTGCTCGGCGTCGAGAATGCCTTCCGTGTAAAGCCACGCGGTGTGGGTGCGCTGCTCGGGCAGCAGCCCGCCCCGCTCACTCACGATGCGCTCGGCCGCCTGCTCGTCAACGCCCGGCAGCGCCGCGAGCACCGCGGCAGGCGCGGCGTTGATGTTGATCAGCCCCTGCTCCAAGACGCCGCGGCTGGTCGTCAGTCGGTCCATGATGACGGCCAGGTCGGCATCGTCCACGGGAGAGTTGACGACCGCCCCGCGGGCCAGGCCGAACCGCGGCTGGTTGTCCTGCAGCGTGTACTGCATCTGCAGCAGTTCGCTGGGGTGGGTGAACTCGTGCCCATCGGCCAGCACGATCTCGATGAACCGGAAGGTCTGACTGGAGAGCCCCAGATCGCGCAGCGGGTTGGCGCTGCCTCGCAACGGGATGCGGTTCTCGCCGTTGCTGTCGGTGGCCGCGCGACCGGGCGAGAGCGAGAACACCGTGACCAGCGCCTTGAGCCCGCGATCGAGCCGGCCGTCGCCGCTGTCGGCGGGCAGTGATTCGTCGCCGTCATCCTCGTTCGGATCGAGCCGGCCGTTCATGTTGGCGTCTTCGCCGTAGACGATGTCGCCGGTGAATCCCTTGACCAGCAGCAGTTCCTCGACGGAGGCGAGCGGCCCGTTGGGGATGCGGTAAGGGTGGGCAAGTCGATCGTAGTAGTCGGACTGTTCGGCGGCGTCGCCGCGCGATTCGTCGTCTTCGTCGCGGTAGTCAAGCAGCGCGTCGACGCGCTCCTGCGTCATGCCGGGCAACTCGAGCAGCACCGATTCGTCCGCGGTAAGCAGGCTGATCTTGCCCGACTCGTCGGTCAGCCCGTAACGGAACTCGCCTTCCTCGCCCGCTTGGCCCTCGGCCGGGGCATAGATGGTGAAATACCAGTCATCGCCGCCGGCGCGGCGGACGAAGACATTCTGGAACACGTCGGGATTGTCCTGCCACTCGGCCGGATCATCGGCGCTTTCGGCCAACACGGTCATCGCATGCTGCAGACCGCTCATGCACGCGGTGTAGGCGTGCTGATCCGAACTGCTGACGGTCCCTGCGGCGGACTCGGCCTGGACGAAGTACAGCACGCTGACCGCCACGAGGGCGGCCATCGCGGTGATCACGAGGACGACCAACAGCACCGTCGCACGCGGTGCGCGACGTTGGTAGCGAAGTTGATGCCGCCATGCGTTCATGCCTGCTCAGCCGCCTCCCAGTCCGCGCGTGCGGCGCTGCTGCTGCTGGAACCCGGCGGGGAGCGCCACGACCCGCTGGTACAGTTGGCCGGGATACTCGGTCAGGTCGTAGTCCAACAGGTCGTCTTCATTCTCGATCTCCACCGGCTCCGTGCCCATGGTGATCTCCACGGCCACGGGCAGATCGCCACCGGTCCACGAGCCGAGCCACTCGCCGTTGGCGAGATAGCGGAAGCGGAGGAAGCGGATGTCCGCGGCGATGACGCGCGACTTGATCTGGTCGCCCTCCTCCGGCACGCGTGCGGTGATCATCAGTTGTTCGGTGCGCTCAAGCCCGTAGATGACGGGCAGGCCATCCTCGTCTTCCTCGATGCCGAGCCGGTAGCCGACGATCGTGATGTCGTGCTCGGGCGGGAGCGGGTCATCGGTTGCGCCGCGTTCGATCCACACCGATGCCCCGGGCACGCGCGTCGTGGGGACGGCGCGCAACTCGCTCAGGCTGCCTTCCAGGCCCAGCCCGAGGAAGCGGTAAGCCAGCGCGGCACGCAGTTCATCGGTGAGGCGGTCCATGGCGTCGCGCTGCTGGGCGACGGACGCGATCTCCCGCCGCAGGTGTCGCCGGGCTTCGAGCGTCTCGTGGTAGAAGCCCAGGGTGACGCCCAGCAGCAGCACGGACAGCGCGATCGCCACGACGATCTCGAGGAGCGTGAAGCCGCGCGGTCGGGCGCGGCGCGAATTGGAAACGCCCTGCCGCGGCATCAGAACGGGTCCTCCTCAACGATTTCAACGTTCTCGTCCCCCTCGCCGGGCGCGGCGAACATCTGGGTCAGCGCGTAGCGGTACTGGTCCGGCCGGTGGGTGACGGTGATGGTGATCGTCTGCATCACGGGGCCTTCGAGCGCGTCGAGCGGTTCGTCCACCTCAAGCGCATACGACCAGTCTTCAAACGGCGGATCAAACTCGCCGCCCGCGGCGTCGGGATCGTTCAGATCAATCTGTTCGGCCTGCAGCAGTGAAAGAATCGTCACGGCGCGATCGACGGCCTGGGCGCGGCGTTCGAGTGATCCGGCCACGTCGAACGAGGTATTCACCGCGCCGAGGATGACCATCGCCGCGATGACGAACAGCGTGAGCGCCAGCACCACCTCCAGCAGCACCGCGCCGCGGGCGCACACGAAACTACGAGTTGACGCGCGGTCGGCCATGTCTATCGGGCTTTCATTCATCCTCTTCAAGCGGCTCGACGGCCGCGGCGGTCACCAGGTCACGCGGGCTGGCGTCATACTGATCGGCCAGCGTTTCGTAGTCGGCGGCGCTGAGCACCTTGCTCGTCACGCGGCCGCGATCACCTTCCAGCACGACCACGGCGCGGCGCGGATCGCTTTCGCTCGTGGAGCGGAGGACAATGCGCGCCCAGTCGCAGTCGCGGCCGGCGCCGAACTCGATCGTGCGGAGCACCGCGTCCTCCTCGTCGCCGCCGGCGGTCATGTCCGCGATGGCGGCCGCCTTCAGGGCGCTGTCGCCGATCAACTCGCAACGCTCGATGCGCACCAGTTGCGTCGGCAGCGACCCGCACCACGGCGCGTCGTACGGGACGAACTGCCCGGGCGCCTCGAAGGGATCGGGTTCCCATTCGAAGGCGAACCGCGCACCATCTTCGCCGTCCGACTGACAGACCATCCGGATGCGCCGGCCGGTGATGCGTGCATCGAGCCGCGCCTGGCGCAGGGCGCTCGCAAAGCGATCAGCGCCTTCATCAAGGTCGGCCCGATCCATCCATCCGCCGACCGATATGGCCGCCATGGCGAGGAGCATCGCCAGCAGCGCGAGCGCGATGACCATCTCCAGCAGCGTGAACCCACGCGGCGCACGACCGACGGATTGGCTTTCGGCATCCACCATGGCGTGCTCACGACTGCGCGGCGGGGCTATTCCTCATCCTCGGCGACCGCGGACGGCGGAAGAATGTCATCCGGCTCGCCGTTGTCATTCGTTCCATTCGGACCGTTGGACCAGAGCCGGTACTTGGCCGCGCCTTCCGCCAGTTCGCCGCCCTCCTCGATCCGTTCGTAGTTGATCGGATTGCCGTAGGCGTCCTTCAGGTCCGCATGGTTGAGGTACGGGCCGGCCCAGCCGTCGTATTCCTCGTCCTCAGGCTTCGTGATCAGCATCTGCAGCGCGTCTTCCTCGCTGGGCGGAAACTGGTTCGTGTCGGTCTGGAAGCGCGTCAACGCGTTCTGGATCTTCTGCAGTTTGATCTCGGTCGTCTGGCGCTTCGCCTTGTCCGGCGTGCCGCCGATGGTGAAGATGACCACGCCGGCGATCAGCGCGATGATGACCAGCACCAGCATCACCTCGACAATGGTGAACGCCCGGGTGCGTGTGTCTGTTCGATTCATGAAAATCTCTCCTGTTGGGTTCAACTCGCTTGACGGCCAACGCGTCCCTGTCGGCCTGATCATTGTGTCCCTTGTTTCCGCGTCTCTGAACTGCCGCTACTGCATCTGCGACGCCATCTCGAAGATCGGCAGGATCAATCCCAGTGCAACGAATCCCACGACCGACGCAATGCAAACGAGCAGCGCCGGCTCAAGCAGACGCACGGCCAGATCGACCTTGCGATTCGTCCGCCGCTCCACAGTGTCGGCAATGCGCAAAAGGGTGTTCTCCATCTGGTTGCTCTCTTCCGCCACCGCGATCATCTCCAGCACATCGGGTGGAAACATGCGGCTGGCGCCGAGCGGCTCGTGCAGCGGCTGACCGGCTTTCACGTTTTCGCCGGCATCGTCAATGGCTTGGGCCAGCGGGGCCAGGCCGGCGGCGTCGCGGCTGATCTGGAGGCTCTGCAGGATCGGTACGCCCGCCTGAAGCAGCGTGCCCAGGATGCGGCAGAACCGCGTCAAGGCAACCATCTGGATCGCGCCGCCGATCAGGGGCACCCGCAGCACCAGTCGGTCCAGCGTCGCCCGGCCGCCGGGTGACCGGACCGTGCGCACCATGATCACCAGCACAATGCCCAGCCCCAGCACGACGAACGGCCAGTGCAGGTGCAGACCGTCGCTGAGGGCGAACAACACCCGCGACGGCAAAGGCAACTCGATATCCACCATGAAGTCCTTGAACTTGGGCACCAGCCACAGCAACAGCAGCAGAACCACACCGATGCCAATGATCACCAGCACGGCCGGGTAGACCAGGGCGCCGACCACTTTGGATTTCAGGTCGTCCTGCGACTCGACGAACCGCGACAGGTCGCTGAGCACCTGTTCGAGGAACCCGCCTCGCTCGCCGGCGCGGATCATCGCCACGTGCAGGGGCTTGAAGATCGCCGGGTGCTGCCCCATCGCGTCGGCCAGTGTTTCGCCCGCCGAGACATCCTCGCCGACCTTGGTCAGGGCGCCCTGCAGCGCGCCGCCCTTCATGGCCCGCATCACGGTTTCGATCGAGCGCATCAGCGGCACGCCGGCGTTGAGCAGGTCAGCGATCTGCCCGTACACCATCCCGACCTGGCGCGGGCTGGTCCGGCCCAGCGCCAGCCGCGCAGTCGGCTGCGCCTTCGGCTCGACGGAGACGGGAAAGAGCTGCCGGTCATCGAGCAGGCGCACCGCCGCCGCCTCGGTGTCGGCGGTCAATGTGCCGGTCACCTGCTGTCCATCTCGATTCCGCGCGATGTACTCGAACAGCGCCATGGACTCTCAAAAAGACGATCAAAGCCGGGCACGCGGGCTGCCGCCGGCATCTGCTTCAGACACCGGACCACCGGCACACCTACACCTTCGTGCAGCGCAGCACCTCCTCCGGCGTGGTGATGCCCGCCCGGACCTTGTCCCAACCATCTTCGCGCAACAGGCGAAGCTCGGCCGTCTGCTTCGCGACGCGCTCGATCTCGTACGACGAGGCGTGGCTGATGATTTTCTCGCTGATGTCCGCGTTGTTGGCCATCAGCTCGAAAAGACCGGTTCGGCCGTGGTACCCCGTGCTGCGGCACTTGCGGCAACCGCGTCCACGATACAGCACCGCGCCGGGCGCCAACTCGAAATCGTCGGGTAACTGCTCGCGATCCGGCTCATAGGCCTCCCTGCAATCGGGACAGACCATACGAACCAACCGCTGGGCCATCGCCGCGTTGAGCGTGCTGGTGACCAGGAAGGGCTCGACACCCATGTCCAGCAGACGCGTGGCCGCGGAGCAGGCGTCGTTGGTGTGGAGGGTCGAGAGCACCAGGTGACCGGTCAGCGCGGCCTGGATGGCCGCCTCCGCCGTCTCGAGATCGCGGATCTCGCCGATCATCACCACGTCCGGGTCGTGCCGCAGAATCGCGCGGAGCCCGCGGGCGAACGACATATCGATTCGCGGATTCACCTGGATCTGGTTGACACCGTCCAGGTGATACTCGACCGGGTCCTCCACCGTGAGCACCTTGATGGAGCTGCTGACGATCGCCTGCAGCGCGGCGTAGAGCGTGGTGGTCTTGCCGCTGCCGGTCGGCCCGGTGACCAGCACGATGCCGTGCGGGCGCGCGATCATCTTCTTGAACAACCCGAACGTGTCCTGCGCCATGCCCAGTTCGGGCAACGTGTAGAGCACCGTCGCCTTGTCCAGGATGCGCATCACCACGCCTTCACCGAAGAGCATCGGGATGACGCTGACGCGAACGTCGATCTCGCGTCCGCCGGCGCGGAACTTGATCCGCCCGTCCTGCGGCAGACGCTTCTCGGCGATGTTCAGGTTCGCCATGATCTTGATGCGGCTGATGATCGCGGCCTGGAACCGCTCGATCTGGGGCGGCAGCGAGGCTTCCTGCAGCACGCCGTCGATGCGGTAGCGAATGGCCAGCGACCGTTCGTACGGCTCGATGTGGATGTCGCTGGCGCGCTCGTTGAGTGCTTCGAGCAGTACCTCGTTGACCAGCTTGATGACGCTGGCCTCCTGGGCCATCTCGAGCAGGTCATCGGAGTCCTCGCCCTGTTCGGAAACGACCTCGATGTCGTCGCCGATCATCTCGTTGATCGTGTCGCCGCCGACGCCGAAGTGGCGCTTGATGAGCTTCTCGATCTCATCCTCGCGTGCGAGGACGGTGTCGATCTCCATGCCCGTATGCAGTCGCAGTTCGTCCAGGGCGTACAGATCGAAAGGATCGCTGGTGGCGACGATCAGCGAACCATTCTGCCGCCCGACAGGCACCAGGTTCTTATTGAAGAGGAATCGAGCCGGGACGCTCCGCAGCACCTCGACATCGACGGGATGCTCGTTCAGATCGACGAACGGCATGGCGAGCTGCTCACTCATGACGTTGAGCAGGTCGTCTTCGGAGACGTGCCCCAGCCGGACCAGCGCCCGATCGAGGCGCAAGCCGTCGCGCTGGCGCAGGTCCGTGGCCTCGGCCAGTTGCTCGGGCGTTATAAGCCCTTTCTCCAGAAGTACTTCTGTTATACCCATTTGTCAGTCCAAACAAGCGTCGCTCACTGCGATCGGTCGGCGCCAGGTTGCCGCAGTGCTATGGACGACCACTCGGAAGTCTGCCACTCAGCAACACCGGCCGTCTTAACGTCAAACGCCGGTTGCCTGCGGCTTTTGCATCAAAGCGCCCCCCCCCGCACCTGAAACACCCCAATCTTGCTTACGCTCGATCCCGAAAACCGATGCGGGCGTCGCCGGCTCAGGGGATATCATGGTGGAGCGCATGCGTATAACCGGGGTTGAGGTCCATCAATCGCACTTGTCACCTTGGAGAGACTGTGATGAAAAGCGCACTGACATTTCCCGCCTTCCTGACTTATACGTTCCTGGCTGCGGCGTTCATCCCCCTGCACGCGGTCGGCGAGACCGCCCCGACGCCGGACGTGTTGCGGCATGCCATTGACCCTTTCAACAGCGTGCAGCAGCGCGGGTCGTTCATGCGGGCGTCCGGGGTCGACATGGAACTGTCCCAGGCTGAATTCGAGGCGGACCGGAAGGCGGCGCGGGGCTTCGTCCGCGTGTTCGACCAGTGGTCCGATTTCGCACGTTTCGACGCCAACAGCAACGGGACAATTGATTTCTTCGAGGCGGAGAAGTGCCGCTTCGATCAGCGCAAGCGCGTGCTGGCCGCCTACGACACCAACAAGGACGGGGCGTTGACCGGCACCGAACGCGAGACGGCGAACAAGGCCCTGTCGGCCGGGCGCATTCCCGCACCCGTGCGTGAGGCGACCCGCCGTACGACTGACGCCTTTCCGCCCGAGGGCCAGGGGGCCGGCGGCGACGCGCCGGCGGACCGAGGCGACCGCCCGGCCAACGATATGCGAGAGCGCATGCGCGAGTTCATCCGGGAGCACGACAAGGACGGCGATGGCCGGCTGAACGAGGAAGAACGGACCGCCGCTCGCGAGGCGATGCGCAAGCGCTTCGTCGAGGAAAACGACACGGACGGGGACGGTGAATTGAGCGACGCCGAGCGCGACGCGGCGAGGCGCAAGATGCGGGAACGCTGGGAAGCCGAACGCGAACGTCGCCGCCAGGCCTTTGTCGAGGAACACGACAAGGACGGCGACGGCGAGCTGAGCGAGGAGGAGCGTGAGGCGGCGCGCCAAGCGATGCGCAAGCGCTGGGAGGAACAACGCACCGAACGTCGCCGGCAATGGCTCGACCGCGGCGGCGAGGAAGTGATGGAGCGGTATGATACCGACAAGGACGGTCAACTCAGCGATGCCGAGAAGGACGCGGCGGTCAAGCAGATGGAAGAAAGGGAACGCGAACGGGCCGAGGCGATGCGCCGGCGCATGTTGGAGCAGTATGATAAGAACAAGGACGGTGAGTTGGATGAAGAGGAGCGCGCCGAAGCACGCCGACAATGGCGTGAATCCCGCCGCAGGGGCAGCCGCCGGGGAGGCGGTGATGGTGACAATGATCAAAGGCCTCGCCGGAGGCGCAACTCGGACGATAATGAGCAGGAATAGTTCAGCACACTGAAGGGGTTCGCCCGATGGCCCGGTATGCCCAATCCGTGTTCGCCTTCGTTGTCCTCGCCACTTCTGTTGCATGGGCCGACGCGCCCCGGGCAGAGGCCGAATCACCGCCGGCAGTGCCGGACCTGCTCAACCGGCGGCTGGACCCGTTCGATCACATGTCGCAGCGCAGCGGCTTCCTGACGGTGGCCGGAATGGACATGGAACTGTCCGCGGCCGAGTTCCAGGCGGACCAGGAAGGGCGCAAGCAGTTTGTCCAGGTCTTCGACCGCTGGCAGGAGATGCTGCGGCACGATCGCAACGGCAATCGGATGCTCGATTTCTTCGAGGCGGAGGCATACCGCCGGGCGATGCGCAGGTCCCTGCTCCGCCGCTTCGACAAGAACGGTGACGGCCATCTCCGCGGCGAAGAACGTCCGCCGGCCAATGCGTTCCTTGCATCCGGGCGCTTCCCGGGCGAGACGGCGGGTAAGGAGCAGCCCGGGGGGCCGCAAGCGGCGCCCGGTGGGGCGGCCGCCGAGAGCGGCGAGGGACAGTTCCGCGAGATGATGTTCAAGCAGTACGACAAGGACGGCGACGGCGAGTTGTCGGAAGCGGAATGGGAAGCGGCCCGAGCGGATCAGCAGCGGCTCCATCGCGAGCAGCTTCTGCGGCAGTGGGATACGGACGGCGATGGCGAGCTATCCGAAGCGGAGCGACAGGCCATGCGCGAATCCCGCCGCGCGGCGGGCAAGCCTTGGGAGCGACGCGGCAAGGCGTTCATGCTCAAGCATTTCGACCTCGACGATGATGGCGAGTTGTCGGACGAAGAGAAGGACAAGATGCGCCAGTTCGGCCAGCGTTTCCGCCAGGTCGCCCAGGGGTGGGAGCGTCGCGTCATGGACATGGATCGCGACGGACAGGTCACTGAAACGGAGCGGCGCATGGGCAGGCTCAAGTACGCTCCGGTCATGTTCAGCATGATGCAAAGCGCGGAGCAATGGATGGATACGGACGGCGACGGCCAGGTCTCGCCGGACGAGCGCACGACATTTATGCGCAACGCCGCGAACCGGGCGTTCGACTACTTCGCCGATTTGACCGAGGACTTCGATGTCAACGGCAACGGGCGGCTGGACGAGTCCGAGCACGATGCGTTCTTCCGGGGTATCGACGAAGACGTGACGCAGCGCATCGTTGAGGCCGATGCGGATGAGAATGGCGACATCAGCCCGCTGGAAATGCGCTCGCTCTACATGGGCATTGCCGAGGATATGGGCATCAAGCCTTCCGAAGGAGAGCGGTGGGAAGAAGCGCCTCGCGACGGTCCGACCGACCGCGACCCCGCCGGCTGATCCGCGCCGCGCAATCCGCACAACCGTCATATCGGGGGCGCGGCCGTTGGCGAAACACCTTCGCGCCGCCGGACTTATGCGTACAATGGTCGGCATGGCGAACACGCGGGGCGCAAAGCCGGCGGCGTCTGTCAACGCGCGTCGAGCCGGTACGCGTGATGCGCGGCTGGAAAGGTGGGTGGATCGATGAAGGCGGCGCTTCTGATCATCGGGTTCTCGTTGGGATTGGCGTGCGGACTCGTGCTGTCCCGCTTCGTATCGCCATCGTTTCTCGAGAGCATCGGGCCGCAGCCCGGGCAAGCGGGACAGGCCGATCCAAAGACCCAGGCTTCACTGCCGACCGCGGCGGTCACGTTCTCGTTCGGACCGACCATCACCCGTTCCGGGACGGACACGCCAGTGCTCCTGAACCAGCGACGCGAAGCGGCGATCGCAGCGATGGCGTCGATCGATGTCATCGCGGATGTACGCGACGACTTGGGCCTGTCCGGATCAGTCGATGAACTGGCGCGCTCACTGCAGGTCGAGGCGATCGCCGATGACACGGTGTCAATGGAAGTACGCCTTCGGTCCAGCCTGAGTGATCGCGAGATCGGCGCGAGGCTGGTCAATGCGCTGGCCCGGCACTGGGAGATGCACCTGCCTGAGGCGATGGCCGCGTCCCTGCGCGAGATGAGCCGCCAGGCTGACCGGCAGGTCGCAACGCTGACGGTCAAGGCCGAGGAATCGGAAGCCAAGCGCATCGCGTTCGAGATGGAGCAGGAAGGCCCGCTGCCCGATTCGCCGCAGCGCCTGCAGCAGATGATTGCCGATGCCCGTGGACGCATGAGTGAGGCCGGCGATCGCATCGCGCAACTCGAGAAGGAACGCGGCGACGTGGAAGCGTACCTGAAGGTCGAACCGGAACTCGTCCGTCTGAACGACGAACTGCGATCGAAGGAGAAGGAACTGGATCGTCTTGAGCGCGAGATGCGCCACCACGATGACATGCACCGCAGGTCGACTCATTACGCCGTGGTCCAGACCCGCAAAGCGATGGAGCAGGCGCAGAACGATATCCAGCGGCTGAACCTCGACATCGCCGCGGTTCAGGCGGGCCTGATCGATATCCCGATCGGACAGGGACAACGGCGGATGCAGCAGATCGACCGCGAACTGGACATGCTTCGCAGCCAGCACCGGGAAGCGGAACTGCTCCTGGCGCGTCTCAGCGCCATCGACGAGAACTACAGCGAACTCCGTCGGCAGCACGACAAGCTTGAAAGCGAGGCGGCCTCCGCGCGCGAGGCCCTCCAGCAGTGGAAAGTCACACGAGAGGTCATCGAGACGGCATTGACGTCGGCAACGCGCGGCGTAACCGGCCGCATCGTCCAGCGGGCGGAAACTACTGCGCCATAGCGCGGCCGCGATCGCTACCGCTTCGCTTAAGGAAGACATTCTGGCGGGAGTTCCAACCGGCAGCAAAGTGCACCGTCGATGGGGCTGTCCTCTTCTCGCGGTTACGCCCCCCGGTCAGGTGGTGTGATATCGCTCGACTTCGAGTTGATCGGCCGAACTGACGAGACGTTTCGACGGTACCGGCCGATCTCGAGCCTTTCACGGCGCACGGTCCCTTGGCGCCTGCACGAAGTAACTGTCCTTGGGATGGCCTGTGGGGTCCACGCGGGCAATATAGCCGTCTTCAACAAGGCTGCGGAGGTCGCGCGTGGCGGTGTCGGGTGCGCACCGCAGCAGTTCGATCACCTGCGCCCGCGTGAGTTGGGCATGCACGTCGAACAGCCTTCGCAAACGCTCGCGGCGCACGTGCATGTTGCGCGGATTGCCCACGATCTCGGCTCGTGACGGCACGCCCGCCTCGGGGAGCCCCGGCGCAGCCGGCTGCGCCGCCTGCCGCCCCGGTGGCTGGAACATCGCGGCCGTAAGCAACTGCTCGCCACCGGACAGCAGCACGATGCGTTCCACCTCGTTTCGCAGCTCGCGGACGTTGCCGGGCCAGTCATGCTCAGACAGCGCGGCGATGAAATCGTCGGCAACGGCAACGTCGTACTCGCCGCGGAGGCGGCGCAGGAACGCGCGCACGAGCGAGGCGATGTCGTCCTTGCGATCGCGGAGCGGCGGCAGGTGGATGTGCAGGCGCGCCAGGCGGTAATACAGGTCGGCCCGGAACTCGCCCTGCTCGATGAGATCGACAATCCGTTCATTCGTCGCGGCGATGACCCTGGCTTGCGATTGGCGGACCTGGGTGCCCCCGACAGGTCGGAACTCGCCGCTCTCGAGCACCCGCAACAGTGCCACCTGGAGCCGCGGCGACATGGCATGCACCTCGTCCAGGAAGATGACGCCGGTCCCGGCGGACTCAAAGACACCCTTGTGGTCGCGGCTGGCACCAGTGAAGGCGCCCCGGACGTGCCCGAATAGTTCCGACTCGATCAGCGCGTCCGACACCGCCCCACAGTTCACCGGCACGAAGGGCTGTTCGGTCCGGGTTCCCTGCGAGTAAAGCAACCGGGCGACGACTTCCTTGCCCGTGCCAGTCTCACCGATAAGCAGCACCGGCGCATCGAGGGCCGCGAACTTCACCACCGACTCGCGCACGGCCCGTGCGGCTGGCGACTGTCCCACGAACAGATCGGCGATGCGCCGCGGCGGCGTCCTGTCCGCTGGAGGCAGCGCCTGCTCGCGCGACTGCTCCAGCGGTGGGTCAAAGCCCAGACTGCCGCCCGTCGATTCCTCCGACACCAGTGCCTGCACGCGAACCAGATCGCGGGCGCTGAGCTCGGCCGCGTATTCCAGGTCGGCCCGCAGACGGTATGGTCCGCGTGCCGCAGCGACGCGGTAGTGCCGGGCTGCTGTTTCCCATTCACCCTCAAGGGCGGCCAGATGGACGCGTTCGGCCTGACCTGCCTCAGCAGCCATCGCCTCAAGGGCGGCCATGTCGTCGCCCAAGGCTGCCGCCACGGCCCGGTCCTCCATCGTTCTGCGGGATCGCATCGCCAGTGTGCCGCTCCTTGTTGGGCCTATAGAAGATTGTAACTAGGCCTATCATAACCCCAATATCAAGACCCGACGAGGCCAGTTCCATATGCGCAGAGAGCCTGTGGCTCGCAATCGTTTATGAAAAATGATGTTGCGCATGTGGCCGGTATCTGGCACGGCTGTTGCAATCCATTCGAGAAGGGAGTCCAGCAGTGACTCACGTAGACAAAGCAAAACCCGTTCCGGTCGCCACCTGAATCCATACCTGTCCGCCGGCGCGAAGGCGGCCGGGCAGGCAAACGAACCATCAGGAGAAGTTGGAATGAAGTCAGCACTCTCAATCGCCGCTGCTCTCAGCATCGCGGCTGTCGCCGCTTGCCCTGCCTTGGCCGGTGCCCAGTACGGCGTCTAGGAACTGCCCTACACCGAGGCAGGTACCAGCACCTCAAAGGCCGCAGCCTGGGACATCAACGATAACGGGTGGGTCATCGGCTGGTCGTACGCCGGAACCGTGACGGGCGGCTGGGTGTGGAACGCCGAGGATGGGCGTAATGACATCGGTGCCGGCGAGGCCCTGGTCCCCTGGCGGATCAACAGCAGCAATGAGATCATCGGGTATCGCCTCGTAGGCTACAACGAGGACCCCTTTTTCCGCTCCGCGGCCGGCGGCGTGACGATGATCGTTGAGGACTCAGCGCTCAGCCACCGCGCGATGGACATCAACGACGACGGCCTCGTCGTCACGTCGCGCGGCAACCTGTGGGATCAGACCAATGGCCTGCGGCACATCAGCGACGCCGGCACCTACCCGGCCGGGCTTCCCGCCTACAACCCGAACAACCCGGCGCAACTGCGGGCGGTCAACAGCGAAGGTGTCATCGCCGGACGCGCGGGCGGTGATGGGTTGGACGGCCTGAACGTCGGCAACGCCTACACGCTTACTCCAGGCAGCCCATATGCCTTCCGCAGCCTGGGGGCCATCAACGCCGAGAGCAAGGCCGTCTACCCTAACGCCATCAACAGCGCAGGAATCGTGGTCGGCAAGGCGTGGGTGGCTGACGGCGGTCCGTGGCACGCCTTCGCCTGGGACCCCACCAACGGCCGCATGACCGACCTGGGCACCAACGGGCAGCTCTTCAGCGAGGCCAGCGACGTGAACAACTCGGGCTTTGCCGTGGGCGCTTTCCAAGACTTCGGCGAGACTCAGGCGGCGCTCTGGGACCTCAACAGCGGACTTCGGTTCGTGCTCGACGATCTGGTGGACATGCCAACGGGCTGGGTCCTGCGCTCGGCCAGCGGCATCAATGGCAACGGGCAGATCGTCGGCTCGGCCATCAACGCTGAGGGCAATTACGTGCCGTTCATGGCCAGTCCGGCCGGGGGCGGGCTGAAGCTGCCGGCCGGCCTCACCGGCGCGACCGCCCGGGGCGACTACGACGACTCGGGCTTCGCAGCGTTGGGCAGCACGGGCGGGCTCGCGCCCGATCAGGCAGGACTGGGGCCGGTCATCGCATTCGCTTCGTTCGCCGCCGATGGTGACTTCGCCACGCTGCGGATGGACTACGACCCGGCCGAACTGGCCGCTGCCGGCCTCGGCGAGGACACCGTCCGGATCTACTGGTATAACGAAGGCCGCAGCGAGTGGGTTGTCGCGGGCGATGCCAGCAACAACACGAAGAATCCCCTGGCACAGTTCGTGCTGGGTGCCCCCACCGCCAACCTGGGCGATTGGGGCGTGGACCCGGCCGGCAACTACGCATGGGCCAATATTGACCACGCTTCAACGTACGGCACGGTCGCCGCCGTGCCTGAGCCGGCAACGATGAGCCTGCTGGCCCTTGGCGCCTTGGGGTTACTGAGGCGTCGCCGTCGCTGATTGCAGCGGACGCTGACTCGCTACACCGCTGGGCGGCCTGAGCTCGTGCCGCCCAGTTGTGTTCGTCGCCGGTCCGCTTCGGGTAAGCATTCCTGACACCTCACGCACTCGGCATAGCGGTCACGGGCAGAAGTCCGATTCACACTCTTGGAGCGAAGCGGTCAATCTTCGGGCCGCGACACCATCATGGGTTGTTGAAATCCGCGGGGTAGCGCGAGCCCGGGCGGCGGTCGCCCGGTTGGTAGCGTCGCCTGTCGCTCTCGTCGCGTTCGGCCCTTGCGGCTTCGATCGCCTGCTCGCGCTGCTGGACCGCGACACGCGCTCGCTCCAGGGCCGCGAACACCCGCTCCATCGCGCCCTCTTGCTCGTGCTCCATTTCCGTCGCGACGAGCGCGGCGAATCGCTCGCGCGTGTGGTCACGCGCGGCAAGCATTTCCGAAAACTGGTCCTCACTGATCCCACGCCCGAACGCGGCGACCGGCACGGCCACGAAGGTGGACATCCGCTCGTAGCGGCCGGTCGGCGGCTCCTCCTTGACGATCGCCATCTGCAGTCCGCCCTTGGGCCCGGTCCACCGCTTGTTGGCCGTGACGCGGCTGGTGTCGAAACCAACCACGCGAATGCGCGAGCGCCAGGCCTGATCCTTCTGTCGCTCGGCCAGTTTCAGCCGCTCGCCGAAGTGCTGCTCAATCCGCTTCTCGACGGTTGCGGCCGGAACCCGCTGTCGCTGAAGCTTCGCGCGCACATCGCTGACCTGCTGGTCCAGGTCGTTCTCATCGATCAGCCACGGTGAGCCGACTTCCATCTCGCGCGGGCCGATGACGCGTGTCACCTGCACGGAATGGAGGTGGCCGTACGCGCCCACGGACAAGTCCGGCAACGCTTTGGCGACCGCGTCCGCATCGTCGCGATGCATCATGAGCGTCACCGGGCGAATCAGCCCGCCGCCCATCGACACCCGTTCCGTGCGTCGGCTTTCATGAATCAGCTGATCCGGTGTTTTGTTCAGGCTGCTCGGATAGCGCGGATCGTAGTTGGGACACGCAATGTAACCGCCCTCGAAGATCGCGCATTTGCCGGCGTATACCGGCCAGTTGCGGCGGTACAGATTCGCCACCTGCGTGGGCGTCAGAGCGATCAGCGGACGCTCCTCGAGACCGACTGAACGATCGCCGGCCCTCTGTGATCGCCCGGACGAACCAGCCCAGGCCGCCGCCAGCACACCGGTGATCACGAGGACAAGTGCGATTGATCCGCAGATGCGCCCGGTCATGACGTCGCTCCTTCCATGCCTCATCCATCTGTGAAACGTCCGGTCACCCTCCAGGATTGTATCGATCCGGCAGTTCGCGCTGGGGTGACAGAACTTGAGGCAAAGAAAAAAGGCCCGACGGTGCGGGGGGACACCAATCGGGCCGTGAGGGGGGGTGGAGTTGGGTGTATCGTCTACTTCCTGCTGCCCGGTTATTCTCTCTGTCCGATCTGTTCTTCAGTTTCCGGACGGACCACCGGGCAGGGAAGCATGTCTTGCTTCGTGATCCACTTTCATTCTTAGCTTAATCTCACCATTGTCAACCCCAAAAGCATCCGTTCTATTCCACTTAGGGTATTGACCTTAGCGAGCATTTCCTCTCTAACAAATCGTATCGGCGAGACTTGCGCCACGCCCTTAAAAGTCTTATGCGCCTGTTTTTGCGGTACGAAGGCTCCTTGGCCCCCCGCCGCGTGGTTGTAACTCCCAATATATCAGCTAATACGATCCTCATGACCGACATGTTCCACAATCGCAACGTTCGTGTGAATATAGGCAGGAACCAGCAAGCCGCTTCTTCTGGGGCGTCCATGACACCGGTCTCAGCCGTTGTCGAGCTGGCGGCGAATCTCGCGCAGAAGATCAAAAGCCTGCATTGGGCTTAGAGCGTTCAGATCGGTCGTGCGCAGTCGCTCCAGTGCCGGGTGTTCGATGTACTCGGTGAAGAGCGACAACTGGGCCGGCGCAGGACCTGGTGGCGGCATGCTCCCGGGCGTCACGCCGCCGCCCGGACCGTTGTGACTCAAGGCCAGTTGCGACAGCACGTCGTTCGCGCGGCCGATCACGTCGGCGGGCAGGCCGGCGATCTTGGCCACGTGGATGCCGTAGCTGCGATCGGTACTGCCCGGAGCGATCCGGTGCAGGAAGACAATCTCGTCCTGCCACTCCCGCACCGTCACGTTCAGGTTGGTGATGTTCGCGTAGGTCTCCGACAGCTGCGTGATCTCGTGGTAGTGCGTGGCGAACAGCGTGCGGCAGCGGCGCAGCGCCAGATGTTCGGCGATCGCCCAGGCCAGCGAGAGCCCATCGAGGGTGCTCGTACCGCGGCCGATCTCGTCAAGGATCACCAGGCTGTGCGGCGTCGCGTGGTGGCACAGGTTGGCCGTCTCGGTCATCTCCACCATGAAGGTGCTCTGACCCGCATGCAGTTCATCGGACGCCCCGACGCGCGTGAAGATCCGATCGCACCGCCCCACCACCGCTTCGTCGGCCGGCACGAACGAGCCGGTGTGCGCCAACAGCGCGATCAGCGCCGTCTGGCGGATGTAGGTGGACTTGCCCGCCATGTTCGGGCCGGTGATCATCGCCAGTGTCGCCGGTGAATCCGCGCCTGACGGCTCAAGCGCCTGGTCGGCCGCGTCGCCCGAAGCCTCGCGCGGACCGAGGTGCACGTCGTTGGGCACGAACTGGTCGCCCAGCAACTCGTCCAGCACCGGATGCCGCCCGGCGGCGATATGCAACACGGGCTGTTCGACCACGGTCGGCTTCACATACCGGTACCGCACGGCCCGACGGGCGAAGGCGCCCAGGACGTCAAGCTCGGCCACGACCGCGGCAAAAGCATGCAGCGCCGGAAGGTCCTCCTGGACCATCGCGCAGAGCCGGGCGAACAGTTCCTGCTCGCGGGCGATCGCGCTCTGCTCCGCGGCCAGCACCTTCCCCTCATACTCCTTCAGCGCCGGCGTGATGAAACGCTCGGCGTTCTTCAGCGTCTGCTTGCGCGTCCAGTCCTGCGGCGCCTTGTCGCGGTGCGCGGCCGTCAACTCGATGTAGAACCCGAAAACCTTGTTGTAGCCGATCTTCAGCGAGGGAATCCGCGTCGACTCGCTCAACTCCTTCTGGTACCGCGCGAGCCACGCATTGCTGTCGCGCTGCAGCAGTCGGTGCTCGTCGAGTTGCTTGTCGTGCCCGTCGCGGATCAGTCCGCCCTCCCGCAGATGAGGCGGCGGAGATTCCACGCACGCCTCGCCGATCCGCCGGGCAAGCGCGGCCAGCGTCTCGGTGTGTGCCGCCAGACGATCGTGGTAAACGGCCACCGTGGGCAACGCCGCGAGCAGTCCGAGCAACGTCTCTGCGCAGCCTGTGCTGCGGCCCAGCGCCACCAGGTCGCGCGGCGTGGCGCGCCCCACAGCGATGCGCCCGGCGATACGCTGAACGTCCTGCACCCCGCCCAGCGCCTCGCGCAGTTCGTCGAGGAACCGAGAATCGTCCACGCACGCGCCGACGACGTGCTGGCGGTGTTCGATCGCGGCCAGGTCGGTCAGCGGATAGCACAGCCAGTTGCGCATGAGGCGCTTGCCCATGGCCGTCACCGGATGATTGGGCGCCTTGGCGAACACGCCCAGCACGCTGCCTTCCACCGTGCCGGCGCGGATGGTCTGCTCGACCTCGAGACTGCGCAGCGAAGTCTGATCGATTACGAGATGATCGTCGCGCGTGAATCGGCGAGGCGGTTGCAGGTGCGCCAGTCGCCTTGCCGATGCGCCGTCCGCAGTGCGTTGCGTCTCAAGCAGGTATGCCACGATCGCGCCAGCCGGCCCGATCGCCGGGTCGTCGTCGGCAATGCCGAATCCCGCGAGTTGGGCGACCTGGAACTGCCGCTCAAGCGTCTGGCGGGCCTCGGTGAGGCGGAACTGCCAGCCCGGCCGCGCGGTGCCGACGCATCCGACCGCGTCGAGCAGCCGGCGGACGCGCGGCGGCGGCTCATTGTTGGCCGTTTCGACGAACAGAACCTCGCGCGGACCCAGCCGCGCCAGTTCGTCACCGGCGGCGGCCGCGTCAAGCGTGGTCATCGCGAATGCGCCGGTGGAAAGCTCAGTCCACGCCAGCGAAACCCGGTCATCCTCGTGGAACATCACGCTCGCCAGAACGTTCTCCGCCCCCTCTTCGAGCAGCGCCTCGTCGGTCAACGTGCCGGGCGTGACCACCCGCGTGACGTCGCGTTTGACCACGCCCTTGGCGTCTTTCGGATCCTCCACCTGGTCGCACACGGCCACGCGGTAGCCGGCCTGGATCATCCGGCGCAGGTACCCCTCCACCGCGTGGTACGGGACGCCGGCCATGGGAACGCCCTCTGTCCGCTGGGTGAGCGTCACGCCCAGCACGCGATGGGCCAGCTTCGCGTCCTCGTGGAACATCTCGTAGAAATCGCCCATCCGGAAGAAGAGCACGCAGTCCGGGTGCTGTTCCTTGAACTGCCGGAACTGGCGCATCGCGGGAGTGTCACCTGGGGGCTTTGCGGCCCCCGACTTCTGCTTGGAACGCTTCGCGGGCATGCGGGAAGAGTTTACGCCAAACCGCACGGCTCGACACCGTATCATGATGACGAATGTCCCAACTGTTTGAGACAAAGCCCGTCGATACCACCATCGTGCGCTACGCCCACGTCGCGCTCGAACAGGGCATCGATCAGTCGCCGGAAGGGTTGACGTACGGCGTGCCCGAGGCGCTGGCTGACCTGGCGGTCGGCGAACGCGTGAGCGTGCCCCTGGGCAAACGCAATAAGGCGACAAGCGGCTACATCGTCGGATTCAGCGATGCGACCGATGTGCCCGCCGGGAAGATCAAGCCGATCCTTGGGCGCGACGCCTCCGGCGTCGCGCTCACGGCCGACCTGGTCCAACTCGCGCGCTGGATCGCCCAGTACTACTGCTGCCCGCTGGGCATGGTGCTCGTCACCATGCTGCCGGCGGCGGTGAAGCACGGTACGGGCAAGGTGATGCGGCGGGTGGTGCGCTTCGTGACCGATGAGCCGCCGCAGCCGGACGAGCCTGCGGGAAAGAAGCGTACGCGGGTGACCAAGCTGCAGCGCGCCGTTCTGGAGGCGGCCAAGGCCCGCGCGGTAGCGGACGATCACTGGATCGACATCCACGATCTGGCCGACGAGGCAGGGGCGAAGACCGTCACACCCGTGCGGCAACTGATCGAAAAGGGCATGCTCGAAGAGAAGCTCGAGTCGGCCGTGCGCGCAACGCTCGCCGCGGCCGGCCTGGCATCGACAGAAGCCCAGATCGATGACCTTGCGTTGAGCCAGGCGCAGCAGGATACGCTGGCGTCACTCGTCCGTGCGACGCGGGCCGGCTTCAGCGTGCACCTGGTGCACGGTGTGACGGGCAGCGGCAAGACGGAGGTGTACCTGCGGCTGATTGATCAACTCGGCGACGGGGAAGACGCGAAGACCCGGCCCGGCGCGATCGTGCTCGTGCCGGAGATCGCCCTCACACCCCAGACCGTCGGCCGCTTCGTGCGGCGCTTCGGTGAAGCGAACGTCGCGGTGTTGCATTCGGGACTGACGGCGTCGCAGCGCCACCAGTATTGGCGTCGCATCCGCGAAGGGCAGGCGCGGATCGTGGTGGGCGCGCGCTCGGCTATCTTCGCGCCCGTGCCGCGCCTGGGGGTGATCATCGTCGATGAGGAGCACGAGCAGACCTACAAGCAGGACCAGTTGCCGCGCTACCATGCGCGCGATGTGGCCATCCGACGCGGCCAACTGCTCAACATCCCGGTCATCCTCGGGTCAGCGACGCCGAGCCTCGAGAGCTATCACAATGCGATCGCCCCGATGGAGGACGAAACCGACGAAGCCGACGGGCGCGAGCACCGCCCGCACTACACGCTGCACCGTCTGCCCGACCGTGTGACCGGCTTCACCTTGCCGCGCGTGCGCATCGTTGACATGGTGAGCCAGCGCCGCGCGCGCTACGAGTACACCGGCAAAGCGGGCATCCACCTGCTGAGTCTGCCCCTCGAAGCGGCGCTGCGGCGCACGTTCGAGGCCGGCAGGCAGGCGATGCTGCTTCTGAACCGGCGCGGCTACGCGAACTACATCGCCTGCCCGGACCAGACGTGCGGCTGGATCATGATGTGCGACGCCTGTGATGCGCTGATGGTCTACCACAAGGACCGCCGCCTGCCGACCGGCGGATTCGTGCGATGCCATCACTGCAATGCCGAGCAGCTCCTGCCGGCGACGTGCCCCACGTGCGGCAAGAAAGTGGTGACTTTCGGGCTCGGCACGCAGCGCGTCGAGGAGGAGATCGAACGCAAGATGCCCAGCGTCGCGTACGTGCGGATGGATTCAGACACCATGCGCACGGCCGCGGACTACCAGGATTCGCTCGAGGCGTTTCGGCGCGGCGAGATCCAGTTGCTTCTCGGCACGCAGATGATCGCCAAGGGCCTGGATTTTCCCAACGTCCGCCTGGTGGGTGTCATCAGTGCGGACACGAGTCTGCACCTGCCTGACTTCCGCGCGGCCGAGCGCACGTTCCAACTGATCGCGCAGGTCGCCGGGCGCGCCGGGCGCGGGGATGAACCCGGCGAAGTGTTGGTGCAGACCTTCAACCCGGACGATCCGACCATCGCATTGGCCGCCCGCCACGACTACGAGGCCTTCGCGCGCCGGGAGCTCGATGTGCGTGCCTCCGCGGGACTGCCGCCGGTGGCGCGCATGGTCCGCATCGTCGTGCGTGACAAGAACCACGTGAACTGCCTGGACCATGCCCGCTCACTGGCCGATCTGCTTCAGCAAGTGGAGACGGAACACGGGCTGGCCGTCCGCCTCCGCGGCCCGGCGCCGTGCCCGATCGCGCGCGTTGCCGACTTCCACCGCCAGCAGATCGAACTGATCGCCCAGCCCCCGGGCGCCGCCGGCCGGCTGCAGCGCCTGCTGACGATCGCGCGCAACAAGGGCCGCCTCCGCGCCGACGCCCGCACGGCGATCGACGTCGACCCCGTCTCGCTGCTGTAGCAGCGCCAAACGTTCACACGGATCAGCGCAATCTGAACTGCTTGCGATAGGCCGTCGGCGTCATCCCCGATTCCTTCTTGAACGCGGCGCTGAGGTGCGACAGGTAGGCGTAGCCGCAACGCGCGGCGATGGTGCTCAACGGCAGGTCCGTCTCGGTCAGCAGTACTCGGGCCCGCTCCAGCCGCACACGACCGATCTCCTCGCGCGGCGAACGGTTGAGATGCTCGCGGAAACGCCGCTCCAACGAACGACGTGAAACCGACACCGTTTCGAGGATGTCTTCGACCCCGATCGATTCGCCGCAATGGGCCTCGATGAAACGCACCGCGCTGGCGACGGTCGGATCGTTGCAGGCAAGCATGTCGGTCGATTGCCGCGTCACCACCCCCCAGGGCTCAATGAGCACGGGATCGGGCGGCGGCGACTCGCCGTCCATCAGGCGCGCCAGCAGCGCCGCGGCCTCATGGCCGTTGCGCGGCAGGTTGGTGTCGACGCTCGAAAGCGAGGGCGAACTCGACTCGCACACGATCGCATCATTGTCCACGCCGACGATGGCCACCTGGTCCGGCACCCGAAGTCCCAGGTGGGCACACGCGTCGATCAGTTCCGAGGCCGCGCGATCGTGCGACGCCATCAGACCCACCGGGCGCGGCAGGCCGGCCAGCCAGCGCTCCATCGCCTCACTCGAGGACGAGCCACTTTCCTCCAGCGGCGGTTCATCCTCGAAGACATCGCACGACCAGCCGGCTTGCTCCACCGCCCGCACGAAGCCCCGCTGACGCAACCGGCTGAACCGCGCAGGCATGGCGACGAACGCGAAGTTGCGAAGTCCCCGATCCAGCAGGTACCTGGCGGCGCATCGACCGATCGACTCGTTGTGCGTGGTCACGGTGGGCAACTGCTCGTGCAGCGTGTTGCCGGACACACTCACGGCGGGGCCGCCCCAGTCGATCAGCAGGTCGCGCAGTGGCCCGCTGCTGCAGTGGGCGATGACGCCGTCCGGCTCGGCACGCTGCAGCCACTGGGCCACGAAGCGGTGGCTGTTGTGCGTCACCAGGTAACGCCACGGCCCATGCCGTCGAACGTAGTCGGCCACACCCTCCAGCAGCCGCACGCTGAAGCCCGGGAACGGATTGATGAGCAGCCCGACGCGCCGCGGCGGCTTGCGGGCGACAGAACGGGCGCTCCTGACATCCCGATGGCGTCGGTTCATGACGCACAAATATAACAGATTTACTCACCATCCATCCCATCCCCGGCATGGCCACGTAGGCGACTGACGGCAGACGAGATCCCCGGGCGGAACGTGGCGCGAACGCAGTTCGCCGGACAGCCCGGAAGCAGCGAGCACACCATCCTGAACGGACTGAAATTCGCGAACACGCCGGTGCCGGCCAGTTTCGCATTGGTCGTGCTGGGGATGGGGGCGATCCTGGCGCGGAAGCGCTGAACACCCGAATGCGCCTTGACCCCTACCGCCCCTCCAGCAGCCGCAGGCCGAGGAAGTCGTTGAGTTCCGGGATGGCCTTGACCTTGTCGATCACCGACTGAATGTCGTACTCCAGCCGCACGAACTCGACCCGGTCGTCGAACAGCAGCGCATAGCTGGCGCGGCTGTCGCGATCGCGCGGCTGGCCGACCGAGCCGGGATTGATGATGCACTTCTCACCCGTGCGGAATTCGTACACCCCGTCCAGGTCCGGCGGCGGGTAGAAATCCGGCTCATCGGTGAACACGCCGGTCACGTGCGTGTGACCAACGAAGCATCGATCCTCGAAGCGCTCGAAAATCTGCCGCATCTTGGTGGGCGCGGTGATCACATCGTCAGGGAAGATGTACTCGTTGATCGGCCGGCGCGGCGAAGCGTGGAACCAGGAGGCGTCCATGTCGCTGCGTCGAATCTGCAGGTCGCCCAGGTACTGCCAGCGCGCCAGCCGCGTGTCGACCTCCGGCTCGTTCTCGAGCTGTCGACGCGTCCAGAACGAGGCGGCCTCGGCCGAGGCGTTGAACTGGGTCGGCTCGTACATCACCGCGAAGTCATGGTTGCCCATCAGCGACCACTCGCACTTCGCCATGACCAGGTCCAGGCACTCCAGCGGGTTGGGCCCGTAGCCGATGATGTCGCCCAGACACAGGATCCGGTCGACATCCCGCCCGCTGATGTCGTCAAGGACCACCTGCAGGGCGTCAAGGTTGCCATGGATGTCTGAGATAATGGCGACTGGCACGATACGTCTCGGCCCCCGGCAGCGTATGACTGACCATTCGTTGCTCCGTCTCCACTGACGGATATGCGGTCAAACTCTAACAGCATCCGACTGAAGATGTAAAGCAGCCCCGAACGCCTGGCTCAGCCCGGCTCCCGGTCCTCGTCAAGCGGCATGATCATGAAGTCGCCGGTAGGCCTTCGCCCCGCGTCGCGATTGCATTGCCGCATACGGCGCTCGCTCGCCTCCAGCTTCTCGCGAAGCTGCTGCTGCCGACGCACGGATTCCGCCCGCGCCCCGTCCAGTCCCGCCAACTCGTCCAGCGCGGCGATGATCTCCCAGTGCTTGCCCTTGAGCAGATTGATCGCGCCGGGCAACGTCCACAGGCCCTCCTCCGCCTCGTGCACGGCGTGGATCAGGGCGTCGATGGCCAGCATCTTGTCCCGCGCGCAACGGGCGTTGGGAAACTGCTCGATGAACGCGGTAAACGCCGGAAACGCCCGGCCGCCGTGGATGCGACGGCCCTTGTACGACCGGTGGTAGACGCGCCAGATCGACGCCCAGCCGCACGACTCGCAGACAATCGGGCGCTCGCGGTCGGACCTCGGCTCGAACGCCCCGCGCAGTGGCCCGCCGCACGCGGGGCATAGCCGGTGCGTGACCCGACGGATGGACTCGCAACGGTCGAGCAAGGCGTACCCGACCTTGTCGATCAGCGCTTCGTCCACGAGGCCGCGCGCATCCATTTCGTACAGCCGACGGATCATGCCGAGCGATACCTTCGGCGCCCAGGCGGGCACGGCATGTTTCCCAGTGCTTGTGGAAGACATCCTGAAGACTCCCAACGCAACGCGCCCGCGCGGCACGGGCGGTACAAGGCGCATTGTGCCGCGATGGAAACAACCGGGCAAGCAGCGTCTGAAGTGGCTGACAGGTGCGACCAACACTGCGGCCGCGCTCGGTGCCGCGGTGCTGACGGACGCCACCGCGCTGACGGGTGCCACGGTCGCGGTTCTTGCGCAGCAAGGTTCGTCGGCCGTGCGGAGGCGGCGAACTCCTCTCCGAACGACCACGGCCATCTCGGCCATCTGCGCTCAACCACGCTGAGCGCTCTGGCTCATTTCCACCGACGCTACTGACGGCTTCGCCGCGAGCCCGGCGGCGGCGTACCCATCACGCGGCCCGGGCGCGGGCCGACGATGGCTCCAACCAGTCGCTCAAGTCGCGGCCGATGAGTTGCTCAAGCTCCAGCACGTCCTCGCGAAACAGCGCGCGCACTGGCGACAGGTCCTCGCCATCCGGTTGCCGGGGCGCGGCCGTCCGCACGCTCAGCCGCGCGGCGTGGCGGCGGCGAATCAAGTCCGCCAGCGGCGTGCGCTTGATCGCGTCGATCGTCCACGCCAGCTTCCACCGCGACAGCGCCTGTTGCGCCTTGGGGTACATCACGCGGTTGTACCGCCGGTTCAGCGACGGCGGGGTGAAGGCCGCGTCGACGCCGATGAACGCGTACGCCTCGCGCACCAGTCTCGCCGGGTCGGCCTTCATGTCTTCGTAGAGCCAGACTTTCACCTGCCGGCGCGGAAAGTGCGCGAACACGCGCTTCAGGTGCATCGCGTAGAGCCCGCAACGAACCAGCTCGCGCGATTCGCGGCAGGCGCGGACGAGCGAGCGGTTGTAGCGATCGCCGAAAAGCTCGGCCGCCGAACGCGCCCGGTCCACCGGCTCGCGCAGCACGACCAGCAGCTTCGCCTCGGGCAGGTCCGTGGCGATGCGCTCGATGGCCCGGTCGGCATCCAGGTAATTCGGGCAGACCTCGCCGACGAGCATCTTGCCGTCAGTCGGCTCGAACTTCGCTTCGTACCAGGACCGGCCGCGCTGGTAGTGGGCGTCGAAGTAATGCACTTCCTTCTTCACGCGCGGCATGCCCACCTGCGGATGCTCGGCCAGCACCTGGTGCAGCCACGTCGTGCCTGCTCGCTGAGCGCCGATGCCAAGGAAACTGGGAAGCACGCTGAACCTCGTGGGGCGGAGTCGTTCTGTATCGATTGTGTCGGTCGCAACGAGGCCCGACTTGAGCCCCGCGACGCCGCCGGAGGCTCTCCGGAAAGACCTCATAGACTGATGACTGACAGGAGATTTGGTCCCAACGTTGCGCTTCTGGGGCGCCGTGAAGCGGCGTCCCCAGCAAGCGCTAGTTCGGCTGTTGATTGCGGCTAGTCATGTGGAGTGGGCGGCATGCTAGTGAAGAAGGACTGTTCCTTCTCTTCACCTGTTGTGAGCCAGTACCAGCAGGCAACTAGGAACTGACTCAGGCTGTATGGCTCGTCATACCACACATTCTCGTCATTGTTCCGCTGGAACGGGGTTGGATCTGGCTGGTCGAGGTCTGCGATACGAATGCCCCAGTCAACCACCCGCTGATTCTCGTGCATGAACAGAAGGTGGTTGTCTTCGATGTAGAGCTGATCAGGCCCCAGGAGTTCATTGTGGTCTGTGTTGATGGGACTGTTGCCGGCAACCTGGTGGTATGCCAGGAGGGATGCAGGGATGCTCTGGATGCCATGTGGTAGTTGGAGCTGCGCTTCTGGATTGGGCACCGTCTCAAGGCCCAGGTGCTGCATCCAGGCAGAGTAGTAGGTTGGGAAGTTCATATGGAAGCCGAACAGTTGATTGAGCGGAATTCCATTGAGCAGGGGCTGTGGCCCATGCTATCCGGAATTCCGCATAGCGGGGATATCGCCATGCTCAATGGAAAAAAGCAAACGACATGCCGATGACCCCGGCCGGCCGGGGACCGTCCCCGGCCGGCTACAAGGATGGTTGCAGGCGGTCCGTAAGTCAAGCAAAATCAGATGCATTCCGCGGCGGGTGGTCCCGGGGCGAAAAACTTCCTCTTGGTACTTAGCATATACCTAACGAGTGGCTACAATATCCCGAATTCGGCGCCCCCTTCCGATTCCAACAAACTGCGGACAATGCAACTTCGCTCAAAGGTGGCATCCGGAATCACTGAACCGTTCTTGCCGAGGCTGCCCGCTGTCACTTGAGGCGAACATCTGCGATCAAGCTTGCTGAGCCGAAAGCATCTGCGGGCGGTACCCACCGGTCAAGGAAGTGTGCAGGTCTGCACGCGATGCAGGGCGGGGTGGGCGGTGGTAGACTGGTTTTGTGTTCATGTGAAGTCCGGGACGATCTCACCATTTCGGGAGGCTGATGATGGGCGGATCACGAAGCGGGTTGGCGGCTGCGGCGGTCCTTGCGGCGCTTGTCGCGGCGGGAGGATGCGCGGGTGGTGCGGCGACGCGGCGGGAGGCGGCCAGCGGCTTCCGTGACGGGTTGGCGAACAGGGATCCGGCGGCCATGGCGCGATATGCGTACATGGGGGATGTGCCCTTACGCGCCAAGCAGGCGATGATGGCGTTCCTCGTCGAGTGCAGCCTGTTGAAAGAGATTCTCGTCGCACGGGAGGCCGAGCAACTCGTTGAGGGCGAGCCGGTCGACATCAAGATCCCGTCGGTCACTGTGCCGGTGATCAACATGACCTTTCAAACCGGGCTGGCAGGCGAATCACCCCTTCCGCAAGAGGATGAATGGCTCGAGCTGACCGTGCTGCGTGACGGGCGCTGGTACGTGCAGTTTGTGGATGTCCCCTGGCCCTACGCGGAAGTGAAGATGCCCGATGCGCCGGCGAAGGCGCGTCGGATCAACCAGGGAATAAAGCGGTTGCAGCAGGATATGCTCGTGATGCTTTTCGAGACTTCGGCTCAGACAATGCAGAGCGCCCGGGTGTACTTCGCAACCCATCCGTGGGACGAGGAGGTCTTTCTGCAGCGCTATCGGGACGAGTTTCTACGCATCTTCGAGCCGGAGTTCAAGATGTGGCAGGAGCGCCTTCGCGCATTCGGCGCGCGCGAGGGATTCGAGGTGGACTGAGCGCGGTGCAAGCGCCGGGTGGCCTCGGCAAGCACGTCGTGTCTTTCTCGGGTGTCACCTTCAAGCCAAGCTTGTGGGTGTCTTCACGAGCGCGCCTGAGTCGGCATCGGCTTCGCGGACGCCGCGCCTTTACGGCGCCGGCCGGCCGGTGTTGCGGCAAGCCTGATCGGCCCGCCACAAGTCCCGCCTGGTCGCCCCGCTCCAGGGCTCCCCAGAGCGCCGACCGTCGCGCCGAAAAATCTTCTGCGAACACTTGACATCATCCTAACATATGTGTACAATACCCTTGTTCGGGGTGCCCTTCCCGGCGTGCCGCCATTCCGGTCCCGTCCCGCGGCCATCGTCCCTCGCCGCGCCTGCTTACCGTCGGTATTCGCCATGCCTTCGCCGCCCAGCAATCTTCTGCCGTTGCGACCGCCGCGCCGACACTTCGAGTGGCAAGGCCGGCGCCCGCGCGGCTGGCGCGTGGGAGCATCGCATGGCGTCACCCGCCGGCCGGGCGCGGCTGGACGGGCCGGGGCTGGACCGCCAGTCCTCCGCAACGGGCGGCCGCGGTCTGCGGACCCGCCCCGGAGCGGATCGCCGCCGACCCCTGCCCCGCGGCCCGTGCCCGCCACTCGCATCCCCGGCCGCG
>CAZHJL010000019.1:0-60441 GCA_964532795.1 uncultured Phycisphaeraceae bacterium | reverse complement strand
AACATACTGGAACCACGCCGCCTGAAACGGTGCCCCAGTCTGTGGTCGCACCCCGGTGGCCCGGTGGTCCCCGCCCCGCCTTCATCCGGCTGCGGGCTTGAGCGAAGCGGCCACGACACCCATCCACGCCCCCAGACGCTTCTCATCCGGCGTCAGGGCCGGCGCGGGTCCGCGCCACGTCGCCAGAACCTCGGCCAGATCTGCCGTATCCCATTGCGGCGGCAGAACATAGACAGCCTCACGCCGGCGTGGGTCCGATGCGAGAGGCGTCTGACTGCTCGTAACCACCGGTAAACCGGCCATCAGGGCTTCCCGAGCCGCCCCGTCCCAACCGGTCGAACGCGTCGGTGACACGAAGACGTCCGACGCGGCGAGCAGTTCGCCCATGTGTCGCGTCGCGCCGACCAGCCGCAGCCGCTCGCGCACCCCCAGCGTCGCCGCCGCACGCTGGAGCGTGTAGTCCGCCGATCCCGCCACGAGCAACACCGCCCTGGCCGTCTCCAGCGCCGGTTCTCGCAGCGATGCCAGCACGCGCGTCGCCCCGTCCGACAGGCTGTCCGCCGGTGCGTACAGAATCCCCGGCGATTCGTCTGCGATCCGCCACACACGCCGCAGACGCGCCCGCGCTTCGGCCCGCTCACGCTGCGGCACCTGCACATGCGGCGGCCAGACGTCAACCGCCGCCGTACGCCGGCGCGGCAGACCTGTCCGCCGCGAGAGCCACTGACCGATTGCCGGGGAAGCCACCAAAACGGTTCCACTGCGGCGCAGGGCGCGCCGCTCCATCGCCAGCGACCGTTGAACTGCCGGGTGGTTCCTCGCCGCGACGAGCCGCAGGCGTGTCAGCAGATCGGTCGACGCCCCGTACTCCTCGGCCGCTCGCCGCACGAGGGGATCACCGAGAAGCATCATGCACGTCGCCGGGACAAGACTGCTCAATGAAAGCGTCGCATCGAACCACGGCCCGTCGAGCATGCGCCTGCCCCAGCACGCGGCTTCGGCGCGCCGATGCCAGATGCCTCTGCCGCGCAGCACGCGCGGCCACGCGACGGTCCGGAACGCCGACGCCCGTCCCTCGCGCGACAACTCGCGCGCGTGCAGCGTGACCTCGAATCCGCGATCGACCAGCGCGGACAGCAGCTTCCCCGCCGTTCGCTCAACACAGCTTCCCTGGGGGAAGAACCGATCGATGTAAACCCCGACCCTCAAATCCGCCTGCCTTTCTCACCGCCCTCCCGCGTTGAGCAGCTCCATCGCGGCCTGCAGCACCTGGTCGACTTCGATCCGGATCATCCGCCGATCACCGCCGGCCACAATGTGCACGTCCTGCTCGAAGGGGATCAGCGTCCATTCGGGCCCGGTCGGACCGAACAGCGTCACCACCGCGCACCCAACCGCCGCGGCGATGTGGCGGGGACCGGTATCGTTGGTGATCAACACGTCCGCATGTTTCAGCACGCTCTTGAGTTGCCGCAAGCCGAAGCCCAACGCCGGCAGCGAAAGCAGGGGAACGTCCGCTGCCGCGGCGACCTCGTTGAGAATCTCACCTTCCGTGGGCGCGCCCGTCACCGCGATGCACGCACCACAGGCCGCCGCGAGGCGCGATGCAAGCTGCCCGAAGCGTTCCGCGGGCCAGCGCTTCTCCGGTTTGCTCGCGCCGGGGTTGACCAAGATCAGCGGCTGTCGGCCATCCCAGCCGGCCTCGATGAGACGATCTGTGACCTGCGTGTCGTCCGCTTCGGCGGTGAACAGCTCGAGGGTCGGATCAGGCCTCGCCGCCCCGAGGTACCGCGCAACGGCCAGGTAGTACTCGACGGCGGGGACCGGCTTAAAGACCCGTCCCTCTCGCCCGGGTTCGAGTCGGTCGGTCAGCATCCAACCGCGCCCGTCGCGCGCGTAGCCGATACGCCGCCGGATGCCGGCCAGGCGAACGATCAACGCGGATCGGAAGCTGTTGGTCAGCAGGATCGCCGTGTCGAACCGCCCCTCGCGCAACCGACCCGCAACGCCGGCCACACCGCCATCGCGTTCGAGCAGGCCGTCCACCCGCGGGCACGGCTCCAGCAAGGGCATGGCGTTGCGCGGCAGCATGGCCACCAGTTCCGCCTCCGGCGCCAGCCCGCGGACGGCGCGGAGCAGCGGCGTGGCCATCACCACATCACCGACCCACGTCGGCATGATGACCACCAGTCGCTTCGTGCGGAGGGCATGACCGTTGCCTGCCATGGGGTGAGTATATCGCCGACGGACTGACATGGCGGGCGACAGACCCGGCACGATGCCTCTGGCACCCGCCGTCCGTCACCGCGCCTCCGGCGCGACACGGTCAAGGAGGTCCTGCAGGAGTTCGTCGACATCCTCCACGCGTCGCTTCAGCCGATTGGCAATCGCCAGCGACGCCAAGCCGTGCAGCGCGATCCAGAAGAGCGTCGCCTGCCGATCCGCCTCCTCCGCCAGTCGCTCCGTCGGCACGCCCTGCTCGGACAGGTAAGCGCTGACCCGCTCCAGCAGCGGCTGGAACCCCTCGTCGTAAACTGGGTACTCATCTTCGCCCGCCCCGTCGCTGACGCGGCTGGTGAACATGATCTCGTAGAGCCGCGGGTTCTCGACGGCGAAGGTGACGTAGGCTCGCGATCCGCCCCACCAGGGCCGCCGCGCGCCCATGCTGGAACACGACTGGCAGTAGTTGTGGAGCATTTCGAAGCCGCGACGCACCATCAGCAGCCGCATGCCCTGCTGGCCCTCGACATAGGTGTAGAGGGTCATGGCGCCCACCCCCAGACGCTGGGCCACGCGTCGGACAGTGACCGCCGCCGGACCTTCGCGTTCCAGCAACGTCATGGCCGCGTCGACGATCAACCCTCGGCGCTCCTCGGCGTCGCCGCGCGCCCAGCGTCGACGCAACTGCGAAGGTGTGGGTGGTCGTGTCTTGCTCATCGGAGTCCTTCGGCGTCTGTACGGCGCCGCATCCGGTCGGCGTGGTGGCGGCCCGCATCCGCCCCGTCACCACCGCGCCTATGCTCTGGATGCGGTTCAACCATGGATCGCTGACGGCTTCCTGCGGATCATTCGTGCAGAAGTCGCGTAGTGTTTGCCAGGCGGCCTCGCCGTCGTACAATGTACGCAACCGCATCGTACGGTGTACGATGCCCTGAGGCAAGCGGTATTTCAGCCGCTTCCGAACGCACGCATGGTGCGACGCATTCGCCGCCATCCCGGCCGCCGGCTTCCCCAAGTGAGGTTCCTCAACATGAGCAGACCATCCGCATTCCTTCCGGGGCCGCATCGACGTGCGATCCCCATGGCCCTGGCCCTGTTGCCCGTCCTCCTCGCACCGGGTTGCGGCGGGCCACCGGCCGGCGGGCCGCCCGCCGGCAAGGGCGGCGGCGCGCCGCAGGGACCGCCCCCGGCCACCGTGCGCCTGGGCAAGGCCACCGTCCAGCGAATGCAGCAGCGGTGGCCTGTGGTCGGGCGGCTGGACGAAGTCGATCGCACGGTAGTCGCCTCCGAACTGGCGGCGCGCGTGAAGCGCGTCCTCGTGGACGAAGGTGACACCGTGACCGAGGGCCAGCCCCTGGCTGAACTGGACGACACCTTCTTCATCCTGCGTCGCGACGAGTTGCAGGCCGAACTGACCGAAGCGAGGGCCGCGGTCGCCCGCGCCCAGGCCACGGTCCAGCAGGGCGAGGCCGCGGAGGCCGAGGTGACGGCGCGAAGACGGCAGGCCAAGTCAGACTACGACTACCTCAAGCAGTTAGAGGCCGAAGGTTCGGCCCGGCCGCGCGAGGTCAGCGACGCCAAGTCGCTGCTGGACGCCGCCGACGCCGCCGTGCAGGCGGCCGAAGCCACCACCGCGGCGTACCGGTCGGCACTGGAATCAGCCGAGGCCGCGGTCACCACCGCCATCGCGCGGCTTGAGCGGGCGAAGCGCGAGATCGAACGACTGGCCATCGCCGCGCCCTACGCGGGAGAGGTCGTCGAGAAGTATGCCACCCGCGGCGAATGGGCCTCGCCGGGCTCACCGATCGTCGAAATTGTCTCCACCGGCCAGATCGACGCCGAACTGAACGTCCCCGAGCAGTTCATCAACTTCGTCAATCTCGGCGACGAGATCGAGGTGACCATCGATGCGCTCGATCGCTATCTCGATGCCGAAGACCGGCGAGGCATCGATGCGGATCAGCGCCGCGATGCGGAAAACGGCCGGTCATCCGCCGTACCGACCGACCACCGGGCCACCGCGGCCCGCGTGGACTACGAAGTGGACAGCAGCCAATACACGGCCTTCGTCAGCCCGCTGCGCGTCTCCGTCATCGGCCGCGTGACCGCGAAGGTCAGCGACGCCAGTAACGCGGCCCGGACGTTCCGCGTGAAGGTGCGACTGCCGGATCGCGTGCCGGCCACCGCCGGGGAAGCTGAACCGATGCGATTCAGGCGGCTGTTGCCGGGGATGAGCGTCTCGTCGTTCGTGGCCATCGGCGTCGAGCGCGACATGCTCGCCGTGCCGCGCGACGCCGTTGTCCGCTCCGACCTGGGCGAAGCCGTGTGGGTCGCCGCGCCGCAACAGGGCATGCCGATGCCCGTGGCCGTCAAGGTGCCGGTCAAGGTGCTCTTCGCCAGCGGCGAGCACTGCGCCATCGAACCGATCGGAAGGGATACGCCCCTCGCACCGGGCGCCGCCGTGGTCGTCGAGGGCGCCGAAGGCATCTACATGCCGCGCCAAATGCTCGCCGATGCATCCGGCGGCAAGGGTGGCGAAAAGGAAACCGCCGACCCCGCCGACGGCGTCCCGACACGTGTCGGCCCGCCATCCGAACAATGAATCCACCCCGGCCATACGAGCACGCCGCGAACCAACGCCGCGATGACCAGGCTACTTCCACACCCCGCAGGTTGGACCGTCTGTTATGAACATCATCCGTTTCGCGATTGACAACCCGGTCAAGGTCAGTGTCGGCGTCCTGATGGTGCTGCTCTTCGGCTTCATCGCCCTCACGCAGATTCCGGTGCAACTGACGCCGGATGTCGACCAGCCGATCATCCAGATCGAAACCAGTTGGTTCGGCCGCAGTCCCGAGGAGATCGAGACCGAGATCATCGAGCCCCAGGAAGACGTGCTGAAGGACGTCGCCGGCCTGACGAAGATGACCGCCACGGCGCTCGAAGGCCAGGCGACGGTCGAACTTGAATTCGCCATCGGCACCGATCCCAAGGACGCGCGGCAGGAAGTCTCCGACAGCCTGCGCGAGGTGCCGGAGTACCCCGACGATGCGGAAGAACCGGTGATCAAGTCTTCCAGCGGCAGTGAGGAGCGGCCGATTGCCTGGCTCATCCTCAGCTATGAAAAGCGCGAATTCGATATCCAGAAACTGGGCGACCTGGCCGAGGAACGCATCAAGCCGTACCTCGAGCGTGTACCCGGCGTCAGCGAGGTGCGCGTCTACGGCGGCCGCGAGCGCGAGGTGCAGATCGAAGTCGATCCCGACATGCTCGCCCAGCGGCGCATCACGTTCAACGCCCTGCGCGATGCCCTGGCGCTGAAGAACATCAACACCTCCGCGGGCAACCTGGAAGAGGGCATCTCCGATGTCCGCATCCGAACCATCGGCCAGTACGAACAACTCGACCAGGTCCGCGAAACCGTGATCGGCGAGGACGCCGGCGTTCCCATCCGCATCCGCGATGTGGCGAACGTGAAGTACGGTTACGAGAAGCGCCGGGCTTTCGTGCGCTCCCGCGGCCAGATCGCCCTGGCCCTGCCGGTCATCCGACAGACCGGGGCCAACGTCATCCGAACCATGGACGAACTGAAGGTTCGCATCGGTGAGGTGAATGAGCGCATTCTCCCGTCCATCGCCGAGGAGGTGCGTCTCTATGAGGGCATGGACGAGGCGCCGAAGCTCGAGCTGCGACAGGTCTACGACGAGACGGTCTACATCGACGATGCCCTGGACCTCGTGCAGACGAACCTGTTCATCGGCGGATCGCTTGCGGGCCTCATGCTGTTGCTGTTCCTGCGCAGTTTCCGTCCCACGTTCATCGTCGCCTTGGCGATCCCCCTGTCGATCATCGGCACGTTCGTGGTGATGGCGGCGGCGGGGCGCAACATCAACGTGATCTCCCTGGCGGGCCTGGCCTTCGCCGTGGGCATGGTGGTGGACGCGGCGATCGTCGTGCTCGAGAACATCGATCGCCACCTGGGCATGGGCAAGAAGCCGATCATCGCGGCGTACGACGGCACGCGCGAAGTCTGGGGCGCCATCCTGGCCTCGGCCGCCACCACCCTCGCGGTGTTCATCCCCGTGCTCCTGATCCAGGAGGAAGCCGGCCAACTGTTCCGCGACATCGCCCTGGCAATCTGCGCGGCCGTATCCCTGTCGCTGGTTGTCTCCGTCACCGTGATCCCCGCATCCTCCGCCCGCATCCTGCGACACCGGGACCGCCCCGAATCGGCGCTGGTGAAGATGGGCCATTCGCTGTTCGGCCTGGCCACCGCGGCCGGCGCGTTCGCGCGGCACTACGCCCAGTTGCTGTATCACGCCATGGCACCCAATCCCGCCGGCGTGGCGGTCCGCCTCGGCGTGGTCGGCGCGTTCACCATCGTCGCCATGGTCGGCGCGATGCTCCTGATGCCTCCCACTGATTACCTGCCGCGCGGCAACCAGAACATCGTCTTCGGATTCCTCATCACCCCCCCGGGCTATAACCTCGACCACCTCGAATCGATCGCCCACAATGTCGAGGCGGATGTCGACGCGTTCTGGGAAGCCGACACGTACCAGGACACCGAAGCCGCCCTCGCCGCATACGCGCAGCGCCGTGGCCGGCCGATGACCCATCCGTTCACCCAGCAGCCGGTTCAGAACCTTCCGCCGGTCGACAACTTCTTCTTCGTCTCCGGCTTCTTCGGCACCTTTCTCGGCTCGACCAGCCAGGACAAGGACAACGTCGCCCCGCTGGGCGACATGTTGACCGCGCAGATGATGACGGTGCCCGGATCGATCGGCTTCGCCCAGCAGGTCTCGCTGTTTGGCCGCGGCATCTCCGGCACGCGGTCGATCGAGGTCGAGGTGGTGGGCGCCAATCTGGACGAGGTGCGCGATTCCGCGGCCGCGCTGCGCGGCACGCTCATGCAGGTCTTCGGACCCATGGTGATGCCCGATCCGATGAACTTCGACAAGGCGGCACCCGAGATGCAGGTGGACCTCGACGAGGTCAAGGCGGCGGAACTGCGGATCAATACCACCGACCTGGGCCTGGGCGTGCGCGCCCTCGTCGACGGCATCACTGTGGGCGACTACCGCTTCCGCGGCGATTCGCTCGACATCGTGGCCAAGCGCGATCCGCTGATCGACATGCCCATCAACGACCTGCCCGCCGTGCCGCTGGCCTACACCACCCCCACCGGCGAAACCGGCGTGGTCTACCTTTCGCAGGTTGCGCGGATGAAGCGAACGGGCGCCCCGCAATCCATTCGCCGCGTGGAGGAACAGCGCGCCGTCACGCTGACCGTGACGCCGCCCGACCAGATGCCGTTGGAGAAAGCATCGGAATTGATCGAGAAGAAGACACAGGAATTGCAGGAGGCCGGGGCGATTCGGCCGAGCGTGGTCGTCCAGCAGGCCGGTTCGGCGAACAAGTTGGCCGACGTGCGTGAGGCGCTGCTGGGCGAATGGCACGGATTCACCTTCGAGAGTATCAGGAGCCTCGGCCTCAGCCGCATCTTCCTCGCGCTGCTGGTGGTGTACCTGCTGATGGCCGCGCTGTTCGAAAGCTACCTGTACCCGTTCGTCATCATGTTCAGCGTGCCACTGGCGACGGTCGGCGGCTTCATCGGCCTTTTCCTCGTCCACGCGGTGATTCCCACGCAAAGTCTCGACGTGGTGACCATGCTCGGCTTCGTCATCCTCATCGGCGTGGTGGTCAACAACGCCATTCTCATCGTCCACCAGGCGCTGAACTTCATGCGCGGCGTGGGCGAAGGCGAAGGCGACACACGCGGCCGGTTGCCCGCGCGCGAGGCGATTCGCGAATCGGTGCGCATCCGCATCCGGCCCGTCTTCATGACCACCGCCACCAGCGTGTCCGGCATGCTGCCGCTGGTGCTCAGTCCGGGTTCGGGCTCCGAGCTTTACCGCGGCCTGGGAAGCGTCGTGGTCGGCGGACTCATCGTGTCCACCGTCTTCACCCTCATCGTCGTGCCGCTACTGTTCTCACTCGTGGTGGATGCGAAGATGGCGCTGTACCGCTGGCGCGGCTGGTCACTTGAAGACATGGGCATCACCGACTGAGCACCATCGCCGCGCGCAACTCTTCTGGAACAACGCTCGCGCCGCTTGCATCACGGCAACGCGTGCTTATCGGGCGCAGATGTCACGGAACACCATACGCTTACTTCGATTTTGCAAGCGTGCGACGGCGACCGCCGATAGCAGAAGATGTCAACGTCGCGGGACGGCGGAGCCGGCTTCCCCTTTTCAGTCACGGATTCGACACTCAGCAGGACGTCACCGCACGGTGATCGAATCAGGGATGCGCAGATGACATCCAAGAATGCCGCCGCCACCGCCGCCAGCCCACGACGTGGACGCAAGTACTTCTCACTGGATGAAGCCAACGCCGCGCTGACCTACCTGCAACGCGTCGTCGGCGACATCACCGACTGCTACCACGAGGCCGTCGATGTGCGCCAACGTCTCGAGGCGCCGCAGAGCGAGGACAACACCAACGACCTCAAGAACGAGTACGAAGGCTTCATGGACCGGCTCAATGAACTGATCGACGAACTGCACCACGCAGGCGTCGAACTGAAGGACTTCGAGAAGGGTCTGGTCAACTTTCCCGCCATCCACCAGAGACGCGAGATTTACCTCTGCTGGCAGCGCGGCGAAGAGGGCGTGCGATGCTGGCACGAAGTCAACGCCGGCTTCAGCGGACGCCAGGACGTCGCCCTGCTCACCCGCGAAACATCCGATCAAGCCGCATAGCAAGGGCAACATTCCGTGAATTCGTTAGGCCGAGCGGCGCACGGAAGCGCCGCTCGCTTTTCTTTGTCTGCCATCGGCAAACACCGTCACCGCCACTGCGGGAAACCGCGGCCCGCTGTGCTACACTTCCCACAATGAACGTGGCGCTTTTTGTCACATGTCTGACCGACACCTACTACCCCAAGGCTGCGCAGGCCGTCGTCAACGTGCTTGAGCGTCTCGGGTGCAATGTCGCCTTTCCCGCCGGTCAGACCTGCTGCGGCCAGCCTTTCTGGAACAATGGCTACCATCCCGAAGCACGCGCCCTCGCCCTGCGAATGCTCGACACCTTCGCCGGCTGCGAAACCGTTGTCACACCGTCCGGCTCATGCGCGGCGATGATCCGTGAATACTATGTCCCCTTGCTGCAAGACGACCCGGATGCCGCGCGTCGCGCACGCCAACTGGCCGATCGCACCTTCGAGTTCGTCGAATTCCTCACGAAGAAACTCGACGTGGATTGGTCGTCGCTGGGCCTCGCGTGGGAAGGGGACGCCACCTACCACTATTCGTGCCACCTGCGCGGCCTCGGTCTGCGCGGCGAATCGGCCGACCTGCTTCAGCGCATCGACGGACTGCATTTCCACCCATTGGAGAACCACGACGAATGTTGCGGCTTCGGCGGCGCTTTCGCCCTCAAGATGCACGATGTCTCGGCCGCCATGGTAGAACAGAAGGTCCGCCACATCCAAGACAACCGCGCGGAGACCGTCGTGGTCAATGACGCCGGTTGCATGATGAACATCAGCGGCGCCTGCCACCGCGCCGGCGTCCCGCGCCGCTTCAGACACATCGCGGAGGTGTTGTGGGAGGCGATGAATCGAGATGAGCAGTAACCCGCGCACAACGCCAGGCGAGCAGTCCGCGCCGCTCACCCATGAGCAGACGCACCTGCTCTTCCCTGAACTACCCTACCGGATGCGGCCGCGCATCACCGACGCGCTCGAGGACGAGCAACTCCAGGGCTTCCTCCGCAGCGCCACGCTCCACAAGAACCGCGACCGCGAGCAGCGCCTGGCCGCCACCTTCGGCGATCGAACGGACGCCATCCGCCGCCATGCCGCATCGATCAAGCAGCACACGCTCGACCACCTCGATCACTACCTCAAGCAATTCATCGACGCCGCCGAGGCGACCGGCGCCCGTGTGCACTTCGCCCGCACCGCCGATGACGCCAATCGCATCGCCGCCACCATCGCCCGAGACGAGCGGTGCACCCGCTGCGTCAAGAGCAAATCGATGGTCACCGAAGAGATCCGGTTGCTCCCGGCGCTCGAGCAGGCCGGCATCGAAACCATCGAAACCGACCTTGCCGAGTTCATCCTGCAGCTCGACCGCGACGCCCCCTCGCACATCGTCACCGCGATGATGCACAAGGACCGCAAGGCCGTCGGCCGCGCGTTCCAGCGCGAGCTGGGCATCGACTACGAAGAAGACCCCCGCAAGCTGACCCTGATCGCCCGGTCGCACCTGCGCTCGAAGTTCCGCGATGCCGATCTGGGCATCACCGGGGCGAACTTCCTCGTCGCATCCACCGGCTCGCTCGTCCTGTGCACGAATGAGGGCAACGGCCGCATGTGCACCACGATGCCGCGCGTGCAGATCACGATCGCGGGTATCGAGAAACTCGTGCCCACGCTCGACCACCTCGCGGTGATGCTGAAGGTTCTCACGCGTTCCAGCACCGGGCAGCCGCTGACCTGCTACACCAACATCGTCACCGGCCGGCGGCGCAACGGCGAGATCGACGGCCCGCAGTCGCTGCACATCATCCTGCTCGACAACGGCCGGTCGAACCTGCTCGCCGGTGAGCAGCGCGAACTGCTTCGCTGCATCCGCTGCGGGGCGTGCCTCAACACCTGCCCCGTCTACCGCAGCATCGGCGGCCACGCCTACGGCTCGGTCTACTCCGGCCCGATCGGCGCGGCGCTCACCCCGGAGTTGCGCGGCCTGCTCAACTACCCCGACCTGCCCGACGCCTCCAGCCTCTGCGGCGCATGTCTCGAAGCCTGCCCGGTGATGATCGATATCCCGCGCCATCTCATCCGCCTGCGGCGCGGTCTCGTCGAACAGCGCCGGCCCGGTCGCGGCGAGCGATGGCTCTACCGGCTTTGGGCCCTGAGCCAGCGACGGGTCTGGACCTACCGCCTGGCGCAGCGCCTGCAACGCCTGCTGATGCGCCGGCACAAGCAGGGCTTCGTGCGCTCGCTGCCCGGGCCGCTGGGTAAATGGACGAAGCACCGCGACATGCCCGCCCCGGCGCCCCGGGCGTTCCGCGACTGGTGGGCGCAGCACCAGGCGGAGAAAGTGGGGAATTGATGAGTCGCAACCACGCCGCGCGAGACGCATTCCTCCAGCCGATCCGCCATGCGCTGGGCCGGGGCGACGCCGATGTGCCTTCACCGCCTGAAGTCGATCACGCCCTCGTACGCCTCGCGTCCGCCGACGAGGATCTGCCCGCCCGCTTCGAGACCAACGCCCTCGCGTCCGGGATGAACGTGCAGCGACTGGGGAATGGCGCCCTCGTGGGCGTGATCCAGTCGATGCTCCATGCACGCAGCGCCGGGCGCGTGGCGTGCGAGATCACTGCACTTGGCGGAGCACTCAACAGCGCGGGCGTCGCACTCACTGACTGGCGCAACATCGATCGCGCGACGGCATTCGACCTGGACGTGACGATCTCAGGCGTCGCGGCGGCCCTCGCCGAAACCGGCTCCCTCGTGGTCGAAGCGTCGCCCGACTCGCCGCGCCTCCTGTCGCTGATCGCCCCGCTGCATATCGCCGTCGTCCCCGTCGCCGCCATCGTGCCCGACATGCTCGACTACCTGCAGCGCTTCGCCGACAAGCCGCCGCACGATCTGCCCGCCGGGCAAGTGATCATCACCGGTCCGAGCAAGACCGCCGACATCGAAGGCGTGCTCGTGCCCGGCGTGCACGGCCCGGGCGAAGTGGAGATCCTCATCGTCGACGAATGAATCAGTGCGCCACCAGCACGCCCATCGACGGTAGAAATCGCCCGCGAAATGCCCCCTCGCGCGGCTCGTCGAGTTCGCGCCACGCCTCCACCTGCCCCGGCCCGACCGGCAGCATGAGGTCCTCGAACCGCACTTCACGCTCATCCTCATCCGCAGCGGCCGTCCACGTCTGGTCGTTCACCCGCAGCACCACGCGACCGGCGGGAACCTTGTTACGGTGCCGCACGGTCACCGCATACGGTCCGCCCTGCGTGACCTTCACATGCCAGACGCCGCGCAGATCATCGCGCTGCCAGCCTTCCTGGTCCACCAGCCGCCAGTCGTTGCGCGAGAGGAACGTCGGATTCTCGTGCGGCGTACCAAGATGTATCAATTGCGGATCGAACGTCCCCGGCCCGCGGGTGGCGCCAACCTCATCCAGCCATGCCTCGTACCGCGAGCCCATCGCCGTCGCAAGGTCAGGCATGGCCCCCGCCAGGTCGTGCTGCTCATGCGGGTCGGCCTCCAGGTCGAAAAGCTGCGCCTCCTGGTCCTCCATCACGCTGTACCACTTGTACTGCTGCGTGATCACCGCAGCGTTGCGTCGCGGCACGGGCATGTTGCCGCGATGCCACTGCATGAAGACTTCCCGGTCCGGCCACGGGTCGGCCTCATTCTGACCCGTCAGCAGCGGCAGCAGGCTGACACCGTCGATCACGCGATCATCGGGCAAGGGTACGCCGGCCACCTCCAACAGCGTCGGCAGCATGTCGATCGCATGCGCCAGTCGATCCACATCGCGCCCCGCGTCGAAGCGCCGCGGCCATCGCCACAGCGACGGCACGCGAATGCCGCCTTCGTAAAGCGTCCCCTTCTTGCCGCGCAGGCCGCCGTTGAAACGGATGCGGCTCTCACCTTCCGCTTCCGGATCGTCCGCGCTGCCGCACGGGCCGTGGTCGCTGGTGAAGATCACGATCGTGTCCTCCGCCAGACCCAACTCATCCAGCACGCCCAGCACGCGTCCGACATTCATGTCGATGTTCTCGACCATGCCATACACCCGCGCATGCCGCTCGCATACGCCCATCCGGCGATAGGGCTCCACCCATCGCTCGTCGATCTCGAACGGCGAGTGCGGGGCGTTCGGCGCCAGGTAAGCGAAGAACGGCTCGTCCCGGTGCTCGCGAATGAAGCGGATGGTCTCGTCGGCGAAGACATCCGTGCAGTAGCCGCGCGACTGCTCGGGCACGCCGTTGCGATGATAGACCGCGTCGAAGTAGCTGTTCTGCGTCTCGCGCCGCCGGAAGTTCTCGATGTGGTCGCCCGGCTGCCCGATCCCGCCGGCCAGGTGCATCAGCGTGTCCTCGAACCCGAGATCGCATGCGCGGCTGGGGTAGTTGTCACCCAGGTGCCACTTGCCGAACGCCCCCGTGCGATACCCCGCTTCCCTCAGCAGCGCGGCGATCGTCCGCTCATCCGGATCGATGATCGACCGCCCGCAGTACGTGTCCAGAACGCGCGTGCGAAGGTGATACCGCCCCGTCATCACGCTCGCGCGGCCGGGCGAACAGAGCGGTCCCGAGCAATACCGCGTCAGGTGACTGCCTTCCGCGTGCAGGCGATCCATGTTGGGCGTGCGCAGGTGCGCATTCCCGTGCGCGGCCACATCGCCCCAAGCCAGATCGTCACACAGGATCAACACGATGTTCGGTCTTCGGTTCACTATGCAAGCGCCTCCCGCCGCCAAGCATCGCACAACCCGTACGCCCGCTCAAGTGCTACGCGGGGACGCGCGTCAAACGCCACGTGGTCCGGCACGATCGGCCCCGGTCAGAAGCGACGAGGCGCATCGCCGCCAGATTGCAGGCCGTGCGCGATTTTGCCATTCCGCGCCCGCCGTGAACTGGTAACATACGGGGGGTCAGGGCACCCCGTTGCGAAACTGGTCGTGTGACGCGGCGGGCACACCTGCGGTAAATCACGGCGGTTGGGTACGGGAACCAGGTCATGCGAACGTCACGCGGCTTCACGCTCATCGAACTGCTGGTCGTCATCGGCATCATCACGCTGCTTATCGCCCTGCTTATCCCGTCGCTCGGACTCGCCCGACGCGTGATGCGCGAGGTGACCTGCCAGACGCACCAGAAAGGCATCGCAATGGCTTTCTTCAGCTATGCCGGTGAGAATCGCGATGTCATGCCGCTGAACAGCAATGGCGTCCATGCCGATGACTGGCTGACGCGCGGCAAAGACAAGGCCGAGCGCGTCAAGAACGCGCCCTTCAAAGGGCTGCTCTATCGCGAGGAGTTCATCACGACCATCGAGGTCTTTCGCTGCCCGTCACTGCCGGAAGGCGTGCTGTTCAGCGGCGAGGGCAGCAACGGCAAGTTCGACTACGGCGCCTTCGGCAGCTTCAACGCCGCCAAGTGGGGCAATCTTGAGAACCGCGCCCGCGTCAAGCTCCAGGGGCTCGGCGATTACGAGTACCTGCCCGTTACCCCGTTGATCACCGAGGAGACACCCACTCAGATCAACGGAAAAAACTGCGAAGGCCACCACGCCAACGTGGATGAAATGGGATACTGGCATCCGTCCGGCGGCGCCTACGGCGGCATGGACGGCAGCAGCCACAAGCTGCGCGACCCAGATGACAAGACGATCTACGCAAAGAACTGGGAGTCCATCGGACCCAAGACAGGCAAGTGGAAGACTATCGGAAAGAGCGACGCCTATAAGCACCCCGGCTGGTGGAACGACCAGTGATCCTCATTCGGGCGGCTCGATCGCTTCCACGCGCACCGAACACCAACGTACGCCTTCGATGCCCGGCCGCCCGCTTTGCGCCGCGTCCAGCATCGCCTCCAGATCACAGCGCTGCGCATCGGCGGCGAAGACGTGCCAGCCTCGACCCAGCGCGTTCAGCGCGGCCAGCCAGTCGGCCGCAATCTGTCGCGACGTGAGGTATCGCGGCTCGCCCTTCAAGGAGACCTCCCATTTCGCATCCCCCCGCTGACTCGCGCGGCTGGTGACACACGACAGCGATCTGCCCGTACGCTCACAGACGGTGGCGACGATCACCCGCGCTGCAGCATCGTCCGGCACATCCAGCAACAGCCGTAAACGCAGCCGATGCCGGACCAACTCACCGCCGCGCCCCTCCGCGCCCAGCAGGTCCGGCCGGCGCGACTGCGTGCGCCTGGCCGCCTGTTCCTGTCGCCACGCGCGGATCTTCTCGTGGTCCCCCGACATCAACACCTGCGGCGCCTCGCGCCCCGCCCACACCGGCGGACGCGTATAGTGCGGGTAGTCCAGCAGGCCGTCCAGTGCATCCGAAAAACTCTCATGCGCCGCCGATGCCTCGTCACCCAGCGCACCCGGCAGCAGCCGCACCACCGTATCGATCAGCACCATCGCCGGCAGTTCCCCGCCGGTCAACACGTAATCGCCGATGCTGATCTCGCGCATCGGCTGCAGCGCGTCGATCGCCCGCTGGTCGATGCCCTCGTAGTGCCCGGCGATGATCAGCAGCCGCGGCTGCTTCGCCAGTTCCCGGGCCAGCCCCTGCGTCAGCTTCTCCCCCTGCGGCGACATGAGCACGCGCGTCGCCGGCGCGCCCGGCGCCTGCCCCTCGGCCGCCTGCACCGCATCCCACACCGGCTGGCACTGCATCACCATGCCCGGGCCACCGCCGTACGGCGGCTTGTCCACCTTGCCGTGCTTGTCATCGGTGTACCGGCGGATGTCATGCAGGTGATAGCTGCACACCGGCGGACGCATCGCGCCCGTCGCGGGGTCGACCACATCTTCAGCCGCGCGCTTGAGAATCGACGAGCCCAGCACGCCCGCGAACATCTCCGGAAAAAGCGTCAGCACATCGATCCGCATGACCGACAGGATAGCTTTTGGTGGGGTGGGCGTCCCGCCCGCCGTCAGGCCGAAGGCCTGAAAGAGGCCTACACATTGAAATACTTCGCCTCCGGGTGATGCACCACGATCGCGCTGGTCGACTGCTCCGGATCGATCTGCCAGTTCTCCGTCAGCTCGCACCCGATGCGCTGCGGCTCGATCAGTCGAAACAGCTTCTCCTGGTCGCTCATGTCCGGACAGGCCGGGTAGCCGAAGCTGTAGCGGCTGCCGCGGTAGTGCTGCGTGAACAGCTTGCGGATGTCGGCCGCGTCCTCGCCGTCAATGCCCAGTTCCTGCCGCATCCGCTTGTGCCAGAACTCGGCCAGCGCCTCGGCGCACTCCACGCCGAGCCCGTGGATGTACAGGTAACGCTGGTACTCGTCGCCCTCGAAGTGCGACCTGGCGATGCGCGAGACCTCCGGCCCCATCGTCACGCAGGACAGGCCGATGACATCCTTTTCCCCACTGTCCGCACTGCGGAAGAAATCGCTGATGCACAGTCGCTTCTTCCCGTCCTGCCGCGGGAAGGTGAAACGCTCCACTTCGCGATCGTGGTCGTCCGCGTCGTAAACGACCAGGTCATCGCCGTCACTGTTGCACGGGAAGTAGCCGTACACCACCTTCGGCGTCAGCCAACCCTCGCGCGCCGCCCGGCCCACCAGTTCCTGGAAGACAGGCTCGACCTCGTTCTCGATCTGCTGCTCGTACGCCTCATCGCTCATCGCGCCCTTGCGGTAGCCCCACTGCCCGCGGAAGAGCGCGACCTTGTTCACGTACGGCACCAGCGGCTCGAGCGGCACCTCCTCGATCACGCGCGACCCGTAGAACGGCGCCGCGGGCACGTCCACATCCCGCTTCACATCCGAGCGCGGCGGCGCGGCCACCGCCACGGCGGCCCCCTCCTGCTCCCCGCCGCCCGCGGCCTTCGCCTTCGCCACCTTCGTCTCGGCTTCGGCGCGCTTCGCCAGACGCCCTTCGATCGCTTCGTCCAGTTCGTCCTTGCGCCCTTCCCCGATCGCAGACATGATGTCCAAAGCCTCGAACGCGTCGCGACCGAAGTACAGCCTGCCCGCGCCGTACACGTTGCGCAGGTCGTGCTCCGCGTAGTGCCGCGTGAGGGCCGCGCCGCCCAGAAGCACTGGCACGTCCATCCCGTCCTTCGCCATGATCTCGAGGTTCTCGTGCATCACGCCCACGGACTTGACCAGCAGACCGCTCATGCCGATCGCGTCGGCCTGGTGCTCCTTGTACGCGTCAAGGATCGTCTGCAGCGGCTGCTTGATGCCGATGTTGAACACCTCGAAGCCGTTGTTCGTCAGGATGATGTCCACCAGGTTCTTGCCGATGTCGTGCACATCGCCCTTCACAGTCGCCAGCACCAGCTTGCCGCGCGACTGGCCGGCCTTCTTCTCCATGTGCGGCTCGAGGTGCGCCACGGCCTGTTTCATCACCTCCGCGCTTTGCAGCACGAACGGCAACTGCATCTCGCCGCGCCCGAACAGGTCACCGACCACCTTCATCCCCGCCAGCAGGTGCTCGTTGATGATCGCCAGCGGCTCGTATTGCTTCAGCGCCTCGTCGAGATCTTCCTCCAGGTCCTGCTTCTCGCCGTCGATGATGTGGCGCTGCAGCTTCTCCTCGAGCGTCAGGTTCTCCCTGGCCGCCTCCTCCTTCTTCGCCTCGCCCTCCGGAAACAGGCTGATGAAGTGCAGCAGCGGATCGAACTTCTCCGCATACTGCCGCCCGTCCACCGTCTTGCCCGCGCGATCGCGCCGGTCATAGATCAGGTCCAGCGCCGCTTCCCACTGTTCATCTTCAATGCGATGGCGCGGCTGGATCTTCGAGGCATGCACGATCGCCGCCGTCATGCCGCGCTGCTCCGCCTCGTGCAGGAACACGCTGTTGAGCACCTGACGCGCCGCCGGCTTCAGCCCGAAGCTGATGTTCGACAGCCCCAGGATGATCCCGCATTTCGGGAACCGCTTGGCGATCTGCTCGATCCCGTCCAGCGTCTCGTAGCCAAGGCGGCGATCGTCCTCGTTGCCCGTCGCGATCGTGAACGTCAGTGGATCAAAGAGAATGTCCTCTTCGCGGATGCCGTACTTGTTCGTGCACAGGTCGTGCAGGCGCTCGGCGATGGCCAGCTTGCGCGCGGCCGTCTTCGCCATGCCCGCTTCTTTGTCTTCATCGATGGTCAGCGCCACCACCGCCGCGCCGTACTTGCGCAGCAGCGGGCACACGCTCTCGAGCCGCTCTTCGCCGTCCTCGAGGTTGATCGAGTTGACGATGCATTTGCCGCCGGCCAGCTTCAGACCCGCCTCCAGCACCGGCGCTTCCGTCGAGTCCAGCATCAGCGGCGCCGGCACCTGCTGCACATACCGGCTGATCACTTCCTGCATGTCCTTCACGCCGTCGCGGCCGACAAAATCCACGCACACATCGCACAGGTGCGCGCCGCCCTTAACTTCCGCCCGCGCCCACGACACCAGGCCGTCCCAATCCTCCGCATCCAGCATCTCGCGGAACTTCTTCGAACCGTTGGCGTTCGTCCGCTCGCCGACCATCAGGATCGACGTGTCCTGCTTCAGCTCCACCGGGCTGTACAGGCTCGAGCACGACGGCGCCAGCCGCGGCGAGCGCTTCGCCGGCTCGCGCGTGCCGATCGCCTCCACCACCGCCTCCAGATGCGCCGGCGTCGTGCCGCAACAGCCGCCCACGAGATTCACCCCCAGCTCTTCCACGAACGGCTTCAACTGCGCGGCCATCGACTCGGGCGTCAACGGAAACTGCGTCTGCCCGTCCACCATCACCGGCAACCCCGCGTTCGGCACCACCGAGATGTACAGCGGGCTGTGCTCGCTCAGGTGCCGCAGGTGTTCGGTCATCTCCTTCGGTCCGGTGGCGCAGTTCATGCCGAGACCGTCGATCGGCAGCTCTTCCAGGGCCACCACGGCCGCGCTGATCTCACTTCCCAGCAGCATCGTGCCGCTCGTCTCGATCGTGACGCTGACGAAGATCGGCGCCTGGTCCGCCGTGCCCCACAGCCCCATCTCGCGCTGTGCATCGACCACGCCCGACACCGCCGCCTTGATCTGCAGCAGGTCCTGGCACGTCTCGATCAGCAGGAAGTCCGCCCCGCGCCAACGCCCCTCGCCATCACGCCCGGCCTTGAGCAACCCCTTCGTCTGCGCGCCGTAGCTGGCGGCCAGTTCGTCGAAGCTGATCTGCCCCAGCGTCACCAGACGCGTGCCCGGACCCATCGACCCGCACACAAAGCGCGGCTTGTCCTCCGTCGCGTAGTGATCGCACGCCTCGCGGGCAATGGCCGCCGCCTTCTCGTTCAACTCCTCGCAACGCTCGTGAAGGTCGAATTCCTTCAGTACGTGCGGCATGCCGCCGAAGGTGTTCGTCTCGACAATGTCGCAACCGACCGCGAGGAACGACTCGTGAATCTCCCGCACCACGTCCGGACGCGTGTCGTTGAGAATCTCCGGGCAGTTCTCACACCCGGCGTAATCGCCCTCGACGGACAGGTCATAATTGTGCGTACTGGTCCCCATCGCCCCGTCAATGAAAAGCACGCGGCGGGCAAGATGGTCCAGAAACAGGCTGTTGCGTGGATCAGTGGGCATCGGTTGTATTCTTCGTTCGTCTGCCGGCGTTCGCCAGTTGACTGGCTAACTAGTTATTCAGTAGTACTTTGCGGCAACACCCCCGTCACGCCCGGACGGGGGACAGCCATCCATCCGTTCATCCGGATTAATGGATGATACAAGAGATATCGGCAAAGGCAAGGGGTGGGGTGCAGTGTGGTCAGCCAGTCAGCGCTCGGACCAAGCCGAGAAACACCTGCTCACAAGTGCTTACAAGCGTTTCCACAAACCCTTGAGCCCCCTCCCGCCCACCGTGCGCGAACGCCACGATCAGCCCGTGCATCAGCAGGTTCGCCGACGGCAGGAAGCACACGGAGAACACCCACCCCGCGGCCTTCAAGTCGGTTTGTCCGCCGTGCGTTTCCTTCCAGGTGGCGATCGCGTGGTACGCCACCGTCGCGCCGAGCAGGCCCATCATCGGCTGTCGGTAGGCGGGCGGCACCAGCCACAGCGCCCCCATCGCCAGCAGCGACACTGTCGGCAGGAAGTACGGCCCCAGCGTGATCAGCCAGTTGCCCTTGCCGCGGTAGCGCATGTGCCCGCCTTCGTGGCGGGTGACGCGTAGCCCCGTCACGCGGTGGAAGGTCAGCCACGCCAGCAGCACGTGCGTCATCTCGTGCTCGAAAGTCGCGAAGAACGACCCGAGCAGCCGCTTGGGGAAGACGAACCGCCAGACCAGCGCGTACACCACCATCCCGCCGCCGAACCACGCCAGCGGCAGCGGCCGCGCGGCGATCGCCAGCATCAACCCCCACCACGCCAACGCCAGCGCCGGCAACATCAGCACCGCCGCCACCCCCACCGGCCACTTGAGCCAGGCAAGGAAGGTGTCGATACGCGTGTGCAGTCGGGGCATGGGGGTAGGGTAGCGACGAAGCGACGAAGCGACGAAGCGACAGAGGGCAAGCCCCGGAGACGCCCGTCATCCGCGCGGGACTTGTTCGTGGTCGCTATCATTGCCCACTCATCGCGAACGCGGCATTGGAGAACAGTAGTCTCGATGGCACGGACTGACGCACATTCACGCCTGGCCCCCGACTGCGTTCTGTTGCGTGCCCTCTTCCTTCCCCACCACCTTCGTCGCTTCGTCGCTTCGTCGCTTCGTCGCTCTCCCAAGCCCAGCCCTTCCCCCCTCCCCCAATGACCTGGTACCACGCCATCATCCTCGGCATTGTCGAAGGTCTGACCGAGTACCTGCCCGTCAGTTCCACCGGACACCTGCTGGTTACGCAGAAACTGCTGGGCATCGGGGCGGATTCGCAGGAAGCCAAAGCCGCGGCCGACGCCTACGCCATCTGTATCCAAGGCGGCGCGATCCTGGCGGTGCTCGGCCTATACTGGCGGCGCGTCAAGCAGATGATCCTCGGCATCCTCGGCAAGGACCGCGACGGCCTGCGCCTGGCGATCAACATCATCGCCGGTTTCCTCCCCGCGGCCGTCATCGGCCTGGCCCTCAACGACAAGATCAAGGCGCACCTCTTCGGCGTCTGGCCGGTCGTCATCGCGTGGTTCGTCGGGGGCGTGGCGATCCTGGCCGTGTCGTACGGCAAACGCCGCCGTTCGCGCATCCTCGGCGAGGAGCCCCTGCGCGGCAAGGACCTGCTGCAACTGACCTGGAAGATGGCCCTCATCATCGGCTTCGCCCAGTGCATCGCCATGTGGCCCGGCACCAGTCGCAGCCTCATCACCATCGTCGGCGGCGTCATGGTCGGCCTGAGCCTCGCCTCCGCCGTCGAGTTCAGCTTCCTCCTCGGCGTGGTCACGCTCGGCGCGGCCACCGTCTACGACGGCTACAAGCACGGGCAACTGATGCTCGACACCTACCCACCCCTGTCGCTCATCATCGGCATGGTCTTCGCCTTCATCTCCGCCGTGCTGGCCGTGCGATGGATGGTCACCTACCTGCGCAGACACGGCATGGAAATCTTCGGCTACTACCGAATCGCCATCGCCGCCGCAGTGCTCGTGCTCATCCTCGTCGAAGTGATCGACTCCCCCTCTTGGCCATAGAAGAGTATTTTCCCCTTCGTCGCTCCGTCGCTCCGTCGCTTCGTCGCTTCCTCCCCCACTTCCCTACCCCACTTCCCGCTCTCGTTCGCGCTGGATCTGCCGGCGCTGATGCCAAGCCGAGAAATGACAGATCAGGTCGCTGACCATCTCGCGCAGCGGCTCGGAGGGGAACTCGAACCGCAAGCCGAGGTACGCCTTGCCCGTCGGGCCGCGTTCCAAGTGCACCAGTTCAGCCACCACCTCGATCGGGCTGCGATGCGTCGGCAGTTCGAAGCGACACAAGTAGCGCGCATTCCGGACCAGTTCAACCGCCTGTCCACCCCGCATCTGCACGCCGAGCCCGCCGCCGCCGAGATTGAGCATCTCCGTCTCGAACGGTTCCCCGCACGGTGTCTCGCCGTCATCTTCCACCGGCTGCATCACCACCGGCGACAGATCCGCCCCCGCCACCGACACGCGGAAGAAATCGCGACGCTGGCCGTTGCGCACCAGCTTCGGCATCCCGATGCGCACCGCGGGCACCTGCACGCGGCTGTTCAGATCGAACGTGGTGTGCTCGATCACCTTCGTCCGAAACTCCCAGCGCGATCGCTCGTCCATCGCCGCGCATTCGATCGTCTGTCCCGGCTTGAGCGCGTGGTCGAGAATCGCCTGGCGCGTGCGTTCGATCACGATCGCCTCGTCCTCGATCGCCAGCACGCTCGACCGGTAGTGCGGTATCGCCCCTTCCGCCACCGAATCGCCGATATCCATCACATGCAGCGGATCGTTATCGGCCTGCATGGCTTCCAACGTGCTTCGCAGTTCTTCGACGGTCCTGACCATGCTGGTTCCCTGAGATCAACCTCAACTGACACATCCATCCAGACCCCCTCCTGTCATCGACCACCCTTCGTCGGGCGTTAAGCAACGTCCGCTCACAAGACGCGGCTCATCCTTTACCTGCCCACCCTCCGACCGTATCTTCCCGGCATGGTGATTCTCGGACACGGCTCGGACCTCTCGCTCGCCCCCACGGTCGGGCCACTCGCGCGGCAGAGCGGTCGACGGCTCCAGCCCATCGCCGGCGACCTGGCCAAGGCCGGCTTCCACGGCCTGCAGCTCGACGCCACGCTCCCGGGCATCCGGCCGCGCGACCTCTCACACCGCGCTCGCCAGGACCTGATCGCCATGCTCGCGCGCGAGGGCATGGTCGCGGCCGGGCTCGACCTGTTCATCCCGCGCAAGCACTTCATCGATCCCACCCAGCTCGATCGCGCCATGGCCGCGACCTTGGCCGCCATCGAGTTGGCCGGCGATCTCGGGCGGCTGCCGCTTTCGCTCGCCCTCCCGGTGGACCAGGTGTCGCCCGACGCCCTGGCCGCGCTCGTCGAAGCCGCGGACGGCTTCAGCGTACCGCTGGGCATCCACGCCGAGGACCGGCTCGACGCGCTCGCCGCCTGGCTGGACGAGCTCGATCAACCCATGATCGGCGCGGCCATCGACCCGGCCGCACTCATCGCCGGCGACCACAGCCCCGCCAAGGCGGCGGCGAAACTGGGCAAGCGACTGCGCATCGCGCGGCTATCGGACTGCACCGGCCCGGCCGGCGACGCCGCATCGCAGCGCTGCCCGCCCGGACAGGGCGAACTCGACCTCATGGCCTACCGCCTGACCCTCGACATGGCCCAGCACCGCCGGGGACCGGTGGTGCTCGACCTGCGCAACCTGAGCGGTCCCGGCGCGGCCGCGCAGCAGGCGCGCGCGGCGTGGGACGACGCCGCGCCGATCCTGTGACGGTGACTGATACCCCCCCTCGCCGACCCCGCCCAGCGGTCCGCAATCACAAATCTGGCTTTACGTTATGCTTACGAGAACTGAACCGGCCTCAGCGCGCCCGCCGCGTGACCCGGATTCATGTAACTACCGCGGGACGGACGAGATCAGTAATATGAGCGCGACACCCACGTTGAGCCGAATTCAGGGGTCGGAGCAGCAAATGGCTCAGAGCAAACTTCTGGTCGCGGTCTCTTCGCCGTGGGCCAGCGAGAAGCTGACCGACCCCATCGCCGACCTCGCGCGGCGGCTGGACGCGTCCGCGCTCGTCGCACACGTCGCACAGCACCAGGAAGAAGACGAGCACGAAGCCGACGCCCGTCGACGCGGCGAGCAGACCCTGCGCGTCATGGTCGACGGCCTCAAGCAGTCCGGCGTCGAGGCCGAGGGCCTCATGCTCTTCTCCGAAAACATCCCCAAAGCCATCCTCAACACCGCCAAGGCCCACGACTGCACCATGATCGTCCTCGGCCTGACCGGCAAAGGCGTCCTGAAAAGACTCATCGCCGGCGACGTCCCCTCCGCCATCGTCAGGCAGACCGAACTGCCGATTCTGCTGTGCCCGGCGAACTGGCTCGGCGCGTTCTGAGCACAGCGCCGTCGGGCTTTCGGAAGACAAAGGATTCAGTCTTGGCTGCCACAGGGCGCGATGCTCGCGCAGCTTTGGTTCCACGCCTCGGTCTTCCTGGTGGGGTGGGCGTCCCGCCCGCCAGCAGGCCGAAGGCCTGAGATGAGCCGTCCGCCGTGACACGACCGACGGCTTTGCCACACAGATCCGGCACGCACAGCAACTCGCGAGCCAGAAGAGACCAGAACAGTTCACGGCGTTGCGTGGCGCCCAGCTTCGCCCCTCCCGCCAATACGACAACGCCGCGCTCACACGCGGCGTCTTCCACAGTCTTCAGTTCGGTTCACTCACGCGCTTGTCGACAGGCTGCTGATCGCCGTCTGCTGCGCCCCCTGGCCGCCCGTCGCCGGCTGGCCGCCCTTGTCCTCGCCCAGCTTCTGCATCAGCATGCGCCAGGTTTCCTTCTCGTACTCGAGCAGCTTGATCGCTTCGTCGCACTTGGCGGTTTCGTGGTTGACGTTCGCGTCGATCAGCAGGCGGTAGATGTAGGTGTACAGGGCGCTGAGCTTCGTGCAAAGCTCCGGGGCGATGTCGTGGTTCAGGCTGGTGGACAGTTCGAGCACAATCTTCTGCGCCCGCATCAGGCCGTTGAAGCTCGCCTCGTAGTCGCTCTTGGTCAGCCCCTCGCGGCCTTGCCGGATGAACTTGATCGCGCCTTCGTAGAGCATCAGCCGCAGCTCTTCCTGGCTGGCGGTCATGATCTTCGTGCGGAGGTACGGGTTGACAGGTTGCTGGCTCATGGACGCTCGCCGCGACTGACCTGGGTGCTCATCGATCCTGAACCGTCTATCGGTTCGCACTTCCTATGCGATTTAGCAAAGCTCTGGATCGCCGGACCAGCCACACCGCGGCCGGACTTATCGGAACGGCCCACCAGCCCCGGGGCTACTGCGTGCTCGCCGCGGTCTGCGTGATGCCCGTCACCGCCGGCAGCGACGCCAGCGCGTTGCTCGAGGCCTGCAGATCCGCCAGCGCGCGTTCCATCGCGTAGAACTCCGCTTCCATCCGCTGGCGCTTCAGCTCCAGCAGGTCGTTCATGTCCTCGATACGCTTCTCGTTGTTCTGGATCTGCGTATCCAGCGAGTCGATCTTGCGCTGAATGGTGCCGTCCAGCGAATCGGTCAACCCCTGTACCGCCTCGAGTATCGCCACGCCGATGCCCTTCTTCGTCGTGACCGTTTCCTCGGTGACCGGGTCCGTCTCGGTTTCCTTGTAGGTGAAAAGTTGCTGGACGGCATCGAAATCCGTCTCCAGCGCGCTGCGGAACTTCGACTCGTCGAACACCAGCCGCGCACCTTCGCCGAACTTCACGCCGACCTGGTACATCGCGTTGTACCGCCCGGTCAGATCGCCGTTGACATTGTTGAACAGCCGCCGCACCACGTTGCGCAGATTCAAGATGGTGCCGTCGCCGAGCAACAGGCCGCGCTCTTCCGTCTCCTGGTCGTAGCTGTCGTACTTGTCGAAGGTGTCGAGCACCTCGTTGACCGCGTCGACCATGCCCTGAACATCGCTGACGATCGCCGCGTCATCGCGCGAGATGTTCACCGTCACCGGGCTGCTGCTGGTGCTCTTGAGCGTGATCGTCGCGTTGGGCACCACGTTGGTCAGCGTGTTGCTCGTGCTGGTGATGGGAATGCCTCCGCCGGCGGCCGTGCCGCCGTAGAAGAGCAGCGCATTCTCCGCCTCGACCAGGGTCGTCGCCTCCAGCCCCAGCCCGCCGTCGTCAAAGACGAACGCCCCCGCCTCGCCCGCCGTGCGCGACTGCAGCGACAGGCGGTACGAATTCGCCCCCGACCCGTCGTTGATCACCGTCGCCCGCACCGGCACGTCCGCGTTGTTGATCTTCTGCGCCAGCTTCTCCAGCGTGAGGATCTCCACCACCTGTTCGCCGCTGATCACGCCCCCGCTTTCCTCCGCGTCCGCCAGTCCCAGGTCTTCCAGCGCCGCCGAGTTATTCCGCGCCTCCAGCTCGAACGTGTCCGACCCCGTGGTGTTGTCCGTGAGCTGGAAGCCCTTGCCGGATGCCGCGATCGCCAGCGTCACGTCGCCGCCGGTCGTGTTGCCGACCTCGGTGATCAGGTCGTCGACCGTCGTCAGCCCGTCGAGATTGATGTAGTAATCCACGCCGCTGGCCGTGTGAATGCGAAAGTCGGTCAGCCCCGCCTTGTTGCTCACGCCGTCGCCGCCGTTCAGTTCACTCAGTTGCGTCGTGCCGACCATCGTGGTGATGCCGCCGACGCCCACCGTCTTCTCGAAGCTGCCGTTGAAATCATCACCGACCGCCTCCGCCTCGCCCAGCAGGCCCAGGTCCGACGCCGTGGTCGAGCCCAGTTCGCTCACCTTGATCGCGTAGACCTGGTCGCCCACCGCGGCCGTGTCCTCGATCAGGATCCCGTCGCCGCTGTCGTTGATCCGCGCGTTGATGCTCAGGCCCCGGCTGTTGATCTCGTCGATCACGTCGCCGACCGTCAGTTCGTCGCCCTGCGTCAGGTCGACCGTGGCCGACGAGCCCGTCGAATCGGTGATCTGGAACTTGCCCCGGTCCACGCCCAGCCCGCCGTTGAGCGAAGCCAGCGTCGTCGCCTCACCAATGTACCGGTGCTGCAGGTTGCCGCTGTCGGTCGACGTCGCGGCGAAGCTGCCGTCCAGCCCCAGGTCCGCCGCCACCGTGCTTCCGCCGACATCGGCGATGATCAGGTCGCTGGTCGCCGAACCCGTGCTGTCGGTGATCTGAATCCCGTTGCCCGAGTTGTTCAGCGACGCGGCGATCTTGAACGTCGGGTCCGCGTCCGTCTCGTCGTTGATCAGCTTCACGATGTCGCTGACGCTGTGCGCGCTCGACAGGTCGATTGTCTTCGTCGTCCCGTCGCGGTTGGTGATCTCGATCGAACCCATCGTCGTGACGCCCGACCCGCCGTTGAGATTCTCGAGCATCACCGAGTTGAGCGACGAGACCAGCCGCCCGCCGTTGTACGAACCGTCCAGTGTCGTCAGCTTCAGGTCGTCCGCGGCCAGCGAACTGCCCACGTTCTCAATCAGCGTCGCGCCGTCAACCTTCAGCCCCGTCTGGTCGTCATTGATGCTCGCCGTCACCGCGGCCCCGGCCCCCGCCGACGCGTCGTTGATCTTGGTGATGATGTCTTCCAGCGTGTTCGAGCCGGTCAGGTTGACGTTGAACGTACCCAACGCATGCGTGATGCGTATGTCATCCGCGCTGGTGCTGGAAAACCGCACCCCCAGACCGTCGTTGAGGTTCGTCACCGCCGTGTTCAGCCCCGCCGTCCGCACCACGTTGCCCGTCAGCTTGTCACCCACCGCCGCGACGTTCAGACCCAGGTCCGTCGCCGTCGTCCCCGCGCCGACATTCGACACCGTCAGCGCCGTGGACGTCGAGCCGCTTTCGTCATTGATGACGATCGAATCGCCCTCGACCGTCGCCCGCACGTTGATCCCCGCCGTGTTGTTGATCTGCTCGAGCACATCCTCGACCGTCAGCACCTTCGTCAGGTCCACCACCGCCGTGTTGCCCGCGCGATCGCCGATGGAAATCTTTCCGCGCGCGATGCCGTCGCCGCCGTTCAGTTCCTCGACGCGCGTATCACGCGTCAGCTTGCCGCCGCCGACTTCAAACGTCAGCGTCCCCGTGCCCACCGCCGACACGTCCATGTCCGCGAAGCCCCGCGTGATCGCCTGCTGCGAACTGACCAGCCGATCCACCGTGAACGCATACGTCCCCGGCGCGGCCTTGCTGTTGCTCGAGACCGTCAACACGTTGCTGTCGCTGCTGGTCGAACTGGTCGGCGAGAACGCGCTGGACTGTGTCAGCTTGTTCATGCTCGAATCGATCGCCAGCATCTTGGCGCTGATTTCCTGGTACGCCACCTGCTGCGACTGCAGCACGACGTTGCGCGACTCGACCATGTTCTTCGGCCGCGCCTCGATCGCCATGAGCTGATCGACAATGTCTTTGATATTGAGCCCGCTGATGAGGCCGATGCCGCTGGTGATCTGGCCCATGGGACAAGCCCTGCACGTCAGGGGGTCCACCCGGGCCTCCAGCCTCAGGCTCCCGAGATTTGTTTGCATCGCCCCAAGCGTCGCGCGGCTCCGCCACGCTGCAACACTCGGCGCACCGGCCGGGCGTTATCGGCCCCGCCAACATCCTCTATCGACTCAGCCGCCGGTCACGCTTTGAAACCGACAACCACCGCGCCCCGCACGCATCCGGCGCATACAAGGTTTATCGACATCTTCCCCGCTACGCTTTGGTCATTCACCGTCAGTCGCGTTCCGCAAATAACTGCACAAACTACACTTAAGACACGCCGCCTCTCGTCGCCCCTCCCAGCGCCGCCCCGCCCGTCCTTCTCGGAACTGATCCGCGTTTGTCTTTAGAATGCCGTCATGGCCCATGACCCTCAACGCATCCGACCGCTCGAAGCCAATCCCGCGTACTGGCAGTACAAAGGCAAGCCGGCGCTCCTGCTCGGCGGATCCTGTGACGACAATCTCTTCCAGATTACCAATCTGGTCGAGCATCTCGACGACATCGTCGCCGCCGGCGGCAACTACATCCGCAACACCATGTCCCACCGAGACCCCGGCAATGTCAAGCCGTTCCACTTCGACGTCGATTCCGGGCTGTACGATCTAGGAAACTGGGATGCCGAGTACTGGCGGCGATTGGACACCATGCTGATCGAGACGGCCGCACGCGACATTATCGTGCAGGTCGAAATCTGGGCCTACCACGACTTCTACAAACGCCCCTGGCTCGAGAATCCCTGGCGCCCGGCGAACAACATCAACTACGGTCCCGGCAACACCCGGCTCAAAGACAACTACGGCTATGCCGGCCGCACATCGGCCTCCCATGACTTCTGGGAATCCGTCCCCGCGCGTCAGAACGACGAATTGCTCCTCCGGTACCAGCAACGCTTCGTGGACAGGCTTCTGTCCCACACGTTCCATCACAGCCACGTGCTCTACACCATCACCAACGAGATCCATGAGCAGCAATCACCGGAATGGGGATGGTACTGGGGCCGCTACATCCGTGATCACGCGGCCGCCCGGGACCGAAGCGTCGAAGTAACCGAAATGTTCCAGCAGACGGACATCACCGGCGCACAACACGAAGCTTCATTCACGCCGCCCGGCGACACCATCTACTCGTACTTCGAAGCCTCGCAGAACTCGGTGAAGTGCGGCCATGAGCACTGGGAGAACCTTCAGGCCGTGCGCAACCGCCTGGCCAACGCCGGCCTCGTCCGCCCTGTCAACTGCACCAAGATTTACGGATGCGACGGCGGCCCGGCGTGGACCGGCACCGCCAAGGACGCGGTCGAACGCTTCTGCCGCAACATCGTCGGCGGCTGCGCCTCCAGCCGCTTCCACCGCGCCGACGTCGCCCCCTACGGCCTGGCCCTTTCTCCCCCTGCCGTCAACGCCATCCGCGCCATGCGCTGTTTCACCGACGCCATTCATCCCTGGGAGTGTGAGCCGCGCAACGACCTGCTCCAGTGGATCGACAATACCGCCGCCTACCTTATCGCCAGCCCGGGAAAGACGTACGGCCTGTACCTTCCCCACGGCGGCAGTGTGAGTGTCGATCTCTCGGCAACAACCGGCATGCTCAGGATCCAATGGATCAACATCACGACTGGCCGACCCGATGCGCCGGGCAGCATCGACGGCGGCCAGACCGCAACCATCACCGCCCCCGACAACAACCACGACTGGGCGGCCGCAATCGTCGCCTGACAACAAGCCCCGCCCGACCTTCTCGCAACCATTCCATCGGGAGGCCGGCGTCATCCCCGTCCGGGCAAGTCCGGACCTACGGTTCCTCCTCATCCGCCTGCTCCTCTTCCGCAGCCTGCCGCGCGTGCTTCGCCACCGATTCGCCGTGGCGAAGCTGACCGCCCAGGCCCGCCTTGCGCTCGTCCAGGTCGCTGAGCACTTCGTCGCGCCCGTACAGCAGCAGCGTGTCGCCCGCGGCCACCTCCGTCTCCGCCCGCGGCGCACCCACGTACTTGCCGCTGCCGCGCACGATGCCCAGCACCAGTACGCCCTCGCGCGACAGCGCCAGTTGCGCCAGGCTCCGCCCCGCCAGCCAGTCGTCCGCCTTCACCTCCAGTTCCACCACCTGGTAATCGCCCGACAGCCGCAGCAATCCCGCATAGTCGCGCCGGTCGACATCCGTGTACCGCCGCAGCACGCGCTCGATCACCGCTGCCATCACCCGCTCCACGCGCTGACTCTTCGCGATAAGCAGCAGCAGCACGAGCCCCGCCGCCAGCAGCGCGATCTGCTGCCACTGGCTGAGCATCGGCGCATCACCGTCCCCGGCGAACAGCACGACCATCAGCGACGCGACCAGCACCAGTCCAGTATTGCCGATGAGCATCAGCCACAGAATGATCCGCCGCCGCACCGGGTGCGCCACCACGCGCTCGGACTCGTTGGTCGTGAACCCCGCCCCGGTCAGCGCCGAGCGCGCCTGGAACCGCGCCGACTGGCGCGGCAAGCCGGTCAACGTCAACGCCACCGTCGCCACCCGCGTAATCACCAGCGACATGACCAGCACGATCAGCAGTGAAATGACTTCAATCATCGCAAAAAACTATAGCGCGCTGTCCGCGCGGCTCCCAACGCATGCGGCGACGCGTCCTCTACGGGCGCCCCATTCTGGCCCGACCGGACCGAGGGCAAAGTGTGCCGAACAACCGTCGATCCCGGCCCACGCAACCAACGCCCAAAGCGCCAGGCGGACACACCCCCGCGCGAAAAGGCCACGCGCACCGGTACCGCGGCGGCCTACTTCTTCAGCCAGTCATTCAGCCGGTCCGCCGCGCCCTCCGACAGGTTCTCCCACCCCTCGGAAAGCGTCTGCTTCAGTTCATCCAGTTTGCCCTCCAGCGCCTGGATGTTGTCGTTGGTCTTGCCCTTCGCATCCGCCTGTTGTTGCTTCAGCTTGGCTTCGATTTCCGCCCGCTTCGCCTCCACGCGGCTCTTCAGTTCCGACTTGCGATCAACCATCGCCATGTGCTCCTTCGTCATCATGCAAAGACCCGTCACCTTTCATCCTAGCGCGGCCGGTCGCCGCGCCCGGCACGCCGCCGCTATCCTTCGGGTACGAAAATTCCTCGCCGCAGCCCTTGACATACCCTAACACTTTGCTATAATTATCACGTGCGCGATCGGTTCGCGCCAGTTCGTCCGGGCCCGCCCAACAGGCCCGGTGTCCGGGATTTGACCATGCCGGGGCCCATCAGGTGCTTGCCGGCTCAACCACAGGACCTGCCAATTCCCTTGTCCGCGGACCGGTCCGGCCCACCAAGACGTGCAGGTCGAGGACTGCCCCGACGCGAAGCCGATCTTGACCCACGCCCCCTCCACCCAAGCCCCGACCGACCCGCGAACAGCAAGATCCGCTATCCCCATGCGCGCAGAATCCCACCGAATCCGGAAGAAACCAACAGAAACCGCGCGAAACGGAGGCAAAACGTGTACACTTTTGATAGTTTTTTCGGCGTGTTTCTTACTTGTGAGTGCCGTCTGGCCTGCATACCCCCGCTCACAGCGCGCCAGGGCCATTCGACGCCGCCGCGACCTAAGCCTACCCCACACTTGGCATTCCTTGCTCGCCCGAATCCCCCGAAGCCCAGGGATTACCATCCCTGGGCCCTCCCTAAACGACCCGTGGACCTCATCCCGGTTCTTGCCCCCTGCCTCGCCCGTCGTATGATCTCCATCCTGCCGCCCGCCGCTCCGGCTTTGCCGGGGCATCTGGAGCCCTTGCCGTGACCATGCCGCTCTTCGTCACTTCGACCCCCGCCGGCCGCGACGGTCTCGATGCCATCATCGATCGCCTCGCCCGGTCCAGCGCCGTCGGCAGCGAACACCAGCAGATCGCCGCGGACCTGATCACCCAGGTCCAGCAGCGCGGCGACGCGGCAATCATCGAACAGATGCGCCAGTGGACCGACCCGGATTTCACCCTCGAGCGCATGCGCGTGACCGACCACGAACTGGCCGCCGCCGACACCCAGCTCACCGGCGACCTGCGCATGGCCATCGAACGATCCATCGCGCACGTGCGCCAGTATCAGCGCCACCTCCTGCCGCGCGATGCCGCGCCCGTCACCATCGCCGGCGCGGAACTCGGCCTGCGCTGGCGGCCGATCCAGCCGGTCGGCCTGCTCGTGCCCGGCGGCGCCGCGGTGCTGTTCTCGTCGCTCATCATGCTGGCCGTGCCGGCGATCGAGGCCGGCGTGGACCCGAAGCGGATCACCGTCATCAGCCCGCCGCCCTACCGGCGCGAAGGCGAGCCGGCCGGGGATGTTTCGCCGATCACGTTGGCCGTCTGTCGCATGCTGGGCATCGGCAAGGTGTACCGCATCGGCGGCCCGGCCGCCGTCGCCGCGCTCGCGCTGGGTACGGAAACGATCGACCCGGTCAACTTCATCGCCGGCCCGGGCCACCCGGTCACGCAGGCCGCGAAAATGCAGCTTGCCGGTCGCGTCGGCGTCGACGGCTACCTCGGCGCGAGCGAGATCGTCACCATCGCCGACGCCGCGGCCAACCCGGACTACATCGCCGCCGACCTGCTGGCCCAGGCCGAGCACGACCCCGGCAAGTGCTTCCTCATCGCGTGGGAGCGCGACGTCATCGACCGCATCTTCACGAGCATGGAGCAGCAAAAGCCCAGGCGCAAGCGCCTTGAAGCCATCGAGGCCGCGCTGGCCGATGAATCCTGCGCCGTGCTGGTGTCCAACGAAGACGAAGCGATCGAAGTGGCCAACCGCATCGCCTGCGAACACGTGAACCTCGCCGTGGCCGACCCCGAGGCGCTGCTGGCCAGGCTCGATTCCGGCGGCGAATTCTTCCTCGGCGACGCCACACCCGTCGCCGCCGGCGACTACTACGCCGGCCCGAGTCACAGTCTGCCCACCGGCACCACCGCGCGCTACGCCGGCGGCGTCAGCGTCTTCACCTTCCTCAAGCGCAGCGGCATCGTCCGCTACCGCGACGGCATGCCACCACAGGCCATCGACGATATCGCCGCGATGGCCGAAGCCGAGGGGCTCGACGGCCACGCCGATTCGGCCCGCATCCGCCGATAGCGCCGCCTGCCCCATGCGCGGGCCCGCCCCGTCCGGCCGTCACCTCAGTCCTGTCATCGATCAGTGTTGATCGCTTCCACGTCGCCCTGGATCGTCAGCTCATGGAATACGAAATGCGAGTTACGCGCCCAGCGCATGTTCAGGTACAGGTCGCGCCCGAGGTAGTTCGGATCAAGCGGGCAAAGACCGTCGTTCGTCCCCTTCCACGCCTTCAACTCCTTGCCGTTGAGCGTCACCCTCAGTTCGACCTCGTTGCCGAGCTGCGAGACGTTGAAGCGCATGTCGTATTCGCGATCGGGATGGGTCATGTACGGCCCGGCCCGAAAGCCGCGCACCAGCCGCGGGCGGCCATGCGTCATGTCCACCCGGGGCTTCTCCATCTTGTCCAGCCCGCACGGCACGGCGAAGTGGATCTGCGTCTTGTCCACCGGCACGTAGAACACGAACCCGCGCCAGTCGCCCGGGTGCTTCACGGAGAACCGCGCGTGAATCTCGAACTTCGCTCCCAGTTGCACACGGAAACGCGGATTCGGCACGTGACGCTCCGCCGAGTTATCGATCGTCATTTCGCCATCATCGACCGAGATGACGCGGCGATCGTGCCTGCTCATCGGAAACAGCAACTCGGTCAGGTCCAGCGCCCGTCCGACGATCTTCTCCCCGGCCGTGAAGCCCTGGGCCCGCAGCTTCGAGAGATCCGCCTCCACCTTGTTCAGCCACATCTGCACCGAAGCGCGGCCCGCGTCCGCTTCCTTGTGCACCGACAGGTAGTGCTGGTAGTAGTCACGCGCACGAATCAGCAGCCGCGTCGCGGCGTTGCCCTGCTGATGCCCCGCCAGGCCGCGATACCAGTTGCCCGCTTCCATCAATTCCTCTTCGCTCAACTCCTTCACCGACTTGTTCGCCAGCGCCACTCTTTGCCTGAGCGCCGGGTCGGTGATCTGCTCGAGGTACGCCGCGGCTTCGCCCGGTTCGTCCAGGTCCGCCACGTACAGCAGCACCAGGTCCTGCACCGCCCGCGTGTCCTTGGGGTTCGCCTCCAGCCGGCGCAGCAACTGCTCCTTCTCCGCCTGCACCCGGATCGCCGCGGTCAGCGCCAGTTGCCGGATCTTCAAATCCTTGACCGTCTGCGGCCCGGCCTGCCCCGCGATGGACGCCGCCAGCCCGCACGTGCGCTGCGCACCCTTCAGGTCGCCCGACTCTTCCAACGCGTTGGCAAGCTGCATGTAATGTCCGAACAGCTTGACCGCCGCTTCCCAACGCTTCGCGCCGTAGGCAATGAGCATCTGCTTGCGCCCGACTTCCACGATCCGCTCGTACGCGTGCACCTTCCGCGACTCGACCCGGCGGGCCAGCGTTTCCATCGCCCGCATCGCCAGGTCGTACCCGGTCGGCCGTGCGCCGGCCAGGTCGCACGCTTCGTCGCACAGCAACGTGATCATCGACTCGTTCACGCCCTGGCGCGACGCGTCTTCGACCATGCGCAGCGCCAGCTCGTAGTCGTCGGCCGAGGTGGTGGTGCCTGCGACTCGCTTGAGGTCCTCGGTGTACAGCTCGTCGAAGGCCTTCTGCGCCGCGGCGCGCTCGGCCTCGGCGTTCGACGCCTCGGCGGCGGGCTCCGCCTTGTCCTTCGCGGTCTTTCCGGGCTCGGGCGCACGGTCCTTGTCGCCCTCGCGTGCCGCGCGGCGTTCACGCCGGTCCATCCGGTCCCGGCGCGAACCCTCAGCCGCCACCGGGAAGATCATCACGCTCATCACGGCAATCGCACATCCCCACACCACAAGCGGCTTGCGAGAGACCCATTGACGTTGCATGGTGGTTCCTTCCATCGCAGATGTCGGCGCCAGCCCCTCCTTGGCGCCAGCCAACCCCGAACGTGTCCCATTGTAAGTGCGAACGAGCCCTCGCCAAGGCTATTGCCGGCTCGACGTACCTCAACGGTAGCGATTGATGGCCGAGACCACCTGCTGATGCACCTCCAGCGGGCGATTGACCATCTCCCACACCGCCTCGATCAGCCCCGTCCCGGCCGTCGCGAAGGCGATCGTCCCCAGACCGAACACCCGTTCACGCACCGAGAAGAGCATCGACGTGTGCTGCACCTGCTTGAGTTGCGTCTCGAACACACTGACGCGTAACACGCCCTTGACCCGGATGATCCGCCGGTCGGTCAGGACATAGACCCGGCTGACCCACTCCAGGAACTGCCAGATCAGACGCAGCCCCGTCAATCCCAAACCGACAAGGAGCACATCCATTCGCGACACATGCAGCAATCTCGCGTTCGCCAGCCACAGCGCAATGCTGGTCAGCGCGAGGAAACTGACCACCTGCCCGAGGCTGCTGAGAATCACGAACCAGAGACTCGGCTTGACCAGCAGGATGATGATCTCACCGGGCTGGAGCAACTGGTCGGGCAGGAGGGCGGCCGCGCGATCGCGCAGGACGTCCACCGCCTCGGGCCCGGCCTCGGCCGCCGCCTGCCGCGCGATGGGATCGTCGGGCGCGGCGGCGCGGGCGCGTCGCAACCGTACCGTCTCGAGACGGCGGCTTTCCGCTTCATTGCCCTGGCAAACCGGCGCGACCATCCGAGGCTCCTTCGATCACTTCTTCACGAAGCGAGACGATATCCGGCAAGTTCCGGTAGTAATCATTGAAGTCCAGCCCGTAGCCGACCACGAACACGTCGGGAATGTCGAACGCCACGTAATCCACCGGCGTCGCCATCGCTTCCGGCCGCTGCTTGCGAAGCAGCACGCACGTCCGAACCGAACCGGCACCGCGCCGCTCAAGCGTCTCGACCACCAGCCGCAACGTGCGGCCGGAATCAAGAATATCGTCGATCACCAGCACATCGCTCCCGCCGAGATGATCCGGCAGATTCGTCAACTGCCCTTTGACCGTCGCTCCCTGGCTTACCATGGCGGTTCCGGGGTACGAACTGATGCTTATCAGACGGATCTGCACGTAGTTGGGCAGGTGACGGATGAGGTCGGCCGCGAAAATGAAGCTGCCGGTCAGAATCGGCACGATGGTCGGGTGCCGCACGTCGGCCGTTGCGAGATCGCCGGCGATCTGCGCGGCCAGCTCGCGCACTCGGATCGCGATCTCGGCGCGATCGATCAGAACGGTGTCGATGTCGGTTTCCATGCTCGAGGCTCGGTCAAATGTCTCAATGCCGCACGATCGCGATCATGTCAGCATCACGGTCTGACCGTACTCCGGCACCTCGACGTCCCAGCGCCATTTCTCGCGGATCTCGTCGGCCAGGTGCAACGATACCTCTTCCTCACCGTGGGTGAGGAAGAGCTTGCGCGGCGGCTGGTCCAGCGCCTCCAGCCAGCGCAGCAACGCCCGATGATCGCCGTGCGCGCTCATACCGTGAAGCTGGCGCACCGCGGCCCGCACCGGACGCATCAGCCCGTGAATGCGCACCTCCGGATCGCCCTGCGCGATGCTGCGTCCGAGTGTGCCAACCGCCTGGTAACCGACGATCAGCACCGTGGATTCCGGCCGCCCGATGTTCTGCACCAGGTGATGCTTGATCCGCCCGCCGGTGCACATGCCCGAGCCGGCCAGCACGATGCATGTGCCGCGTATCGCATTGATCGCCTTCGACTGGTCCACCGTGCGCGACAACACCAGGCCCTGGAAATCAAGCGGGTTGTCGCCATCGTTGAGCAGTTCGTTCGCTTCCTCATCCAGGAAGGTGCGGTGGCGGCGGAAGACCTCGGTGACGTTGATGGCCATCGGGCTGTCCAGGAAGATCGGCAGCCGCGGGATGCGCTTGGCCCTGCGCAGCCGCGAGAGGTGGTAGATCAGTTCCTGCGCCCGCTCGATCGCGAATGTCGGCACCAGAAGGTTGCCGCCGGCGCGGACGGTGTCGTTGATGATGCGCTCCAGTTGATCATCGATCTCTTCGGTGTCGTCATGGTCGCGATCGCCGTAGGTCGACTCCATCACCACGTAGTCCGCGCGATCGACCAGCGAGGGGTCGCCGATGAGCGGCTTGTCCCACTGGCCGATGTCGCCCGAGAAGAGCACGCGGCGCGTCTGGCCGCTGTCTTCCACCGTCAACTCGATCATCGACGACCCGAGGATATGCCCGGCCTCGAGGAACCGCGCCGAGATGTGGTTACTCAGCCGCACCGGCTCGTCGTACGTCACACCTTCCAGTTGCTTCGCCGCGGCTTCCGCGTCCGCTACCGTGTAGAGCGGCACATAGGGGTGCTTGCTCTTGCGGTTCTCCCGCTCGTGGCGCTTGCGTTTGTACTTGACATCCTCTTCCTGGATCCGCGCCGAATCCAGCATGACGATCTCGGTCAACTCGACGGTCGGACGCGTGGTCACGATCCGCCCGGTGAATCCGTCACGCGTGAGCTTGGGAATCCGACCGCAGTGGTCGAGGTGCCCGTGCGTCAGCAGCATGGCGTCGATCGAGGTCGGATCAAACGGAAAGTCATCCCAGTTGCGGCCGATGAACGCCCGCTCCTGGAACATCCCGCAATCGATCACCAGCCGCATCCCCACCGCATCAACCACGTAACAGGAGCCTGTCACCTGCCGATTCGCACCACAGAACTGGATATGCATCCGGGGGGCCCTCACCAAGTGAACAAGAAGCGGGGCCCATCGTCGGGGTTTCGTCGGCCATGTCAAGATTCATGCACAAAATGCCCGGAAAGCGGTGGGGGTGGGATTCGAACGCACGGTAGGAACGAGCCCTACGCCGGTTCTCAAGACCAGAACGCCCCATCGCTAAAGCATTGTAACAACGGATCTAATGGCGCGGCGTCCGGCAACTCGGCGCTATACTCGGCGTCGATCGATGATCCACACCTTCAAGCAGTCGTGTGCGCTTGGTCGCAGCTTCCTGCAGCGATCCGGGCTGGCATCTTGGCGATGGTCGAGGCTGCGTCGGATTCGGATCGGGTCTCACGCCCCGTCCGTGCCGCCGGTTCACATCGCTTACCGGCGTCAGCCCATACAGACAAGGCCGCAGCCATCCGCGGCCGCGGCTCTCAGGACAACACCACGCTTCCCTCAGATTCGGCTGGGCACGCACCACAGGGTCTTGCCGGTTCGCCGATCGAGGGCCATCACCCGATTGACGATGTCGCTGAGGACCAGCCGCGCATCGGACTTCGGATCGTCCCAGAGAAGGAGGGACCGGCCGGCGTTGCAGCCCTCGTTGCTGCTGTCGCCCTTGGCCCATGCCATCCACTTCAGCCTCCCGTCCAGGTCGTAGGCCGCCACCGCGCCGTGGGCGGTGTGCACGTAGACCGCCTCGCCGTCCGAGGTGGGCGTACCGTAGGCCAGACCGACGGCGTTCAGGTTGCAGTACTGGTGGTGCTGGCTGACGTTGGTCAGGATGCCGGCCTTCTGCCAGAGTTCCTTGAGGCTTGCCTTCTCATGGCCCTTCGCCGGTGCGACCAGCCTGCCATACGTCCAGCCGTTGGCCTTCATCTCCGCATCGAGCTTGGCCTTCGCATCTCCCTCGGTATCCTTCACACGCTCGTAGCGGATGCGGAAGCGCTGGCGCTCATAGAAGTCAGTCAGCCAGACGTGCCATGCTTTGCGGACCGCCTGTTGCTCAGACTCGGATGGGGCGGTCGCGGGGAGATGGTCCACCTCTCGCCGCCATAGCTGCTTGCCCGTCTTCGCGTCCAGGCAGACGAGCAGCGGGAAGTCGAAGCCCGGCGCGGGTTCGCAGAAGACCAGCAGCTTACCGGCGACGTAGCTCGGCGACCCCGTGCCCCAGGAAGGCAGCGGCGTTTCCCAGAGCACGCCCTTCTCCGTCCATGTCGTCGGGGGGGTGACCTCTGGGTAGATCCGCGTCCCGTCGCGCCCGTAGCCGGCGACCTGGGCGGCGCCTGCGTCGGCTGCAACGATGGCGATGGCAAAAGCGATCGTCGGTGCGATCTTGCTCATGGGACTCTCCTTAATTCTCTTTCCCGTGATCTTTTCTCCCCACGCAGGTGACATCCCACGTCGAGCGGAACAGGATGCAGTCACCGGCGATGGCGAAGGTGTAGGGGTAACTGAGTTTCTGTCCATTCGCCGGCCAGCGGCAGTTGCGCCCATTACGGTCGTTCGGCGCGCGCACGACATTGCGGGCGAGCCATTTGCCTGAGAGGTCGTAGACCTCGCACCAGCCCGTGGCCATGGGGTCTTCGGGCAGGGGATCGTCCTTCCGTCGGTATGGTCCGCCGCCGGTTCGACCGAAACCGTAGACGCGGTCCTGGGCGAACAGCAATGCGATGGCCGTCTCCGGCACGGCTGCTCCCTCGCGACCCCTGCGCTGGACCTTCCCGTCGAGGACCTTGCCCGTGGCCGGGTCGAGGATCAGCCCGCCGCAACTGCCGGTGTAGTAGAGCTTGCCCTCGCGATAGGCGATGGTGGCATTGTTGGCCGCCTGGCTGCTGCCCTGGATGCCCATCCAGAGCACGTCAGCCCGCATTGTCTCGCCGTCCACGGACAGCCGAAGCGCGGCGGGACTTTTCTCGTCGCCGCGGCCCTTCTTGAAGTATCCACCGTGCTCGCCGCCGCCTGTCATGTAGATCGTGTCGGGTCGGTCGGTGTTGACGGCGGTCATCATGCCGGTGCTCTGCCAGCCAGCCACCTGGAAGGGCTTGCCGTCCCGGCAGCGGACGACATACGGCGGGTGCGCGTTGACCCAGACATAGTCCTCTCCGTCCACCGTTACGACCACCGGCGAGCAGACTTCGTGCGTCCCCACACCGTGTGCGGGCTTGGAGAACTCCCAGATGAGCTTCCCGGTCTTCCGCTCGAAGGCCCGAACCCGCTTGCGGTTGTCGGCGATGAAGTAGCCGCCCCAGATGACCGGTGAGCGTCCGTTCTGGCAGTCGTCGCCGCCATGATCGCGCGGAAACCAGCGACACCAAAGTGTATTGCCGTCGAGGTCGACGCACCAATAAGCGTCGTAGGCATTCATGATGAAGATGCGCTCACCGTCAGAGACCGGGGTGGGAAAACTGTCCCAGAGGTTCTCGATGCAGCGGACACGACGCAGGTCCAGGTGGAGGTTGGCCAGCTTAAGGAGTTGCCCGTTCGCGTAACCCGCGTCCCGCTTGCCGAACTGCGTGTTCATCAGCGACGCGGCCGGCTCGCCCGCGATGGCAAGGTCGTAGCTGTAACCACGCTTGAGCGTGGACCCGAGCAGGACCTCATCGGTCGCCACGAACCCGAGAGCCTTGAAGTCGGGCCGCAGCGCCAGGCGCTCCTCCGTTGTCTTGCCCTTCGCCTGGCGAAACTTCCAGAGCAGTTGGTTGAGATCCCCGTGTAACTTGATGTGCTTGCGCCAGACGGCGTCGATCTGCTCGACCTGGGCCTGGTCCTTCACCGCCACCGGGACGTGGTTCAGCTCCCGCTCCCACAACTTCCTACCGGTCTTGAGGTCGATGCAGGTGAGCATGGGGTAGGGATGCTCCGCATCGTTCTCCGACACGGCGTAGACCTTCCCCTTGACGGCAATCGGGCAGCCATAGCCGTGCGTGGGCAGGGCGCAGCGCCAGCGGTAAGCCGACTCCTGCATCCCGTCCCACTGCACTGGCGGGTTGGCACCGGGGTGGGTGCCGGTGCCATCACCGCGGAAACCGATGTAGGTGGCGTCAGCTTCAGCGCCCACAACCAGGAGAAGAATCAGCACAGCGGCCAAGGCGATCCGGACCTTCAATTGGTTCATTGGGGTCATTCCCTCCTGTCTTCGGTCGCTCGCGGCTTGCGAAGGTCGTAGCACAGCAGCCGGTTCATCGTCCGCACGAAGAGCCGGCCATCGGCGATGGCGGGTTTCACCGGACACTTGTAGCCACCGACCAGGTCAAGCGACAGCCGTCCGGGCAGCCGTTTGAAGCCCTGCTCGCCGGTGGAGAACAGCAGACACCCGCTGGTGATGACGCGATCGTCCGTCGCGATATGCCAAGTCCAGTTGTGGTCACCGCCGGTCATCGCGTAGATGTGCGGGTGTTGGTTGACGACCTTGCCGGTCTGCGCATTCAGGGCCTGAAAGCCGCTGCCTCGGGAGTCGATGTAGAAGTAGCCGTCGTGGGCCACCGGCGTGGCACGCTGCCCGGGGTAGGCGGTCTTCTGGCTCGTCCAGATTCTCTTCGCCCCATCCAGCGAGAGCCGGAACCCTCCCGTGTGTCGCGGTGTGTCCTTGGTCCTCTCGGCTGGCGGCGGCGACACGTTGCCGCACACGATCTTCCCGTCCACCAGCAGCGAGGCGGAGTTGAATCCGACAGAGTCCTCGGTCCAGAGGACCTTGCCGGTTCTGGGATCAATGAAGAACATGCTTGGATCGGACGGGCTTTTCTCGTCGCCGCCATTTCCGCGGGCCACGACGATGTAAGCCTTGCCGTCGAGCGTCATTTGCGTAGCCAACTGGTTTGAGCCGGTTACGTTCTGGTGTTCCCAGAGCTTCTTGCCGGTCTTCGGATCCACGCCGACGAGGTCCGCCCGCCGGGAAGGCGCCAGCAGCACGCCGCCGACGCTGACCAGGCTCTCCTCGTGGCTCCAGCCGCCGACGGTGGCGTAAGCGCGGTCGCTCTTCTGCCAGAGGATCTCCCCGCTCTTCCCGTCAAAGCAAGTGATCCCCCCCACGCGGACGTAGAGCTTGCCATCCAGGTAACACGGTGTCAGGCCCACCCCCTGCTTGCCGCTGGACGCGCGTCTCGAGGTCGAGGCAGATATCCAGCGCCACAGCGTTCTCCCGGTACGCGCGTCGAAACAGAACACCGCATGATGTGCGTTCGCCACGATCTCGGGATCCGCGCCACGGCGGACGAGTACGTTCTGCTGCAGCGCCGGATCTGTCCTGGCCTGCTTGCGGTCCGGGTGCAGGACGTAGAGGTAAACTCGACCGTCGGCGACGACGGGCGCGGCGTATGCCGCGTAACCCCAGCCGGAGAAGTTCGCCGGGTAGAAGCCGAAGGCCACCTTGGGCTTGCCGCCCTTGCCGCCCCCGATTGGCTCCTCGGCGACCCACAGCAGCCGCGCGTTGTGGAGGTCGTCCACCAGCGGCTTGCCGCAATCGATCGCCGCGCCGGTCAGGTGCGGTCCGCGGACCTGCGGCCAATCGTGGCCCTTTGCGTACTCGCTGTTGGGCGCAGGCTTCCAGTAGTCCTCGTCCCATCGGGCCGAGAGCGCAAAGCCCTTGCGCTCGGCCTCCATCCCCAGGCTCATGTCCTTGCGGGGGTAGGTCCATGCCTCGGCCTTGCCGGTGACTTTGCCATCCCTGCGCGCCGCGTCAATCTGGAGCCGCCAAGGGGAGATGTTGCCGGGCGCCGAGAGGCCCCAATGGTTGGACTCGTCGACCGGGAGGATCCAGACCTCGACGGTGCCCTTCAGTGTGCCCGCCTTCTCGTCCCAGCTAAGGGGCGGGATCTCCTTCAGATAGCGGATGACGAGCTTGCCACTCTCGTACTCATTGTACAGCTTCCGCCACGCGGGGTTCTTGTACGCGTATGTGCCGGAGAGTCCGCTGATGTCCGGCTTGCCGCCGTCCTTGTAGACGTACTCGAACGGGTTGGCCGGATCAGGATCCACCCGATGCACCAGGTTGTCCCTCCCCGGAAGACGAGCGTAGCCGTTATGGAAATAGCCGTCGCGGTGCAGAAGGATGATCTCCAGATCATGCTTGCGCTGGACGAACTTCGGGATCGTGATGCGCAGAGCACGCGACGTCTCCGGCGGGCGCGACTGGTCCATGACCTCGGCCGAAAGTGACGGAACAGGCACCGATAGGACGACCCCGATAGCGATGGCGAAGGCGAATCTCACTTTCATAGCGCGAGCATCTCCTTCTGCGTTCAGGGCGCCGCGTGCGATGGCACCCTCGTTTTGCTCCGTGGGATCATCTTCACCTCGCAGAGGGGTGCTCGAATGGCCTGCACTGGATCCATCCCTGGCGTGGTGCGCATCGAATTGGGGGGGGCGCAACGATCTCCGGCCGTCACAAAGGCCCTGCTGAATGAACCAACGCACGTTTCCTCGTCAGTCATTGAGTTGTCCTGAGGTCGTGTGCAGGCCATTCACTGCCCGTCGGCTTGCTCGGGCTCGGGCAGCAGCCTGGCCCACTTGCCGTCGGGATCCTGCAGTTTCAACCATGCCGTTAGCATCTCCCGGTCCGGGATCCAGAACCGCTTGCTCCGCTCGGCTTCGGGCACGTCGGCCACGCGGCGGATCAGCGTCGCGGGATCGATCTTCCCTTGCTCCTTGGCGAGAACCGGATGCTTCTCCTCGGGCCAGGGGATGATCTGGTACGCGCCATCCCTGAAGCGGAAAGCGTTCCACTTCATGCCGAGGATCTCTTCCGGCGCCCGTGGGTGGATCAGATAGCCCTTGCTGCGATCGATCTGCATCAGCTTCGTCGGAGCCTCGGTCGGATAGACGTCCCTGGGTACGCGTAGCGCCAACGCCCGGTCGATGTACACGGCGATGTAGTCCCACACCTCCAGGCAACTGATCTCGCCCTCGGGCACCGGCTTGCCCCAGCCCGGGCCGCCGTTCATGTCCTTGTACCCGCCGTGACCGACGTTGCGCAGAACAAGCTGGTGGGTCAGCCAGCCGGTGTTGGCCTGGTAGTTCAGCATGCTCGGGCGCACGTGGCGGTACCATGTTCCCGACCACTCGTGGTCGCCGTTGATGGCCAGGTGCATCACGGTTTCATTCTTCACGCGCGACCATTCGGGCATCGGCCACGTGGGCGTCTCGCCGTGGTAGGAGATCGACGCGATCACGCGCTCGGGAAACCACCAGGTGGTACGGAACGGAAATCGGCCTCGCGACGATTTGCCCAAGGTGATCCATGGCGCGTGGCGGTACTCGACGACACCCGTCTTCTCGGCGACCAGGTTCAGCACGTCGGCGAAGCCCTTGTCCGCCAGCTTGGGCGGCTCGACACGCTCAATGACCGACCCGGCGAAGCTGCGCAGGTACACGATGCCCATCTCGTGCTTGGCGGCGACCTTCCGAACGGCCGTGTGTTCACCGATGTGCTTTGAGTCGGTGTTGTTGGGAATCAAGAAGACCGCACGGATGCGCTTGGCCTTCGGCGGCGTCCAGACCAGCACGTCTGCCTTCGGCGTCCTGCGGGTCTTCTCCTGGCGCCGCTGTTGCTTCTCATTCTGCGGCCAGTCGGCTGTGATCTCGTGAGGAAGCTTGAACCCGACCGGCCAGTGCGGAAGCTCCGCGTAAGATCTCTCCACGTCTGCATGGGTCGCAGCAGGCTCAGACGCTGTCGAAGCTGCCGCTGTCCCCAGCAAAAGCAGTGTCGCCACCGCGAAACAAGCCTTTCTGATCATTCGGTGTGGCATATGATTTCTCCTCTTAGCTTCAGGCCATCGGCCTCGATGTTCGCTCTCATCACGCAGTCAGTATCGCTTGGCCTCGGGCAACCGGAGGGCGGGCAGGTCTCCGCCCTCGCCCTGTCTGACCCGTTCCAGCAGACTGGCAATCACTCGTTTCTTCTTGCCGTCGGCGTTGGCGGCCAGCTTGGTGATGTAAGCAGCCGCCTTCTGGTCTCCGCTGAAGCCGAAGGCTAGCGAGGCCAGGTACATCTCGGAATCGCCCTTCTGCGCGTCGCAAAGGGCGATCAGGTAGTCGCGTCCCCGCGGGCCCATCTGCTCGGCGACCCGCGCCACGCCCAGCCGCGCCATCGCCGGCAGTTCCGTACCTGCCGGCGGCAACAGACCCGCCAGCCGCTGCACCACTTCGTCGCCAGTGTTTTGGCGGATCAGAAGATCGCGGAGGGCCTGGGAGCAGGAGAATGCAAGCATGACGTCCTCAGATTCCATCGCCTTGACGAGCATCTCTATTGCTCTCGGATCGCCGGTGGTCGCGCGGCCGAGGGCCCGAGCCGCATACTGGGCAACAATGTCACTGCGTTCCATGCTGGCGCCGAGGGCGGTAAGGACCTCCTGGCCCAAGCCCGGTCCAAGGCGTTCCACGACAACACACGCAGCACGCGCCGGGCCGGGTTTCTTTGTCCCAAGACGGGGCACAAGCTTCAGCGACAGGTTCTGGGCGGCGACCGGATCAACCGCGCGCAGTGCGCCAGCCAGGGCTGCCGCCGAATCGCCGCGTCCCTCGTCGACGAGCTGTATAACCCGCAACGCCAGTGGACCGGTCAGCGCTTTGGTCTCATCGCCCCATCGCGTGATCGCCAGCGCCATCGCCTCCAGCGTCGGCCGGTCGGCCTTGGCCAAGTATTGCTCGAACCCCTTTGTCCCGACATCTTCCCACCGAGTCTTTCCCGCTGCCCTGTCGCGCTCGGTTTGGAACGGATGGGCCAACCTCTGCGCTCCCTTCGGAAGGTCGGCAACCCAATCGGGCAGGAACGGTGCGACGAATAGCCCGTCATCGGCCGGGCTCTCACGCCAGTCGTAGCAGAACAGGCCATAGGCCCCGCGCATGACCCGTCGACCGGCGAGCATGGGCTTCATCATGTAGCTGTCGTACGCTGTGGTGGTGGCGTGCGGCGGGGTCCATGGCGACAAGAAAGCCGCACCCTCCATCGCGGGCCGCACGCCAAGGAAATCATGGTGGGCGTGCGACATGTCGGCCTCGAGGATCACCGTCTGTTCAGCCGCCATCCCGTAGCCGTTACGCGTCCCATTGACGGGCGCGCTGATGGGCTTGGTGGCGTCTTTGCCCGTTGCCACGTCGAGGACGCGCAGCACGACACCTCGAGCTTTGCGACTCCGCCCCGCGCCATCGATCGCCCAGTCGAGCACGGCGACGTGCCGTCCGTCCAGCCGGAAAGCCCACTTCGCAGCATCGGTCGTCAGGTCATCCCTCCGCCACACCTCTCGGGCGCCACTGTCGGTGAGTTGCCAGCAGACCGGATGCCCGAAGACGCCGCCACGGTGCCCCATCAGATTGCCCTCCGGGTTGACGGCCTGCACGCCGCCCAAGGCCACCAACCGATCACCGATCACCACGAGGTGCCCGTGCGGAATCACGCTTTTGATGCGCCATTGCTCCTTGCCGCTGGCCGGGTCAAGGCAAAGCACCCCCTCGCTCGTCGACAACAGCAACCGGTGGCTGCCGTCTTGGGTCCAGACGGCGGGCTGGTGCCACTTGGAGACCTGCGGCTGGCCCTTGCCGCCGCCGACACGCCATCGCGTCGTGCCGTCCGCGGCGTTGATGGCGTGGATACCGCCGGACTGGTCGTTGACCAGGACAAGGCTGTCACCGACCGGCTGGAGGTAAGCCAGGCCGAGATTGTGTCCGCCGATGGTTCGCGTCCGCGTCAGCAGGCTGCGGGCCTTGATGAGTGCGCGCTCTTCGGCGCGGCTGGTAAGCGGCCGCTCCCAGCGCCATTCACCGCTTCGCGCGTCCAGCCCGTAGAGCCGCCATGCCGGTCCAAGGAAGACAAGCGTGTCGCCTACGATACAGGGAGTGTGGTTGTCGGGGATGCAACTCTTCATGGACTGGCCGTTGATGGACCGACGGGCGAACGTCCGCACCCAACGCGTTCGTCCGGTGGCCAGGTCCACGGCATGAATGACGTCGTCGGCCTCGACGCGGAACAGCTCATGCGGGTAGCGTGCACCGCGGGGAACGAAGTACCACACGTCGCCCGCCGGTCGCGTGTAGAACTGGTAGACCATCCCAAAGGCGACGATCGGTGAGCTGCCGCCGCCACCCGGGTGCCCCGCTGCGCCGTACGCGCTGTCACGGGCGCTCCAGGCTTTGCCGCGCGGCATGTCCTGCGCTTCGGACTTCCAGAGCAGCCGGACCTTCGACGGGTCGGCATGGATCGCCACACCCGTCGTCATGGCCGCATAGTCGTCGCGTGGGCCACGATACGCCGGCCAGCCGGCATTCCACGCTTCTGCCGGCGTTTCGCGGTCACCGTCGGGCGCGCCAGCAGCATAGGAATCGAGGAGGCAGAGAACGCCCATTCCAAGACACACGAATCCCATCGCTCGGCAGAACATCGACAGTATCCTTTCATGCAAGCCTCAGGTTGCGGCAGCCCTTTGCGTCCGCACACCTCAGTCGTGTCAACTTGTGGTCGCAGCCGGCTCAGCGGGCAGCTACGTGCCGCTCTTGCCTTCCCTGTCGCGTTACTGTCCGAGCGTGATCGTCTTGCCGTCGAAAGCGACGGTCTGTTTGCCGACGACGGCCCTGTTACGCTCGAACGTCACCGCAGGCGCCTTGCCCTCCTGCATGGTCACGATCTCGATCTGGCGGCCACCTGACTCGCCGCGGCTTACCGAGAGCAGTTCGCCGCCCTTGCCCTTGGCATCTGGGGGTTCGATGCCGGTGAGCGCCATCAACAGGATCGCACCGCTCCTTCCGGAGAAGTCCACCGCCAGGCACTGCGCGTCCGTGCTGACCACGGCGCCATGCTCGCTTCGCACGAACGTCTCCTTGGCCACCGCCGTCGCCGTAAGCACTGTCAATGTGATGAGCGATGTGGCCAGAGCGTGGGTGCATATTGCTTTCTTCAAAGTTTGGTGCTCCAGATCAATGCTTCTCGTGGGCTCAGCGTCCGACCGATGCAATCGGCCTCCGCAGTCCCCGCATACCCGACTGGGACACACGCGTCCAGTGCGATCTTGATTCCGTTGCATCTTTGTGCTACCAATCGCTACATCCATGGACCCTACAACCTCCCAACCGGGCCAGATCCGCCTCCGGGACGTCACAGCACTTCATGCGCATCCCCGGCGGCCATTCTGGTCGCGTGACGAACAGGCTCACCCTTTCTGGGGACTGATCTATGTTATCCGGGGCCGATATGTCACCGAAACGCTTGGCCTGGTCTGGTCGGGCGGCCCCGGATGGCTTCACACCTATGCGCCGGGCCAGTCGCACCGAGCGCGCTTCCGCCCCACTGGTTCGGCGGGACGGCGCAGCGCGGCGATGCTGCTTCAGTGGTCCGAGGACGGAGGAGCAACCGGCTACCCGCGGGTTCACTTTGACACCTCGCGACGCTTGAGGACGATCCTCGAATGGTTGCTCGACCTGCATACTCATACGAGGGCAGACCGCACGGCAGCCGAGAGACTCCTGCCGGTCTTCCTCCATGAACTGCGTCGAGCCGCCGAGCATCGCCAATCCCTGCTTCCTGCCGTCGACGTCTATACCGCCGAACACCTCGCCGCGCCGATCCGAGTGACCGAACTGGCCAGTGTGATGGGTATGAGCCGCTCGCACTTCAGTCGAGCCTTCGCCGACCTCACCGGCATCCCGCCGCGTCGCTACATTGCCCGGATACGACTTGCCCGCGCCCTGGAACTCCTGACCCAAACGACACGCACCTGTGCCGACGTCGCCCGCGCAACCGGCTTCTGCTCCGCCGCCCACCTCACCCGCGTATGCCAGCAAGAGATGGGCAAGCCGCCGCGGCAGGTGTCTCGCGAAGAGCATGCCCGCTGGCTGTGACTCTCGTCGCGCCGACGAACTCAGGAGATGGGGCGATGGCTCCTGCCCAACCTTCCCGACCGACGTGTGAACTTGCCAATACGAGTTGGATCCGGCACCATACCTATGATGCAGTTCCCGCGATATCGTTTCGCCCGAGGTGCGCATCGATCGACTCGGCCATCAGCAACTGCGCCCGCGACGACCAGGCATTCTGTCCGCTGGGCTCCGTACTGCTGGCGGAACAAGCGACGATCGTCGCCGTTTTGGGATAGACCCAAAGCAACTGCCCGGAGCGTCCCCGGCGAACGATGCCGCCCCGCAACTAGAGGTAGTCCCTGGCAGCAAACGACCCGATCTCCATGGCCGCCAGGCGTGCGGCAGGACCTTTGGTGTTCTTCTCGCGTCCGTCGGGCGAAAGATCGAACGGCGACTGGCAGCGGAAAGCCGGTTGGTCCTCGGGCAGGTATGGCCACATCGTCGTAATCCGCGTGGTCTCGGTCAGCCACTCCAGTAGACGGCGGCGACATTCGGTCACCACGTCTCGGCAATCCGGGTCGCAGTAGCGGTTGTGCTTCTCGTCCGGGTCGGCCTCGATGTCGTACAGCTCCCCGATGTCCTGCCCGTCGTACATCCGGCGGTGATAATGTACAAACCGCCATTGTCTCCAGCGGATCGCCTTGCTGTACGGCAGTTCAGTCACGGCGATGTCCTTCACCGCGTCGGCTGTCCCCAGCAGCAAGGGCGACGCATCCACGCCGTCGGTGCTGTCCATCTGCTCAAGTCCCGCCAGTGCACAGAAAGTCGCGGGTGTGTCCACGTGCTCAACCAAGGCATCCACCACGCGTCCCTCCGGCCCGCCGGGGAGGCGCCAGATCGATGGGACGCGACAAACCGCATCCGAACAGATACCGGGGGCCTTCTCCATGATGCCAAAATGCCCGTGATACAGCCCGTGGTCGGCGGTGACGAGAATCAACGTACTATCGAGGCGTCCCAACTTGCGAAGGTGATCGAGGAGTATCCCGAGGAAGTAGTCGTTCTGTGTCGCCAGGGCTAGCGTTCCCCGCCAGACCCGTCGGGCGGCTGCGTCGTACGTCGTGGGCTCGAAGGTCCAGGTCAACTCATCGCGGCAGTACCGGACCATATCCTGGAAGTTCACCGGCCGGTGCGAGCAGTCCGCCATCAGAGTTGCCGGCGGCTCGATATCATCGGGATACGTTTCCCAGAACCGGCGGTCGGGTGTCAGAACATGGTGTGGCCGTGGATAGGACAGGTGCATACAAAACCGCTCCTCTTCCGCCAGTCGGTCGAGAAAGGCGTTCGCCGTTTTGGTGATCCAGGACTCGACGCAGTGCTCAAGTGGGATCAGCGAAGGACGGGCGTCCCAGTGGTGCGGCCCCACCCGCTCCCGCAAGTGGTTGTGATCGTCGAGCGCCTCGCAGCCGACGTGGCGCAGGTACTGGCTGAACGACGCCGATTCCCGCGAACCGTCCGGGCCGCGCATGCTGTCGGCCAGCAGGTCGCAGGCGTCGGCTAACCAATGGGTGGGGTTGTCCGGCAGGTGCAGCTTGCCGACGGCCGCCGTTCGGTAGCCATGATCGCGGAAGTGGTGCAGGTAGCTCGGGAACTTCGGTGTCGGACCATTGAGTGCGTAGTAGCCGTGGTTATGGCAGTACTGCCCGGAGTGGAAACACACCCGGCTCGGCGTGCAGATGGTGTTCTGCGTGTAGTGATTGGTGCAGCGTATGCCACTGGCAGCAAGGCGATCTGTGTTGGGCGTGATGGTTTGCGGGTCAACGCAGCCAAGCATCCGAGCGTGATGCTGATCAGCAACAATATGCAGGACGTTCATCCGGGTTGCAGGCATGGCGTTCTCCGCGGTTCAGTGTGACGACAGGTGCTTAGGTCGGTATGCGCCGGCACGGAAGAACTCGCCTGTCGGCAACAGGTGGCGCCGGCGGAGCCCACGAAGATTCGGTCGCAACCGTAGCGGTCTGCTCGGCGTCGCCAAGGGGAGGCGCGGCTGGGCGTGCACAGCGGGCTGGTGCAGAAAGCTTGGGTGAACAGCGTGCCGTCACGAGCGAGTTGATCGATGTGAGGCGTCTGCAGGATCGGATGGCCAATGCGGCCAAGGTGGTCACCGCGCTGGTCGTCACCGAGTATGCAGATGATGTTTGGGCGGGTAGGCACGTCATTGCTTCCGCGCTGGCAGCCAGTTGCCGGGCTCCTGGAAGGTGTTCACGGGTTCATACGGCTCAGCGTAGTCGCCGCCATGGTGGCTGTGCCGGCACGACTCGATGAAGTGGGCCAGATGCTGCCGCATGGCGGCGGCCCGCTCGCGATGGGATCCGATGCAGTTGGTCGTCTCCGAGCGATCCGCCTCGAGGTCAAAAAGCATCTCTTCCCCGCCGTCGGCTGAAAGGTTTGTGAGGAATTTCCACCGTCCTTCCATCAGCGCCAGCGTAGGCGAGCCGAACATGGCCGCCTCTCGCTCGAGGAAACGGTACGGGATGGACATCTCGCGGCGGTTGGTCTCCCCCCTTAGCAGCGGCATGAGGCTCACACCGTCGACCGGGCGGCCGTCAGGCATCGACCAATCGAGACAGTCGGCCATCGTCGGCAAGTAGTCCAGCGTGCTGCAGGGCGCGGTGATCTCGCGGCCCGCCTCAACCACGCCCGGCCACGTCACCAAGGCCGGTACGCCCACACCACCGTCGAACAGGCTGCGTTTGCGCCCCCGCAGCCCGCCCGTCATGCCGCAGCAGCGGCCGTTAGACGCCACATCCTCCAAGCCCTCCGGCCCGTTGTCCGAGCAGAACCAGATCGCGGTGCTGGATTCGATGCCCAACTGCTTGATCAGCGCGTTCAGCCGGCCAATCTGTTCGTCCATGGCGGTGACACAGCCGTAGTAGTGCTGTTCGTCTTCACAGCAGTCGGCATACAGCGCGCGGGATTCGGGACCGGCCACCACCGGCGTGTGCGGGGCATGGAACCAGACCACCGCAAAGAACGGGTGGCCCGCGGACGCACAGTCTTGGATGAACGGGGCGGCCCGGTCGACAATGATGCGGGAGTCGTCACCGGTCAAGTTGTCGGTCACGCGTTCGCCCTGCTCGTCCCAGTAAGCGGTGCCGAAAGGTTCGCCCGGCTCGCCCCAGCGTGGTTGCCCGTCGCTGCGTCGCTCGTCAGGATTGACCATCGGATGCCACGTGGGCACCTTGGATTCGGTACTGAAGCAGACGTCGAAGCCGTGGTCCCAGGGCGGAGAGTATTCGTCCGGGCGATCCGGCCCACCACGGTTGGCGTCGCGTTCGCTGCGCGTGAGTGTGCCAAGGTGCCACTTGCCGAAATGCCCCGTGCGATACGCGAACTGCCTGCAGATCGAAGCAAGCGTGATCTCTTGCGTGGGCAGCCGGCCCCGGTTGGCATGGTTGATGCCGTAGCGGCTGTAGTGTCGCCCGGTCAGGCACGTGCCGCGTGTCGGTGAACAGACTGGCCCGCCTGCGTAGAACCGCTGAAAGCGCGCTCCTTCGGCGGCGAGCGCATCCAAGTGCGGCGTCTGGATCACGGCGTTGCCGTTGAAGCCGACATCGCCGTAACCGAGATCGTCGGCCATGATCAGGAGGATGTTGGGCGTGTCCGCTATCGGTTCGCCTCCTTGCGCAAGTCATAGCAATAGATTCCGTCCGCGCCGCGGAGGAACAGACGGCCGTCCACAAGCGGATTGACGATCGGGTCCTGGGAGTAGGCAGTGGTGTCGATGTGCGGGGGGTACCACGCATCTGCTTCTTTCGGCAGTCGCATGGCCCCCGGATCCAGCGGAAGCAGGTAGAGCCATTGCGTCCCGTGGTGCCCTTCGGGCTGATAGATCATCTTGCCGTTGCCAGCCACCGCGTGCGAGCAGGCTGTCCGCAGCAGGCCGCGGCCCTCGCCTTCACTCAGCGTCTGGATGGTCTTGCCGCTGCCCAGATCGAGATGGCGGATGGCGGTGTTGTCGATCGCCACCAGCAACTTGCCGGCGGGGGCCAGCGCAATGGTGTCGTTGCTGTCCATCATCTCGCTGTCCCAGCTCTTCTCGATGCCGGCGCCGGTCACCCTCCAGCAGGTCAGGCGCTGGAAGCGGTTGCCGCCGCTGGTGCGTTTGATGAAGCCCAGCGATTGCTGGGTGATAATGCGCTCACCCAGCACGATCGGCGTCGGGCCCTTGCATCCCATCGGCAGTGTCTTCTCCCAGAGCAAGCTACCGTTGGTCGGGTCGAGAAGCCGCACACGACTGGCTTCGAGGCCATCGGTGTATACCTTGCCCGCCTCAACACTGATGCCTTTGGCTGGCGAGTCGTCGGATTCCAGCACCAGCAGGCGATCCTTGCCGTCGATGCCGATCGGCCGTGCGGACATGGCCCCACCTTCAGCCGTCCACTTGGGCTTGCCGCTTCGCACGTCGAGCCCCGCAACACCCTTGCTGCCGCCCACGACCACGATGTCGCCGATGACCACAGGCATCGGCCACGGTGAGCCGTTCCAATCCTCGCGGGCGAAGTCGTCGAACGACCAGCGAAGGGCGCCGGTAGCCGCATCGTAGGCATACAGCCGCGACGTGTAGTCGCAGACATACAGCGTGTCGTCGACGATGGTGGGCGACGGATTGAAGCCGCGCCATTTGTGCGTCTGGTGGTTTACGGTCTTGAGTGGCCAGACCGACTTCCACAGCGTCTGGCCCGTGGCCGCGTCCAGGCAAACCACCACGTGGTCAGCCCGCACCGCATGCCAACGTATCAGCGAGGCGATCTCAGTGGGATGGCTGGCCGTGAATCCGCCCTTGGCCTTCAGGTCGGCCAGGATCTCGTTGTTGCTCACCGGCTCTTTCCGGTGACTGCCGCTATAGGCGGGCAACTTCGCATCCATCGGCTCAAGTGGGCGGTTGGCCTCGTAGTAGAAGCAGTACACGCGGCCGTTGGCCACAATGGGCGTGGTCGCCCCGCCGCAAACACCCACAAGCTGCGCGCGGTGCAGATAGCGGCTGTCCGGCCCGTTACCCCAGCCGGTGGGCAAGTAGTCCTCCGACCGCCACACCGGCCGGGCCTCCCGTAGATCGTCGATCAGCGCCGAGTTGCTGGGCGCGGCGAGGCCGTCCCAAGTCGGGCCCAACTTCGTCGGCCAGGAAGCGTCGTCTGCCAACAGTTCGGCCCTGCGCACCGCATCGGCTGGCTGGAACGCGCCGGCGGCTGTGCCCTTGGCGGTCTGACCGGCCGCCATCACCTGCCAAGTGCCCGACGCCGAATCTCCTCCAACGGCCAGGTCCAGCCTCACCCCAACCGGCTCGGCGCCGAACCTGCCCCTCTGGCGACGAAGTTTGAGAACGCCGGTCAGCCGCCCGTCCTTGATCTGGACAGCGATTTCATTGACGTAGGTGCGGGCCGGGCCGTCGAGGCCGCACAGCGTGCTGCCCGCCAGCCAGGCCGCAGTGACCTTCCCGTCCCGCAGAGCAAGCCAAAGCGGGGTCGTCGCCCCGCCATCACCACGCAATTGCAACCATCCGGCGCGGTAGTCGCCCTCCGTCTGAACCAACCGGGGCGCCGCGGGGGGTCCTGCGGCGGCTGCCGTCCAAGCCGCCAAGACCAGTGTGAGTAGAATCAGCGTCTTGCATCGCCACTGCATGAGGGTCTCCTTGCTCAGGCTTCGCGAAGCCGCCTGCCGACCCTTGCCGCGCGTTCGTGCTTCTTGGCAGGGATCGCGCCGTCACCAAGATATCGCCACTCGCTCCAGAAGGGTAGACCACGCTGGTCCACGGCGTAGAGGGCGGGGGAAGGCGCAGCCGTGGCGCAACGCGCAGGTCAAGGGGCAGATCAACCGCCTGAGACTGGTGAAGCGTCAGATGTACGGCCGCGCCAGGTTCGACCTGCTGCGCTGCCGGTTCCTGTATGCAGGCTGAGATGGCGCAGATACACGTGCGCACCAGAGTCTGCCGTCTGCAGTTGGCGCCGAGACCACGGTGCGCCGAACTCGTCCCTCGAGGAGGTGACTGATGCAGACACAGAATACCGCGGCACGTCCAACTCGTGAGCGAACAGCGTCCGCCTGATCAACGACCACGTTCAGCAACGGCGAGCGCGCATGTGACTCACCGACGAATCACCAGAAGTGCGGTAGAACCAATTCGAAGTGATGGTTGACACCCGGGCCCGATCCGAACGCCTCGCGCGCACATACCGCGCTCCCGGACGGGCAAGACATTGAGATAACAGGGACCGAGGCCGTCCCGACCCCCCACGCGCACTTCAGCAGACAATGAGACGAACGATATGACGCCCTGGGGGCGGACCCATTGTTCGGAATTGAGCCAAAGACTCAGTCACGCACGGCCTCCCCGAAACGCATCACGCTGTGACCCGTGCCGACCTGCTGCGTCGTAACCTTCACTGGTCGGCCGTTGAGCGTCATCGACTTGGCGGTGGTGTTGAGCACCATCGCCCGCAGGTCGCCCACGGCGGCCACCGTGTCCGCATCGCGATCGATGCGCAGGTACGCGTGGTCGGCAAAGGTGAACGACAGGCCCATCGGACCGGTGAGCGTGACCGGCTTGGCGTAGGACTTGCCGTTGCCGTCGGCCAGCCGCAGCAACAACACGTCGACCCACTTCTGCCCGTCGTCGACCACGCGCACGGCGATCGCGTTGTCGGTCGAGGCCAGCACCGCGCTCGCCCCCTCGGTCAACGGTTTGCGCTCGAACGGGGTGTGCACCACCACGAAACGCGCGGCCTTGCCCCACTGGGTCGCGACAATCGTTGTCGAGTCGGTCAGCACCGGCGCCGGCTTCTCCCGGCGCTCCTCGCGGTCGAAGTAGCGATTGCGCGGGCTCGGCGCCCAGTACGCCTTCATTCCCTCTGACGCAATCAGTTCCACCCGCACGCCCACGCGCCGCTGCCACCACGTCTCATCGAACGGCGCATCGGGCGCCAGGTCATCCGGCCGGTCCTGCGCGATGCTCAGCACCCACCCGTCGCCGGTCGGCGCGGCGGTGTGGACCTGATCCAACTCCCGGAACAGGTTGCGCTCGATCTGCCCGCCGGCCCACTTGGCGCCGCCGCCTTCGACCGGTCGGCCCAGCGCGTGCGCCTTCCACATGAACGAGTGCTCCGCATCGCTGCGCAGGTCGGAAATCTCCAGCAGATACTGCCGCGTGAGGAACAACGACCGCGACTCGGCGACGCCCTGGTACCGGCCAGAAGTAAAGCAACTGACGAACTTCACCGGGTCCGTAAAGTCGTGGCGGGTGGTGTAGTCCTGCGTGAACTTCGGCTCGCGCGTACCGGTCCGGTCCCACGCGCCTTCGACCGCGATGTGCCCGTCGACCATCACGCCATGGTGCGACCGGGCCGAGCGCGAAAACTTGAACGCGTACCCCGGGTCGACGTGCGGATTGATGTAGAGCATGCGGTTGAACGCCATCATCTCCGTGATCGCCAACTGGTCGTTGACGTGGTGGGCGTACTCGTTGGGCAGGCGGAAGCCCACCGCGGGCGCCGGTGACGTCCAGTAGTCGGGTGACTCAACGGCGCGGAGCATCACCAGCCCGCGCTGCGGCGCGATCCAACTGGGCGCCGGAGGGGGCGCGGCCTTGGCCGGGTCGATCGGCTCGATGCCGAAGAACAGTTGCGGCGTGTAGACCTTCGCGTCCGGCGGACGCATCTGCGCCAGGAACCACGCGTACCCGTCCTCGGGCCAGCGCGCCTGGGCGAACTCGAACCAGAGGCGCGGCAACATCTTCTCGGTCTTGTCGCGGTCCCACTGCGGGCTGTTGCCGCGCATCGTCCCGCCCCACGCGCCGGGGGCACGCCACATCTCGGTACCCTCGGCCCTGCCCGGGCTGTCGCCGTCGGGGTAATAGCCGGCCACCACGAACTGCTGCCACGGTCCGGCGCCGCGCACGTCACCTGGTGACATCCGCGGGAACATCGGCCGGTCGCTGCCCAGGTCCAGCATCGGGTACGTCTGGTCGATCACCGTGTGGATGTGCCCGCGCAACGTCGCGCCCTGACGACCCTTGTACCCGAACCCCAGGCCGTTAAGGCCCAGCCGCTCCAAGCCGTTGGCGTACAGCAGCAGCGCGCCCGGTGTCGCGCTCATCTTCGACATCTCCTCGAAGTAGAAGCCCCAGTCGCCCAGGTACTCGTCCATGTACCACTGGATCGACCCGTGCTGGGCCCAGCAGTCGCGGATCAGCTCTTCGTCCCGCAGCGCCACCGCCATCAGGTTCGCGCTGAGTTTGCGCGGGAAGATGATGTTCGGCAGCCAGTTGGTCCGTGTGTACCGCTTGCCCTCGCCGTCGTACCGCGAGTAGTTCTTCTCGTCGTTGAACAGCGGCGAGTTGATCGTCGCGCCCGGCACGATCGAGTATTCGATATACCGGCGGAACATCTTCTCCACCGCCGCACGCTCGTCGGCCGAAAGCTCGTCATACAGCACGTCGTAAGCCAGCACCCGGAACTCCATCGCCCGGCCCAGCGGGTGCGGCTGTTTCAGCAGCGACAGCAGCGCCTTCTTCTGCCGCGCACCGGCCTCGGCGTCGCCCATCACCGCATAGCGGAACAGGTCGCGCATCTCGTCGCCGTACGGCTCCCGGCTGGCGACCAGCTCCGCGTAGGCCTGTTTGGCCCAAGGCTCGGTCTCGATCCGGTGGCGCAACGCCTTGATGTCGTCGGCGTTCCACAGGATGAACGGGTGCGCGGCCGGCTTGAACGTGTCCTGGGCACACGCCGAAGAACCGGCGATCAGCAGCATCACAACGCATACCAAAGCGGCGCGTCGAATCGACATGTCGGGCCTCCTCCAGTCACGGGGTATCGGACACCCGAGTGTATACTGATAGGAAGTCTGATTCCAAGCGGGCCCGGGTCAGGGGCTTCGGGAGTGAGGCGCTAACAGGATGTCGACACGCTTTCGCATTCGAATATGGATCGCAGTCGGGCTCCTCGCGCCTATGCTGCCCGCGGTCGCACAGGGCGGCATCCAGATACAGGGCCATCGCGTCACGGTCTGCCACTCGCGACTCAAGGATCGTGTCGACATCATTCTCCGATACGACGGGGTGCATGCTGGTAGCGACCAGACCGGCGAGCGCAATGGAAGGAAGGAGCCATCGCCTTCAGCGACTGAACTTCTCAGGTGTGAGCGCACATTGCGCGAGGCCGTTGAGCGCGGAGACATCTTGCTTTTTGGTTCCGCCGGGCGCATCGGACTGAGTGGCATCCGTCGCGCCGTTCGGGAGCAGGACGCGTCAGATACGCGGAAGGCGCTCGGGCAGTTGCTGGCTGACCACGTTGAGGTCCGAGCAGTCGGCTACAGCCGCGACAGCCGCAACCAGATTGGTTTCACGCAGATCATCGCAATCCGGAAGGCGACACTGTTCTTTACCAGGCTCAATTCGCTGATCAGCGCCCATCTGACCGAGGACGGGCTCAATGAGAGAATCCGGATGCTCCTGGAACTGTCAACGGGACATCCGGACACATTCGAGTGGTTCGGAATGCGCGGTGATGCGCTGCAGATACGGTTGCCGATCAACAAGCGTGAGTGGGCACGACTGAAGGCGAGAAGCATCGCCGAGACCATCGATCGAGTGATCGCCTGCTACGACGAACAGACCCGCGAGACTTTGCGGTATGCCATCGCTGCTTTGGCGGCCGCGCCGATTTCCCTCGCCGCATCAGAGGGGGTGTTGACACTTACCCTCGGTGATGTCCGCGGGACATCAACGTTCCGTATACGCGTGAGACCGGATAGTGAATACAGGCCGAATCTGGAGAAGACCGTTGAGACAGTCCTGGAGACCGACATCACCGACGCACTGGGCCGACACATGCTGGATGTCAAGTCCGTGGCTGACCTGAACCTCGACACTCTCGTCATCGGGTCTGACGAGGAACCAATCAGGGCGCTTGTGCGTGCACTATCAGGAGACAACGATGAAGACGCCAACGAGGCCCTCGGTATCCTGAGAAGCACGGCCAATATGTGGAATCACAACAGCCGCATCCCGGCTGCACCGACCTACGCTGGCGATCGCCTGGCCTATCTGGGCGCGTGGCGCGCCTGGATCCATCGAGTAGAGAGCTTCCCCATCTATGACCTGGATCTTCCCGAACCAGACCGGCGTTCCGAAGCCAATCGTTCGGCTGCTCAGTCGCGTATGGTTCAGTTGTTCATGCCGCCTCCTGGCGTGCGGGTCCAGGGGCACCGCATCACCATCAGGCACGATGCTGAAGGCGATAGGCTGCAGGTACTGCTGATGTATGACGGGATTGGTGCTGACCGAAACGGGGCGAGGACCCCGGGTACTTCAGTCGGTGTGAATGAACACCTTCGCTCGTTGATCGAAGGCGAGTGGATTGTGCTATTGGATGTAAGGCAACGGGTGGACACAAGGGACGTGAGGCGTATCAGCGCGGACCCAACGTCGAATGCTCTCCGCAAGCAGTGGGCGGACCTGGTTACCAGCGGGGTGGCGATCCAGACGGTCGGCTATGCGCGTGACCGACGTGGCCAGATCTGTGTCGCTCAGTTGATCACCATCGATCATGTGACCGAATGGCTGAGGAAGCTAAACGCTGCGATTTCTGGCTCAGTACTGGTCGGCGAGTTCTTGCCACAAGAAGACGGCACGATCACCAAGCTATGGGAGACTGAAGCAAGGACCGGTCACCGGTGGGTGGTCCTCGATGGTCACTCGGTGCACTTTCGGCTTCCGGTTGCGGGCTACGGGGCTCGCGTCAAGGCTCGCGCCCTTGTCTCAGTACTGTCATCCATGCTGCTGCAGACTGACGACGGCGTCGCTGCCCGGATGCGGTGTGCGCTGATATCACTATGCGCAGCACCATTGTCGGTCAGAGATGCGGACGGGGTGCTGGCAATCTCGTTTGGCGACCCGGGTACTGTGGAGACTCTGCGGTTGCGTATACGTCCTGACGCTGAGTATCGTCCCAACTGTGAGTCTGAGATACAGCGGAACGCGAGCACCGACTTGACGGCCGAAATGGCCAGAGCATTGACGGATGAGGACTACCTGGCGGGCGACGGCGTGTCGGCATTGGTCGAGTGGGGACCACCGGAGGAGCGCGTGCGTGCACTTGTAACTGCACTCGAGTCCAGCGACCGCAGGCAAAAGAACATCGCGTGGCGCAAGCTCTGCGTGTTCGCAGCGACATGGAATAGGGATCACCAGAAGCCGGAAGCTCCGCGTTGCGATGAGTCTGAGACAATCGCCCGTGAGGCCTGGAGCGAGTGGCTGCTGGACTTCGATCGTTTCCCTTTTCATGACGCCGTACGCAGACCAGAAGAGAACAACGAATCGCCCAGCGCGAAGCGATGATCGAGCAAATCAGGCATGAGGCCGCCGAGCCCATCGAGGCGGGTCCTGAGTTTGGGCCCAGCATGCCGGCACACGCCAGCGGAAGCGCCGCAGCCGGCTGCACGTGGTTGCAGGGCCCGTGCCAAACTCTCGTTCACACTTGCGCCGAGTCCAGCCGCCGACCTCCTTGGTGAGCGTGACACAATGCGGCAGCGAGGTTATCAACGGGGGTAGGGACCGCAGTTCACACGTGAAGCCACTCGCCGGTTGGGAGCATTCGCACAAGGTTCAGGAAGAACACGGCGATGTGCTGCCTCTACTCGCGGGCCTCGACGGCGGGTCCGACGCAACAGTGTCCAAGGCGACCGGCACGGACGGGAGTCTCAATGGCAGTGACTCGGCGCTATATTCGGCGTCCTTGGACGCTGCACGGGACAGTTCAGTGCATCGCGGTGCAGTGTCCCGGGGGCCTGAGGTTCGGCAGAATCCGAACACAAGAGTTTTAAGTCATTGCAGTTGGGCCGTAAGCGTTCCACGAACTGGTGAGTATTCAGTTGTTCGCGTTGTTCGCGTTG
>CAZHJL010000018.1:0-62573 GCA_964532795.1 uncultured Phycisphaeraceae bacterium | reverse complement strand
ACAAGGCCAGCAGGGCCAGCAAGGTCAGCAGGGCCAACAAGGCCAGCAGGGCCAACAAGGTCAGCAGGGCCAACAGGGCCAACAAGGTCAACAAGGTCAGCAGGGCCAACAAGGTCAGCAGAGCCCACAGCAGCAGCGAGCGCAGCAGCACGCGCAGCAGGCCCAGAAGTCCATGCAGCAAGCCCAGCAGAAACTGGAAAAGAACGACGCGAAGCAGGCTCAGAAGGATCAGGAAGAGGCCATCCGGCAGTTGGAGCAGGCGCGGCAGGAGATCGAAGACCGGCTGGCGCAACTGCGTCGCGAAATGCAGGATGAGATGCTGGCGAATCTCGAGATGCGTTTCCGCCAGATGCTCGACCTGCAGACGCCGCTGACCGAATACTCCGGGGCGCTGCTTGACGTCGACGGCGCGTGGTCAGCCAAGGAATACCGTATCGGTCTCCCGTCGCGGGCCAGTGACCAGCGCGCGATCGCGGCCATGGCCCAGCAGGCGCTGGACATCATCGAGGAGGACGGCACGACCGTCATTCTGCCACAGATCGTGGGACAGTTGCGCGACGACATGATCGCGGCGTCAACGATGCTCAAGAAACTCGCCGAGATGGGCGAACGGCGAGCGCGACTTCGTGATGCTTCCCGCAAGGCCCTGACCAAGGATATCGACCGGACACTCGGCTACACACACCAGATGCAGCAGGAGATCGAGCAGACGCTCAAGGAACTGATCGAAGCGCTGGAGAAGGCGCAGCAACAACAGCAGGGCGGACAGGGCCAGGGCCAGGGCCAGCAGTCACCCGGCCAGGAGCAGCGCGAACCGCTCGTGCCTGATTCGGCCGAGCTGAAGCTGCTGAAGGCTGCGCAGTTGCGCGTCAATGGCCGCACCAAGCGATTCGACAGTCAACGGGGTGAGCGGCTCGACGAGATTCAGGAAAGCGAGATCGACCGGATCGCCGGCCAGCAGGAAGGCGTGGCGGAGATGGCCGAGGATATGATTGAGCGGAACTGAACAGGCCGACATCGGCACATGCCGGGGCTGAAAGGCCCTGAACGGGAAAGGATCGCCAGCGATGACAGGAACAACACGCAATTGGCAGCTTGCGGGAATCATCCTCACGACCGTGGCCTTGCTCGCGGCTAACGCCCCTGCGGACGGGCCGCAGGAGGAACGTGCGCCCGAAGACAAGGCGCAGAAAGCGCCCGTCGAGATCGTGAAACCTGATGCGAAGAAGGAGAAGGCAGAACCGCTCCCGCCCCTGCCGACCTACACCGCGGTCGATGCCGCGACCGTCATGGACGGTTTTATGAAGGCCGTCGAGGCGAATGCGTCGGTGAAGGCCGAGATCAAGCGCGAAGCGATGGAGGAGTTGAGGAACTACCGCAAGGACGCGCGGGAGGAGAAAGACGCCAGTCTCGCCCAGGAGGGCATGACGGTTGCCCTCACCGTGATGTACCCCGATTTCGGCAAGGCCCTCGATGACCTGCTCGACGAAGAGATCGACCGCGCGGTGGCGCAACTGCGCAAGCTGATGGACAGCGAAGACCGGTACCTCGCCGCGAACGCGGCTTTCTTCCTGGCGCGAGCGTACGTGAACGAAGAGCGGTATGAGCAAGCCCGCACGGTGCTCGATCCGCTCGTGGCCGATCGTGCGCCGTACACGCTATACGCAAGTGACGCTCTCTTCCTCAAGGGCGTGTGCGAGGGCGAACTGCTGAATCGACGTGAGGCGATCCACACGCTGCGCCAGTTCATCAAGCTCTATCCGAACGCATCCGAGCGGATGGTCGAGGGCGCCCGGCAGTTGGCGTTCGATCTGGAACTGATCGAGATGTACCAGGGCAGCCTCGAGGACGTCCAGGATCGCATGGACTACGCGCGTCGTCGCCTTGCCCTTGCCGATTCAGGCAAGACCACGCAGCAGCAGCATGCCAAGATCATCGAGATGATCGACAAGCTGATCGAGGAGGCCGAGAAGAAGGAAGGTCAGGGACAGGGGCAAGGTCAAGGTCAGGGGCAAGGCCAGGGTCAGGGGCAAGGCCAGGGACAGGGGCAGGGCCAGGGCCAGGGACAAGCACAGGGCAACCAGAATGAGAGCGGTCCGGCCAGCGCGTCATCACTTCCGGGTGGCCAGGGCCGCTACGGTCAGCTTGAATCACCGACCACGGCCAAGAAGGACAGTTGGGGCAACCTGACGCCGCGCGAGCGCGAACGCGTGCTTGCCTCGCTCAAAGCCAAGTATCCCGACCGGTACAAGGAGTTGATCGAGCAGTATTACCGGGACTTGAACAACCCGGACCGGCCGGAGGAATGATCACGCCAACGCAGTGATGTTGGCATGTGAGGACCGTGTATCAGGTAGGCTTCATGATTGACCACCCGTTTCGTTCCTGCAGATGGTTGTCGTTGGTGATCTCCGCGGCGGCGATCGCCTTGTCCGTGCTGTGTCCGCCGGAATTGCAGGCCGCGAACACGCCCGAGACCGACACGTTCACGACGCTGGATGGCGAAGAACGGGTCGGTGACGTACGGGAGATCCGCGGCGGCTGGGTGGTCTACGGACTTGACGGCAAGCGCGTTGATTTTCTGCAGTTGCGCGAGATCCGTCGGGCGGTGCGTCCGGACAAGCCGACCGGCATCACCTCGTGGGTCTACCTGGTCGGGGGCGGCCGCATCAAGGCCCGGTCGGTGACAATCGCCGAAGGCGAAGCGCGCGTGGGCACCATGTACGGTTCGCTGTCTCTGCCGCTGGGCATGGTCGCCGGGCTGCTCTTCGAGATGCCCGCCGACAATGGGACGCCGCGCGAGTCGTTCGACGAGGCGATCGCCGACCGCGAAGCCCGCGAGGACCGGCTGCTGGCGATCCGTGAAGACCGGCTGCTGGGGATCGGCGGTCTGCTGGTGAGTCTCGAGCGTGGCAAGATCACGTTCGAGATCGATGGCGAGCAGCGCAGCGTTGAGCAGAACCGGGTGTATGGCCTGGCGATCGCCAATCCCGGCGAGGCGCCGGATCACAACGGCGCGGGGCTGTTCGAACTGGCCGACGGCTCGACGCTCTGGGCGCGGCCGGAGCGCCTGGAGCGCGGCACGTTGCACGTTACGCTGCTCGACGGCCAGACGCAGCTTCAACTGCCATGGCGGTCAGTGCGGCGGATTCGGGTACGCAGCGACCGCATGGTCTACCTGTCGGACCTGACGCCCGTCTCAGTCAGCGAAGACCCGTTACTTGATTACGCTCGCCCGTGGCGGCGCGACAAGAACGTGCGCGGCGGCCCGCTCGTATTGGACGCGCGCCATTACGAGAAGGGCATCGGTGTGCGCTCCCGTAGTGAACTGGTCTTCGCGCCGGACGGCAAGTTTGCGACCTTCGCCGCCACCATCGGTATCGACGCGAACACGCGCCCCCAGGGCAAGGGCGACTGCGCGTTTGTCGTGCTGGTTGATGGCGAAGAGAAACTGCGTCAGCGCATGCGCGGCACCGACAAGCCGCGCCAAATCGTCGTGGACATTCGCGATGCCCAGCGCGTGACGCTGCTGGTCGAATATGGCGAGGACCTGTCGTTCGCCGACCATGCGAACTGGTGCGAGGCGCGCTTTGTCAAGGCGCCGCCGTCGCGCTCAGAGTGAAGGAGCTTGAAAATGATGGGAAGACGCGGTGGTGCTGCCACGCTTGTGCTACTGGGCCTGCTGGCGCCCTGGTTGGCCGTCGGGGCACAGCAGGGGGCTGCCGGCACCGATGGCGTTACAGAGGCGGAGCTGGAGAAGGTGCTCGCGGCGGAGGCCGCGCGAGTGCGCGTCGTGGAGGAGGTGTACGAGTCGGTTGTCGCGGTGTACGGCATGCGGCCGGGCGGCGGCGGTTCGGGCGTGGTCTTCCATCCGGATGGCTATGCCCTGACCAACTACCACGTTGTCCGGGCCGCGGGCGCGCAGGGGCGCGGTGGGCTGGCCGATGGGAAGCTCTATCCGTGGAAGCTGTACGGCATGGATCCCGGCGGCGACCTGGCGATCATCAAGCTTGAGCGCAAGGAGCCGTTTGTCTTCGCCCCGATCGGCGATTCGAACGAAGTGCGGGTCGGTGACTGGGCGATGGCGATGGGCAACCCTTTCACCCTTGCCGAAGACCAGCGGCCGACGGTGACCCTCGGCGTGGTTTCGGGCATCAAGCGATTTCAGAAGGGCGCCGGGTATGGCGGACGCATGTTGCAGTACGGCAACTGCATCCAGATCGATTCGTCGATCAACCCGGGTAACTCGGGGGGGCCGCTTTTCAACATGCAGGGGCAGGTCATCGGGATCAACGGCCGCGGGTCGTTCGAGGAACGTGGCCGCGTGAATGTGGGACTGGGATACGCCATCTCGTCCGAACAGTGCAAGAACTTCATCCCGGACCTCTTGGCCACGAAGGTGACCGAACACGGCACATTGGACGCGGTGTTCGACGGTCCGGAGGGCAACATCATCTGCCACTCGATCAACCTGGACTCGCCTCTGGGCAAGGCCGGCATGGAACCGGGCGATCGACTGGTCAGTATCGAGGGCGCCAGGATCGTGTTCCCCAACCAGGTACTCAACGAGGTAAGCATGTATCCGGCCGGCTGGCCGGTGCGGGTGGCCTGGGAGCGAGAGGGCAAGCGGAAGGAAACCGTGATCCGCCTGACGGCGCTGCCTTACAAGCCGATCGTCAAAAACCCCCAGGCGCAACCGGCGCCGAAGGAGCAACCTGAGCGAGGCCGCGCACAACTGCTGAAACCGAAGGCGCCCAAGGGCAAGCCCGGCGAACTGCGCGACAAGTCCATCGCCCGCAAGCAAGCGAAGTGGGTGCTGGACGGCTGGTCGGATTACCGCGGGGGCGATCAACTTGACACGATGCGTTACCTCGCGACCCATAGCGAAGTGCTTGACGCCGACGGCAAAGAACTGGGCAGGCAGACCACCGTCTGGACGCCCGACGGGAAGATCGCGCGCAAGAGCGAAGTCAAGGCGATCGAGGGCGTCGACGAACTGCTCAAGTGGCAGTTTGCCAGTCACCGGATTCCGGCCGGCAAGATGATTCTGCTTGGCGGCGACAAGGCCAAGGGCGAACGTGCGTTCCGCGTGCTCGTGGACACGGATGATGGAAAGAGACTGCTCTGGTTCAGCCTGTTCGATCCGCGCGAAGAACACTTCCAGTTCCGACTGATCAAGGCGGCGCGGGCGAACGACATCGGGCAGGAAGCGGACTTGGCCGTCGTGTTCGAAGAGTATGTCGACATGGATGGCATCATGTTTCCGCGCGTGGTCCGCGTGGTCCGTCACCTCGACGAGACGACGCAACGACAGATGGCTGTTGTCAACTACAAAGCCGCTGACGCTCAGGGCGTAGCCAAGGCTGACGGGAAGGAATGATGAAGATGGCGCACCGGTGTAGCGAACTCATGGCAAGTGTCGCGGCCACCATGGCCGTGCTTTGTGTCGCGTGTCTATCCATCTTCGCGGAAGCCGCGCCGGACAATGGCGAGGACGCGCCCGGTCAACCTCAAACCCCTCAAGCCGCGGCCGAAGAAAGGGAGAATGCTCCCGATCAAACCCAAGCCGATGGCGACGCGGAGGATCATGCCCAGGCCGGTAAGACTGAGGCCGACGTCGATTCTCCCAACGAGCTGGACCTGGACGAGGTCCTCGTCAGCGTGGATACGGCGTTCCGTGCTGAGAAGCGAGTGATTGAAGCGAACGGCCGATCCACCTCGGGTGAAGAATCGGCGAAGTCGGCGCCTGGTATCTTCGCCGAGGCGCTGGCCTATGCCCAGAAGCGTTGCGTACGCATCTATGGGGCGGGCATCGCGCTCGAACACGGCTATGCCACCGGCATGATTGTTTCCGATGATGGCCTCATTCTCACGGCCTTCGGTCTGTACGTCACCGGTGCGCGTGTCCAGGTGATGCTGCCCGATGGATCGATACACGAGGCCGAACCGGTGCGACGCAGTGATCGGATCCGTTGTGTACTGCTCAAGATCCAGGCGAAGACGCCTGACTTTTTCGAGATCCCGGACACCACAAGCGTCAACCGTGGCGACTGGGTGCTTGGTGTGGCGAACCCCTACAAAGTCGCGGACGTGGGCGAGGATCTGTCGGTCAACATGGGTGTCGTTTCGCTTCGTGCCGAGATCGACACCAAGAAGCGTTCGCAGGACATGGACATCGGCTGCGACATCCTGCTGATCGATGCGATCACCTCCAATCCGGGGTCCCCCGGCGGCGCGCTGATGACAAGCGACGGGCAGGTCGCAGGCATGATCGGCAAGATCATGGACAGTCAGAGCACCAACACTCGCATCAACTACGCGATCCCGAGCGATATCCTCCGCCAGTTCATCGACGGAACACTTGTCGAGGACCCGGACGAAGCGTTGGCGGCCATGGGCAAGGCGGTGACCGGGATTCGGGTGTTCCGCCTGGCCGGTAAGAATGCCGCCGCGTACGTTGATCGCGTGAAGCGCCGCTCGCCGGCCGCCGCGGCGGGCCTGCGGCGGGATGACCTCATCCTCGCGATCGGCGAGGAGATCATCCGTGACGTCAAGGACTTCGACGCCGCCGTTGAGCGACTGGTCCCCGGCCGGGAGGTGACAGTCTTGTACAAGCGGCGTGAACAGATTCTCACGGCAAAACTGACGCCCGAGGCGGAGCAGGAGGACGAAGATGAATAGGCGACGACTCGCGATGTCGCTCACATGCGCGGCGGCGGTGATGCTGATGATCGCTCCGTGTGCAACCGCCGCGCCCGGTGAGCGCGTCGATGCGGCGACCGTGCGGCGCGGGAATTTGCTCGCACCGAAGGTCTTCCGCGCTGCGGCGGCGCGCATCCGTCCGGCAATCGTTACAATCGAGACCTTCGGCGGCTTGAGCACCTCGCAGGAAGGCACGCGCCGCCCGAAGCAGAAGCGAAAGAAGATGGGGCTGAGCAAGCCCGGCGAGGGGCCCACGTCCGGACTGTTGATCTCATCCGACGGCTACATCGTCACCAGTTCGTACAACTTCATCCGCAAACCATCGATCATCACGGTGAGCCTGCACGACGGATCGCAATATGTCGCCGAGATGCTCGGGCGCGACGACACGCGCAAGCTGTGTGTCCTGAAGATCAAGACCAGCCGCGAGCTGCCCTATGCGACCTTCGTTGATCGCGACGCGTTGCGCGTTGGCCAATGGGCGATCTCCGTCGGCGTGGGCTATGGCGGCGACGATCCGTCGATCTCGGTCGGCATCATCAGCGCCACGCACCGGGTGTTCGGAAAGGCCGTCCAGACGGATGCGAATATCAGCCCCGCCTGCTACGGTGGACCGTTGATCGACATCCGTGGTCGCGTCATCGGCATCTGTGTGCCGCTTTCGCCGCGCAGCACCGGGCTGGAGGCAGGCGTGGAATGGTATGACTCGGGCATCGGTTTCGCCGTGCCGCTCGATGAGGCCGCGTCGCTGCTCGAGAGACTCAAGAACGGCGACCATGTTCGCCACGGCAAGATGGGCGTGCAACTCAAGCAGCAGGGCGATCACCTGGTGGTGCAGAACGTGGTGAAGAAGTCCCCGGCGGAGAAAGCCGGGATGAAGAAAGGCGACGTCATTGTCTCTGTTGGTGGCGAGCCGGTCACACAGATGCTGGAGATGTCGCGACTCATCATGGGCCGGTACATCGCGGGTGATAGCGTCGAAGTCGTCGTGAAGCGCGGCGGGGAGGAACACACGTTCAACGTCACGCTCGAGGCGGGTTTGGAACAGCCCATGCCGTCGGGCCGTCCTCGCATCCTCCGTCCCAAGCCCGGACAGCAACCCGACCAGCCTGATGGCGAGGAAGAGCCTGAGCCGGATGAAGATCGGGGAGACGCACCTGATGGCGACTCACCGGACGATCCGCAGCCGCCCGACGAACCCGAAGACGATGCCGAGAACAATGACTGACCAACGCCGCTCCGACCGGTGGCTACAGGCGCTGCCCTTCACGCGCGACCTTGTTCTGCACCTGCCGCATCAGCCTTTCCATCGTGACCGACATCTCTGAGAGGTAGGGGTCAACGTAAAGCAGTCCCTGTTCAACGTGCTCAGCCGCCGGTTGGCCGCAAAGGGCCCAAACCAGGTCCTTCTGCTCAGCACTGATTTCGGCTTTCTGCATGCGGCCCCAGAGGTTCCGGTACATGACGAACTGAATCCAGTATCGCTGCTGACCGTCGCTGAGTGAGCTGAGCACCTGCAGGCGCAGTGCGGAGCGCCGCTTCCAGTACTCACTTCTGGCCGCTTCGAGATGGCGCTCCCGTTGCCGGATTTGCCTTTCGTCCGGTGCTTCGGCCTGCTTCGCAGCCTGCAGTGCGGTTTCGCGCTCAGAGATGGCCTGCCCGTAGGGCCCCGCTTCGAGCGCTTTCATCGCTTCTTTCCGCCGGTTCTCACGGGTCTGGTAGGCCGCCATCGCATCACCTTCGAGTTTCAGGACGATCGGGACTTGGGCCAGTTGATCGAAGCGGATGGTCTTCATGATCGAAGCCACGGTCTCGTCTGTCGGCCGCGTTGACGGCACCGGCGCGTGCACCGCGCCATCCACCCGCGCATAGGGGCTGGATGCGGCATGGGCCGGGTCGCCGGGATAGGCCCCCATCATCCACGTCACGGCGATCGCGAGCCCCAGAATCCATGGAATGAGGTGTCGTACCATTTCGCCTCTCCTTTGTGATGTGATTGCCAACTGTCCCGCACGCCATGCTACTCGCGGCATGCGACCGTCGCTCAACGAGGTCCCTGCCCAATCGACCGATATGCAGAATCCCTCCCGAATACACCCGCCAGGATTCGAACCTGGGACTTCCTGCTCCGGAGGCAGGCGCTCTATCCACTGAGCTACGGGTGCCATGCGCTCCCGCCGGCTTGCGGCAAGGGGCGGCTCCTTCGCTGACGATCATAGCCGATTGCTCCGCGGCGTGGAAGGGCGGGCCGCGGTGCCTGGCTGCCGGATTCGCCCGCCGCCGCGGGCTCGCCGCAGGGCGGGCCTGTTCATTCGGTCGTTGTGGCCGGGTGCCATTCGGCTATTATCATCCTGTGAACAGGGCGCCCGTAGCTCAGTCGGATAGAGCAGCGGACTTCTAATCCGCAGGTCCCAGGTTCGAATCCTGGCGGGCGTGTTCTGCCGTTTGGCCGCACACTCGCATGGGTCGCTCGCGTCGTTTGGGGGTCGGTGCGATCGTCGGATGCCTGATGGATAGGCCGCGCGTCTTCGCCGCGGGCACGAAAGGATCGCTTCATGCAATCACCCGATGTGTTCGCGCAGTTGCCCGACGGCAGTCACTTCGCGTTCTGGGAGCAGCCGCTCCGCTTTGGTCGGGTGATCTGGGTGGACCAGAACCATCCTGATGCCGGCGATGCCAATGAAGGCAGCAGCGATGCCCCGCTGCGTACGATCAACGCCGCCGCGCAGCGTGCCCGGCCCGGCGAACAGGTGATGGTCAAGGCCGGCGTGTATCGCGAGTGCGTGCGGCCGGTCCGCGGCGGGATATCGCCCACGCAGATGATCAGCTACGAGGCAGCGCCAGACGAGAAGGTGATCATCTCCGGCGGCGAGCTTCTGGATCGCGCGCGATGGACACCCTCCGAGGGGTGGCGGCGCCCCGAGGACCACGGTGAGACGGCGGTCTGGCAGCAGCGCATGCCGCGCGAATGGTTCATCGGCGGCAATCCCTTCGCCACGCCGAACCGAGCCGTGGTCAATCCGACCGGCGGGTTCGTGCAGGCCAAGAGCCGGCATCACGACACGCTGATGCTCCGGTGCGGCCTGGTCTTCCAGGACGGCCGACGCCTGCGCCAGGTCAATGATTTCACCCAGCTCTTCGACGAACCCGGTTGCTACTGGCCCGACCCCAATGGTCTGACGATCCATGTCAGGCCCGCCGGCGACGTGAGCCCCGGGGAAGCGGCGTTCGAGGTGACGGCTCGCAGCCAGTGCCTGGCGCCGGACGAGCCGGGATTGGGCTACATCCGTGTCAAGGGCTTTGAGATCCGGCACGCCGGAAACCAGTTCCCTTTCATGCCACAGGAAGGGGCGCTTTCGGCCAACCGCGGGCACCATTGGATCGTCGAAGACTGCCATATCCATGGCATCAACAGCGTGGGCATGGACGTCGGCCGGCGCGATGCACGGATGGACTTCCCGGAGCCATGCGGCCATCAGATCGTGCGACGGAACCTGATTCACGATTGCGGCATCTGCGGCATGTGCGGCCTAGCCATGTCCGATGGACTCGTGCAAGACAATCTCGTCGAGGACTGCTGCTGGCACGATGTCGAAGAGATGTGGGAGTCGGCGGGCATCAAGTTCCACCGCAACCACAACACGCTCGTGCGGCGAAATGTCGTTCGCCGCATGCGGTTCGGTTGCGGCATCTGGCTCGACTTCAACAACCGCAACATGCGCTGCACCTGCAATTTCGTGGCCGATGTCCACACGCTCTTCGGCGGCATCTTCGTAGAGGCATCCCACTATCCGACGCGTGTGGATCACAACATCATCGTTGACAGCCGACCCGTTGCTGAGAAGGGGGGCGGGCACGGGGTCTATGCCCACGACACGGATTTCATCACGATCGATCACAACCTCGTGACGCGATGCGCCGGCAGCGCGGTCCATCTGCCCAAGGGACAGGCCGACCGGTACGTCGGCGGCCGCGGATCGCTATCGCGTCGGCACACGCTGGCCCACAATCTTTTTGTCGCCTGCGGACGGTACGTCTCGTTCCATGACACGGACAACACCTGCGACTGCAACGGTTACGCAGGCTGTACGGAGCGTGGCCCACTGCGTCTACTGGGCACCGATGAGTGGCTCGACCTCGAAGCTTGGCGGCTGTTCTACGGGTTCGAGGAGAACGGATGCGACTTCGCTTTGGACCTGACGGTGGACGCCGATTCGTTGACGCTACGTGCCGGTTGTGAGGATCAGGCGCCGACCATGCCGGTGCGCGTCGCCGCGCCGCTCGACTGGTGCGGCGACGTGCGCGACGCTGGCGCCCACCAGCCTGGACCGTTCGCGTGTCTCGGCGCGGACGTCTTCAAAGCTTCGATCGATCCGCGCAAGGGCGCGACCCAAGTGCGCCGGTAGTGTATGCCCCGCGATCCGAATACTGGTCTCCCCGTATCCGACCGAGGCTGAAGCCTGCGCAACCGTGGACGCCCGCAACCAGACCAGACGGTGCGAACTAGGGCTTTGACCTCTATCGCGCACCGGCGGTGGAACTGGCGGCTCAATCTTTATAATGTTCGAGCGATTCACCCGATAAGGCGCAGGGTTGACGAAGCGTTGAGTGGAACGGGCCGCAACGAGCGGCCATGCGATCGGAGACTTCCATGTTTCTCGCACCAATGCTTACGCTGGAGCCGCATGCCCCGAATCGCTGGTCGCCGCAGCGAACACTGCAGTGGCGCGTGCGTGGTGGTCGCCGCAAGCGGCTCGGCCTGATCAGCGAACGTTCACTGAACGATCTGGTCCTCCTGGTGGACGAGCGAGACGATGTGCCCGCCGGCGCGCGTCTTCAACCGGTCAGTCGCCGCGATGCGGATCGTCACGGCTTCCGGTGTGCGATTGTGCGACGCTCGGACTCGACACCCGAGGGCCGGCGTCTCTTGTACGTCGAGATCCTGGCGTAGAGCAGTCGCTCGTCGCCTTGGCTATCGGAAAAGATGCATGTGCTTGTTGGCAGCGGCGCCCCGTCGCGGCGTTGTACGTCGATACCGGGAATCGTTACGGACCGCCTACAGATCAATGCCGGGCAGAATGTGCTCGCGGACCGCTGTGCGTGTCAGCCGGGTCACAATCTCGGGCCCATACTCCATTTCGACCATCACCACGCCGTCCAAGCGGCTCTCCAGTGCCCGCAGGCCGTGTGCATCCAATGCCAGGAACTGGCAGCGGTCTTCGGCCAGCAACTGGCGCATCACGCGGTCGGCGACGTATCCGTTCTCACCGGTCATCGACTGGTAGTTGCACTGAAGCATCACGCCTGAGGCTTCCAGTTCGCGCAGACGGGTGTCGAGTCCCCGGGCCACATTGATCCGCTCAGGATGCGCCAGAATTGGTTGGTAATCCCGATCGAGCAGCCACTGGCACGCTTCACCGGCCCACCTGGGCCACCGGTCCACCCACATGTCGACAAGCACGCAACGGGACTGGGCCAGGCTGGGCACGCCGTGGCTCTCCATCCACTTGATGACGTTGGGTACCAGCCGCAATTCGCCGCCCGCGAAAACACGGTAGTCGATGCCCGCCTCGTCGATCTGCCGCTGCAGCACCGTGGTCAGGGCGCGCGCCTCGTCGGGTTTGACCACGAACTCCTCAGGCCACATGTGCGGCGTGCAGATGCTGGCGACGAAGCCTGCCTGCTTCAGGCGGCGGATGGTGTCCAGCGATTCACCGAAATCGCTGCTGCCGTCATCGACGGCGGGGATCAGATGGCAATGGATATCGATAAGCCCTTGCCGCATGGTTGGATCGGGGGTGTTGGCCATGAGCGAAGCAAGTATAGGCGAAGGCCTGTTGTCCGTCAGACCGCGCGATCTGTCCGCAGCATCGCCTTGCGGAGCAGATCGAGCGCGAAGCGAGTCGCGCGCTCCCGGACCATCGTCCGGTCTCCCGGCAGGAGCATGCGGACTGATTCGGCCGCGGGTTGTCCTTCGCGACGAAAGGCCAGGGCGAAACACACCGTACCGACCGGCTTCTCCTCGCTCCCGCCATGGGGGCCGGCAAGGCCGGTCACCGCCAGCGCGTAGTCGGCCGCGGCGTGCCGCAGCGCACCGATCGCCATGGCCTCGGCGACCGGCAGGCTGACTGCACCGTGCTCTTCGAGCAGTGATCCGTTGACCCCGAGTTGCTCCTGCTTCATGGCATTCGAGTAGGTCACCCAGCCGCCCACGAAGACGTTGCTGCTGCCCGGCGTGTCGGTGATCCGTTCAGCGATCAGACCGCCCGTGCAGCTCTCGGCGAGCGTGAGAGTCCTGCCTCGCTCCTCGAGCATCCGTACGACGACTTGAGACAGGTCCACATCGCCTTCGCTGACGATGTACTCGCCCAGTCGTTCGTGCAGTTGCCTGACCGTGTCATCGAGCAGGGCCTGCGCCGCCTGCCGCGTCCCCGCCTCCGAGCGGATACGGATGGATACGAATCCGCTGGCGGCGGTTGTGCCCACGGTCGGGTTGCGGCTGCGGTCCATCAGTTCGCCCAGTTGCATGCCGACATCGCTTTCGCCGATGCCCGCCGTGTTGAGCCGGTGGGCCAGAATGACGCGGCCGACGCCCTGAAGCGCGGCCAATCGCGGTTCGATACGGTGCTCGAACATCGCTCCCATCTCGCGCGGCACGCCAGGCATGACGTATACCTTGGCCGAACCCAGCGATGCCTCGATCCCCGGAGCGGTGCCCCAATCGTTCGGGATTGGCGTCGCGGTCCGTGGACACATGGCCTGCACCTTGTTCGCTTCCGGCATGGCGCGGCCCCGTTGCTCGAAGAACGCCCGGATGTCATCCACCGACGGTTCGTGCAGTTCCAGCGGCTGACCCATCGCCTCGGCGAGCGCCTGGCGGGTCAGGTCATCGACGGTCGGGCCCAGTCCCCCGGTGATGAGCAGCAGTTCGGCCTGACCGGACGCCTCGCGGATCGCCCTGGTGATGGTCGGCAGATCGTCGGGAAGCGTCTGGTGGTAGGTCGTCAGGATGCCGCGCGCGACGAGCCGCGCACTGAGGAACGCACTGTTCGAATCGACTGTCTGGCCGAGGGTCAGCTCGTCACCGATGGAGAGAATAATGGCCTGCATGGCGAGCATTGTAGCGGCGGCCGCGCGGGACGAGCGGCCGTGGTCGCGCCCGCCGACGGAGCGCTCTGCGGCGATCTGTCGACCGTTCCCCTATAATCGAGGCATGACTCAAGCAGCCACGATCATGGATGGCAGCGCGCTGGCAAAGAAGGTGCTCGAGCAGTGCGCCCGGCGCGTCAAGCGCATCCAGGACCAGACCGGTGTCACGCCGAGCCTCGTGACGGTGCTCGTCGGTGAGGACCCGGCTTCGATAACCTACACGAACATGAAAAAGCGCCGGGCCGAATCGGTCGGCATGCAGTCCTTCCGCGTCGAGATGCCCGAGGACGCCACGACACAGCAGGTCGTTGCGCGGCTGAAGGAACTGGCCGAGGACGACGCGGTCCACGGTATCCTGCTGCAGCACCCCGTTCCGCGCCAGGTCGACGAACGAGCCGCTTTCGAAGCCATTCCCGGCGCAAAGGATGTCGACGGCGTGACCATCGACAGCTTCGGCGCCATGGCCTTCGACCTGCCCGGGTTCGGCTCGTGCACGCCGGTCGGGATCATGCGGCTGCTCAGAGAATACGATGTTCCCTTGGAGGGCGCCCACGCGGTGGTCATCGGGCGCAGCCCCATTCTGGGCAAGCCCGTGGCCATGATGCTCCTCGCGGCTCATTGCACTGTCACCATCTGCCACAGCCGCACACGTGACTTGGCCGAGGTGGTACGACAGGGCGATATCGTCGTGGCGGCCGTCGGCAGACCCAATTTCATCCAGGGCGATTGGATCAAACCCGGCGCGGTGGTGATCGATGCGGGGTACAACGAAGGCAATGTCGGCGATGTCGACTGCGAGGCGTGCGCTGCGCGGGCGTCGATGATCACCCCGGTGCCCGGCGGCGTGGGACCGATGACCATCGCCACACTCATCGATCAGACGGCGACCGCCGCCGCACGCCAGCTTGGTATCGACGCGTAGCAGCGAACAGCGCCGCACCGCACCGCACGGAGGCGTGCATAACAGCGATCAAGGCAAATGTCCCAATTCAACGCAACCAGCTACGACATCCAGCGCCCCACGGGCCAGTGCGCATTCACCGGCCGCAAGCTCGAGCCCGGCCAGGCATATATGGCCACGCTCGTGGAGCTTGACGAAGAGCAACTGGCCCAGGTTCAGGACAAGGCCACGGCCGCGCTGGGCATGAAGCGCGTTGACGTGAGTATCGAGGCGTGGCAACAGGGCAGTCGCCCTGACAACCTGTTCAGTCACTGGAAGACACTGGTGCCCGAGCCGAATCAGAAGAAGCGGCTGTTCATCGACGATGAAGTGCTCATGAACCTCTTCACGCGTCTCGAGGACACCGAGGAGGAAGAGAAGCTAAGCTTCCGGTTCGTCCTCGGCCTGATCCTGATGCGCAAGAAGCTCCTGAAATACGTATCGAGTGAGCGTGACGAGGACGGCCGCGAGTGGTGGACCATGCAACCCAGGGGCGAGGCCGCGCCGCTGACGATGCTCAATCCGCAGATGGACGAGGACAAGGTCGGGCAGGTGACCGCGCAGTTGGGACAGATCCTGGACGCCGAGCTGTGAACCCATGGAGGTCCCGGCACGCTGTATCCGATGAAGAGAACGTGCCGGGTGCAGAAGGAGTTCCGAAATGACGCGACCGCGCGGGCGATGGGTGCTGCTGGGGGTCACGACATCGATGTTGCTTCTTGTGCTCGGTGGCTGCGCGCCCCGCGAAACGGTGATCAGGGACTACCCGCCGCCGGACACCATGCAGACATACCGCGAACTGGCGGAGAAGCACAACGACAAGCTCAGAGACGTCGACCTGCTCTGGGCCCGTTGCCGCCTGAAGGTCTACTGGACCGACGACGAAGGCAAGCCGCAGGAGGATGTGGCCGACGACAGCAAGATCATCATTGACATGCCCGATCAGGTGGCCGTGGTGGTTGGTCACTCGGCCATCGGCGTGGGCATGCTCTTCTGGGCCGGCTGCGACAGCGAGCGCTATTGGATCTTCGATCTTCAGGAAGATGAGCGCGGCCTGGTCTGGGGCCATCATCGCAACATCGGTCACCCGCGGGCGCGTCGCCTGCGCGTGCCCATCCGGCCGCTCCAACTGCCCACGCTGATCGGGTTGGTCAAGCTTGATCCCGACGCGGGTGGCGCGGTGGACTGGGACCGAAGCACCGGCAGCTACATCGTCAAGCCGGCCGGCCGGCCCGCGCGGCTGCTGCTCGATCCCCGCACCGGCATCCCGCGCCAGATCGAACTGCTCGATCGCGAGGGGACGCCGTGGATGGTTTCGCAACTCTCCAAGCCGAAGATGATCGAGCGGCGCGGCGTACTCCTGAAGGACCGACCGTGGCTGAATCGCCAAATCACCATCCGACCGGCCGACGAGGTGCACGATCACCTCGAGATCACGATTCGGTCAGTCACTGTCGATCCCGATGAGGACCAACTCAACGAGCGACAGTTCGATCTTGAGAAGCTCAAAGCCCATTTCAAGCCGGAGACGATCACCCAGCTTGACGAAGAAGTCGAATCGGTGCGCTGACAGGCGGCCTCAGGCTCCGGCGCGTTGTCCGTCACGCAACACCCGCAGTGTCACCGGCAGCGAGAACTCCATGTGCTCGTGCACACCCGGCCGGTCCTGCAATCGACCGTTGTACTTGTCGGTTAGCTCGTCCACGATCTGCTGCACGAGGTGCTCCGGCGCAGAGGCACCGGCAGTGATGACCACCGTATCGACACCCTCGAACCAGCGGTGGTCGATCTCGCTCACGTCGTCGACAAGGTATGCGCGCGTACCACAATTCTCGGATATCTCCGTCAGCCGGACCGAATTCGAGCTGTTGCGCGACCCCACGACAAGCACCAGATCCGCTTCCGGTGCGAGGTCGGCGATCGCGTGCTGCCGGTTGGTTGTCGCGTAGCAGATATCTTCGCTCGGTGGCTCCTTGACGTGCGGATAGCGCTGCTTGATCGCGGAGATGATCCGCTGCGCATCGTCCATGCTGAGCGTTGTCTGCGTCAGGTAGACCAGTCGGTCCTTCTCGGTGAAGGGCAGCCGCTTCACGTCCTCAGCTGACTCGACGATGGTGATCGCATCGGGCGCCTCGCCGACGGTGCCGACAATCTCATCGTGTCCGGCGTGTCCGATCAGCAGAATGCGATAGCCCTGCCGCGCGTAGCGGATGGCTTCGGTATGCACCTTGGTTACGAGCGGGCAGGTGGCGTCAATCATCGTGCACCGCCTCGCCTTGGCCCGGTTGCGCACCTCCGGGCTGACCCCGTGCGCGCTGAACACGACGGTTGAGCCGGCCGGCACCTCGTCAATATGATCCACGAAGATCACACCGTCGCGCACGAAGCGTTCGACCACGTGCCGGTTGTGCACGATCTCGTGGTAGACGTACAGCGGCGTGCCGACGATCTGGATCGCCTCTTCCACCGTCTGGATGGCCATCTCGACCCCGGCGCAGAAGCCACGTGGGTTGGCGAGCAGAATGTTCATCAGATCGATTGGTCCTTCGTAGGTCCTGTTGACGCCGACGTTTTCGCCCGCGTGACTCAACTATACACCCGCGGGGCCGCCGGGACCACGCCGCATGACATGCGCGGCTCACCCGCCGGCACAGGCCTCGACCACCGCCCCCACGCTCAGCCAGTCCATCGCCCGTGGCGTTTTGGGCGCCAGCACCCGCACCGCCGGTCCCACCGGTGCCCAACGGGCCGGCTCCGTGGGCCCGAAGAGCGCGATCGTCGGGATGCCCATCTGCGCCGCCAGGTGAGACGGACCGGTGTCGTTGCCCAGGAACATGCTCGACTCTCCCAGCGCGGCGTAGAGACTGTCCACCGACAGGCAGGCACGCGTCTCGAACTGGTCAGAGAGCCGCCGCAGCGCCGGGTCGCCCCAGGTTTCCATCTCGACTTCGCCCAACACAACCAGCACGGCTTGGCCTTTGCCCTTCAGAATCCCGAGCGCTTCCTCGAAGCGCTCAATCGGCCAGCATTTCTCCTTCCCGCCGCTGCCGGGATGAACGACCAGCGGACCGGCTCGATCAACCCGCGCCGGCATGGGAGCCTCGAGCAACTCGATGCCCTGCCGCGCGGCGCACGCGGCGTACCACTGGCTCACGTGGCTCGGCCAGTCCTCAGGCGGGCAGGGCGGTATGAAGGCGAACTGGGCATCGCGAGCCAGTCCCTTGACATTGTCCGCCCATGGGTCGTCGCCGTCGCTGACGAAGCTGACAACACACCGCGCCTGTTTGAAATACTCCTCGATCTGTCGGCTCAACACCGCGGGACCGCCCACGGCATGCAACCGTGAGAACTCGCGCAACTCAATGTCCACCGGTTCCAGCCCCTCGATCATCCGGGATGCGAGCACCGCCTTCGACCAATGGGTTACCGCCAGCGTCCTGCCCCCCAGTGCGCGGAGCAATGGGAAAGTCAGAATCCAGTCCCCGAAGGCACCTTGATGGAAGACAAGGTTCTTCACATGCCTGTTCCCGAATACGAAATCGACGTCAGCTTAACACAGTTGATGCGCGGCGAGTGCGCCGCATCAGATCTGGTACATCCAGCCCTGCTCCTCCTCCAGGTCGATCCCTTCGGTATCGATGCTGCTACCGGCCAGTTCCTTCGCCCTTGTGATGGCCTTCTTGGCGCTGGTGAACACACCGTAAGTCGTCTCGAAGATGTTTTCACGACCGATAATGGTCGCCAGTCCGAACCGCTCGAAACGTCTGAGCGTCTCGGGCTTCAGGCCGCAGAGAATCAGTTGACCGCCGTCCTCCTTCAGTGCCGTGGCGAAACGCTCGAACACGGACAGTGTTGTGAAATCGATCGAATGCATGCGCTTGAGCCGCACGATGACGATCTTGGCGCCGCTGCGTCCCACCTCGCCGAGGCGATCCTGCAACTCGTCGGCAATGCCGAAGAACAGGTCGCCCTCGATCTGGAGGAAGACGATCTTCTGCCCACCGTGTCGCGCGTGCAATGGTCGCTCGACGAACCGTCCGCCGGGCGTGGAGACCATCTCGGCAATGTGCAGTTGGCTGCTGCTGCGCAGATACAAAGCGAGGTTCAGGAAAATGCCCACGAAGATGGCGTACTCAAGCGGGATGAAGACGGTGGCGAGCAGGGTGGCCAGACACACCGCGGCGTCCGACCGGTTCGATCGGGCGATATGCCGCAGGTGCCTGAAGTCGATCAGCCCCCAAGCCACCACGAACAGAATCGCGGCCAGGCTCGCCTTGGGCAGGTACCGGCCCAGGTAACCGCATGACAGCAAGATGATCGCGACGAAGACGCCGTTGGCGATTCCGGCGATGCGGGTGCGCGCACCGACCATGTGATTCAGGGCCGTTCGCGAAAAACTGCCCGTTCCGGGGTAGCAGCCGAACAGACTCGAGAACATGTTCGTCACGCCCTGGCCGAAGAACTCGCGCGTCGGATTGATGCGCTCGCCCGTGCGCAGCGCGACCGACTTCCCGATCGCCACCGCCTCTAGCATGCCCAGCAAGGCGATGGCCAGTCCTCCTTGCAGCAGCCCTTCCAGCTTGCCAAAGTCGATGGATGGCACAACCGGCGACGAGAATTCGCCTGAAAGCGCGCCGGTTACACGCTCGTCGTCCGGGCCCCAGCCCAGCGCGTAGACCAGGACCGACCCCACAATCACTGCGAACAGGGGCGCCGGAAGCAGTCTGTTGACTCTGCGGACGGCGACCAGTGTCAGCAGCGACGCCGCGCCGATGAGCACCACCGCCGAGTCAATCTGCAGGACGTTCGGCCCGTACTCCTGGATCACACCCTCCAGGCCCGGCCATCTATCGTCGAGATTCTCAACACCCGGGATGCCTAAGAAGCGGGGTGCCTGCTTCGCGATGATCAGGATACCCGCGCCAGCCGTGAACCCGACGATGACCGAATGACTCACGTAGCGAAAAAGGGCCCCGAGCCGCGCGAGCGCGAAACTCGCCTGCATCGCGCCGGAGATGAGCGCCAGCGAAGCGACCAGACCGACATAGACCGGACCGGAGATCTCATCCGGCGCCACCATGCCACCGGCGACGGAGGCAACCAGCAGACTGATGGTGTTCGTCGGGCCGATGGCCAGATGGTTCGACGAACTCAGAAATGAGCCAATGATGGACTGCACGATCACGCCGTAGATGCCGTAGATCGGCGGCATCTCGGCGATGGCCGCGAAGGCGATGGCCTGCGGCACGCTGACGATCGCCACGGAAATCGCCGCCTTCATGTCGCCACGCAGCTTGCCGAACGAGTAGCCGCTGACCGTGTCGATCATCGGCTGAAACGGCCAGACCAGTATTTCGCTCACTCCGCGCAACGGTTCAGTCCTCGGTTGGCAGGGGCTACAGAATAGCGAGTTGCACGAAGGCTCGCAGGCCCGCCAGTGTCCGCAGATCGCTGAAGAGAACGCGGCATTCGCCATCGGAATCGGCGCGTTCCGCTGGAACCATCGCGGCACGTGAGTAGGATTCAAAGTGTCAGACGAAGCGGCGATTCTCAACACTCGCACCGCTTGCCGGCTGCCGGACTATGTCGCCTGAATCCATCGTGCCCTGCGCAGCCCTGGACTCACCGCTCAACCGGTCGCATCGCCGCTCACTTCGATAGGCGCCGCCGGATCACAGCCCGATAATTCAAGATCCTGTGCGAGGGAGGCCGGCCATGTGCGATCCAAAGCACTCTCGATGCCATCGCGCGGGGGGCGGACGGGAAAGCCCCTGACACGGCGTTGATGCGGCGGACGGACCGCCCGGGCCTCAAGCAGTCGGATGAATCCGCCGACCTCTACCAAGGATACGGAGCGGTAGATTGCGGCGACCGACGTGGGTGCGCCACCGCCGCAATCGCAAAGGGAAAGCGAATGGCCGAACGGCGCGTGAAACCTGCCCTGGAACTCTATCTCCGTCAGATCGACGAGTCGCCACTCTTGACGGCGGAGGAAGAGCGGGCGCTGGTCTGGAAGATCATCCACGAGAACTGCCCGCTGGCCCGCGAGCGGATGGTCCGCTCCAACCTGCGCCTCGTGGTCTCCATCGCCAAACGCTACGGCAACCGAGGACTGCCGCTTTCCGACCTCATCGAAGAGGGCAACCTCGGCCTCATGCGCGCGGTCGAAGCGTTCGACCCCGATCAGGGCGCCAGATTTTCCACCTACGCTTCGTGGTGGATCAAGCAGGCCATCAAGCGGGCCCTCATCAACGCGGTGCAGCCGATCCACATCCCGGCGTACATGGTTGAACTCATCGCGCGATGGAAACGCAAGAGCGCGGAACTGCAGGACGAACTCGGACGCACGCCGACCACCCAGGAACTGGCCAAGGCCATGGACGTCCCGGTGCGGAAGCTGCGCATCATCCGCAAGGCCGTCCGGGCGTTCCAGCGCCCCGCGCAGAGCGATGCGAGCGATGAGGACGGTCTGACCCTGTCCGAGATGCTCGCCGACCACCGCGTGCCCCCGCCTGACGAGCAGGCCTTGAGCAATGACGAACTGGACACCATCCGCGCCTTGCTCGAGGCGATCGATCAGCGCGAAGCACGGATCCTGCGCATGCGATTCGGCATGGACGGCGACGAGCCGATGACGCTCAAGGAAGTCGGCGATCAGATCGGTTTGACGCGCGAACGAGTCCGGCAGATCGAGATCGAGGCCCTCAGGAAGCTGAACGAGCGCATCAGCAGCGACGACCCGTTCTCGCCGGAACACGACAAGCCGAAGCGCCGACGTCGACGGCGCAAGAAGAAGAACGCGGACGACGCGTCCGACAGTCATAAGCTTCCACCGACGCCGGCCGATGCCCGGCTGCATCGCCGCAGCGCGTAGTCGCGGAGAAGGGCGGGCGCGCGGGACCCGCCTACTTGTCTTCGATCACCTCGATCGCCTCAAGCAGTTCCCAGCCGATCGCGGCCTTCATGCACAGGTATGCATGCGCATCCACCTTGCCCAGTGCCTCAGCGTCGGCCGGCAGATCGCGACCGAGGTAGTCGATCAGGCCGGATTCCGGTGAAGCCTCCTTCAGAATCGCATCGATCAGCGATCGCGTTTGTTTGAGCGCGTCCGCATCGCCGCGTTGTCCGAGCACCGCAAGAATGTGGGCGTATCGGGCGGTGACCGACAGATCCGTGTGTCCGCGCTCGTCGCGGGGCGACCAGCGCGGCGCGTAGCCGAGAAGGAAACCGGTCTTCTCATCGAGGAACCGCTCCTCGATCTCGCTCCGCACGCGAGCGATTCGCGCGGCATCGGGTTCCGGTCGCTCGACCAGCCACTGCAGCCAGCAGACAGTGCCGAGCGAGCATGGGGTCTTGCCCGGTCGGCGATCAAGGTAGTGCCAGGCAGAGGGTTCGGCCAGCGCTTGTGTGAGCCAGGTGTCGGCTCTGGCCTCGGCGGCGGAGACGTCAAGCCCCGCGGCCTTCGCGGTGCGCGTCATGGCCAGCAGCAAGTCCCCGCAGTTGAGGTCCCGGTCGTCCTTACTGCGATCATTGCGCTCATTGGACTTGCCCTTTTCTCCGGTGTTCTCGTCGATCCATGTCCACGCACCCGAGTCAATCTGCGCCTTGACCATGGCTTGTGCAAGCTCATGCGCCCAAACACGCCACAAACCCTCGGGGTCGGTCTCACTCAGCTCGGCGAGTCCCAGCCCGGCCCACGCCGTTGTCCAGAACATCCCCTTGTAATACTCGCCAACTCTGTAAGGGCCGATGCGCGAGAGATGCCACCAATAGGCCGCGCGGCGGGCCATGGCCAGGCCCTCGGCCCGCACCATCGGATCATCGCTCAACCGATGAAGCAGCAGCCCGGTGTGAATCGCCCCCGCCACGTTGTTCGGCGGATTGTCGTACTGCTTGTTGCCGGTGCCGGCAACGCACATCGCCAGCAGGTCGTCGCGCCACACCACGTTGCCGGGATGATTCGCCAGCGCGATCGCATGCCGAAGCAGCTTCTCGCGCGGCGTATCGCCTTTCGGCGCGGTTGCGAACGGCTTGTCGCCCGCGATGACCCGTCCGGCGGCGACGCCGCCCATGTCCTGCTTGCCCTTCGCGACCGTCCACTTCCACGTGCCATACCACAAAGTGCCCGCACGCTTGAGTTGAACATCCCAGACGACGGGCTTCGGCTGGCGCTCCACCTCGGCGGTGAGCTTCAGCGAGAGCGTGTCGTCCTCGAGCGAACCGGTGATTCTGCTCTTGCCGTGCGAGTATCCCGCGGCGGCGAAGGTGACCGACTGTCCGGAAGGCAGACGCCATGTCGTAGGACGAAAGGCACGACCGGGGAACCAACTCGCCTTGGGTTGGTTGGGCCCGGTGACACCCTCAGTCACTTTCCCGTGGTCGAGCGCGAACGATCCGCCAAGTCGGGTCTGCAGCCCGTTGTAGCCCGTGGCTCCTTCGCGGCCGGGGAAGGGGTAGGCACGGTCGAGCGTGACACAGCCCAGCGTGAACCTGTCCCCCGGCGGAATCGCGCGCACGAAACCATGCAGCGGTCCGCTCGATCCGCTGCTTCGCCACATGCCCCGGACGACGCCGCCCTTGACCGTTCCCTCGACCGACACGGCGATCCCCGGGTCGGCCGGCGGTTTGCCGTGGCGGGGCTTGGCCAGCCCCAGCGTGGCGGTCAACCTGCCGCTGATGGCATCGCCGGAGACTGCGATGGATCCCTCCGCCTCGACGAACGACATCTGGCCAGTCTGGGCCTGCAGCGGCCAGTAGGGCGCCCACACGACGGCTTGCCCGCCGGCGTCCGCGTCAACCCGAAGCGTGGTGCCCGCGGGAGCCGCGCCCACCAGTTCCAACTCGAGTGCCGCCACGGGCCTGCCTTCACCGTTCGAGGCAGCGAGACCGAGCGTCGTCGCGTGAGGTGAAAGAAGGAGCATTGCAGCAATGGTGACCAACACCACGGCATTGATGCATCGGTTCATGTGGACAATCTCCGCAAACGGAAATGTGTGTGCGTTTGGCGACCGACCCGTCGAGTCAGGTACAACGTGGGGCATCTTCCCGGATTGCCGCGGCCGATTGGTATCGAACAGGCGCGAGGACGCGCGGGACCGCTCAGGCGGCGTCAGAAGTGCTCTTCTTCGTCCAAGTCTCGTTCTGGTCCGCATCCGTCTCTCGCACCATGCCGACGAGCAGAGCGGTCAGGTCATCGAGCTGATTGAGCGAGCCGGCCTGCTGGTCAAGCCGACGCTCGAACTTGCGGATGGCCTGATCGAGCGTTCCTTCGGCCAATGAGGCGAATTCTTCGAGGTAGTTGGTATTCGCCAGCGGCTTCCCGGCTTCCTCGGCCACGAGGTCGCGAAACGCCAGTTCGAACCCGTCGGAGAAGAACAGCAGGCGATCGTCGGGCTCCAGCTTCACGCGCAGCAACTCGAATCGCTCTTCCGGAAAGACCCCGAGCATGGCGCCGTCCGAATCAAGCGCCGTCGTGGTGCCGTCGCGATGCAGAATCAGCGGGAAGGGATGGCCGGCACGCGCGAACTCGAGTTCGAGCGTCCGGGCGTTGAGCACCCCGTACGCCGCCGTGGCCGTGCGAATGCGGCCGGTCTGCAGTTCCACCAGGTCGAGGTTCAGGTGTCCCAGCGCCTCATCCGGCGGAATCAACCGGTAATTCCCGGCGTACGCGCGATTGATCTCCTTGGTCCGCAGCGAGCGCTTGATTGACACCGTCAACAGCGCCGCCGGCACGCCGTGGCCCACCGCGTCCGCGACAAACAGACCAAGGTGATCCTCATCCAGCCGCTCGACATCGAAGATGTCTCCGGACACATAGGAAGCAGGGCGGTACAACACGCGTGCTTCCACACCCGCGAGCTTCGGCAGTTCGTGCGGCAGGAAGTCGCGCTGCAACTGCGCGGCCATGCGCAGTTCCTCGTCCATCTTGTCGATCTGATCGCACAATCCGCCCTGGTGGGCAGTGGCGATCTCGAGTTGCATCCGCAGATCGCCGAGAAGATCCGCCTGACCCCATAGCGCCCGCAACGCGGCACACAACTCGCCCGCGGGCGCGCCCGGCGGCGCCACCAGCACGCCCGTCTGATACGTCGCGCCGGTGGCGAGCGTCTCACCGGGACGGGTGATGATCGCCGGGATGTGGGCATCCTGCAGAAGGGCGATCAGTTCGTACACGGCCGAATTGGGTTCGACATCCAATGCGATCCACGCCGCGCCAACGCTCCGCGAGCGAGGCGGCTTGCCAAGGTAGTCGCTGACCGACAACTGCTTGATATCCGGACGTTGGTCGAGCGGCCAACGCGCGAGCGTGGAAACCACCGTCTCCTGCTCGGTCGCGCCGAGCGTCGATCCAATGATAAGCAGCTTTTTACCGGGCATGATGAGGTCCGGAGGAGGTCGCCGAAGACTCCTTCTCCGGTCATCGACCTACCGTACCCCGGCCTTGAGATCGTCCGGCGGCAACTCAACGCGGTCACCGACCTCTAACCCAAGCCGATCGATCGTCCCACCGGCCAGTTCGATCGCAAACCGCGCCGGGCCGTCACTCGGGTAGGGCGTCAGTTCTGATGACGGCGTGTCGTAGGGTTGCACCTGCATCTCGTGTAATGTCGTGATCACCCCGTCATTGTCGAGGAACAGCAGGTCGATCGGAACCAGGCAACGGCGCATCACAAATTGCCGCGGCCTGCTGTGCGGCATGACGAAAAGCATCCCGCCGTCCGATTCGATCGCTTCGCGATTCGAAAGCCCCCAGAAGTGTTGCGCCCGGGTGGTCGCCGTCTCGAGACGAAAAACCTTGCCCCCGATCTTCACCTCGACCCGTGGCAGTTCCGGCTGGGGGTCGCTCAGCGGATTAAGCCGACCGCCTGCTTCATCTTCCGCAAATCCCCAGTCGAGCAGCACCATGGCCGCAATCGCCAGCGACAGCACCATGACCAGCATCGCCGCCAGCGTCACTGGTCGCTTGACCGGCTGCCTTTCCCGACGTCTCTCGCTGCTCATGTTCCGGCGACGAGCCATGCATGATCCTCTTGGGTGAAAGTGACAGGATGCGAATCGAGGCGGCCGATGTCAAAACCATCCAGGAACGCGCGAGCCGTCATGGGCTCGCGCCGACCGGCCGCGCCGCACCAATAGCCCAGCAGCCCGATGATACGCTCCGCCGGCACGCCCCGTTCACGGTAGGACGCCAGCCGCGTGTCGCCATGCCGCTTGGCCAGCCGGCGGCCGTCTTCGCCGAGCACCAATGGCACATGCCAATAGCGCGGCGGGGGGGTGATGCCGATCATGCGCTGAAGAACGATCTGCCGGGCGGCCGATCGGAGCAGGTCATCGCCGCGCACCACCTCGTTGACCCCTTGCCGCGCATCATCCACGACCACCGCCAACTGGTAGGCCGGCAGCATCGCCTTTGACGCCACGATGAAATCGCCCACCTGGGCCTGGACGTCATGCCGCTGCGGACCGGCAAAGGCATCCTCGAATGCTAACTCGCCCGGCGGCACGATCAGCCGCAGCGCGTAGGCCGCGTGGGTCGGGGGGCTGCGCCGGGCAGGCGGGACGTCGGGCGCCGGCCGGCACGTCCCGGGGTATCGCAGTTCGTGGTCACTGCCGTGCGGCGCTGACTGCGCCTGTTCGATCTCGCGCCGCGTGCATGTGCAGGCGTAAATGAGCCCATCGCGCCACAGGCGGTCGAGCACCTCACGGTAGGGGGCGAGATCACGCAACTGGTAGTGTGGGCCCTCGTCCCAGTCCATGCCCAGCCACCGCAGATCGTCGATCGCCTGGATGTCCGCTCCCTTCTTCGTGCGCGGCGTGTCGAGGTCCTCAATGCGCAACACGACTCGCCATCCAAGCCGCCGCGCCAGCGCCCAGTTGATCAGGAACGTGCGGGCGTTGCCCAGATGCAGGGCGCCTGTGGGCGATGGCGCGAGGCGTGTGACGCGAGCCGGTTCGGACATGGTCCCTATCGTATCGGCGCAGCCGCGAGGATGTCGCTATCGTATGGCACATGGCGACACGTGACATGAATCTCGCGGTCCTGATCTCCGGCGGCGGCACGACGCTGCAGAACCTGCTCGCGCGCACCAGTGCGGGCCAACTGGACGCGCGGGTCACGGTTGTGGTCTGTTCCAACGAAAAGTCTCACGCAGTCGCGCTGGAGCGCTGGCCGCAACTGCCGGTCCACCTGGCCAAGCGCAAGGACTTCGACTCAACGCAAGCGTTCTCGGATTCGGTGTTCGCCCTGATTCGCGATGCCCAGGCGGACATCGTCTGCCTGGCTGGCTTCCTGAGCCTGCTGGCGCTGCCCGATGACTATGCCGACCGCGTCCTGAATATCCACCCGGCGCTGCTTCCGAGCTTCGGCGGCAAGGGGTTTTTCGGCCACCACGTCCATGAGGCCGTACTCGCGCATGGCTGCAAGGTCTCCGGCTGCACCGTGCATTTCGCGGACCAGACTTACGACACGGGACCGATCATCGTGCAACGCACGTGCCCGGTACTTGAGAGCGATTCCCCCGACGACCTCGCGGCTCGCGTGTTCGAGCAGGAATGCGAAGCCTATCCCGAGGCGATCAACCTGATGGCGGACGGCCGCGTGCTGCTGGATGGACGTCGCACACGGATTGCGCCTGCGTTGACCGGCGACCTCGCGAGCGACGCCCGGGCGTACGCCGCGTTCGCTCACAAAGGCCAGACCTCCGCCGACGGCAGGCCATACGCCAATCATCCGATCCGTGTCGCCGAATTGCTTCGCAATCGCGCCGGGATTCGCGATCCGGCGATCCTCGCGGCCGCGTATCTGCACGATGTTTTCGAAGACACAACCGCGACGCCATTCCACCTGCGCCAGGCCTTCGGCCGGCGCATCGCCGACGCCGTCGAAGAGCTGACGGTGCCGACGGGCGTGCGGGAGGACTTCGACACGCGACATCTGTACATCATCAGGCACGCCAGCGGGATGTCGGACGCCGCCAAGCTCATCAAGCTCGGCGATCGCCTGGATCACCTGCTGAGCGATCGCCCGCGCGGCAAGCGTCCTGAGTACATCAAGATGACCCAAGAACTACTCGAAGCCATGAAACCGTGGCCCGGGGCAGGCGATGCGGTGGCGGATGCGATCCGTGAGGAGACGGATCCGCCCTGAACCGCCGTTCCCAGACGGCACAACGTCACCGCCCTTCCCAAGTTCCGATAATGTACCTTATGTTCAATTCCCGAATTCGAGCTCGGGAGGGGGCCGCATGCCGCATCTGGAGGCGTTGAATAAGGTATCCTCAGGCGATGTCGGGCGCCGGACTCATCCCTCAACTCTTGATCGCCCTTGCTGGGATCGTCGTGAGCATCGGCATTTGGATCGCCACCATGTGGCTGGTGTCTTTCTTCTCCGGGTGGTTCTTCCTTGCCAAGGTCTATCCCCGGCCAGACATCAACGGCGACGTCGGCCAATCCCTCGGCGCCATCAGTTGGCAGATGCTCTGGCTGCGTTTCTGGGCGAAGTACGGCAACATCATCGCATACGAAGTGACCGACCGCGGGCTCGGAATCCAGGTTGCGTGGGCTTTCCGGTTCGGGCACCCGCACCTGTTCGTGCCGTGGGAGGAATTCGTTCTGATCGAGCGACGCACGCGCTTTGGCGTGTCCTTCGACCAGTACCGGGTGCTGCGTCGTCCCGAGGTCCCCATCCGCATGCTGACCAGGACCGCGGAGAAGCTGGACGCGATGTCAGCCGGCCGCTGGCCCGACCAGGTCACGCCGCTCGAACCCAACGATACCTGACTGAAGGGGGCATTCCTTGCCCCGTCGGCCGCGCCGTCCGCCGCGCGGTAATATGCCGCCGTGCCCACCGTTCTGCCCGATGACGAGGCCCAAACGCGAGATGAACTCTTATGATCAGGAAGGCGGAGCAATCCATGCGATACCCGAAGCGGTCGGTTTTCTTGGCATTCATTGCGGTGGCGGCCATGGCCGCGACGCTCGCAACAGCCGCCACGCAACGTGTCGAGATCAGCCTGTCCGGCGCCCTGCAGCAGCCCAACGGTGGTGACCCGAAGCCGCTGTACCTGAGCACGACGCTGGAAGACGGCAAACTCGGTTGGCTGCTGGGCGATGCGCCGGATTACAACCGCAGCTTGCACCGCGGACGCGTCCTCGGCGGCTCGCTCGAGAGTGGCCGGCTGGAGGTGGAAGTCGAGGTGCCGGGCGATCCATGGATCCCCGGTGGCCGGGCGCACTTCACATTGTCGCTCAAGCCCGACGGCGAGAACCGCTGGAAGGGCACGTACGACGGCGCCTTCGGGGCCTTCACCGATCAGTACCTCGTTACGCCGACAAAGGGCGAGGCGACGGTGGAGGTGACCGCCCCACTCAAGCCGGCCGCGGGTTACAACCCCCCTTCCCGCAACGAGCATCCGCGCATGATCATCCGCCGCAGTGAGTTGGACGCCTTGCGCGAGAAGGCGCAGACGCCGCTGGGTAAGGCGCTGGTGGCGCGGATCAAATCGCATCAGAAGGACCCGATTGCGCTCGGCATGATGTACCTGTTGACCGGTGACGAGTCATACGCACACAAGGCGCGGCCCATCCTGCAGCGGATGATGGATGACGAGTCGCCCGGCGCATTCAACGGTTCCGACGGCGCGTACGCCCGCCGCGTCGGGCATGTCACGATCGCCTGCGACATGATGTGGCAGGCCTATCCCGAAGACTTCCAGCGGCGCATGGTCGAGTACTTCGCCCGCCGCGCCGATCGCATGCTGTTCCGGCCGAACACGATCACCGAGAAGGTGAACTGGTCGCCCAACAGCAACTACAGCGGCCATCTGAACGGTGCGTCCGCGCTGGCGGGGCTGATTATCTATGACAAACCGGGCCGCGAACCGATGAAGCCGCGCGATCCGGGCAACGAGCCGCGCGTGGTCAGCCCCCCTGCCGCTTTCTCGCCGCACGACAGCGTGCCGGTGAACAGCCTTGCCATCGGCACGATGCCCTCGAACTGGCTCCACTGCGGCCCGCTGCCCAACAGCGATGATCTGCCTGTCGACCTCTTCGAGAACGGCGGCGGCAGCGCACAGGCGAACCCGAAGGCCGGCGATGGGTTAACCTTCGGCGGCAAGTCGTGCACTTTCACCCCCCTTCCTGAAGCCGGCATCTGGAAGCGCAAGCAGGACGATCCGGCCGGCTTCTGCATCGAGATGATGGGCGCAACGAAGAAAAGCTACAACAGCCTCAACTACTTCTACACGATCGTTCGCGTGGACAAGGCGATCACCGTGCAGTTCCGCGACGGCGGCAGCGGCGGCAACTCCGCGGAGTTCTGGTTGAGCGGCGAGATTCTTGACGATCGCGACTTCATCACGCTTCAGCCGGGGCTGCACCCCCTGCTCGCCCGCGTGCAGTTCCACAAGATCAACCCCTGGGGCAAGAGTTGGATCAGGCCGGCTTTCAACAGTGTGACCGACGAACAGATCAAGGAAGGCCTGGAACTGGCACAGGCCAAGTACCGTTTGAGACTGGCCAAGTACCATGAGGACCTCGCCTACTGGCAGAACAACGACCGCGCTTCGGCCTATTACAACTGGCTCAGCCAATGCGGCACGACCAAGGCCACCTGGTACCACCGCTACTGCTTCGGGAATGGCGGCTTCCAGGTCGAGGGTGAAAGCTACACGGGCGTCGGCTGCAATGAGCCGCTGCTTTTCGAAGTCTGTCATCGCAATCAGTTCGGCCATCCATCGACCGGCCGGCCGGATGTAACGCACTTCGGGCCGCGCTACATCGCGCAGACGATCTACGGGCCCGAGGGCATCCATGCGCATCAGTCGTTCTCGCTGACCGACGGCTCGCAGAAGGCGGGGCGCTGGGCGATCACCTATCCGCTCACACCTGATCAATGGAAACCCGCGGCCCTGTGGGCTTGGAACAAGGCCATGGGCCTGCCCAAGGGCGGCGCCGGCAAGAGCGCCGTCCAACGCGCCGACGACGCCGCGTTCATCCAACATGTGGCAAGCCATTGCGGCGATCCGGTCTACACGCTGCTGCACTACCCGATGGATGTCGTGCCGCGCAATCCTGACGGCATCATTCCGCGCGTGTGGGAAGCCGAGACCAAGGGCCTTTACGTCTTCCGCAATGGCTGGGAAGGTACGGAAGACATCGTCACGCAGCTTTTCCTCAAGAGCGAAGGCGAAGGCGGGTGGCGCAACAATGATGCCGGATCCCTGCGCCTCTGGGGGCTTGGACAGCTCTGGACGCACCGAGGCACAGCGCCCGGCAAGACGCGGCTGCGCTGGTACGAAACCGTCGTTTGTCTCCCGGATGACGATAACCTCGACGGCATGCGCGCCACCAAGAGCGACTTCCGCCCACGGGAAGACGGCTCAGGCAGCATCACCGCCAACATGGACCTGGTCTACGCCGGCCAGCGCACCTGGTACAACGAGAAAGGCAAGCTGCAGCAGGGACCACTGGTCAACAACCGATTCGAACTGCAGCGGCAGAACATCGTGAGCATCGGCATCACCGGCCAGCGCGCCCTGGGCGTCGATTACTCCGGCAGGTGCGGCGCGCCCGCCCTGCTCGTGCTCGTCGACCAGATCGACGGCGGCGGACGCAAGGTGTGGAACTGGCAGGTGCCTGAGGGTTTCGACAAGGGCGATGTCACCTTCAGCGACGACGGCTTCACGATGGCCAAGGGCGGGGCTTCGCTGAAGGCAACGTTCATTTCGCCGCGCAAGATCAACATCGGCTTCACCAACCAGGAAGTCACCTTCAAGCCAGCCGGCGACCGTTACAAGACGAAAGTCACCGTCGCCCTTCGCGCCATACAGGCGAGCAGTGTCCCCGATGACACGGACGGGCACTTCATGGTCGTCCTGACCCTGCAGCGCGGCAAGGCGGCGCCGCGGGTGACCTCGCTCGGCAAAGGGCTGAATGCACGCGTCATCGTCGGCGGTGTGCCGGTGCGCTTCGAGGGCAACCGCGTCATCATCGGCAAGTAGTGCCCGCCATCGTGCTCAGCGACGGCGACGAAGCAAGCCGAACCCGCCGGCGAGCACGAGCAACGCCGAGGCAGGCTCCGGTATGAGCGTGGCATCCAGCGTGCCCTGGGCAAACAGGTTGCTCGGCGCATTGAAGATCTGGTAGTCAAGGTCCACCACGCCCCCGGCGATCGTGCCGGTGACGGCGATGTGGTCGAATCCGCTGATTTGCGCCGGCGAGCCGCTGGGGAAGTTGCGAAAATCCATCGTCACCACGCCGGCATCCGTCACATCCACATCCATGTCGCCGAAGAACGGATCGCCGGACTTGTCGAATGACACCGAACCGTCGCCCCCGATCGGTGCGATGAACTGAAATGGCGGCGGATCGCTGAACCCAAAGACGAAGCCGTCCAGATCAATGTCGGCCGTGACATTCGAGCCGTCCGACGAGAACACCAGGCTCACGTCGCCCGAACTGCCGAAGGTCGTGTTGTTCCACTGCCCTTCGTAGGGCCCGAGGTCGGACGGGTCGATTGCCAACGCCCTTCCCGGCGTGGCGAGCATTGTGGCAAAGGCGGCCGCGAGTACGACAGTCAGTGTGATCGTTTTCATCTCAGTCTCCACCCTGTAGGTTCGAGCGATTCCAACTCCGTCAGAAAGGTGACTCGCCACCAGGGCGAGACCATAAAAAGAGTTAAAAAAGACTTCAAAAGACCTGCCGCGGTTGTGAATGCCTCGGACAGGCTCTTTGTCTCATCAGGGCGAATTTTCCACATATGCGGACAACGGCACCGGTTCAGCGGTCCTTTGTTTGACGCCTCCCAGTCGGCGAGGTAGGGTCCCGCCAATGCAATTGAGAATGAGTCTCATTTGTCGGCGCGTCGCCCATGAGACTCATACGGGACGAGAGAGAGGACCGAAAGACCATGCCCCACCGAATCATCGCCGCGACCATCGTGCTTTCGCTGGCCGCCTGCGCCCCCGCACACGCGGATGTCTACCAGCTCATGACCGGCGTCAATGCCGGCCACTTCCCCGGGCCGGATCGAGCCGTTTTCGGCTCCGCCCCCTTCCCCGGGACCTTCAGCGATGGCGACCGCCTCGCCGGGACCGGCGACGACGCCTCGCCCGCCAACTGGGCCGGCAACGGCACGCCGATGTTCAGCCCCAACCAGTTCGGATCACTCAGCTTCCTGTACCGTCGCGGGTCGATCAACTTCGGCCAGGGCGACCTGCCCATTCTCGCCGTCGAGTTCCTCGGCGGCCCGCTGCTCGACCTCGACGGCGACCTGAACAACGGCACACGCAGTCTCGTGGCCGTGCCTGACGGCCAGGGCAGCTTCGAACAGCCCGCCGTTATTCCGAACGCCAGCAGTTTCATCGATCTGCAGATCGATACCGGCGCCGGCACGATCGGTGTCACCAACTTCGACGCCACCGGCACCAACCCCGGTTCGGCCAATCTCGCCCCCGAGTTCGGTGTCAGCGTCAACCACCTGAGCGGTACGCCCAACGCCTTCGCCGGCAACGTCGCAACGCCCGGGCCGGCCATCAACACCGCCGACACCCGCACGGGCAGCCTCACGCCCGTCACCGGCAACAGCGGCACGCTCACCGGCGTCTTCCGCGTCGATGATCTGGGCATGGAGATCTGGAACGACTCGATCTCCGGCAACACCAGCACGCCCGCGCTCGGCACGTTCCAGACCATCGGCTCATTCCGCGGCTGGGTGATCGACCGTGATCCGAACACGAATCTCTTCCCGACGCTCGCCGGCGAGGGATTGGGCAGCACACTATGGCCGGCGGTTGACGCCGCGTCCATCGGCAGTTCGGCCAACGCCACCTTCGGCGGCAGCGTCACGATCGGCGGCGGCCCGGCCGGCGACCCGTTCGACGGCGAAGGCGTCGCATTGGCGGACTTCGCCGGCGACCTCGGCGCTTACCTCCACTGGCTTGCCTCGATCGCCAACCCGAATGCTGACCGGATCGTCTTTCTCGAAGCGGCCGGCTTCGGCATCAACAACAGCGCCGACCCGGCCTTCGGCGACACGGTGTCCTACGACGCGGTGATCGTCGCTCAGCGCGTGATCCCCGAGCCGGCGACGGGCGCGTTGCTGCTGCTGGGCGTCGGGATGGTCGCGGCGCGTCGGCTTCGACGCGCGCGGTAAGTGCATCGCGTTCCACGGAAGGTTGATCTCATGCAGCGTTACGGCAGGTTCGTTCAGGGCTTCACGCTGATCGAGTTGCTCGTGGTCATCAGCATCATCGCGATGCTGGTGGGATTGATGCTGCCCGCGTTGGGCATGGCGCGCGATGCGGCCCGCCGCGTCGCGTGCGCTTCCAACCAGCGGCAGATGACCGTCGGGCTCTGGGCCTACATCGGCGACCACCGTCAATGCGTGCCCATGGTCGTCTCGCCAATGCACAACAATGCCTTCGGCGATCCGACCAAGCCCGACGCGGCGGTCGATCCGTTCGATAAGAGCCGCTGGCCCCGATCACTGCCCAATGTGATGGACGGCTACCTCACGCAGACCGGCGGGTTCTACGCATGCCCCGCGGCCGTTGCCGCCTGGCCGCGCCAAGGCGGGCAAACGAATCACGGTCAGCGGATGACCTACCGCCCCGCCGCCGCCAACCAGCCCAACGGCGTGATCGATGCCCCGGGCGGCTACTTCCGTGAGTCGTTCGGTTTTCTCGATGGGCGGCGGTTCGAGCCGTTCGATTTCACCGCGACCCACGACCCCATCGCCTTGGCCAACCAGGTGGCGATCGAGCGCAGCACGTATGTCCGTGACCTGGTGCAGCGCGAGCCGGGCGGCGAATTGCGCGGCCCGCACCGCGATGGCATCAACGTGATCAACCGCAACCTGGAAGTGGAATTCCGCGATCACGCGGCGACGAACCAGGACCTGGCCCCCGGCGGCCATGGCGTCAAGTTCTAACGAGCGTTCGCGGCACGATGACCATAAGCTCAACACCACCCTACGCACTCGACGCGACGCCGGCGCCAGCTTCGCGCACCCGGCTCTTTGACTGGGCCGAGCTGCGCCGCGTCGGTGTGGCGGTGACCATGATGGTGGTGCTGGGCACGGCGATCATCATGGTGCAGGCCGCGCTCATGGGCTACAACTCGCTGGCCCAGGCCGGTCCGAAGGCGATCGTGGACGGCGCCGTGATCGCCATGCTCATCGGGCGCACGCGCCGCTGGCGAACGTTGGCGCTGCTCGGACCGGTGTACGGCCTGGTTCTGCTGTTCATGACCGGCATCATCTACCTACCGGCGATCATGACACTCGCCGCGGCCGGGGGCGCTGTGGCCGGGCGATTGCTGCATCGGTTGCACCGCCTGACCGCATTGTGCGTCGCCGACGTGGTGTTCGAGCTGCTGGCAGGCGCGGGCCAGCCGCTGTACATCTACTTCGGCACACAAGGCGGCGACGAGCCGCTGCTGTGGTCGATGTATCTGCTCGAATGGCCTCTGCGCATTGCCGGGGCGCTGATGGGCGTCTGGTTGGGCCGGCGTTTCCGCGCGCGGCGCGATTCACCGACGCGTGTGATCTCATCGCCCACCGCACCGCCCCGGCGGCATCAGGCTGCCAGGCGCGCGTCGCGCATCGGCGCGGGGACGAAACTGGTGATCGCCTTGTTCGGCTGCGTTGCACCGATGCTGATCGACGCATGGTCGGCCCTCGCGGTCATCGCCCTGCTCTATCTGGCTTTCGCCTGGGTCACCGGCGTGCGACGAGCGCTGCTTTGGACGCTCTTCGGACTGGTCTGGATCTGGTGCTTCTACGCGTTGGCCAGCTTTCTGTGGCACCACGATTGGCATCGCGTGATCGACCTGATCCGCACGTTGCTGTTGCGCTTCATGCCGCTGACGCTGTCCGCGGCCGTGATCATGCTGACCGTGCCACCGCGCGAGATGGTGCGCACCTTCCGCCGCTGGCGCGTCAGCCCGGTCATTCTGCTGCCCGTCGCCACGGCGTTGCGCGGTCTGGCCCCGGCCAGACGGCGCGTCGCGGCTGAACTGGCCGCTCTCAAGCAAAGCGACCGCTGGCGCGGGCCGCTGACTCCCCTGCTACGCCCGATCACGGTCGCAAGCGCGCTGTTCGTCCCGCTCTTCCACCAGTGGGCCGGCCAGCTCGCTGAGCCGCATCCCGACGAACTGCCTCAAACTGAAACGAATCCAACCAAGGACGCTTGACGATGACCACGCCCACCGCTGTTGCAGCCGGAACCGAACTGACCGACGAACTGCGTCAACACATCCGTGACGCGTACGCGGAGAATCCCAGCCAGATGACCGTCATCCTGGCGCGGCAATTGCGCGTGCCCGAAGTCTTCGTGCTTCGCAGCCTTCCCGGCGATCAGGTGCGTGAGTTGGACGCAACGCGATGGGAGGAACTCGTGCGACGCTTCGAGGCGCTGGACAACGTGCACGTGATCGTCAGCAACGGCGCCACCACGCTTGAGGCGTTCGGCAGATTCGGCAACTTCAGTAACTGGCATGGCTTCCTGAACGTGCAGACCAAGAGCCTCGACATGCACATCCGCAGCGAGCGCATCGCGGCCGTGTTCGCCGTACGTAAACCCAGCCACATGGACAACGTGCCGACGCTCAGCTTTCAGTTCTTCGATACCGACGGCGCCTCGGCGTTCAAAGTCTTCCTGACCTTCGGCGGTGATAAGCCTTCGCAGGATCGGGTTGAGCAGTTCGGAACGCTGCAGCAAGCGTTCGCGCTTGCGGAGGCGCCGTCGCCGCGCAACGGTAGCCATCCCTGACCGAGGCCGGTAGCCGCGCGGCGCGACCGGGACCGTGCCTGCTAATCGCCGAGGCGTGCTTCGATCCGTGCGCTGATGCCATCCGCCATGCGGCCCGACGCGGATTTCGTGCTCGCGCTATCGCCGCCGCTGACCACGAGCCATGCCTCCTTGCCGAAGGGGCGCGAAACCTCGACAGCCACCTTGATCCCGTCGGGCGTGATCACGTAGATCCGGGTTTCGCTGTCCGCCTCGTCGACGACTTCGTCGCGGATCTCATAGCCTTGATCGCGGAGCCAAGCCCGCGCCTCGGCCAGGACGAGGTCCGGATCGGCCTCGAAAGTGCGCGTGGTTGTCCAACCGACCGGCCAGCTCGCCTCGGGCGATTCCACAATGGTCAGTTCGAAGGTGCGCGTCACGACCATTGATCCGCTGGTCGCCGTGACCGCGACCTGCTTCCCGTCCACCGGTGCGGCGTCCCGTTCCACGCTGATGTCCACGTCTACGCCGTCGATGATGTCGGCCGGCTCGATCGCCACCTGCGCGTCATCGCCGCGGCCGACAAACATGACATTGGTGACACGAACGTGTGAAGGCAGCCCGCTGAACTTGAGCGTCACGAAGCGTTCACCGGTATCCGCCTCCGGCATCTTCAGCCGGAGCGACGCGATCCCGCCCTGCCTGATCGCCAGGTGCTGCGATACATCGAGTCCCGACCCCTCACCGTCGTCAGACGAGCCGGGATCGGGCAGTTCGATCTCCTCGCCCGGCTTGAGCACAACGGGCGGCGGCGCTTCGCCTGTTTCAGGTGCGGACTGATCACCGCAGCCGGCCAGCGCGGCTGCGAGCATGGCGATTGGAAGAACACGTCGCATGGGAAGCTCCTTCGAAGGTTGACCCGATGAGACCAAGGCATTCAATGCGGCCGGCCGCGCGCGAAAGCTCGCGTTGCGCCGACGGCAGATCATCTGGTGTCCGAGGCTAACCGATCACGATCCACGACCGAAGGGAAAAGGACGGCGAAGTCCTGCATTTCCGGGATCTTCGCCGCTACGCGTGTCGTGAATGCGAAAAAGCCCCCGGGACTCACCCAGGGGCTTGGTGTGGTCGTCAGGTTGTCGCGGCGCGGTCGCTTACTTGCCGAGCGCCGCCTGGGCCGCGGCCAGTCTTGCGATGGGCACGCGGAACGGGGAGCAGGAAACATAGTCGAGTCCGACCTTGTTGCAGAAAACGACGGACGACGGATCGCCGCCATGTTCGCCGCAGATGCCGCACTTCAGGCCCTTCGTGACCTTGCGGCCCTTCTGCACCGCCATCTCGACCAACTGCCCGACGCCCGTCTGATCCAGCGACTGGAACGGGTCCGTCAGCAGGATTTCCTTTGACAGGTAATCCGGCAGGAAGGTGTTGACGTCGTCGCGGCTGTACCCGAAGGTCATCTGTGTCAGGTCGTTGGTGCCGAAGCTGAAGAAGTCGGCATGTTCGCTGACCTCGTCGGCCGTCAGCGCGGCTCGCGGGATTTCGATCATCGTGCCGACCGGGATGTCCAGCTTGGCCGTGTACTTCTTGGCCTTCTTCACATCCTCGATCGTCTGCACCGCGATCTCACGGAGCATCTTCAATTCCTCGGCCGTGCCCACCAGCGGGATCATGATCTCGGGCATCGCCTGGACCTTCTTCTTGCGGCAGTTGATCGCCGCTTCGACGATGGCCGTCACCTGCATGACCAGGATCTCGGGGTAGGTCACCGACAGGCGGCAGCCGCGGTGGCCGAGCATCGGGTTCATCTCGTGCAGCATGGTCACGCGATTCTTCACGAAAGACGGCTTCACGCCGAGCACCTTGGCCAGTTCGGCCTGCTGCTTGCTCTCGTGCGGAAGGAACTCGTGCAGCGGCGGGTCGAGCAGGCGAACGGTCACAGGCAGGCCCTTCATCGCGGTGAAGATGCCCTCGAAGTCCTTGCGCTGGTGCGGCAACAGCTTCTCCAGCGCCTTCTCGCGCGCCTCCTTGGCCTCGGCAAGAATCATTTCGCGCATCGCCAGGATGCGGTCTTCGTCGAAGAACATGTGCTCGGTGCGGCACAGGCCGATGCCCTCGGCGCCGAAATCGCGGGCGCGCTTGGAATCCCCCGGCGTGTCCGCGTTCGTGCGCACCTTCAGCGTGCGGTACTTGTCCGCCCATTTCATCACGGTGGCGAAGTCGCCCGACAGCTTGGGCGTCTGCGTGGCCACGGCCCCGGCCATCACCTCGCCGGTCGAGCCGTCGATGGAGATCGTATCTTTGAAACTGAAGGTCTTGCCGTTGACCGTGATCTTGCGGGCCTTCTCGTTGATGCTGATGGCCCCGGCGCCGGCCACGCAGCAGCGCCCCCAGCCGCGCGCGACCACCGCCGCGTGCGAGGTCATGCCGCCGGTGGAGGTCAAAATGCCCGAGGCAACGTGCATGCCGTCGATGTCTTCCGGGCTGGTCTCCTTGCGGCACAGCAGCACCTGCTCGCCGGCGTGCACGCGCTCCACCGCCTCTTCGGCGGTGAATGCCAGCTTACCCATCGCCGCGCCGGGCGAGGCGGGCAGGCCCTTGGTCAACACGTCGGCCTTGGCCTTGGCCGCCGGGTCGAAGCTGGGCAGCAGCAACTGCGTCAGGTCGTTGGCCGGAATGCGCTGGATGGCGGTCTTCTCGTCGATGAGCTTCTCTTTCACCATGTCGCAGGCGATCTTCACGGCCGCGGCCCCGGTCCGCTTGCCGGTGCGCGTCTGCAGCATGTAGAGGTGGCCCTTCTCGATGGTGAACTCGATGTCCTGCACGTCCCTGTAGTGCTCTTCAAGCGTCTTCTTGATCTCGAGCAACTGCTTGTGGACGGCGCGGTTCCACTTGGGCATCTCGGCGACCGGCTGCGGCGTACGGATGCCGGCGACCACGTCTTCGCCCTGGGCGTTGACCAGGAACTCGCCGTAGAACTTGTTCTGACCGGTGGACGGGTCGCGCGTGAAGGCCACGCCCGTGCCCGAGTCGTCACCCATGTTGCCGTAGACCATGGTCTGCACGTTCACGGCCGTGCCCAGCAGCCCGCGGATGCTCTCCACTTCGCGATAGCGCACCGCGCGGGGTGCCATCCAACTCCGGAAGACCGCCTCGACCGCCAGCGTCAACTGCTTGATCGGGTCCTGCGGGAAGTCATCGCCCGTGTGCTTGCGGTAGACCTTCTTGTAGGCGTCGCACAGTTCGACCATGCCCTCGGTCGGCACATCGGTGTCGAGCTTGGATTTGTACTTCTTCTTGATCTTGTCGAACGCTTCCTCGAAGAACTCGTGCTCGACGCCCATCACCACGTCGCCGTACATGTTGATCAGGCGGCGATACGCGTCGAAAGCGAATCGCCGGTTGTCGGTGCTCGCAGCCAACCCCTCGACCGATTCGTCATTGAGGCCGAGATTCAAAATGGTGTTCATCATGCCCGGCATCGAAACGGCCGCGCCGGAGCGAACCGAAACGAGCAACGGAGACTCGTCATCCCCGAACGTTTTGCCCATCTCCTTCTCGAGCATGGCGATACTCTTGTTGATCTCGTCCATCAGCCCCTTGGGCAGCTTGCGGCCGGATTTGTAGTACAGGTCGCACACCTCGGTGGTGATGGTGAACCCGGGCGGCACGGGTAGCCCGATCGAAGTCATCTCGGCGAGGTTGGCGCCCTTGCCGCCGAGCAGCGCCTTCATCGAGCCCTTCCCGTCCGTGCGCGTCGCGCCGAAGTAGTAGGTCATCTTGCCGCCCTTGGAGCGGGTAGCGGACTTCTTTTTGCTCGTCTTCTTCTTTGCCATGGCCATATACGTCCTGATACTGTTGGAGAAGTTGATTGTCGCATCGAAGGCGCATTCACCTGCGATGGTGGGCGGTCACATGCCCTTTGGTCGTGTTGACCGTGTAAGCGTCTGTTCCCGAAAACAAACTGGATGGCGACGCCCCTCGTGGCGGGCGATTGTAGTGAAAATGACCGAATCGTCAAAAGATTCGGGAGCAAGTGGCGCTGGCCCCCGCAGTTGGGGCCAACCAAGAAAAGCGGCCGGACGCAGGCATCGTCCGGCCGTGGCACAATTGGAACCGAGCCAAGCGCCCGGTCAGGAAGCCGGTTTGCCCCCGTCCTCCTTGTAGCTCTCTTGCAGGATCAGGCCGATGATCGCCGGCACGAACACCAGCAGCGGCATCACGATCGCATGGGCCGAGATGCTCTCGGTCACGGACGGCTTCCACGAGGGGATGTTCAGGATCAGCGACATCGCCCCCAGCACACAGACCATCGCTCCCGCCACCGATGTGAACACCACCACCGACAGCTTGAAGGTGATGAACGCCAGCATGCCGAAGACCACCAGACCGATCAGCGCCCCGATCCAGGCGTTCTGCACCGGCACGTCCGCCCCCTCCGCCAGCCGGTACGCCGCCGACCAGATGTTGCCGCCGATGAAAGCGCCCGCCAGCCCGCCCATCGCCGCCACCGAGTACTTCATGAGCGGAATGCACGTGATTGCGCAAAGCAACCCCAGGCACGCGGCGATGATGTACGGTCCGCCGCCCGACGCGTTGAGCATCACGCCGCACTTGTAGCCGCCGAACAGGCCGATCGCCGCGGCCAGGCACACCACCACGATCTTGTAGTAGCGATAGCCGTTGAGCAGGCACGTCAGCCCCGCCACCAGGAAGATGATCGACCAGGCGATGTGCAGCGATGACAGCGAGTCAACCAGACTCTTGGGATGCGCGAGCGCATCGGTGTGGGAGAACACGTTGACCACCACGTCGAAGATGCCGACGAGGCTCTTGGTGTCCGTCTGGGCAAGCGTCTCAACCATGGGGCAGACTCCTTCTTGGCCGAGGCCCGGGCGTCCGCACAGCGAAGGGCGCGACCCCCGCTGCTTCTCAAGCGGTCACGCCGGCGTCTTCCCTTGGCCCCGTCTGTTCACTTATCGGTTTGGCGCTTGCGATAAGTCCATTGAAGAAGCATGCCCAGCATGGTTATCAGACAGACGGCAATGATATGGGGTCTTGGTCCCATCGCCGCCCATTGGTCGGCTTCCGGTTTGAGAATCATGAGCGACTGACGCACCACCCCCAGCATCAACAGGCCGCCGAACAGCGACGTCTGGAACATCGCGCAGCAGTTGGGTGCAATCAGCCCCCCGATCAACCCCGCGATCAAGCCCACCGCGGCCACGCCGTACAGCGCCCGCCGCGCTGTGACCTCCTGCCCCTCCCACCAGTCGCGGCCCCACTGGATCCGCCGCTGCGCATACGCGCGGAAGCTCTCCATGTATTGCTCGAGGGTGTCCGTGTCATCCATGGCTTCCTCGACACTGCCCGTCGAGGTGTCGATCGCGTGCGTCAGGACGGTCGAGTCGCCGTGCCAGGCGAGATGCCCGATCGGCAGCGCCACCGCCAGCAGCAGCGCCGTGGTGATGGTGATCCACACCCGGAAAAGCAGGCCCGCCGCCATGCCGCCCACGAGCATCGCCGACGCAATGACCGTCAGCAGCACGCCGCCTTTCAGGAATGCCCCGCCGATCATGATCGCCAGGAAGAGCCCCAGCGCCACGCCGCACAGCGTGACGCTCAGGCGGATCATCCGCCGCCCGAAGACCCAGATGACCAGCCCCGCCGCCAGCGCCACCAGCAGCGCGACCCACGTGACGGGGCCCTCGGGGGGCGCCTGTTGCCCGAATACCAGTAGTCGGCAGGGATCAACCATGGGTACTCCAGTCCCTCGCCCCCATTCTATCAGGATCGCTCGCCCGAGCGGCGACCGTTACAATGCCGCGGCTATGAACGAAGCGGAATCCAAGGCCGCGCTGGCCGAACTGCGCAAGAAGATCGATCGCGTCGACAAGCAACTCGTCGAGCTGCTCAATGAGCGCGCCCGCATCGTCGTCGACGTGGGCAAGGTCAAGCGCGGCGGCGCCGTCACCCCCATCTACGCACCGGATCGCGAGCAGCGCGTCCTGCAGCAGGTGCGCGAGTGGAATGCCGGACCCCTGCCCGATTCATGCCTCGAGGCCATCTGGCGGGAGCTGATGAGCGGCAGCTTCGCCCTCGAGCGCCCCCTGCGCATCGGCTATCTGGGCCCGCCCGGCAGCTTCAGCCACCTGGCCGCCCGGCGCAAGTTCGGCGCCAGCGTCGAGTACGACGATGTGGCGGACATCGCCGCGGTCTTCGAGGAGATCCAGCGCGGCCACATCGACTTGGGCCTCGTGCCCATCGAGAACTCGGCCGTGGGCGGCATCGGCGAGACGCTCGACTGCTTCGTCAACTCGCCCGTGCAGATCTGCGCCGAAGTGTTGATCAGCATTCACCACAATCTGCTGAGCAACTGCTCGCCGGAGGAGATCAAGCTGGTCTACTCCAAGCCGGAGGTGCTCGGCCAGTGCCGGCGCTGGCTGGCCGTGCAGTTGCGGCAGGCCGAGATCGTGCCCGAGGCGAGCAGCAGCCGCGCTGCCGAGCGGGCCTCGAAGGAATCGAACGCCGCGGCCGTGGGCTCCAGTCTCGCGGCCGAACTCTACGGCCTGAAGATCCAGTTCGCCAACATCGAGGACAACCCGCAGAACGTCACGCGCTTTTTCGTGGTCGGACGCCAGGCCCCCGCCGCCACCGGCGATGACAAGACCGCCATCATGTTCACCACCGCGCACAAGGCCGGCGCGCTGTCATCCGTGCTCGAGGTCTTCCAGAAGTACGAACTCAATCTCACCCATATCGACAAGCGACCCAGCCAGCGCGTCAATTGGGAGTACTACTTCTTCATCGACTGCGTGGGCCATCGTGAAGATGAGAACGTCCGCCGCGCGATCGATGATGCGCGAACCCACTGCCTGCAACTCAACCTGCTCGGGTCGTTCCCCCGGGCCAAGGAAGTGCTGTAGCGAACGCCGGACGAGGTGAGAGGCGATGGCCGACGGTGACACCCGCGCATACTGGCTCGACGTGCTGCTGCGCATCGCCACGCCCGTGCTCGAGGCCTGCGCCGAGGGCCGGCTGCGGCGGGACATGCCCGTGCAGTGCGTCGCCGGCATGGAGGACTTCAAGCGACAGTTCACGCATCTCGAGGCCCTCGCCCGCACCCTCGTCGGCATCGCCCCATGGCTGGAAGTCCACGGACTGACCGGCGACGAAGCCGACCATCAATCGCGGCTGCGCGAACTGGCCGTCCGGTCCGTGACTGCGGCGGTTGATCCTGGCTCGCCCGATCGCATGAACTTCGACGAAGGAACGCAGCCTGTCGTGGACGCCGCGTTCCTCTGTCATGCCCTCCTGCGCGCCCCGCGAGCGCTGCGTGATCAACTCAGCAACGACACACGTGCCCGCCTGGCCGGCTGTCTTACCGCCAATCGCGTCTGCCGCGCGGGCTTCAACAACTGGCTGCTCTTCGCGGCCATGGTCGAAGCGGCCCTGCACGCGCTTGATCACCCGTGGGATCACATGCGCGTCGATTACGCCGTGCGCCAGCACTTGGCGTGGTACAAGGGCGACGGCGTCTACGGCGACGGGCCGTCTTTCCACTGGGATTACTACAACAGCTTCGTCATCCAGCCCATGCTCGTCGATAGTCCCCCCTGAATAACCCAGCACATCCTTTGTTTTTCAAGGTAAACCCCATGGCGTGACCGCGCGTAGATTGCAAGGTAAGCTGTGGCCTCTGGCCTAAACCTTGCAATTTGGAGCTCACGGATGAAGCCCGAATCGACCCCCAACGACGACCTGCTGCTGTTTCAAGCCCACTTCAATCAACTGCTCAACCCAAGTCATCCGCTGATCAAGTTAGCCAACCAGATTGACTGGGCGGCGTTCGACCAGGTGTTCGGCGAACTCTACTGCGAGCACCACGGTGCCCCAGCCAAGGCCACGCGACTGATGGTCGGCTTGCATTACCTCAAGCACACGTTCAACGAATCCGATGAATCGGTCGTGGCCAAGTGGGTCGAGAATCCGTATTGGCAGGCGTTCTGCGGCTACACGCACCTGCAGCACAAGCTGCCGATCCATCCCACCAGCATGACCAAGTGGCGCCAGCGGATCGGCCAGGACAAGTTGATCGAGTTGCTCAAGCAGACCGTGGAAGTGGCAGTCACGCAGAAGCACCTGCCACGTCGTGAACTCAAGCAGGTCAACATCGACACCACGGTGCAGGAAAAGAACATCACCCACCCGACCGATTCAAAGCTGTTGTACAAGGCGATTGTCAAGTTAGGTCAGGCGGCGAAACAACGGGGCATCGTGTTGCGGCAGTCGTACCTGCGCGTGGGCAAGCGCGCGTCGATCAAGGCCAGTCGTTACGCGCATGCGAAACAGTTCAAGCGGATGCGTCAGCAGTTGCGGAAGCTGCGCACCTATGTCGGTCGAATGATCCGTGATATTGAGCGTAAAGCCGATCAGAAGGACGAGGCGTTGGTGACGCTGCTGGCTCACTGTCAACGCCTGCGTGACCAGAAGCCCAGTGATAAGAACAAACTGTATTCGCTGCATGAGCCGGAGGTGAGATGCATCAGCAAGGGCAAGGCCCACAAGCGTTATGAGTTTGGCCAGAAGGTCTCACTGGCCACGACGAATCGCAGGGATTGGTTCGTCGGTGCGATGTTGTGTGAAGGCAATCCTTATGACGGGCATACGTTGCCTCAGGCGCTTGAGCAGGTTGAGCAGATCACGGGGGTGGGACTGCGTGAGGTGTATGTGGACAAAGGTTATCGAGGCCACGGCTATGAGGGCGACGCGCAAGTTCACCTCGCGGGAAGCCGCAACAAGAAGTTGACGCCGACGCAACGACGCCGTCGCAAGCGACGTAGTGCGATTGAGCCGAAGATTGGCCATGCGAAACAGGACAACCGTCTGGGCCGTTGCTACCTCAAGGGCCTGGCAGGCGACGCGATGAATGTGATCCTGGCTGCGGCCGGGGCAAACCTGGCCAAGTTGCTGCGGTTGTTGCCTTGCGCGGTGCGAGTGTGGCTGGCTCGGTGGCGATTCGCGCTTTGGTTTGTTCAAGATCAACCGCGCACGGTCAACTTAGCCGCGTGATCGAAGACTTATTCAGGGAAGACTCGATATCCTGCGCGAGCTGCGCGGCGAGAACGAAACGTGGGACGCCGCGTATCCCAACGTGCTCGCCCGAATCACGCGATACGCGGCCATCCTCGAACGCCTCATCTCACCGGAAGGAACCATCCCGCCCATCGGCCGCTCGCTCGCCTACCGCTTCGGCGCGCTGCAGGCGCTGGCCCAGGCCGCACTGATGGATGCACTGCCTGACGAAACCGCGCCCGCGCAGGTCCGGTGCGGCATGACCGCCGTCATCCGGCGCATGATCGAAGCGCCCGGCACGTTCGACAACAACGGCTGGCTGCGCATCGGTTTCTGCGGCGACCAGCCATCGATTGGTGAGCAGTACATTTCCACCGGCAGCACCTACCTGTGCACCGCCGGCCTGCTGCCGCTCGGGCTCCCTCCTTCACATCCCTTCTGGTCCGATCCCAACGCGCCGTGGACGGCCAAGCGCGCCTGGCGCGGAGAAGACATGCCCTGCGACCACGCGATCGACCGCTGACCGCCCCCCCCAACTGGTTCATTCTTCTTCCGAAGACGTCTCCACCGCCTTGCGCCGCCCGCGCAAGCGATCGCCGCGCACGATGATCTGCCCTTCCCCGTCGCGCATCACCACGCCCAGTTCAACCAGCGCCAGCAGCGCGGCCTTCTGTTCCGCCTCCTTCTTCGAGTTCGCCCACGCCGAGTCGAACCGCCGCCCGTCGATGTCGACACACACCTCGAACGCCTTCGAGTGATCCGGTCCCTTCTCATCCAGCAGCATGTACTGCGGGTTGCCGGGCAGATGACGCTGCGCGTACTGCTGGAGCACGCTCTTGAAGTTGTGCTGGTGCGTCGATTGTGCCGACTGCTCGATCAGCGGTCCCATGTGCTCCAGGATGAACGCCCGCGCCGGCTCCATGCCCCCGTCCAGGTAGATCGCCGCGATTGTCGCCTCGAAGACCGCCGCCGCGATGCTCGATGGTAGCGCCGGGCGATTGATCATCCCCTTACCCAGATTGAGCAAAGTATCCAACTTAAGCTTCTGGCTGACCTTGGCGCAGCTTTTGCGGCTGACAACCGCGCTTTTGATCTTCGTCAGCTCCCCTTCCAGCAACTCCGGATACTCCTGGCAGATATACTCTGACACAACGAACCCCAGGATCGCGTCCCCGAGAAACTCCAGACGTTCGTTGCTCTCCAGGCGGTGACCTGCAATCGACGCATGGGTGAGCGCTTCGGTCAGAATGGCTTCGTCTTTAAACGGGTAGCCGACGAGCTGTGAGGCCTTCTTGAGCATCTTGGGTCTGAGGCGAGAAACAAGCCATGCGCCTGCGCGAACAAACTCTCCAGACCCCAACCGACCCCTGACATCGGTGGGCGTGCAACCGTCATGGGACGCAAACGTTGCAATACGAGTATCCGAACCACAGCAAGCCTTGTCAATCAAACGGTCGATTAAAGATATTGCCATGAAGAGAATGCAGTTCCTTACCGTATGTTCCTGCCTCGCACTGTTCCTGCTGTCCGCGGCTGATGCCCCGGCTCAGGACAACGCCGCGCCCGACATCATGCCCCTGAAAGACGTCCGGCCAGGCATGCGCGGCTATGGACTATCGGTCTTCCGCGGCGCCACCATCGAAACCTTCGAGGTCGAGGTCGTCAGCGTCATGGCCGACTTCGCGCCCAACCACGGTGTCATCTGGATCAAGTGCCTCGACGATCACCTCACCCAGTCCGGGCCCGTCTCCGGCATGAGCGGTTCGCCCGTCTACCTGTGGACCGACAAGAAAGGGCCCCATAAGCCGGGACAGGGCGCCAAACTCATCGGCGCTTTCGCCTTCGGCTACAACGGCGCCAAGATCTGCTACGCCGGCGTGCAACCCATCGAATCCATGCTCGCCGCCGCGTCACGCGCCAAGCGCGGCGAAGGCGATGACAAGTCCAGGCAGGCGGACCGGCGCGCCCAAACGCCAGGGCGAAACGGCGATGCCGCGCGGCAGTTGCAGCACATGCTACGCGTCGTCTCCGGGGAGAAGGTCCCCGCCGGCCAGTGGCGGCTCGAGGCCTTGGCCGCCGCCTTCGCCGCGCGTGCGGACGAGCGCGACGCCGGCGCCGTGGTCGTACGACCCTCGCGCACCGATGCATCCGAACGGTCGGTCCAACTGCCGCCCGGGCCGCGCGGCGTCGAGGGACAGGTCCAGCCGCTCATGCTCCCGGTCGCGTGCGGTTCCACCCGCATGGCCGAACTCGTCCGCCCACTGCTTCGGCCCTACGGCCTGCAGCCGGTCGCGGCCGGTCGCGGAAGGGTCGGCAATCCCCCGCCCGGCGTCGATGCGAAGAAAATCAAGCTCGAACCGGGCAGCGTCATGGCCATTCCACTGGCCTGGGGCGCCTTGGACATCAGCGCCACCGGCACCGTCACGCACGTCATGCCCGACGGACGCGTCCTCGGCTTCGGCCATCCCATGTTCGGCGAAGGCGATGCCCGACTCCCCGTCGCCAGCGGCTACGTGCATTTCGTCATGCCCACCCTCTTCGGCAGCTTCAAGCTCGGGGGAAGCTGCGTGATGCGCGGCACGCTCGTCCGCGACGAGGGATCGGCCGTCATCGCCGTGCCCGAGCAGACCTTTGAGAGCGCGGCCGTGAACGTCGAGGTGCACATGACCGGCCAGCCGGTGCGGCGCGACCGTTACCACGTGGCCCGCCACCGCAACCTCATGCCGCAACTGGCCGGCGTCGTCGCCATCGAAAGCATGATCGCCGACCAGTACCCGCCGGAAGAGAGCACGCTGCGCATCCGCGCCACCATGCGCTTCGACGGCGATCGCACGCTCCAGATCGACGAGGTCGTCCCCTACGCCTCGCCGTACGCCATCCTCTCGGCCATCGGCGGCGTGACCTCCGCCATGCTGACCAACCCCTATGAGCAGTCGCCGCTGCGCGAAGCGTCCATCCGCCTTGATGTCGAGCGCGGCGTGCGCGAGGCGAACATCATCGGCGGCCGCCTGCGCCAGGCGCGCGTCGCCCCGGGCGGAACCGTCCAGGTCGATGTGCGCTTGCAGCACTACGACGGGCGGCGCATCACCCGGCCGATCACCATCAAAGTCCCCGACGATGCCCCGGAAGGAAACTACCAGGTCCTCATCGGCGGCATCGGCCGCTACCTGCGGACCACCGGCTCGATGCAGCCGCACCGCGCCCAGGTGGACAGCCTGGATGACCTGTGGACCTACATCCAGGAAATCTTCGCCGCGCCGAACGATGCCCTCTACGCGGTGATGCCGCTGAACCAACAGAACCTGGCAATCGGCCGCACGGAGTTGCCGAACATCCCGTCGAGCAAGGCGGCCATCATCGCCTCACCGATGAGTTCGGAGGCGATGCCCTACCGGTCGTACATCGCCGAACGCGTCGACACGCCATACGTCGTCAACGGCGAGATCAGCGCGCAAGTGATCGTCACCCGCGAAGTCGATTGACACGAGAACCCGCACCCACCCTCTCCGGCACACGCCGGAGCGATTCGCAAACCACGAGGACGGAAAGCCCATGAGTTCACGACGCACGAAAAGCACCCAGCGATGGCTGACGATTGCCCTGGCCGCCGGCATCGCGCTCGGCGCCGCCATCAGCGCCCAGGCCATCCACCCCCAGCAATGGACCCACGCCACCGAGGCGGATCTCGCCGAAGGCGACCTCGAGCAGGTGGTCGTCACCAACCTCGGCGACATCAAGCTGGCCGCCAAGACCGTCAGCCGCGGCGATGCGCCCGATGCCGTCAGCGTGATCTACGATGCGCAGCGCATCGGCAACGACACCTACCTCGCCGGCGGGCCGGAAGCGCGGCTGCTTCGCATGGGCGGCGACAAGGCTCAGACCATCGCCGAGCTTCCCGGTGAACAGATCTTCGCGCTGGACGTGCACCAGAAGTCGCTGCTCGTGGCGATCAGCGGCCGCAAGAGCCGCCTCGCCGAACTCGACGCGAAGAAGAACGAACTCAAGACCCTCATCGAGATGCCGGAACACGTCCGCTACATCTGGGATGTCGTCGTCACCGGCAAGCAGATCTACATCGCCACCGGTCCGGAAGGCCAGGTCTACCACGCCGACCTCAGCCGCCGCGGCAAAGCACGCCTCAAGCTTTTGCTTGACGCCCCGCAGGCCAACATCCTCTCGCTCGGCCGCGATGGCCAGGGCCGCCTCTACGCCGGCACCGATACGGACGGCCTGGTCTACCGCATCGTCCCCGGCAAGGGCGATGCCGAATCGTTCGTCCTCTACGATGCCCCCGAAGCTGAGATCGGCGCGCTGCTCGTGCTCGAAGACGGCACCGTCTACGCCGGCACCGCCGACGCCAACCAGGCCCGCCCCGGACGCATGCAGCAGCCGCAGACCGATGAGACCGGCCGGCCCGAGGAAGCCGCCGAAGGCGCCGCTGACTCGCCCGACGGCGACCCCGACGTGCCGCCCGCACCCACGCAGAACGAGAACGCGGACAAACCCGACACCCCGGCCGACGAGACATCCACCGAAGAAGACAGCGAGGCGGCGCCCGACGAACCTGAAGACCCCGCGCCCGCCGACGAAGCACAGTCCAACGGTGACACGCCCTACCGAAAAGAATACCGCCTCGAGAACGCCGCGCATCGCCCCGCCGCCGGCCCTGACGGCCATGTCCTGTCGCGACCGGTCGCCATGGCGTCCAACGATTCCGCCGAGGCGCCCGCCCAGGAAGATGGCGCGGCCGAGGAAGAACCGGAAACCCCCACGCCCGAACAGCGCGACGCGCTGCGCGAAGAGATCCGCCGTCGACTGCAGGAAGCCCGCAAAACCGGCGCGGTTTCCACCAGCCCCGCCGCCAACGCGCCCCCGGCCGCGCCCGCTAGTCAGAATGGTGGACAGTCCAACGGTCGGCCTTCGCGCGGCATGGGCGGCGGCAGCCAGGGCGGCAATGCCGTCTACCGCATCGACACCGACGGTATCGTCAAGACCATCTTCCGCGAGTCGGTCATGGTCCTGCGCCTTGCCCGAGCCGGTGACGACCTCATCGTCGCCACCGGCAACGAGGGCCAACTCTATCGCGTCGCCATGCAGGGCGGCGAGACGACCACGCTCGTCGATCTCGAGTGCGAGCAGATCCCCGCACTCTTGACCACCGGCCAGGGCGCCAACCCCGCCCTGCTTCTGGGCTGTGCGAACCCCGCGCTGCTCATCGGTGTCGATGGCGGCATCGCCGATCAAGGCACGTACACCAGTGCCGCGCTCGACGCCACCCAGATCAGCCTGTGGGGCACGATGCACGTCACGGCCACGATCCCCCACCGCGCGGCCATCGAAGTTCAGGCCCGGAGTGGCAACGTGTCCGACCCCCAGCAAGGCGCGTGGTCCAAGTGGTCGCCGCCCGTGCGCGTCGCATCGCGGCCGGAAAGCGACCCGCTCACACCGCACGAGATCCGCTTCCATCGCAACCAACTGCCCCCCGCCCGATTCTTCCAATACCGCATCAAGCTCGTCGCCGCGAAGGGGGCGACGCCGGTGATCGATCGCGTGGTGATGAACTATGTGATGCCCAACATGCCCCCGGTCATCGCGGGCATCAATGCCCAGTACGAACAGCCGCGCGACCAGCAGCAACCCGGCGACGCGCCGCCCGCCCGGTTCGCCATCAACCTCAACTGGGAGGCGTCCGACCCCAACCAGGACGCCATGCGCTACACGCTCGAGTACCAGGCCTCCGGATCGTCACAGTGGTTGCCCCTGGCCGAGGACCTGGCGCAGAACATGTTCCGCTGGGACACCCGCCGCGTGCCCGACGGGCGCTACCTCGTGCGCATCACCGCCACCGACGCCCCGGACAACCCGGCCGGCATGGCCCTGACCGGTCGCCGACGCAGTCAGCCGCTGGTCATCGACAACACGCCGCCCGCCGCCGAGAAGCTGCAAACAAATGTGAACAAGGGAGTTGTGACCGTCACCGGCCGCCTGGCGGACACCGGGGCGATGCTCGCCGCCGTCCACCACGCCGTGGACGGCACCGATCAGTGGCAGGCCGTGCTGCCCGACGACCTGATCTTCGACTCGACAACCGAGTCGATCACGATTACTATCTCCGACCTTTCCCCCGGCCCGCACGTGGTGACGGTGCGAGCGGTGGACGGTCAGGGCAACGCGTTGTATCGCGCGTTGACGGTAGACGTCGAAGAGTGACAGGCGGGCGACACGGGCAACGGATCGCCGGCCGGCATGCACAGCAAGGAGTGATCGGCCATGGCCATTCATTACCCGAAACGCAAGAGCAACATCAAGCGTGCCCGCAAGTTCGGTTTCCGCGCCCGCATGAAGACCAGCGCGGGCCGCAAACTCATCAACCGCAAGCGCCGCATGGGCCGCAGCGTGAATGTGCGCAAGCAGTGGTAAGCCGCGTTACGCCGATACAGCCTGTACGACTCCGCTCAGACCGCTCCCGGGCGGTCTGTTTTTACGCGCAACGGTGACGGGCCGCTCGCCGCCCCGCCTCCCGCGACTTGCCTCGCCGCCGCATATCCGCCATCCTGCCTCGGACGCATCGCCGCGCCGCACGCGGTAAACACCACACCTGATGAAGGGCGGACCGGATGGCAGCACTGACTGTGGCACAGCGCGTTGAGGGTTCGCTTCTGGGCGCCGCCGTGGGAGATGCGCTGGGAGCGCCCACCGAGTGCTGGGACTACCGCGACATCCGGACCTTCCTGGGTGACTGCCGCAACTTCACGGATCTCGAGCAGGCCTTCGCGGCCCTGGCCGAACGCGACACCGCGGCCGCGCTGGCCCGCGTGCAGTGCCCGCCCCTGCAGCCGATCGGTAGCATCACCGACGACACCGTGCTCGCCGATCTGCTGCTCGACGCGATACTCGAAACCGGCGGCCAACTGACCGCCCACGGCTTCGCCCGGATGTGGGACCGCTTCGACGAGCCGATCGACATGCCCGGCCGGCCCCCGCTCGTCCGTCTGGACGCCGTCCATTGGATCGAACGGATCCCCTTCCTCCGCAACCGCCTGCACGAAATCGAGAAGCGCGAGCTCGGCCACGGCGAGGCCAACGCGACCAACGCGATCATGTACATCGGCCCCGTCGGCCTGCTCTGCGCGGCCGACCCGCTGATGGCCGAACTCATGGCCGTGGATGTCACCGCGGTCAACCAGCACGGCGCGCCGCGCGATGTCGCCGGCGGCTACGCGGCCGCACTCGCCGCATGCTTCGATCCTGACATCGAACTCGACACGCTGGTCGCCCTCGCCATGAACCACACGCGACACCGACGTCACTGCCGCGAGATGCAGGCGATGCTCGATCTCGCCCGCATGTGCGGCTCGGGTGATGAATACATCGAACGCTACTACGACACGATCATCGGCCGGTGGATCCCCTACCGCGATCGGCAACACGAGGAGTCGCCCAAGAAGAGCGTCACCACCTGGAATAGCGCCGAGATCCTCGGCAACGCCCTGGCGTCACTGCTGCTGACCCGTGATGATGAACCATCCGATGCGCTCGTGATGTGCGCCAGGATCGGCCGCGACGCCGACACCATCGCCCGCGCCGCCGGCGGCCTCATCGGCGCGCTGCACGGTCCCGAAGCCATTCCCGCCGCCTGGCGCGAACACGTTCACCGGCGCAACAACTGGTTCGGCCTCGACCGCCACCTCAACAAGGCCGCCCCGCTCACGCAACTGATCGCATCCCGCGCCCGCCGCAACGCCGCCTCGGCGCGGAAACTGCTCGGCTGACTGGGGGGGACGTGCGCCGCGGCGGATGTCCACCACTGGGCGACATCCGTTGCCGGGCACGAGCGGTGTAGAACACTCACGGACCGGCCGCGGGCGGCCTGCACCTCATCAACGGTCGGCCACACGATAGCCGGTGGCTCTCGCGGTCCGCACCCGCACGCACCCCCGAAAGCGATACCTGATTCAATCGGGGGAATTGGCCAGTGGTCGACGCTCCACCTGAGCCATCGCGCGCTTCGCCTGCGCCAGCCGTTCGGAGAAATCCTCCTGTTTGAGCGCGGCACTCCATCTGCGCATCAGCAGCCATCCGCCCGTCCGGTACACGTTGCGTTTCCATCTGCGATACCAGACGCGCCATGCGGCCTGGAGGCGCCGGAAGCGGAAGACGATCATCGGGAGCAGCAGGATATACAACCCGATGTGCACCATGCTGCGAGGCCGGTAGAAGTAGCCCATGATCTTCTGCGCCGCCGCCTGCATCTCTTCCGGCGTCAGTGGTTCGTCCGGACGGATGACCGGGAAATTGCCGTCGTAGTACTTCAGGCCCACACAGTCCTCCGGGAGGATGCGATTCGACGCGCGCAACCGATCCGTCAGCGCGGTGCCGGGCAGTGGGATCGGCAGCAGCACCTGCACGGTGTCCAGCCGGCCTTTGCGGATGAAACGCCGGAAACGTCGCACGCGCTCCGAGGCGGACATGTGGAACGGACGGCCTTCCTGCGCCGGATAGCCGAAAATGAACATTCCGTGAATCCGGAACCCCGCCTTGTGATACAGCTTCACCAGGTCGAGCATGTCCTGAGGCTTCAGGTGCTTGTCCATCGCCTTGAGTTCCTCGGCGATGGGCGACTCGAAACCGATGGCCAGGATACGGACACCGGCTTCGCGCATTGCCGTCAACAACTCCGTGTCACGGGACTTGTCCAGCCTGATCTGCACCGTGATGGCGAACCGTGTGCCCATCTGGCGTTGGTAGTCACGCAGCATGCGGCACAGCTCCAGTGTCTCGGCGCGGTTCTGACCGAACAGGTCATCGACGATGAAGAACACGCGTCCGCCCTGTTTCTCGTAGATCGCGGCGAACTGCTCGAGCATCCGCCGCGCCGAGGCGAAACGGGGCTTGCCTTTCACCGCGCAGAATTCACACTTCATGCGACAGCCGCGCGTGCCTGACACCGGGAACACTTTCAGCCGCCCGTAGCGAAGTAAAGAAAAATCGGGCAAGGGCAGCTGATCGAAGGCGTTCATGTGCTCGCGCGGCGGCGTGATGACCACCGCGCCATCATCGAGATACGCGATACCCCGGATCCCCGACAGGTCGCCGCCGCGCTGGAAACAGGACAACAGCTCGCCGATGGCCTGCTCCCCCTCCCCGAGGACGACCACGTCCACGCCGCCGCGCAGCGCCTGCTCGACATTCTCTTCCACGAAATGCTGGCCGCCGGCGACGGTGATCGCGCCCATCCGCTTGTACTGTTGCGCGATCTCGAGCAGACGCGGAATCGTACTCGTCAGCCCCCCGTACAACCCGATTACCTGCGCGGGCCGACCGCGCTGGATCGCGACCTGGTCCGGCCGACCCTGCGCATCGCGCGGTGCGAGTCGACAGTTGTTCTCGTCAACCAGCTCCGCATCCCAGCCCGGTATCTCGTTCACCGCCGTGGCGACACATACCGGCCCGAGCGACGTCATCACGCGCGCCGGACGCGAGTAGATATTCACGGCCGGATAGCCCGGACAGATCATTCGCATCCGCGCACGACACATGTCGGCCCCGATCACTGGCAGTTGCATCCGCATGCGCTGACGCCTCGCTATTGCTCAAGGGCCACCGTCCGCCCTCGATAGGTGTCGTCGACTCGGTAATCCTAGCCCGCCGGACGTCCGGGTGTCCACGCGAACGCCGCGGCATCCAGCAATCACGTTGCGTCCATGCTGCGCAACGCCTGTTCTGGTCCGCCGATCATCATGGATGCGAGCTGCGCGGCCGCCGCCGCTGCCATCACACCTACTCACGACTGGTTTCATGCACCCACCGCCGCAGTTCCGCATCCAGCGCCCGCACCGATCGCCCATACAGCGCCGCCAGCGCCACCTGCGGATGCTCCCCGCGGCTGATGCGACCCATCAGGAAGGCCAGCCGCGCGTCGGCCGTCGGGTGACCGCCGTGGCGCAGGTAGTCGATCGCCAGGTGCGACAAACGGTAGAGCGGCTGCTCGCCCTTGTTGCCCCTGCGAAGATGCATGTGCCGCCACGCGAGCACGCGCCGAAACACGCCGCGCTTGACCGTCGCGGCGAGCCCCGCCAGTGCGACGCGCTGCGTCGTCCACACCGACTCGCGCGGCGAGTACGTCAGGCTCTCGGCCAACCCCTCGCGCATCCAGCGCGGCTGGTTCACGTACGCCGCGAACTGCCGCACGTGCACCAGTTCGTGATGCAACATGTCATCCGAATTAAGCACGCGCCGTGCGAGATTGTCCCAGTTCTCGCGATGGATCGTGATCCGCATTCGCAGCACCACGCCGCCGGTGAACCCGCGGTGGCCGCCGTGCTTGCGCATCGTCTTGTCATCGCCCACGTGAAGCTGCACCGGCGGAAGCGGCGTCGGGCCAAGGAGCGATCGCGTGCTCCGCCTCGCCCGCGCCATCGCCACCTCGAGTCGCCGGGCGAAGGGCAACAACTCCGCGGCCGCGCCGGCGCGCTGCGTCACCGCGATGTCATCTTCGTGATGGAAGGTCACGTCGAAGCTCGGCGTACCGAGATAGCCCGGCGAAACGTAGATGTCGCGTGCCGACAGTTCGGCCGCCGGCCGGCGTCTCGAAACACCGCCGGCCGCCGGCTCCTCCTTCAGCGTTGCCTCCCGCTGCCGCCACCACGCCCGGATCTTCACCGGGCTCGTCTCACGACTGCCGGTTAGCGCGAAGCACGCCCCATGCGCGTGCGCGGCCCACACATACTGCCGGTTGTGATCCCAGTCCTCGATGCCCCGCGGATGCGACGGCATCACCGGCGCAAGGTGCGCCATCACGCGCTGATCGCCGAAATTCGCCAGCGCCCCGGCCGCCGCGGCACGCACATTCGCGTCCGGATCGCGCAGAAACTGCCCCAGCGTCTGTTCCACACCCGCCTGTGGATGCCGCCCCAGCGCCCGCACCAGCCATCGCCGCGCGTCGGGCTGTTTGAGCGGCGATAGCCGCTTGATCGCGCGCAGGATCGCCTCGGCATCGCCCCGCCGCGCAAGCCCGTCCGCCCCGATCGGATGCCACTTCGTCCGCGGATGCAGCATCAACCGCACACATGCGGCTTCCGCCTCCGCCGCATTCTCCGTGAACCGCTCGCCCAACGCCACGACCATCGCCGCACCGTCATCATCCCGAAGCGCCACCTCGATCGCGTCGACCTGCTCCACCCCCGCCGTCGCCTGCTCCGCCGCCACGGCTGTCGGCGGCGCTTCATCCCCGGACGCAACGCCGAGCCGCGCGGCCGGCGCGCCGACCATGATCACCAGCAGCAGAATAGTTGCGCGACGGTTCATGAACACCTGTGGGCGCATCCCGACTCATTCTACACATAAGTTGGACTCACCTCGTCCCTTGCAACGTTTCCGGTATCGCCTTCAGCCGCCTGGCATTGGCCGGGGCGCTGCGTACGTTGTAATACCACAGCGAGGAGTCTCTCATGCTTCAATCGACACGGGTTGCCTGTGCCATCGTCTTCCTCGCCTTGCTCAGCGCCGCTGGGGGTGAAGCGCGGCGGCAGGCACCGGTCAAGGCCGAATCGGAGCCCGATACCGGCAGAACCGATTGGCCGCAACTGGCCGGGCCGGACCGTAGCGGCATCAGTGGCGAAACCGGCCTCGCGGCGACGTGGCCCGCGGATGGACCGCGCGTGTGCTGGTCGGTCCAGACGCTCGGCCCGGGCTTCGGCGGCGCGGCCGTCCATGGCGGTGAAGTCTTCCTCCTCGATCGCATCACCGGCAAGCAGGATGTCCTCCGCTGTTTCGACCTCGGTAACGGAAAGGAACTGTGGCGGTACGCGTACGACGCGCCGGGCGAGCTCGAGTTCCCGGGAGCACGCAGCACGCCCACCGTCGATGCCCATCGCGTCTACATCCTCGGACCGTTCGGGCACCTCCACGCGATCGACCGCGCCACCCACAAGCCCGCGTGGTCGCTGCAACTGGCCGCGGAGGCGCTGCGGCCCCCGACCCATCGCTCCGAAAACCAACACGTGCCCGAATTCGTCCGTCAGCATTGGCGCGAGCGGCAACATCGCCCGAAGAAGCCCCGCAACCAGCCCCGGTGGGGCCACAGCCAGAGCCCGATACTGCACAAGGACCTGCTGATCGTCGCCGTGTACGGCCGCGACGCCGGATTGATCGCCTACGATCGGGCGACCGGCAAGACGCAATGGATGTCCGAGCCCATCGGCATCAATCGTTTCTGCTTCGCCAACCCGATCATCGTGACGCTGGCCGGTCGCGAACAGGTGATCACCATGGCCAATCTCCATCCCTACGGCTCGCCGCCGGCTCTGCTCTGTGGCGTGGACGTGGACGATGGGCGACTGCTGTGGCGCATGCGCACCTGGAAGCGCTACAACGTGCCGGTGCCGTCGCCGGTGGCCATCGGTCCCCGCCGCGTCTTCGTTGCGGGCGGGTATCGCATCGGCTGCTTCGCCTTCGATGTCACGCCCGGCGAGGATCAGTGGCAGACCGACTACGCTTTCCGTGACAACGACAACGCCACGCCCCACCTGCAGACTCCCATCCTCTACCGCGATCACCTGTACGTCCAGAGCTTCGACGGCTACCACAACAGGAGCAACCACGGCCTGACCTGCCTCAGCCTGGACGGCCAGACCCGCTGGAAGACGGGGCCCGATGAACTCTTCGGCAACGGCGCGATGCTCATCGCTGACGGCAGAATCTACGTCATGAACGGAGAGAACGGGGAGTTGTCGCTGGTCGCCGCTACGCCGCAACGCTACCGGCTGCTCGCACGCGCGAAAGTCCTCGAGGCCCAGGATGGCCAGGTGTGGGCGCCCATGGCGCTCTCACGGGGAAACCTGCTCGTCCGCGACCGGCACACCCTCCGCTGCCTGGACGTCTCGCATCCGTCCGAAGAACGCCCCACCGGCCTCCCCGCCCAACCGCAGTCCGACACCGCAAGCGATGCCACCCGCTGACCGACGCCCGTGCCGCCGACGGGCGACCGCCATGACTCCAACCGCGAACCGCCCCGCCGCCATGGCGAATCGCGTCACCACGACGCACCGCGCATGACAACCAACACCCCCGCGCGGCCTGAGTTGCGAGGGCCACTTGCCGGACACTCACTCGTCGCAAACTGACCTGGTCCACCAACGGAGCCGGTCCAATTTGTCGGGCATTGCCCGTTTCATCCGTGAATCATGCAGCTTTCCTGAAGTATGGCGTATCGATTCCATGAGGAAGCCAGCAACGCGGTTGACGAAGATCGCAGAGCGTATTGCGGTAGCCCATCTGCGACTCTGGGCGGTCCAGAAGCGCACCACGCCGGCACCAAGAAATAAAAGCATGAACGGGTTTCCGAAGCGCCATAGCGTTGCATGTTCCAGCCGGTCGGTGAAGCGAATTCCGATTGTGGCGTGGCCAGAGAGCAGTACCGCACACTGCAGCACAACAAGGCCGGCGACCAGAGCCGTCCCGACCATGCACAACACTCGTCGCATGTCTGGCAATCGCAGAAGCCCCGAGCGCGCCTCCGACTTACCGCACCACCCGCGCCTGCGACTTCAAATTGACATGCACCGCCGGCACGCCCTTCACCTCTTCGTCCGCCTCGTCGCGCAGGATCTGCCGCACGCGGCGGGCGATGGCGGCCGCGTTCAGCCCCACTTCCGCCAACTGGTTCGCGCGGCTGTCCTGGTACACCCACTGCTCCGGCATGCCCATGCGGTGCAACTGCCCCACCGGCAGGCCCTGTTCGTGACAGGCTTCCAGCACCGCCGCGCCGAAGCCGCCGGTCAGGGCGTGGTCCTCCACCGTCACCACCTGCACGCCGGCCTCCAGTAGCTGCCGCAGCAGGTCGACATCCACCGGCTTGGCGAAGCGCGCATCGTAAAGCGCCACGTCGTAGCCCTGTGTCTCCAGTTCATCCAGCGCCCGGGCCGCCTCGTACACCATCACGCCGTACGCAAAGAGCGCCAGGTCCGGCTGCTTCCCGTCACGCTGCTTGCGGCTGGGCTTGACCAGCGCGGCCTTGCCCAACTCATACGGCGCCACCTTCTCCTGCAGCGGCCTGGCCGCCACGTTGTCGCGCGGGTAGCGCAGGAAGCTGCCGCCCGCCTCGTACTGCCGCATGAATTCCATCGCCGCCCGCAGGTTCGGCTCGTCGCTGGCCGCCATGAGCGTCACGCCCGGGAACACGCGGAACATGCTGATATCCATGAACCCGTGATGCACCGCGCCGTCGCCGCCGACATAGCCCGCGCGATCCATGCACACCCGCACCGGCAGCCCCTGCAGCGCGATCTCCTGGAACACCTGGTCCAGCGCCCGCTGGCTGAAGGTCGAGTACACCGCGAAGAACGGCTTGACTCCCGCCTTGGCCATCCCCGCGCACATGTCCATCGCGTGGCTCTCGCAGATGCCCGTGTCCAGCGTGCGATCCGGGTACTGCTCCATCACCTTCTTGATGCCCGTGCCGTCGGGCATCGCGGCCGTCACCGCGAACACCTTCTCGTCACGCGTCATCAACTCGAGCATCGAATCGGCGAACGCCGCCGTGAACGACCGGCCGGACGAGGGTATCTCCACGCGGCAGCCGTTGACCTTGAACGGCTTGGGCGAGTGGAACGTCGTCGCGTCATCCTCGCTGAACTCGAACCCCTTGCCCTTCTTCGTCTTCACGTGCAGCAGCACCGGCAGCGGGTAATCGTGCAGCTCGTTGAGCATGTCGATCAGCGTCGGGATGTCGTGCCCGTCGATCGGGCCGAGGCACAGCAGGCCGAAGTGCTCGAACATGTGCCCGTCGTAGATCGCGGCCTTCATCGCCTCGCTCGCCCGGTGATACATCTCTTCGAGCGTCTCACCGCCGGGAATGCGCGAAAGCACCCGCCGCGCACCGGCCTTGAGCTGGTCGTACAGGTCCGACACCCGCACGCGATCGAAATACTGAGCCAGCGCCCCCTGCGGCGCGGCGATCGACATGCCGTTGTCATTGAGCACCACCAGGAACTGCCGCTTGAGCGTCCCCGCGTTGTTCAGCCCCTCCATCGCCAGGCCATTGGCGATCGAAGCGTCGCCGACGATCGAGACGCAACGGCGGTCGGCCGCCCCCATCACCGCATCGCCCCGCGCCATGCCCACGGCCGTGCTGATCGCCGTGCCCGCATGCCCGACGGAGAACAGGTCGAAATCCGACTCGCGCGGCTCGGGGAAGCCGGCCATCCCGCCACGCTTGCGCAGTTGCGGCAGCTTCGCCAGCCGCCCGGTCAGCAGCTTGTGCGGGTAGCACTGGTGCCCCACGTCGAACAGCAGCCGGTCGTATGCGAAATCAAAGACGTAATGCAGGGCGATCGTCAGTTCCACCACGCCCAGGTTCGGCGCCAGATGCCCGCCGCTGCGCGAAACCTGGTCGCAGATCGCCTGACGCATCTCCGCGGCCAGGTCCGGCAACTCGTCCACGGACAGCTTCTTCAGGTCCGCGGGGCCGGCCAGCTTCTGAAGCAACGGGTATGCTCCGGCTTCCGCGCCGGCGGGCCGGCTTTCGTCACGATCGCTCATTCGTCGTTCCCTAAACGGTTCGGCGTCGAACCGGGCCATACTGTTCCAACGGGCCGGGCTGTCCCTGCGTCTTCTGAAGCGATCCGGCCTCCACGGCCCGGTCCCAATGCTCCACTAACCCCAGTCTCGCAAACTCATTGTAGCTTCCCGACGCCCGGAGCCAACCAGCGCCCGATTACCGGGCGTCATGCCGCCGTCCCGCCTATTTCGTCCGCACCGCCATGAACCGGCACAGCGCCCGCAGATCCTCGGCCTTCGCCCCCAGCGGCGCCAGGGCCTCAAGCGCCTGATCGTGCAGGTCCTTCACGTGCGATCGGGAAGCCTCCACCCCCAGCAGGCCGGGATAGGTCAGCTTGCCCTTGTCCTCGTCCTTACCCGTCCGCTTGCCGAGCTGTTCGGTCGTGGCCGTCACGTCCAGCAGGTCGTCGATCACCTGGAACATCAGCCCGATCGCCTCGCCATAGCTCGTCAGGGCCTGCAGTTGCGCATCATCCCCGCGCGGCCGGGCCCCGCCGCAGATCGCCCCCATCCGGCAGGCCGCCCGCAGCAATGCCCCGGTCTTGTGCCGGTGGATCGTCCGCAGCTTCTCCAGATCATCCAGACCGTCATCGAAGTCCGGCAAGGTGTCATACACCTGCCCGGCGATCATGTCGTCCGTGCCGATCGCCAACTCGCGCTCCAGCGCCGCGGCCACGTCCGGTTGCTCGCCATAGTGTGTGACCAGCGTCTCGAAGGCCAGCGTGTTGAGCAGGTCGCCGGCGAGGATGGCCATGGCTTCGTTGGTGTGCTTGTGCAGCGTCGGCCGCCCGCGGCGAAGGTCATCATCATCCATCGCCGGCAGGTCATCGTGAATGAGGCTGAAGCAATGAATCATCTCGATCGCCCCGGCCGCGGGAACGGCCTGCTCGAGACTGCCCCCCACCGCCTCGCAGCAGCGGACGATGAGAATCGGCCGCAGTCGCTTGCCCGGCCCCAGCAGCGAGTACAGCGCCGCCTCACGCAGATTCCCCGGCAAGGACCGCTCGTTGAGAGCCTGCCGAAGAAACGCCTCCACCACCGCCGCGGGGGCGAACATGCGATCGGTATCGAACTGTGTCACCTGGCTCATGGAAGATACCCGCACGGGAGATCAAAACAGCAATTCTAAATGCCGACGCGGATGTCCACAAACGGGATGGCCGAACATGGTTGACTGATTCCGCGTGTCACGTTCCGGGGCCGGGTGCCACATTTTGACCCGACCGAAGGGAGGGCAAAGTGTGACGAGGAAGAGTTGATCCCCATCCACTCAACCGACGCCCGGTGCGCTTTGATGACACATCCCCATCCGCCGACACGTCTCACCGCTACACACTTTGCCGAAGACGGCCAAAGTGTGGCACCCCCGTAAGCGTTCCATGAACCGCGTCTTCCGCTGGTCGGTTGGGGTTGTCATGCTG
>CAZHJL010000017.1:0-62728 GCA_964532795.1 uncultured Phycisphaeraceae bacterium | reverse complement strand
CATCGACCAGCGAAGGCGCAAAACCCGAATCATCGCTCGTGACGTGGCACTAGCCCTGACATCCACCAATCCTGCAGATCAACTTCCACTGCGCCGCAGTCACCGGCATCACCGACAGACGCGAGTGGCGCACGAGCGTCATGTCCTTCAGCTTCGGTTCATCCTTGATCTCCGCCAGCGTCACCGCGCGCGGCAGCGCCTCCACGGCTTTCATGTCCACCATGCCCCACTTGTTGCTGTCATCCGTTGGATCGGGATACCACTCGCGCACCACCTCCAAAATTCCGACGATCTCGCGCGGCTTGCCGGAATGATAGAAGAACGCAAGGTCGCCCTTGGCCATCGTCTTCAGATGGTTGTTCGCCTGATGGTTGCGCACGCCCGACCACGCCTCCACGCGGCCGCGCTTGGCCCAGTGCGCTTGCCATGACCATTCGTCCGGCTCGGATTTCACCAGCCAGTAGCTCATGTCGCCTGCTGTTCCCGGGGGGCAATCGAGAGGAAACGCTTCACCCGCGCGACCGTCGACGCCTTGCCCAGCAGGTCCAGCGTCACATCAATCGGCGGCGTGACCGTCCCGCCCGAGACGGCCACGCGCAAAGGCTGCGCGAGCTTGCCCATGTTGCCGATGCCTTCCTCCTCGCAGAAAGCCTTCATGCGATCATGCACGGCCGCACCGAAGCCTTCCTCCGGAAACGCCTCGAGTTCGGGCAGAAATCGCTCGAGGACGGCGATGCCGTTGGGCTCGCCCTTGAGCACCGCCTTGCGGATGCCCTTGTTGCCGAAATCGGGCGTGAGGGACGGATCGTCATCGCCTACGACGAAGAACCGCCCAAGCTCAAACGGCTCCCGGAGCGTCCGCGATCGTTCGTGATACGCTGCTGCGAACGATCTTCTCCAAGCCGGGTCGCTGAACTGCTTCCTGTACGCGGTCTTGCCGAGGAAGAAGCCGTCCGCGAAGTACTTGCCGAGGCGGTCCTCGAACTCAGCGGGCGTCATGGCCTTGATCGTGTCCCCGTTGAAGCGGAACAGCTTCTCTCGGTCGAACTTCGAGTTGCTCTTGCCGACGCGCTCGAACGAGAACCCCTCGACCAGGAAACCGAGATCGAATCGCTCGATGTCATCGCCGGGCGACCAACCGAGTAGGGCGAGGTAGTTGAGTAGTACCTCTGGCAAGTACCCACTGCCTCGGAAATCGGCGACGTTGATCTCAGGCAGATGCAACTTCAGCATGGATGCGATCAGTTCGGCAATCTCACCGTCCCAGTTGTCCTTGGCCATGAACGCCGTGAATTCGTTTCGACCCATCTTCCGCGCCGGAGGCCCGACAAGGTGGCGAATCTCCTGTTGGTACGAGAACAACTCGTCTACCAATTGGGTCTGCGAGAGTCCCTTCGCGGCGATGTGGTCTTCCGCCGCCTGCCGCGCCGCCTTCGCCTTGTCGCGCTTACTCATCTTCGAGCCGTCGGGGTTCATGATCGACGGCAGGTGCACCCACACCGGCCGGTCGTAGCCCAGCGCGTCGTACAGCGCGGCGTGCTTGGGTGTGTTGCTCATGTGCTCCTGGCCGCGCACGACGTGCGTCACTTGCATCAGCGCATCATCGACCACCACCGCCAGGTGGAAGGTCGGAAAGCCGTCGCTCTTGCGGATGACGAAGTCCTCCAGGTCCGCTTCCTTCACCTCGACCTTGCCGAACACCGCATCCTCGAACGCGATATCACGATCCATCCGGAACCGCACGATGTCCGGCTCGCCATCCGGCACGTACGCCTGGCCGCCCGCGAGCAGCTTCTCGACCTGCTCGTTGTAGATGTCCAGCCGCTGGCTCTGGAAGTACGGCCCGTGCTCACCCATCTGCCCATCCGCGGCGTAGGGATCATCCGCTTCGGTGTTCGGGCCCTCGTCCCAGTTCAGCCCGAGCCAGTGCAGATCACGCAGGATGCCGCGCGTGGCCTCGGGGGACGATCGCTTCTGGTCGGTGTCCTCGATGCGAATGATGAACCGCCCCTGGTGCTTGCGCGCGAAGGCCCACGAAAACAAGGCCGTCCGCGCCCCGCCCACATGCAGGGCGCCGGTCGGCGAAGGGGCGAAACGGGTGACGATGGGTTTGTCGCTCATGGGGGAATTGTAGTGAAGAAGGCACGAAGGCACAGAGGCACGAAGGCACGGAGCAGACCAGACGCAGAGCGACCGTCAAACGCACCCGCTCGATGGACGCTCAGTCGCACCCAAGGTCGCCACTCGCTCCGCCTGGTGCCTTCGAGCCTACGTGCCTTCCCCTTACAATCTCTCCATGCCAACCAACAGCCCCATCTTCGACGCAGACTGCCATATCTCGCCCACGCCCGAGCGAGGCGTGAGCATCACCACCGACGAACTGCTCCGCCGCATGGACCGCGCCGGCGTGGCCAAAGCACTCACCTGGCTGCAACCGCCGTATCTGCGTCATGTCGACGCCGCCAATCGCTACGTCTACGACGCCGCGCGGGCCCATCCCGACCGCATCGTCGGCTTCGGCTGGGCGGATGTGGCCCTCGGGCTCGACGCGGCCAAACGCGCCGTCAGCCAGTGCCTCGACGAGTTCGGGTTTCCCGGCGTCAAGTTCAACGGCGCCCAGAACAGCTTCTACATCGACAGTCCCGCGGCCATTGAAACCATGGAAGGCGTGGTCGAGCGCGGCCGTATCCTCGCCTTCCATTGCGGCGGCGACGCCCCGGAAACGACCCACCCGTTCCGCGTCGTCAAGATCGCCCGGCTCTTCCCCGAAACACCGATTCTGCTGATACACATCGGCGGCGCGGCTTTCCACGACCTCTCCGACGCCGCCATCGAGATGGCCCTCGAATGCCCCAACATCACCTTCATCGGCTCCGGCGTACGCGCCGTCTCAATTCTCAAGGCGATCAAGGCCGTGGGCGCCGATCGCGTGTGCTTCGGCAGCGACACGCCCTTCGCCATGATGCACGTCGAGGTCGCGATGTACAACGCCTTGATGGAAGGCGAAGTCGACGAAGACGGACAGCGTGCCATCATGGGCGTCAACATCGCGCGCGTGCTGGACATCCCCTTCTGACGCGCGAATGCGCCTCGTAACCCCGCACAGTTTTCTGTGTGCAAAAGGCACGAAACGCTTGACGGATCGCTGATCGTTCGGAACAATAGAGAAGATTTCAAGGCTCGATACATCAAACGCGAACGAGGCTGGACGCGCCACGCTGGCTTCTTCGCGTTTTTCTTTTGCGCTGATCGGCGGCGCCGCAAGACACCATCATCCCGCCGGCGCGGCCGCACGCTGCAGCGACATGTGCCGATCCGTATCAATCACCAGCTCCACGTCCGCCAGCCCCGCCTCGCGCGCCATGCCGCGCAGCTCATCCGGCGTCAACGCCGCGATCAGACTGTCGCGGAACAGTTTCTGCTGGTGAGCGTTGGCGTCCCCGGCGTGCGTGGCGACAAGCCGATTCACCGCATCGATGTCGTCCGGCCGGAACAGATCGCGAACCAGCAGCGCCCCGCCCGGCTTCAGCACGCGACACGCCTCCCGCAGCAGCGGCGTCGGGTCCGGGATGTGGTGCAGGATGGTGTTGCTGAAGACGCAGTCAAAGGTATGGTCGTCGTACGGCAGCGCCTTCGCATCGACCTTCTCGAACGCCACCCGCTCGCGGCGCGGATGCCTCTTCCGGTGCCGCTCGGCGATGGCCAGCATGTGCCCCGCCAGGTCGATCCCCAACACCCATGCATCCGCGATGCGATCGATCACCATCAACGGGATATGCCCAGGGCCGGTGCCGATATCCAGCATGCGGCCAGCCGCGCGCAGCTCGATCAGCCGCGCGACGAACGCTTCGTTCGGGCCGGAGTGGTCCATCGCGTCGTAGTCGGCCGCCTCTTCGGGCGTGTCCATCGCTTCCGGTTCGAGTACGCGCTGCAGCAAGTCGGGCCTCCATTCTCAAACATGCGTTCGGCTTGTACGACACCATACCATCGGGAGCCCCGGTCCACCGAATGCGCCGCGGCAATCGCCCGTGACGCCGGCACGTTATGGTCGGGCCTTCTGGGAGCAGACCGCTATGTTGCCAACCGGCCGCCCGCCAGCACAATCCAATCGCCACGTCACCGCGCTGGCCGTCGCGCTGACGTGCTTCACCGCGAGCGCCGCCTTCGCGTCGCTGCCGGACGACGGTGTGCTGCGCCTGCAACTCGACGCCGCGCTGCCCTACCGCGGCATCAAGACCGGTGACAGACAGCAAGCGCTGCATGTTGACATCGAACGCCACGGCGGAGAGTGGTCCGACGTCGCTTGGGCGTACAGCCCTGTCACGCCGGCCATCGTGCATGCGGGACGCGTACGCCGCGCCACGGTCACCAATGACGCCATCGAACTGCAGTTGGCTTTCACGCTCGACGCGCAGATGCCGGCCGCGCCGGGCGGCACGGCGCGCTACGACCTTACACTGGCGCGCGATGGCCGTTACGTGCGCGGCGAGCATCACGGCACGGTCGAACCCATCTCCGACGAGACCGCACTGACGTATCTGCGGGCCCAATCCCGTATCGCAGCGCCCGACTTCACACGCGCCCTGATCCAGCGCGACGTGCGCGGCGAGGTCGCCGGCCAGTACACCGATCCACTGATGACCCGCCCACCGCCGGATCACAAACCACCGGATGGACCGCGCCTGCTCTTCGGCTTTGCCAACACCAAGGCATGGCTCGACCATGGCCGCCATGAACACCGGGCCGATGCCCTTAAGCAACTGATCGCCATCGCCGGGAGGAAGACGAATCCGCGTCCCAGCGTCGAGGCCCTTGCCGCGGCGCTGGTGATGGTCCACCGACTCACGCCGGGCGACACGAGCAAGCGCGAGGTCCTCAACCACCTTGCGGCGGTGGACGCCGGTCCATCGCCGCGCATCGTCCACGCCACGGAACTCCTGCTCGAGACCGTCGCCTGGGACCAGGCCCGCGGTGCTGTTCATGCCGATGTGCTTCGGGTCCGCGCCATGGATCTGCGCATCAAGGCGCTCACCGCCGCCACCGCCCTTCCAAGCCTCAACCACGCCGCCGAAGGACCCTACGACTACTACGTCGCCGCACAGCGCAGCGCGGCCCTGCTCGCGCTGATCACGCTTGACGATCAACCGTCTCTGCATGAGCGCCGGCTCGTCCAGTGGCTTCGCCGCTTTCTCGAAAGCGGCATCGGCACGCACGGCTGGCCCACCGGCCAGCGCGGCTTTGACCACGCCATGAGCTTCGTCCTCCCCGCCGCCGCCGCGCTCAAGCGCGTGCGCGGCGTCGACATCACGCCCCGCACCGGCGTGCCCGGCATCGCGCTCGCCGTCTGCATGACCGATGGCCTCGCCCCGGGCGGCGGTTCGCCGGCAAGCGCCTGGTATCCACTGGCCGCCCACCTCGCATCGCCCTCGCACCGGCCGCTGCTCCGACCCGCCAGTGCGAGCGGTGACACGATCGCATGCTTCCTTCGCCTGCTCACGCGCTCCCATGAAGACGTGGACGCCGAAGCGACCGACCACCCACCCCTGGTCTTCGCGGATCGCGCCACGCGCGGCTGCGTCTTCCGCAGCGGTTGGGATGACGATGACTTCGTCACCATCTTCACCGGCGCCACCCGCCCGCGCCCCACCGCGCAGGCCGCGGGACACGTCGTCGTGCGCGGCCTCGGCCGCACCTGGCTCGCCCCGCCGTCACCATCGCAGCAGCCTTTCGCCTGGCCGCGCCGCGCGGATATGAACGTCCTCCAGATCCACAAAGCCAGCGTCAACGACTCCGGCCCGGCCGTCAACGCCGCCGGCGGCCGCGTGCACGACCTTCATGCCGTGCCGGCCGCGGATGGCCGTCCTTCCGGCAGCGGCTCCGTCTCCATCACCTACGGCGACTTCATCGAGACGGATCTGCGCAACGAAGCCTCGCGCACGCGCAGCGAGGCGATGAACGATGTCGCGAAAGGCTGGCGCACCATCGGCGTGGACTACAGCGGCCGGTGCGGCGCGCCGGCCCTGATGGTGACGATCGACACGCTGTACGGCACGGAGCCGCGCCACGCCGCGTGGGAGATCAACGTCGGCGACCTGACGAGCGACGAGGTGGTCATCGACGGCGCGACCTTCACCCTCAAGCCGCGCGGCTCGAAGGCCACGCTGCGCGGACATGTCCTTCATCCCGAGACCGCCGCCCTCGCGTATCGCCCGCCCAAGGACGGCACGAGCGGTCGCCTCGTCGCGTGGATGGACAAACCCACCGCCGGACCCAAACCCATGCTCGACGCCAACCTCAACGGCCAGGGCATGCCCGGCGATCCGCCCGGCGCAGGCGACCCCGTGCTCGACGGCATGAAGCTCGAATCCCGATCCGAGCGCGAAGCGCGCCTCCGCCGCGAGCGGCAACGCAAGCGCACCGCGCGGCTGCTGCAGGAGAAGATCTTCACGGCGACAACCACGGCCAAGATGGGCGCACCCGACCGCTGGCCCCGGGCGCGAAACACGTGCGTCGTGGTCATGACCGTCCAGGCGGGCAAGCCGCCGCGCGTGGACGCGCTGGACGACAAACAGGAAGCCATGCTGCGCGTCGGCGACCAGCTCGTGACCTTTCGTCCATATGTCATTCTGTTCGGGGAGGGGCACTGAGTGATGCCGCCAACGACCCACTTGCCGCGCAAGGCTCGGAGAACTGCTCTTCTTGTCGTGGCGTTGGTGGCGGCGCTAACCCTCGCCCCGCAGGCCCCGGCCACGACACCGGACGGGCGGCTGTCAATCGAGCTTGAGGATGCCTTTGTCCTGCGCGACCCGCGCAAGCGACGGCACCGCGATCGACCGGATGTCTTCCCGCTCACGATCGACATCACCCGGCGCGGCGGCGCGTGGCAGCCGCAGGCCTGGGCCTACACCCCCGCACTGCCCGGCGCGGAGCATCGCGGCACGGCGAAGGTGCTCGAGCAAACTGACCAACGGCTTCGCCTCGTCGTTACGCTCACGATCCGCCCACAGCTTCGCTACGACGAACGCACCTACCTGCTCGAGGGCGGCTTCCACGGCGGGGCGGCCAACTACACCATTGAGCTATCCCACACTGACGGCGTATGGTCCGGCACCCACAAGGGCGATCACCACACCACCGGCCTCGCCGCGGCGCTGGCCGACGCGCCGCTACCGCGACGCGATGAAGAGCAGATCACCCACGGCCCCGAGTGGCGCAAGCCGCTGATGGAACGGCTCACGCCCGTCCTGGAATTGCCTGAAGCGCAACACGAAGACGCCCTGTTCGAACTTCGCATGCCCGTGATCAAGGCCGGCGCCGTGCAGGGCGCCGCGGCCGCCACCCTCTGGCCGATGCCATCGCAAGCCGCGCACCATCAGCCGCCGAAGCCCGGCGAACACCCGCGTCTGTTCTTCACCAAGGCCGACCTGCCCCGCCTGCGCGCCGCCGCGGCCACGTCCGCGGGCAAGCAGATCCTCGCGAACATGCACGCCCTGCTCGAGCGGGACGCCAACGGCTTCCGCTACCACCCGCCCGCCGCGCCGGCCTACAGCCAGGCGATGTGGGCCGCGGGGTACGGGCTGCTCTACCAACTGACCGGCGACGATTCGCAGAAGGAGTGGGCGAAGGAACTGGTGCTCAAGGCGATGTACACGCCGCACGCCTACGGCAACTACTACGGCCCGCCGATGTTCATCGACGGCGTCGCCCTTGCCTACGACATGTGGTACGACACGTGGGACGAGCCCTTCCGTGCCACCGTGCGGCTGTACCTCGAACGCAACGCCCGCGCCATCACGCAACTGCAGCTTGCCCGCGATCCGCTGCGCCTCGGCGACCTGCAGCACTTTGCCAATCCCATGCCGCTCAAGGCGCGCAGCGCCGCGGTCGAGAACTGGAACGCCCACCTCCGCGCCGTCGCGGGACTGGCCGCCCTAGCCATACACGGCGATCCCGTGCCGATCCGCGAACCGATCGCACCGGCCGACGCCGAACCCATCGCGCCGGCCGGCGACTATGAGCCGCCCGTCGGCGTGCCGGTCGTCCCCTTCACCGACAACAACATGGCCGGACGTTGGCTGATCAACGGGCCGTTCTACGTCGAGGGTGATCGTGACATGCTCGCCGCGCTCGGCGGGCGCGATCGCGCCCGTCCGCGGCCGGGCGACTGCGTCAAGAGCCAGGGCGTCACCGTGGCATTCCGGCACTTCTACCCCACCGGCAGCGGGCGCGAGCCGGACCCGGTCAATCCCAAGGCCGTGCAGGTCTACCCGCGCGCCGACGCAATCTACTGGCATTACGGCGGCGGCTTCGGCGGCTACGTTCCCGATCAGAAGATCAAGCGTCCGGGGCGGGACCATCGCCGGATCATTTACCTCTACACCGTGCTCGACAACGAGCGCGAACGCGTCGTGCAGGCGCTGCCCAACTGGGCGTCGCACGGGCCCGGGGCGCGGATGTGGATCAACGGGCGCGAAGTGACTGACGGCGACCTCGTGCGCCTCGCCCCCGGCTACTACCCGCTGATGATCGAGATGGACCCCGGCGGCGGCTACGCCACCAAGGCGCCGCGGCTGCGAGAGTACACCACCCATCGCCACCGGCGCGACCAGGCCGACTACCGGATGGCGATGGAGCGCTACGAGCGGGCCGGCAAGACCTTCCCCGGCGTGGAGGAGAGCCTGGCCATCGCCTCGCGCAACGTGCGACGGTACGCCGAACGCTACCTCGATCCGACCGGTTGGGGCCGCGCGGCCGGGCACGGCTCGTACGATCAGGCCTTGGGCGCGGTGGTACCGTTCGTGATCGCCCACCGACGCGCAACCGGCGTTGACCTCGCCGACGGCACCGGCCTCGAAAACCTGATGACGCTCGTCGCCGGCACCGCCGGTCATGAAGGTTACGCGCTGGGCGGCAGTCTGTACGACTTCAACGTGCTGCAGGCCCTGCCCCTCATGCCGCGCGAGCACCTGCCGCTGGCCGGCCATTACGCGAAGCAGCGCGGCTGGCGGATCAGCCTCGCGCACCAGGCCATCCCGCTGCTGGCCTCGCTGCCGGAGGCGTTGCCGGTCACCGCGCCCGAATCGATGCTGCCGACGGCCGCGCGGCACGAGCGGCATGGTGTCTACACGTTCGCGAGCGACTGGGACGATCCCGAGCGGTGCTTCGTCCAACTCAGCGGCGGCGGCGGACCGGCGAGCGCGATCTACCAGTCCGGCAACTTCGAGTTGCGCGGCCTCGAATGGCAATGGACCAGCCGCGCACAGGAAGCCGGCCACTGGACCGACCGACGCAACGGCAACACCCTCATGCTGCACAACCTGTTCCGCGCCGCGCCGGCCAGGCTCGTGCACCATCAGAGCCACGAAGACAACAGCCATACCGTCAGCATTCGACTCGACCAGTTCCGACGCGGGCGCATCTACTCGGTCAACGGACGGGAGAACCTGTGGCTCGACCTGCAATCGCGCCCCAAGGTGTCGTGGCTGCGCGCGATGGCCATCGACTACTCCGGCAAGTCCGGCGTGCCTTGCCTGATCGTCATCGCGGACAAGCTCGAAGGCGCGGCCGGGGTGCACAAGACCTGGCAAATGCGATTCCTGCCCGACGGCGACAACGTCGACTTCGACGCCCACACCCGTACCTTCTTCGTCAAGCCGGGCGGATACTACCGCGACAAGGAGCGCGGCAGGTACGACGGCAGCCTGCATGCCCGCCTCATCTGGCCGCGCGAAGATGTGAAGATCGAGAAGCTCCCCTTCCCGGAAGGCCCCCGCTGCGCCATCCGGATCCACAGCGAGAAGCCCAGGACCGACCCGGAAGACCTGCTCGAACGCCGCCTCGCCCAGTACCTGGAACAGGCGCACCTCGCCGGTCACAAAGTCGAACGCGATGATGTGCTGGAGGACCTGCTGGAGGACTTCCGCAAGGCGGTGCACGCCGACGAAGCCGCGGCGAAGAATGCGGCCAACGTCCCCACGGGCTTCCTTGTCGTCCTGACGCTCCAACACGGCGATTCGCCGACGGTGCAGATCCGGGGCGAAGGGCTCGACACGCTGCTCACCATCGGCAGGCGCACGGTGCGCTTCGACGGAGAGCGATTCAGCCTCGGCGAAGCGCAGGATTGAGCTCACGTGCGCGGGACGGGTCGCCTGCTCACCCGCGCTTTTCCTCGAGTTGCCTGAGCACGGTCAGCGCCGCCCCCGCCGCCTCGCGCACCTTCTCATCCTCCTCCTGCTCGAACAGCGTCTTCAGCGCCGGCTTCGCCTGCGTCGCCTGAAGCTGCCCGAGCGTGAAACAGGCGGCGCCCCGCACCTGCGGCGACGCGTGCGCCAACGCCCCCGTGGCCGCGGCGATGGCCGTTGCCGTCCCCGCCTTGGTGCGTCCCACGATGTTGCCGTACACGCCCAGCCCGTGCAGCGCCGACAGGGCCACGTCCGCCGACGCGCCATCAACCGCTTCAGCCAGCGCCTTGACGCCTCCATCGCCAAGCGCCGCAAGCACCTGCGCCGCCGCGGCGCGCCGGTGCGGCTGCGAGTCCTTGATCAGCATCTGCTTCATCGCCGGGATGGCGCGCTCACCCTGACGCAACAGGCCCTTCACCGCCAGCCGCTTGATGTCCTCGTTACCGCTCTTGAGAAAGTACACCAGCTGGTTCACCGCCTCGCGCGTGGGAATGCCGCCTATGGCGGGGATGGCCGCCTTCTCCATGTGCTCGCGCCGGTCGGCCATTCGGACCAGGTAGCGCAGGGCCTTCGGGTCGCCAATGTCCCCCAGCGCCTCGCAGACCAGATGCCGCGATGACCAGTCGACCTTCACCGTCGTCAGCAGCTTCACCGCCTCCCGATCCCGCAGCCGCCCGGCCGCGAGGATCGCCTGGTCCACGGCGCTGTCGGGGTAGTCCCTTGCTTTGTGCAGAATCCGACGCGCGTACGGCTTGACCTCCTCTGCCCCCAACTGATGCAGGGCGCGCAGTGCGTCAGTCAGGATCTCGCCGCTCACGCCCGGCTCCTCCCGCCGCGCGGCCGCGTCTTCCTTCTCGATCAGCTCCACCAGCAGCGGCACCGCGCGCTGATCACCGAAGCGCCCGGCATGCTTCGCCGCCGCCGCGCGGACATCGATCGACTCATCGGTAAGCCCGTTCAGCACGGCCGCGATCACCTGGTCGTCCTCGAGGTCGCCCGCCCGACCGACCACCAGCACCGCCAGCGCCCGCACCACCGGATCCTGAGAATCCACCACGTCCAGCAGCGGCCCGACCAGCGACGGGTCCTCGATCTCTTCCAGCGCCCGCGCCGCCGCGCGACGCGCTTCGGCATTCGCGCTGTTGACCAGCTTCACCAGCGCCCCCACCGCCTCGGCCGACTGGCGCGAACGCTGGGTAAGCATGTCGATAAGCGTGGAACGGATGCGCCCGTCCGTCTGCGGATCGTCGATCGCCACGCGCATCGGTCCCACCGCGACCGGCCCCACCTGCGACAGTGCGCGACGCGCGGTATCGCCAACGGGCCGCCCGCGCTTCATCAGGGCGATCAGCGCCTCGGCGCCGGCCTGCGAATCCAGGCGTCCCAGCGACACGATCGCGCCGGTCCGCATTTCTTCGGCTTTGCGCTCGCGCTCCTCCTGGATCGGACGCTGGAACGCGCGGCGGATCGCGCTGTTCCTGTCCTTCTCGCGCCGCCTTTCCCAAGCGGCCCGCGCCTCGCGCTTCATCTGCGCCTTGGCGATCTGCCGCACCTGCTGAAGCTGCGCCACGCTGAGCGGCTGCGCCTTACCATCCACCACCACCGGCGTCGTCGCCTGCCGCACGATCCTCACCTGCTCGGCCACCTCGCGATCCATCTCCTTGTCGCTCAACTGAGTCACGACATCCGCGCCGAGACGGTCGAGCACCAGCGCCGCCATCGCCGCGCGGTCCACCTCCGGCTCAATCAGTCGGCGCAACTGCCGCGCCGCCGCCTCGATCTCGCGCCGCTGGTTCTGCACGATCTGCGGCAGGTGATGCCCGTAAGGCAGCGCGCGATCGGCCGGCTCGCCGACAAGCCGACCGACGATCACCTCGACTTCCTCGTCCGTCAGTTCGCGGTCCATTTGCCTGTCGAATGCCTCCTGCTCGGCTTCCGTCAGCGGCTGGTCCACCACCTCGAGCAGCACCGGCACGGCGCGATCATCCCGCAGGTAGCCCAGCGCCGCCACCGCGGCCAGCCGCACGTCGAAATCCGGGTGCCTCGCCGCCTCGAGCACCACTGCCGCGGCGCCTTCCGACCGCGTGCGTCCCAGCGCGTAGATCGCCGCCGCCCGTTCCTTCTTCGTGCCCTCGCGAAAGATCCTCGTCAGATGCGGAATCGACTTACCCCCCAGTTGGCCCAGCGCCTCGGCCGCCGCCAGCCGCACCACGTCTTCGTCATCAAACATCAGCGCCACGAGCGGCTCGACCGCGCGGTCGTCCCCGATGCGCCCCAGCGCCGCCGCCGCTTCCATGCGCGCACGGAAACTGCCGTCTTTGAGCATCTCCAGCAGACGCCTGACCGCGCGCTCGTCGCGCATCACCCCCAATGCCCGGGCCGCGGCGGTCCGCACGCGGAGTTCCCGGTCGCGCAGCGCCTCGATCAGCACCGGCGCCGTCGCCGGCTCCTTGCGCTTGGCCAGCTCGAGCGCCGCTTCCTCGCGCTCGGCCGGATTGCCGGTGCGCAACTGCGTCGCCAGCGCCAGCGCTTCGGGCGACATCTCCTCGCCCGGATCCCCGCCGCACCGCGCCAGCGCGGCTGCGACGGCCAGCAACAACAGCAGAAGAACAAGACGATGCATCCGCATGGACGCGCCCCTTTCCGGGTCATCAACACAACACCCGACGAACGAGTCACCCCGGCCGCGATTGCCCGCCCCGCCGACCGGCTAATCCAGCGATGCGAGCAGCAACGTCATCTCATCGACGAGCTTCTCCCCATCGCCCGGCTGCAGGCCGTACCGCCGCGCGATCTCCACTTCGTACCCGCCTTCGGCGAACGCCTCGCGCGTGGGCCAGTAGCCCGTGCGCCCGTTCGCTTCGGTCACCACGAGCAGCGGTCCCTCGACACGCTTGCGGAGCATGGCCGACAGTCCGGCGAAGAGTTCCACCGGCGCCGCAATCAGCCGCAACTGGCCCAACCGCCACGCGGTCAGGTCGGCATCGTTGTTGCCAAGCCGCACCGTGCGCGACGCGACGGCCAGTGCGGCGCTATCATCCATCGCGCTGCGCGTCGCGTGGGCCAGCGTCGCGACGAACCCGGCGCACGCGGTGGCGACCGGCTCGATGTGCGCCGGGTCTTCCTGCGTGGCGATCCAGCTATGCACATCGCCGCACGCGCCGAAGAGGAACACCGCGTGCGCGCCCGGAAGCAGTTGCTCGATGATGCCGCACGCCGCGCCGGGCCAGTCGGCGCTGACCACGTTGCTCGTCTTGCCCAGCGCCAGTGCGTGCGCGCCGACGTTCCACAGCACGTATTGCCGCGGGCCGTTGATCTGCCGCAACACGGCCACGGTGCAGGTGGTGTCAGCCGCGGGCTCGAGCGGCATGGCCTCCTGGCCGGCCTCCTGGGGGTTCCAACAGTGCTTCACGCCGCCGTCACCGTCGGGGACTCGCCGCGTGTATCCGATGCCAAAGGGCGCCTGCTGCACTTCGAGGCGGACGGGCACGAGCTTGCCCCCCGCCATGGCGGCGGCCGACGATACGCGCTCGCGCAAAAAATCGAAGTAGCGCCGGCCGGGCTCGGTCCAGATCGAGTCGTCCGCGGCCATCTTGACCGCGTCTTCTTCGATCGCGTTCTGCTCATCCGCCGGCCCGACGGGAAACGGCCCGGAATGCGTGTGCGTGCAGCAGACGATGACGCGATCAGGCGTGGTCTCGATCTTCTCCGCCGCCGCCTGCCGCAGCAGCCGCGCGACGCCGGTCTCCAGCGTCGCCAGGTCGAGACTGACAATCGCCGTCGGCGGCCCGTCACCCGACGCGATCACCAGCACGCGCACAAAGAGCGGATCGTGCACCCCATCATTGCCCGGCGGCATCTTCTCGTAGCGAAAAGCAAACCCGATCAGCGGCGCATCACGCCCGGGCGTGATATCGAGCCTGGTGAATCCGGCGCGGAGGGGCGTGGTGGTGGTTGGCATGGGAGAATTGTATTGCAGAAGCGACGTAGCGACGAAGCGACGGAGAGAAAGACAGCGCATCGACATGCCGTTTCCACCCTTCGTCGCTTCTTCGCTTTGTCGCTTCTTCGCTTCCCCTCACCACTCCCCGCCCATCAGCCGTTCGATCGCGTGCGCCACCCCCTGCTCGTGGTTGCCGCGGGTAACGTGACGGGCCACCTGTTTCACGCTGTCCGGCGCGTTGGCCATGGCGATGCCGCAGCCGGCCTGGCGAAGCATGGCCAGGTCGTTGATCTGGTCGCCGATCACTGCGATCGCTTCCGGTTCGATGTCGTGCTCAACTGCCACCTTCAGCAGCCCCTGCCACTTGTCCACGCCGCGGTCGAACACCTCCAGCACGCTCATCGGTTCGGCATCGGGCATCTGCACCGCGTCGAAGTGATGGATCAGCAGCCCTTCGGCCAGTTCCGGACGAATGCCGGACACCGCCTCCTCCATGCGCGAGTGGGGCGCGACCATGCCCACGCGCAGGGCGTGTTCGAGATCAGCTTCGGTCGGTTCGCGCACGGTGCGCGTTTCCAGGCCGTTCATGTCGAACCAGAACTGCGTGTTGCCCGTCAGGTCGCCGCTGCCGCACACAAGGTAGTCCACCCCCGCCCGCGTCCGGTCGCAGAAGACCAGCACCGCTTCGGGCCAGTGCGCCAGGTGTTCAACGAGTTGCCTGGCCGTCGCCGCGCCCAACGTGCTGACCTGTCGGCTCTCCCCGCTCGGAAGCAGGTTGATCACCGCCCCGGTGACGAAGACACCGATCTCCAGTCCGGTCAGTTGCGGCAGATAGCGGCGGCTCTCCGCCCAGCAGCGCCCGGTGCACGGGACCACCATCGCCCCCGCCTCGCGTGCGGCCGCGATCGCCGCGGCATCCGCTTCATGAATCGTGTGATCCGGCCCGAGCAGCGTGCCATCCAGGTCGACAGCAATCAATCGATAACGCATCCGGCCGAGTATACCCGCACCGGCCGATCCGTGATGGGCAGACGGTAACGTGGAACACGGCCATGCGTCGGCCTTCGCTACGCCGCCTTGCTGTGCGGCGGGCCGGACAGGGCTTCGACCACCTTGATGTCCTCAAAGCGCAGCAGATCGAGTTCTTTTCCCGTTTCCGTGCCGTCCGGACGCAATGGGACCACCACGGGGCGCGTGTGCTTGCCCCCGTTGGCCCGGATCACCCTGGCGGTCGCGCCCGATGACAGCTTCACGTAGCTGCCGATGGGAAACAGCGAGACGATGTCGAGGAAGCTCTTGACCACTTCGCCGTCCAGCCGCTGGCGCTTCACCTCGTCCAGCAGCAGCGCCATGGCGGAGAAGGGGGACAACGGCTGCCGGTACGGGCGCGGGCAGGTCGCCGCCGCGAACACATCGGCCACCGCCAGCAGCCGCGCGAAAGGATGAATGTACATCCGGTGATGCCGACGCGGGTAGCCCGAACGATCACAGCGTTCATGCGACTGGTAGCAGATATTGAGCACCTTGCGATCGCTCACGCCGTGCTTCTCCAGCAGGTTCACCGTGTAGCCGGGGTGGCGCTCGATGATGCTGCGCTCGTTCTCGTCCAGCTTCCGCGGCGCGAAGCGAATCTCACCGGGCACGCGCAGCATGCCCAGGTCCTGGAACAGTCCCGAGAGCCCCAGCCGCACCACGTCCTCCTGCCCCAAGCCCGACTCGCGCGCCAGGGCCATCGCCAGCAGCGCCACGTGCACACTGTGGACGAAAAGGTACTCATGCCCTTCCTGCGAGGCGTTGATCAGCAGGGCGGCCAGCGCGGGATCGGCGCTGACGAATGAACCGATCTCGCGGAGCACCCGCCGCGTCTGGTCGAGCGAGAGCGCCCGTCCCTGCAGGACCTCCTGGGCCATGTTCTCGAGCGTACCGGCCCAGCGTCCCGCCGCCTCGCGTCCCTCGCGTGCCTTTTCCATCAGCTCGGGCGTCGCGAGCCGGTCGGAAGCGCCGCCCGCGTGCAGTCCGGCGAGCGACGCGACGACCGCATCACCGTCCGACGGACGCGCGTCGCCCGACGGACGCTCGTCGCCGGGCAACCGCGTGTAGACGTACTGGATGCCCCGACGCCGGATGCGCTGGAGGAAGTCCTGCGTGATCGCCTGTTCGGCCGCCAGCAGCATCACGCCGCGCTCGTCGTAGATGCTGCGCGGCAGGACCATGTCCGCCCGCAGCGCATCGACCGCCACCCGGTTCAGATCGAAGTCAACCGGCGCATCCCCCTCCATGTCCCCACCCATGCGCATGATTCCCTCATCACCGACCCATGTTTCGTTGCCGCCTTCTTCTCCCGCGCCGCTCGGTCCGGACACCGCGGCCGCACTGGCTTCCACCTGTGACAGGGACGGCGCCGCTTCGCTTTGTTCATCCAGCGAAGGGAAAGGCGCATCATCCGGCACGAACACGCCCGCCGCGAACCGATCGCGCATCAGCAGCAGGTCGATTTCTTCAATGATCTGGTCCTTCGCAAGTGCGACATCGCCCTTGCTGTCGAGCAAGGCGCACGGCAGGTGGTCGCCGAAGGGCAGGACGCCGGGGTCGATTCGCTTCACAGATAACCCCCTGTTCGCAACAGGGCCCGGCCGATCGGGGCGCACGAACAAACGCGGCGCACGCGCTTCGGCCGGTCCGCATGGTGAATCGGCCGATCCATCGCCCGGGTTGAGCCCCAAAGGTCTCTGCGGACGTGCTATTTACGCTAAACTGACGCCTTGATGTCACAACCGCGCGCCATCCCGATCCGACGCCGCTTGCGCGCGCTTCGCCGGCCGCCGAAACCCGTCGCGGCACTGGCCTTGGCCGTCTGTCTCAGCGCATGCGGCGAGTACGACTGGCGAACCCACCATTCCCAGGACGGTCGTTATCGGGCGGCGTTTCCCGAGTTACCCGGTTCGCACGAACACCGCGGGCCCGGGCCGCTCGATGACGGTGTGCTCCGCGTCGAAGACACTTACGTGGACGGCATCCTGCTGCAGGTCGCCTGGACGGATCTGCCCGAACCGCCGGCGGATGCCGAGGACGCCAACGCGCTGCTCCTGAACGTGGCTTCGGCCACGATGGTCGAGTTGACGGGCAACGTCACCCCGCCGCCGCCGGAAAGCTTCGGCGACGTGCCCGGATGGCCCCAGCCCAACGCCCAGCTCACCCTCCACTTCTCGCGCGGCGACTTCCATCGCACCGCCGTGCGGCGCTATCTCATCGACGGTCGGCGGCTTTACATGGTCACCGCCGTCACGCCGCGCGACGCCGTCGACCACCCGATGGCGCGGCGATTCCTCGATTCGTTCGAAATGGCCCGACCGTGACCGGCGGGCACGCACGCTCGGTCAGGTGTTGCGGCACAGTCGTTCGATGACCCGGATGACCAGGCTCAGCACCACGGCCATGGCGGCCGCCGGCAGCGCGCCCAGCAGCGTCAGCCGCGGATCGTCGCGCCCCAACCCGCGGGCGATGAAGTCTCCCAGACCGCCGGCGCCGATGAACGTGCACAGCGTGGCGATGCCCACGGTCCACACCGTCGCCGCGCGGATGCCCGCGACAATCACCGGCGCGGCCAGCGGCAACTCGACCATCCAAAGTCGCTGGCGATTGGACATGCCCACGCCGTGGGCCGCTTCAATCACCTGGGGCGGCAGTTCGCGCAGACCCGTGAAGGTGTTCAGCACGATCGGAAGCAAGGCATAGAGCACCAGCGCCGTCACCGCCGGCCACGTTCCCAACCTCGCGTACACCGCGAACATGAAACCCAGCATGGCGAGACTCGGGATGGTCTGCACGATCTCGACGCCCGCCATGATCACGCCGCGCGTCGCGGCCACGCGGTGGATCATCACCCCCAGCGGCACGCCGATCACGATCGCAATCATCACCCCGGCCAGCGTGAGGCCCAGGTGCTCGAGCGTCTTCTCGCCGATCTCCGCGCGCCGCTCGATGGCCAACCCCCACACGGTCAGCGGTTCGGCCGACATGTCGGCGAATACCTCTTCGCTGAGCTGCACCTTCCTCTCGCGCGCCTCGATCCATCGCCGCGCCACCTCCGACGGCTTCTGCTTCTTCTCATCGACCACGAAGTTCATCAGCCGCATTTCGTCGTCGCTGATCGACCCGGCCAACAATGCCAGCACATCACGGACTTCGGGATGGTCGCGCAGCAGTTGCCCGCGCACGACCGGCGCCGCGTCGTACGGCGGGAAGAAGGATCGGTCATCCTTCAGCACACGCAGGTCGTACGCGGCGATGCGACCGTCGGTCGCAAAGGCGCTGATCACGTCCACCTGTCCCTCGGCCACCGCCTTGTACATCAAGCCGGGGTCGACATCGACCACCGACTGCAGCTCCAGACCGTAGTGCTTGCTCAAGCCGGGGAGGCCATCCGGGCGCTCCACGAACTCCGAGGTGAATCCGCCGCTCAGTTCGTCCGCGTGCGACGCCAGATCACTGACCGTCTTCAGTTTCAGTTTGTCGGCCATCTCACCGCGCACGGTGATCGCGTAGGTGTTGTTGAAACCAATCGGCGGCAGCCAGTGGAGATCGAACTGCTCGCGGTACCCCTGCGCCACGGCGAGATAGGCTTCGTCCGGGTCAGTCAGCACCGGCCGGCTCAGAACGTCGACGAGGCCCGTGCCGGTGTACTCGATGTACAGATCAAGCTCACCCTCGAGCAGCGCGTCGTGGCAGATCCCGGTGCCGCCAAGACCCAGGCGCCGCTCCACTGCCAGGTCCGTGTGCTTCTCGATCAGTTGCGCCGCCAGTTCGGCGAGAATCTGCTGTTCGGTGAAGTTCTTCGAGCCGATGGTGATCGTCTTCGACGCGGCCGCCGCCCACGGCGCGCCCAGCGCCCAAAGCAGCGACAGCACGAGGGCAGTCAACGCCTGTCTCATGCCTCACCTCCCGCTTCCAGCAGCGACGCCTGACGCGTGGCGTGGCCGAACAACTCCTCGATGTACGGCGTGGCCGGGTGCGCCAGCAGTTGCGGCACCGAGTCCACCTGCTCCAGCCGCCCTTCGTTCATCACCGCGATGCGATCGCCTAATCGGATCGCCTCGAACAGGTCATGCGTGACGAAGACGATCGTCTTGCCCAGCGCCCCCTTGATGCGAACCAGCTCTTCCTGGAGCTGATCGCGCGTCACGGCATCCAGCGCGCCGAACGGCTCATCCATCAGCAGGTATTTCGGGTCGCACGCCAACGCCCGCGCCAGACCCACGCGCTGCTGCTGCCCGCCCGAAAGCTGTCGCGGCCGGCGATGGGCGAACTCGTCCGGGTCCAGGCCCACCAGCGCGAGCAGCTCGCGCGCCCGATCCACACGCCTGGCCTTGCCCCACCCGACCAGGCGCGGCACGATCGACGCATTCTCCTGCACCGACATGTGCGGAAACAACCCGATGTTCTGAAAGACATAGCCGATCGACCGCCGCAGCGACATCAGATCCTGCTGCATCACATTCTGATCATCCACGAGGATGCACCCGTCGGTCAGCGGCACCAACCGGTTGATCATCTTCAGCGTGGTCGTCTTGCCGCAACCCGAGGCGCCCAGCAGCACGAGCGTCTCGCCCTCGGCCACCTCCAATGAGAAATCCGCGACGGCATACGTCTCCCCGCCGTCGAAACTCTTCGAAACGTTCTGCAGAGATATCAAGCGATTGCCTCGCGATAGAGCGCCGTCCCTGGGATGGGCGGCCAGAATCATTTCCAGCACGAATCATATAGGCGCCCACAACTGCCTTCAAACCTGTCTCTTGATCCGATGAGGTGGTTTATCTTCCGAACAGTCAAGCACTTTCCGCTATGTCTTGCCACAAACACCTGTGCCGAATACGCTTTGTATCGAAAGTATTTTTCCCCGAACATGCTGCCCAAGCCCCTCCAGGCCGCCGGCACCCCGACCGAGACCACACGCATGACGACCGCAATGACCGATCTCTACTCGCCCCAACTCCAGCAAGCCATCGACGCCCTCGAGGTCGCCCTGCCCGTCGCCGGACACGGCCTGGACCAGGACGAGGAATGGATCGTCGTCAACACCGAGCGCGGCTGGCGCAAGATCCGCCTGCACGACTACGACGAGGTCTACGCCATCACCGGCCTCTACGAGAAGTGGGTCTACGACATCCACCAATGCCGCTCGCCCCAGAAGGTCGCCGACTACCTCATCCCCGCCGTGCACGCCGCGGGCGTCGACCCCGCCGAACTGCGCGTGCTCGATCTCGGCGCGGGCAACGGCTATGTCGCCGACGTACTGCGCACGCGCGGTTGCCGGCACTTCGTCGGCGTCGACCTCTACCCCGAAGCCCGCGACGCCGCCGATCGCGATCGGCCCGGCCTCTACGCCGACTACATCGCCGGCGACATGACCGACCTCTCCGACCAGCAGCAGCAGACGCTCGGGCAGCACAGACTCGACTGCCTGACGTGCGTCGCCGCGCTGGGCTTCGGCGATATCCCGCCTCAGGTCTTCGCCGCCGCCTACAACTACATCGAAGACGGCGGCTGGGCCGCGTTCACCATCAAGACCGACTTCCTCGCCGGCGACGAGCCCTCCGGCTTCAGCAGACTCATCAAGCGCATGCTCGGCGAGGGCGTCATGGAAGTCGCCACGCGGCAGCCGTTCGTGCATCGCGTGGCGCCCGATGGTTCCGAGCTCGTTTACGAAGCCTTCATCGGCCGCAAGAAGTCGGACATCCCTGCGGACTGGGCGCTCGGCGACTGACAAGGCTGACGCCAACCCACGAATTGGAACAGTTCAAACCATGCTGCACCGCAAGTGCGCGCCAGCAGCGCGCTCAAATCGACCTGCGCCAATGGATGCTCCTGCCTAATCCTCTCGCGCACTCATCCGTTCGTAACGTTCAGGCCCACGACGTGACGATGTGAATCAGTACAATCCGCCCCGTATCTCACCGCTCACGTCTGGAGGAGTCGATGGGTCGAAGCAATCTGGGGAGACTGTGTACCGTCGTAATCGTCATCGCATGCCTCGCACCGTGGGCGAGCGCGGCGAACCCCGATGACTTTGAAATCCTCAACTACGACCTGCTCGACGACGGTGCGATCGACATGCCCGGACGCCTGCTTGTCCCGCAAAACTACAACCCCGCGCAGCAATACCCGCTCGTCCTCTTCCTGCACGGCTCGAGCGAGCGCGGCAGCGACAACACCAAACAGGTCAACAACAACATCGACAACCTTGTGGCCAAGGCCAATGAGCGCGGCTTCTTCGTCTACGCGCCGCAGATCACCACCGGGTGGAACGCAACACACATCGCACGCACCATGCGCATGATCGAACAGGCCGCCGCCGACTACGCGATCGATCGCAGCCGCCTCTACGTCACCGGCCTTTCCATGGGCGGCGGCGGCACGTGGCAGGCGGGCTATGACTACGCGCCTTCACTGGCCGCGCTTGTGCCCATCGCCGGCAATCGCGTGTTCGAGGACGACGGCAAGCTCGTCGGCGAGCCGGTCTGGACCTTCCATTCCAACACCGATCCCATCGTCAACGTCACCAACACGCGCAACATCGTCAATGCCGTCCGCGCCGCCGACGGCGGTAAGCCCGCACTCGAATTCCGCCTCAACGATGACCCTGGCAATCCCTACTACAACCAGGGCGAACCCTACTACGACCCCGCATCCGGCGATACCTTCTACGACGAGCACGGCCTGCGCTACACCGAGTACGGCAATGGCGGGCACAACGCCTGGAGCCGCGCGTACGGCGAAGACCCGCTGTACGACTGGATGCTCGCCCAGACCAACCCGCAGCAACCGCTTGCCATCGGCCAGTCGATCCTCATCGACTTCAGCGATGCGCAGACGCCCGCCGCGCCGCCGCGGACGTGGAACACCGCGGACGACGATACCTGCCAGACCACCGCCTTCGCCGTTCCTTTCATGCGCGACAGCGACGGCGATCGTACGGGCGTCAGCCTCGAAGTCGCCGCGCCCTTCACCGGCGCCAGCACCGAAGGCATCGCCGGCGGGCTGTATCCCGATGAAGTCCACGCCGACGCCTGGGCGTTGCACACGGGCGACGGACCGGCCGCGATCACGCTCCACGGCCTCCAGCCCGGTCACGCCTACCAACTGCGCCTGCTCGCCTCGCGGCAGGACCCGAACGACGGCAACGACCACATCACCCGCTTCATCGCCGCCGGCGAAGCGCGCGATCTCGACGCCGCGGACAACGAGACCGCCACCGCCCTCTTCGCCTACCTCATCGCCGACCTCGACGGCACGATCATGGTCGAGGTCGACACCGCCCCCGGCAGCACGCAGTGGGCCTACATGAACGCCCTCGAACTGACCGCGATCGACCTGCCCGGCGACCTGAACGGCGACGGCCAGGTCACCTTCGCCGAAGTCGCCACCGTCGTCGGCAACCTCGGCCTGACCGGCGCCAGCCCACAGGACGGCGATCTCGACGGCGACGGCTGGATCACCCCCATCGATGCCGACGCCGCGATCGACATGCTCTCGTACGAACAGCCGCAGTTCGCGGCCGTGCTGATGGTGCCCGAGCCGGCCGCGGCGACCATCGCGCTGCTCGGCGTCGGCCTGCTGTGTGCCTCAGGCCGGGCCCGCCGGTCAACCGCGTTCGTCGATGCCGCCGGACGGTGATGAGCGTGCCCTCAATCGCCCGGGAACGCCACCACCCCGGGGTCGCGCAGTGTCGGCAGGGGCGGGTTCGTTTGCATCCACTGCTGCAGTGCCTCGAGCTTCGCCGGGTCGTCAACCGCGTCGCGACGCACCCATTCCCCGTTGTAGTAGCGGGGCCGCCCGGTCTGCGCATCGGTCCCGACCGGCGTCGCGGTGATCGGCGCGTGCGCCGCCGCGAAGCGCGGATCATGATGCAGGTGGACGCTCTGCGCCCACGACCCGTGCACATGGATGAACGTCGGCTTGAGCGTCGTCAGCACGTAGTCGCGAAGGACCTTCGGTTCGTGGTTGCGTCGTTGCGCGATCTCACGGTCGGCCAGGCCCGCCAGATCGATCACGCGATGGCGCGAGGAGTACAGCGTGCCACCGAGGTCCGGACACAGCATCGTCGCACCCTCGATCCCCAGCCGGTCCGCGTAGTCGTTGAGACGCAGGCCGTACTCGGACACCACCTGCTCGAACGGCACCGTCGGCGCTTCGGCGAATGCCCGAGAGCAAGGCCAGTGCATCCACGCCGCGTGCGCCGCCCATAGCACAAGCGGCCCAAGCACCACGGGATGGAACGCGTGGACGCAAACGGTACGAACGGGACTGCTCACGGCGCGGCTGATCCTCGTAAGCGGAACAAGCCGGCCAGTCTACCGGAATCGACCCGGCAAGTCCGCCGTCACCCCTGGCTCCGCTTGGCTCGGAAACGTTCACCTGCCTTGCGCATTTCGTCAAACAACGCCGTGGCGCGCTCGTGCTTCTCGAACTGTTCGGCTGGCGAAAGCTTCAGGTATTCTCGAAGAAGCGATCGATCAATGCCGACCCGATAGGCGTCAACCACCGGATCGCCCCCATCACCGTCCGCCCCGGCGGTGGATGCATGACCCATCGCTTTGCGCTTCGGTAAGTGAGCCATCAGCCCCATTCTGCCGCAGACCCTTGCGTCTACTCTCGCGTCAGAACCATCCGAAACGCCGTCCCGCAAGGCTCAGGAACCGCCCTGCGTGCAGCTGCCCATGCCGGGGCTACTGGCCCCTTAATTCCTATTTGTCCATATCTTACGAACTCGCGGATGGGCCCATGCCTTACTCGTCCGCATACTCGCATGCGCCCCGACCATCGAACCAGTTGACCAATCAACCACGCTCCCGCCCTTTGCCCGCTCCCCGACCCCCTGATATACTCCCTCTTCTGCTCGGCAACGGGGTTTCAGGCTGTCCCGCGACCGCCCTCCCTTGCCTGGCTGACTGACAAGTTGGGACAGCGATATGCCACTTTCGCAAGAGAAGAAGGCGGAGATTATTGGTGATTTCCGCCGCACGGACAGTGATTCGGGCTCACCCGAGGTTCAGGTCGCCCTGCTCACGCAGCGGATCAATGATCTGACCGAACACGTTCGCAACCACAAGCAGGACTTTTCCAGCCGCCGCGGCCTGCTCATGCTCGTCGCCAAGCGCAATCGTCTGCTGCGCTACCTGCAGAAGAACGATCGCCCGCGCTACATCGAGCTGATCGGCCGCCTCGGGCTGCGTAAGTAAAGATTCATCAAGGCCTTTCGCCTTGCATGGTCGACAACTGAATACACACCGCGGCCGGGCGTACCAGGCGGCGGGCTTGGTGCCCGTGCTCTCCAGGCGAAAGCACGCGCACCAATCTCTCTGTCTTCTACGCCCGAATGTTCGCGGTCGGTTGCCGTGGCCGCCTGGTCGCGGCGGAAATGACAAGGGGCGCGCGAACCAACCTGTCGCGCCCGAAACATTCGGACAGTAAGAGGAACATTTCAGATGGCAGACATCCACCGCGTTGAGACGGAAATCGGCGGACGCACACTCTCTATCGAAACCGGGCGCGTGGCCAGGCAGGCCGACGGCGCCGTGATCGTGCAGTACGGCGAGACAGTCGTCCTCGGCACGGCCGTGCACGCCGAGCCGCGCGAAGGCATCGACTTCTTCCCGCTCACCGTCGACTACCGCGAGAAGACCAACGCCGCGGGCAAGTTCCCCGGCGGCTTCCGCAAGCGCGAAGGCGCGCCCAACCAGAAAGAAATCCTCACCATGCGGAACATCGACCGGCCCATCCGGCCGCTGTTCCCCGAGCACTACATGGACGAAGTGCAGATCCAGTGCTGGGTGCTGGCCGCCGACGGCCAGAACGAACCGGACGTGCTGGCGGGCATCGCCGCCTCGGCCGCGCTGTCCATCAGCTCCGTGCCATTCCAGGGCCCGGTCGGCAACGTGCGCATCGGGCGCGTCGAGGACCAGTTCGTCGTCATGCCCACCGCCGCGCAGAACGAGTACTCCGATCTCGATATGCTTCTGTGCGGCCACAAGGACGGGCTGAACATGATCGAAGTCGGGGCGTTCGAGATGCCCGAGGACCAGATGGTCAGCGCCATCGAATTTGGCTTCGAATACGTCAAGCAGATCACCAGCCTCATCGAAGAACTGGTCGCCAAGGCCGGTAAGGAGAAGGTGTGCGAGCTTCGCGCCCCGTCCGAGGAAGTGGCCGACCTGGTCAACCGTGAACTGGCCGGTCCGCTGCGTGCCGCCAAGACGTCGCAGGGAACCAAGCTCCAGCGGCAGGACGCCGTGAAGGAAGCCTGCGCGAATTTCCTCGACCAGCACTTCCCGCAGCCGGACGAGAACGCCGGCTATGGTGTCCACCAGTCATGGCAGGAGCGCGTCAAGCAGGCGAAGACCGCGATCCATGACCTCGAAGGCGTGATCACCCGCGAGATCATCCGCAGCGGCAGCCGTACCGACGGCCGCGCCATGGATGAGATCCGCCCGCTCGACTGCGCCGTGGGCATCCTCCCGCGCGTGCACGGCTCGGGCCTGTTCACCCGCGGCGAGACCCAGGCCCTCGTCACCACCACCCTCGGCACGAACAAGGACGAACAGATCGTCGACGGCCTCGGCGAGGAATACTCCGAGAAGTTCTACCTGCACTACAATTTCCCGCCCTTCTCCGTCGGCGAAGCCAAGCGCATCACCGGCCCGAGTCGGCGCGACATCGGCCACGGCAAACTCGCCGAAAAGGCCCTCGCCGCCGTGCTCCCGCCGGTCGAAAAGTTCCCCTACACCGTGCGGTTGGTCAGCGACATCCTCGAATCAAACGGCTCGTCGTCCATGGCCTCGGCCTGCGGCGGCACGCTCTCGCTCATGGACGCCGGCGTGCCCATCAAGCGGCCCGTCGGCGGCATCTCCATCGGCCTGATCAAGGCCGACGAGCCCGGCCAGCAGGACATCTACCTCACCGACATCCAGGGCGAGGAAGACCACTTCGGCGACATGGACTTCAAGGTCACCGGCACCACCGAAGGCATCACCGCCATCCAGCTCGACCTGAAGATCCGCGGCCTCACCATGGAGCAGATCGGCAAGACGTTCGAGCACGCGAAGGCCGCGCGGCTGAAGATTCTCGAAGCCATCAACGAAGCCATCAGCGCCCCGCGCAGCGAGATTTCACCCCACGCGCCGCGCATGCTCACCACCAACATCCACCCGGACAAGATCGGCAAGCTCATCGGCCCCGGCGGCAAGACCATTCGCGCCCTCGAGGAATCCACCGGCGCGACCATCGAGATCGAGGAAGACGGCACCGTCTTCGTCTCGGCCGTGGGCGCGGGCAAGGCCGAAAAGGCCCTCGAAGAGATCGAGAAGCTGTGCGCCGAAGTCAAGGTCGGCCAGAACTACACGGGCAAGGTCACGAGCATCAAGGATTTCGGCGCGTTCGTCGAGATCATGCCCGGCCAGGACGGCCTGCTGCACATCAGCCAGCTCTCCGACGGCTACGTGAAGAACGTGACCGACATCGTGAAAATGGGCGACGAAGTGCGGGTGAAGGTCATCCTCGTCGACGAGCAGGGACGCGTGAAGCTAAGCCGCAAGGCCGTGCTCGAGGAGGAAGGCGAAAGCGACAACCTGCCCGAAGGCGGCGGCAGTGACGGCGACGGCGAACGCGAGAAAGCCGGCGCCGGTTCCGGTGGCGGCGGCGGTCGCGGACGCGGTGGCGGCGGACGAGGCCGCGGCGGCGGCGGACGCGGTCGACGCGAAGGCGGCGGCGGACGCGACGACAGCGGTGGCGGACGACGTGACGACAGTGGCGGCGGTGGCGGCTACGAAGGCCGTTGATTACCATCTGCCGGCGGCACAGCCCCCGCCCCATCAGGCCAAGGCTCTGAACCAAAGCCTCAACCTGCAAAAGCCAGCAACCCCCGAAGCCCAGGCATTACAATGCCTGGGCTTCTTGGCTTCGCACCATCCGCACCGAGGGACCATCCGCATGTCACGTATCACCTCTGCCACACTCGCCCTTCTACTCGCGGTAACCCCGTTCGGCTGCGCCGGCCGCGACTGGCTTGACAACCACATCACACCCAAGCGCTACATGCGCGACTATGTCTCCCGTTTCTATGGCGACCGTGTCGACTGCTCATGGATGAACGAACTGCGCTGGGGCAACATCGTCAACGTCGCGCAGATGCCCGCGAAGACGATCGATGGAAAGCTCGTCATCGCCCAGAAGCGCCTCGCGCGCGACGGTGGCGGCGTTGCCTACTTCCCGCCTGGTGTCTACCACTTCAGCCGCACAATCAAGCTCCGCGACGGCATCATCCTGCGCGGTGCGGACCGCCGGCTGCGAGACCTGTACCATCCGGACGAAGGCGTACCCCGTACGCGCTTCGTCTTCCCGAAGTACCAACCGGACGTCGCCCGCACCGGTGGCGATGTTCCCGAGAGCGGTTCTCCCGATGCCGGTTCTTCCGGGGGTGCATGGTCCGGCATCCACCTGGCCGCTCCCGCCACCGCCAGCAACTGCGGCGTCGCCTTCATCGATATCGACCACGGGCACATCTACTTCGGCGAAGGCGAGAACCACCAGGCCGGGCGCAACCGCTTCGTCGTCGGCTGTCGCCTGCAGCACGCGGCCGTACCCGTGGAGGAAGTGCCCGACGCCGCGCTCGGCCAGCCGCGATGGCACCGCTTCCCCTCGCGCCGCCAGGCCGCTATCCATCTCTATGCGAACGAGAACGCGCTCGTCGCCGCCAACCATCTGCCGACGGCCACCGACAACTTCGCCATGCCCGGTTACGTCATCCACGATCGCGGCAAGGGCAAGCCGTCGCTGACGCTCGATGAAGTCATCTTCGACTACGACAACCGGCGCGGCATCGCCGTCAACCCCTATGTCCTCGGCGGCATCGGCGGCAGGGACCCCAAGGGAACGCCGCAGACGCACCCGCATGGCTTCCGTAAGGGCATCGTGATCACCGGCAACGTCATCCGCTCCACCGGACGCACCGCCATCCACTTCTCCGGCGACGGCACAATCTGCAGCGGCAACCAGGTGTTCTTCAAGAAGGACGTCGATCGCTGGACGCACACCGGCCGGCACAAGGCGTCCGGCTCCAGCACCAACGGCAACCGCGCCATCCTCATGAGCGGGTGGCGGTGGACCGTCGCCTTCAACGAGTACCGCGTCTACCGTAACCGCGTCCCCGGCACGCCCTACTACATCAACGATGGCGAAGGCATGATGCACGAGGGACACGCCAACTGCACCGTGAAGGACAGCAAGGTCATCAACAACCGCGGCAACGCATACCTGAGTATCTACAAGACGGCCGGCATCGATGGACTGCTGGTTGAGGGCAACAGGCTATACTTGGACGACCCCGGCGTGGCCGGCAATATCGGGCTGATCTACGTCGTCTCCAATCGCAACTGGGATCGGCACTACATCCGCAACGTGACCATCGACCGCAACGACCTGTCCGGCGGCGGCATCGTCATCGAGGGCGCACCAGCCGAGAACAACGTCGTAAGCCACAACACGCACGTCGGCGAAGGCAAGGCGAAGTTCATCAACGGCGCGAACGCCAGCTGGCGAAGCGGCATTCACGAGGTGTACGCGAGCTCGGAGTTCGAGCAGATCATCCCCGCATACGACAAGCCCCTCGCCGACCCCAACCGCCCGAGCGCTACGGCGAAGCCGGACCAGCGGTAATCACCCCCGCACATGCGCAGAAGACAGGGCCTGTCGAACCCGCACGCCACACCCCCGGCGCCCTTCGCGGGCAACACCAACAGAAATCCGAAGCACAGGCATCACCATGCCTGGGCTTCTTCTTTTCTCCCCACGACGCCTCCCACGCAGGAAAAAGCGAAGCCCAGGCTTCCCACCGCCTGGGCTTCTACTTTCCGATCCCTCCGGTCTCTGTTTCTCATCTACTCTTCGCGGCGACGCAGCATGATCAGCCCGCCCGCCAGCGCCAGGATCAGCGTCGCCGGTTCGGGGATGATCGCCATGTTCGCCTCGGTTGCGTTCCCGATGTGCACGTAATCATTGCTCTTGAAAGTCAGCTTGGATACCGCCAGCGCGCCGGTGTTGACCACCGCATTGATCGATGGCTCTCCGAACTGGTCGCCGAAACTCGCGTTGCTCTTGATGTCGTCGGTGATCCCGTCGCCGTCCTTGTCCCACGCCTCCAGGTCACTGCCGAACTCGAACGTGCTCACATCCAGCGGGCTCTCGACCCCGCCGCTGGTCACAAGGAAGTTCTCGGCCGGGATGCCGCTCCCCGAGTCATCCAGATCACCGAACATCACGCGGAAGCCGGTCACATCAACGGGATTGCTCGTGCCCGTCTCGAAGAACTCGAAGGTCACGACCGGGCTGGCGTTGCCCTTGGTCTTGATCGCCCCGGGCGGGACCTCGCCGTCCCAGCCGTTGGCGCCCTTGTCGTTGCTCAGCCTGATATCAAACCCCGCCCCGGCCGGGTTCACCCAGGTGTACGATGCATTGCCGTTGGCCTCGCCGAGGTCGATCTCTCCCAGCGCCACGTCACCGTTGTTGACCCCGAAGGTGATCAGCGCCGCATCCGCCGTCGCGCCGCAGACGCCCAGGGCCATAGCCACCGCCAGTCCGAACACCATGCCCTTCCACGACTTATCCATCGCGCTTCCCTCTCGCTTCTTGGGGCGATTCAGCCCCATGCCGCCGCGCGCTTACCCACGACGCACCCGACAACCCGCGGCCACACCCGAACCATGCCCTCCCGATGCCCGAATGCAAATGAGATTCCCATTTCCGGTCCTCCCGCCTCCACGCCCGGCCGCCCCTGTGTCACTCCTGCCACCCGCTGGCCCCGCATGGTCTGATCACCGGACCGCGATTGACAGCCCCGCCGCCGCGCGGCTAACGTTTGCCCGTCCATTTCGCCATCCTGGAGGTCAACCTCGTGAACACCCTGGGCGCACTGGATTGGGTTGTCGTCGCCATCTACTTCGCCGGGCTCATCGGAATCGTCTGGTGGTCCAGCCGCAAGCAGGACACCACCGCCGACTACTTCCTGGCCGGACGCAACGTGGGATTCTTCGTCATCGGCGCGTCGCTGTTCGCCTCGAACATCGGCTCCGAGCACGTGGTCGGCCTGGCCGGGCAGGGCGCCACCACCGGCATGGCCATGGCCCACTACGAGCTACACGCGTGGATCATGGTTCTGCTCGCGTGGGTGTTCGTGCCCTTCTACTACCGCACCGCCGTGTATACCGTGCCCGAGTTCCTCGAGAAGCGCTTCAGTTCACGCGTGCGCATGCTCCTGTCGGTCGTGTCGCTGCTCGCCTACGTGATGACCAAGGTCTCTGTCACCGTCTACGCCGGCGCCAAGGTGTTCCAGGTGCTCCTGCCCGATACCTTCGGCTCGCCCGAGAACGCCTTCTGGGTCGGCGCGATCTCCACCGTCATCCTTACCGGCATCTACACCATCCTCGGCGGCCTGCGGGCCGTGCTCTACACCGACACTGCCCAGGCCCTGATCCTGCTCGTCGGTTCGCTGTGCATCACCGCCATCGGCCTGGACAAGCTCGGCGGATGGGGCGAGTTGCAGACCATCGTCGGCGAACACGCGAACCAGTTCTCGCTCTGGCGGCCGATCGATGACCCGGACTTCCCCTGGCTGGGTATCCTCATCGGTTCGCCCATCGTCGGTATCTGGTACTGGTGCACCGATCAGTACATCGTGCAGCGAACCCTCTCGGCCAAGGACCTGCGCAACGCCCGGAGAGGCGCTCTCTTCGGCGGTGTTCTCAAAGTCTCGCCCGTGCTGATCTTCATCATTCCCGGCTTGATCGGCTTCGCCCTGCACCAGGAAGGCCTGCTGTCACTGCCGATGAAGGCCGGCGACGCGACACAGATCGACGGCGACCAGGTCTTCCCCACCCTCGTGACCGCCCTTCTGCCCGACGGCCTGCGGGGCCTGGTCGTGGCGGGACTGCTGGCCGCGCTGATGAGTTCGCTCTCCTCGCTCTTCAACTCAACCGCGTCGCTCTTCACCGTGGACATCTACGAGAAGATCGCCCCCGGGACGCCCGAGCGGCGGCTGGTGCTGGTCGGACGCATCGTCACCGGCGTGGTCGTGCTGCTCGGCCTGGTGTGGATTCCCGTGATGCGCGAGGTCTCCGACTACGGCCTCTACAACTACCTGCAACAGGTCCAGTCCTACCTCGCCCCGCCGATCACGGCCGTCTTCCTGTTGGGGCTCTTCTGGAAGCGGATCAACGCGACCGGGGCGCTGTGGGGCATGGCCGCGGGGTTTGTGCTGGGCATGGGCAAACTCGCCCTGCAGATCGCCGCCGGGTCCGAATGGGTCGATGGCGACAGCACCATCGCGGCCATCGGCAACTTCAACTGGCTGTACTTCTCCTGTGTGCTCTTCGGGGTGTGCGTGGCCGTGATCGTCGGTCTTTCTCTCGCCACCGCCGCGCCCGAACCGGACAAGGTCGCCGGCGTCACCTACGCCGGCATGACCGACGAAGACCGCCGGACCCAGCGCGCAAGCTGGAACGCCGTGGACGTGGCCCTCACCGCCCTGGTCATCGGCCTGGTGCTGGCGATGTACCTGTACTTCTCGTTCTGGGTATGAAGTGATCGCCCCTCGTCAGCTGCTCATCCACCGACCGGTCCACCCAGCCCTGATCGCTCTGCGACTTCGTCGCCCCCCGGCGCTGCCTCGACAGTGCGATGGCCGCGTGCTGCCCACCAACGCGCTGCGTCCCGCCCAGAACCGGCAAGCGCCGTCTTGTGCGCAATTCGTGACCCCGAAAATTCGGCGTTTCCGCGGTCCGTGCAGATTCCCTTGCGCCCGGCCGCGAATGCACTTGCGCGGCCCGACCCCCGCAAAACCAGCCACCTTGCGCGCACCAGGGCGGCGCTTTCTCCCTCTATGGGAGGGCATCTCGACCCGCCACGCCCTCCGCCGAACGCCGCTTGGAGTCTCACGCCATGCCAACAACTTCCAAAACCATCATCAGCATGGACGGTAGATTACAGAATCCTATGGATTTCTGGAGAATCCGGATGAAACCGAGTGAAACCGGCTCAAACGAGGCCAAAATGTGTTCGTTTTTGACACATTTTTCTTCAACCACAGCGCACGCTGTCTTGCGAATGTGCGATATCAGCCGTTCAGTGGGTATTTGCCCCCGCGCAGAGCTAAGCCCCTATTCGCAGGGCCCCCAAAACATTCATAACCGTCAGATATTGCCGCAACGTCGCGTCATGAATCCCACCGATCGGTCGGTTCCATGCCACGGCGATCAGCCCATCGCCGCCATGGGTTCACCCCGTGGAGACCGGGGGCACCGGCGGGCCCGGGGGGACGAAGCCCTCGGTCGTGCCCAGCCAGCCGTGCTGGCCCGTTCGTTGCGGCTGGCCGCACAGGGGGCAGGCGTGCATCTGCTCCAACCGGTTGCGGTACGCCGCGGCCACGGCGACCACCGTTGCGTGGCTCCAGGTCAGCGGCGCGACGCTCAGCGGGGCGTTCGTGTGCGGGTGCACCTGCTCGGACAGCACGCCGCTTGGCAGCGCGTGGGCCGCCACCCACTCGAGCATGGGCAGCGCGTTGCGCAGTTCCAGCGCGCTGTTCGCCTTCGCGATGTACCACTGGGCCAGCCACAGCGTGCAGATGAACCAAGGATTGCCCGGCACCGACTTCAGGTCATCGCTCGTCTTATGGTAGTCGTCACCCTCGAAGCGCGCGATGCCCCCCACCGGCGTCTTCACCCACAGCCGCTTCTCCACCGCCTCCATCGTCTGCTCGACCCGCTTGTCATGCACGTTCAACATGCCGAACGCGAACAGGCTGAACATCGACGCGTCGATCGTCCCGTCGAACTCGTACGCGATGTCCGGCTTCTCCCGGCCGTTGCCGTTGCCATTGCCGAACGCGGCGAAGGACGGGTGCAACTCATCCTCCGGTTCGCGTCCTTCGAGGATCTCCGCCATCAGCCGCGCAGTGCGATCGTGATCGAGCGGCACGACCCGCCGGTGGAATCGCCCGAGCTGCTCCGACCAGAACAGGTCGCAGTAGGCGTCGCGCATGCGCTCGGCCGCCTTGCCGTATCGATCGGCGCGATGCGTATCGCCGAAGCAGGTGGCGAAATGCCACGCCGCCTTGAGCCCCGCGTAGACCGACGCCACGGTGAACGAATGGACGCCCCAGAAGGTCTCCCACAGGCCGTAACTGGGCAGCGGCAGCCCGCTTTCAGGATCGCGGAATCGCACGAGGAAGTCCGCGGCCGGCTGGATCAGCCGCAGCCACAACGGGCGGACGAATTCGATATCGCGGTAAGCGGTGTAATGCCGCCACAGCGCCCAGATGACCAGCGCGGTTTCGTCCTCCTGGATCGGCAGTTGCGGCTTGCCGAGACTGACCCACGGATGCCAGCTCGAGGCGGGCGAGCCGTCCGGGTTGTACTTGTGAAGGAAGTAACCGCCCGGCTCGATGATCCTCGCGCACAGCGAGTAGAAGGAGCGTGCGACATCCGGGAAACCCGCGTCATCCAGCGCCGCGGCGACCAGCGCGCCGTCGCGCGGCCAGAGGTAGCTGTAAGTGTCGCGCGAGTACTGGAGGTAGTCCGAATCGTTGGCCGCAATGATCGCGCCGGTGTTGTCGATCTGCGTGCGCACCAGCAGGAGCGACCGCTTGAACAGCGAGACGACCTTCTCGTTCGGCCCGCCCTCCTCGGGTTCGGGAAAGTCCGTCCGCGCCGCGCCGAGCCAAAGCCGCCAGTAGGCGGTGGTGCGATCGATGACATGCTGCGGCCCCTGGCGATGGACAAACCGCTGGATGTCGGCCAGGTCCTGCTTGGACTGGCCGGCGCCGAGAATGAAGTAGGCCGTCTGCTTCGCATGCGGTCCGAGGGTCAGCCGCGCGAGGATGGTCGAGTCCACCGCGCCCTGCGCGATGGCGTTGTTGCCCAGCACCCCGTCCTCGGCATCGCGCCAGGTGCCTTCGGCGTTCAGGAAGCCGGCCGTGCCGGTGGCGTACTCGTCGATGCGCTGCTCGCCCTCGACGTGCCAAGAGGTCATGAGGTACCGCGTGCGGCGGTAGTGGACGAGGGAGCGCAGCTTGGGGTCGTAGTAGGCCGTGTCGCCGACCTTCGTGCCGTACATCTCGAAGTTGTTGTGATGGATCAGCCGCACGTCGCGGGTCACGTCGGCGCGGTTGTGCACATCGATGCGGCGGACGAGCACGTTGCGGTGGAAGTCGACCACATCCGTGCAGTTGAGCGTCAATTCGAGCGGATCGTGCGACATGCGGACCCGGGTGGAGAGCGTGTCGTCCTCGTAGGACAGATCCACGTCCCAGCCCTGGTCGGACCAGTAGAGGCGCCGCCGCCGCCGCTCCTCGGACTTGCGCGGGTGGTCCTTCTCGCCCGCGTGCGGCAACGTGGCGTACACGCCGAACCGGCACGGCCCGGCGCCGCAGTGGTCTTCCTGCCCGACGTGGGGGAAGTAGAGATCGCGAATCTGGTAGTGCTGGTCGAAGCAGACGAGCATCTGCCCGTTGCCGACCGGGATGTCTCGAGCCATGCAAACCGCCTTCCTGCCAACTCCAGCCCGGACCCCACATCTTATCCGAGCCCGCCGACCGACAACGGGTCTGTTTCTTCCTTGACATCGGGCGAATCCGCCCGGATTCGACACAAGCGGCAATCGGACCGCTGCGCAGAAAACAGGCAGGAATCAAGACGCTCACGCCTGCTTGCGCGCAACTTGGGCAATAGCCGTAAGGGCGTGCTGTGCGCTTGCTCGTCACAATTTTCCTCAAGCGCATATCGGAACGTTTTTTGCGCGCTTTGCCCACGAACCGGGGTTCGCCCCGGCACGCTTCTTGCGTTCTGTCACCCAGCCGTCATGCTATGCCTTGACAGCAAGCAACGCGGCAAGGCAGCGCGGGTCTGCGCTCCGACTACATGCCAGTATTCCGGCAGCGTCTGCGGCAAGCGGCAGGCGCACGCGGTCTGGTATGTCGTCATCGGACGACTGTCGGTCGAGCAACGCCGCGTGCCTGCCAGGGACGGCGCCTGGCCTGAGGCCCCCGTGTGCCGGGGCCGGGCAGACAAACCAGACGATGCGGCGTGGCGCCCGGCAGCAAGGTTCGAGCGCAGCGGTCTCGACCGCTTGGAAGCCACGCTTTGAACCTTCACCCCCGTTGAAAGGAGAGATCCGTGACGCCAAAGGAAGTCATCGCACTTGCGAAGGAAAAGGGAGCCAAGATCCTCGATCTGAGATTCATGGACTTCCCCGGGATGTGGCAGCATACGTCCTACCCCATCGCCGAACTCACCGAGGATTCGTTCGAGGAAGGCTTCGGTTTCGACGGCTCGTCGATTCGCGGCTGGCAGGCCATCAATGAGTCGGACATGCTGCTCAAGCCCCAGCCCGAAACGGCCTTCATGGACATGTTCCGCAAGGAGCCGACCCTCGCGATTATCTGCAACATCCAGGACCCGGTCACCGGCGACGACTACACGCGCGACCCGCGCAACATCGCCAAGAAGTCGCTCAAGTACATGGAAGGCACCGGCGTCGCCGACAACTGCTTCGTGGGCCCGGAAGCCGAGTTCTTCGTGTTCGACAACGTCATGTACGACGTCAACGAGCACCACGCGTTCTACAGCATCGACTCGATCGAAGGCGCGTGGAACACCGGCCGGGACTACGAGGACGGCAACCTCGGCTACAAGCTGCGCTACAAGGAAGGCTACTTCCCGGTGCCGCCCAGCGATACGCTGATGGACCTGCGCACCGAGATGGTGCTGAACATGATCGACGCGGGCATCGACGTCGAATGCCACCACCACGAAGTGGCCACCGGCGGCCAGTGCGAAATCGACATGCGCTTCAGCCCGCTGCTGCTCATGGCCGACCAGCTCGTGATGTACAAGTACATCATCAAGAACACCGCGGCCAAGTACAACAAGTCGGTCACCTTCATGCCCAAGCCGATCTTCATGGACAACGGTTCGGGCATGCACACGCACCTATCGCTCTGGAAGGGCGGCCAGCCGCTCTTCGCCGGCGATGGTTACGCGGGCCTGAGCGAGATGGCCATGCACGCAATCGGCGGTATCCTCAAGCATGCGCCGTCGATCCTCGCCTTCTCCAACCCGTCGACCAACAGCTACAAGCGACTGGTGCCCGGCTACGAGGCCCCGGTGAACCTGGCCTACTCCAGCCGCAACCGTTCAGCCGCGGTGCGCATCCCGACCTACTCGCAGTCGCCCAAGTCCAAGCGCTTCGAGTTCCGCTGCCCCGATCCATCGTGCAACCCGTACCTGGCGTTCTCCGCGTTGCTCATGGCGGCGCTGGACGGCATCCAGAACAAGATCGATCCCGGGTCGCCGCTCGATGTCAACATTTACGACCTCGATCCGGAAGAGGCCGCGGGCATCCCGACCACGCCGAGCTCGCTCGAAGGTTCGCTGCTCGCACTCAGGGAAGATCACGAGTTCCTGCTCAAGGGTGATGTGTTCACGCCGGACGTGATCGAGACGTGGATCGACTACAAGATGGAGAACGAAGTCGACGCGATGCGTCTTCGCCCGCATCCCTACGAGTTTGTGCTCTATTATGACATCTGAGCCCAAGCAGACCCGCCTCGTAGGGAAACAAGGACGGCCGGCCCTTTACGGGTCGGCCGTTTCCTTCTTTCGTCGGCCGAGACGCGCCGATGGATGGATCGCCCTCAATTCCTGGCCAGCGGTTCTCGCGGTCCATGGCGACGGCTCCTTCTCCCGGGCACCAACCATATAGTCGCGCAAGCCGCGCAAGAATACGCCGCTGCCGAACGAAGTGTGACAGGATCCACGCGAACGAGCGCGAGGGAGCTATTCCGGATGGCTGACGACGGGCATCGTGATGAACCCGGCCGCCTGGCTCGCCGCCTTGTCGCTGTCGGCCACGTCCATCGCCACGACACGGTACGACAGCTTCCGGCCGCGCGGGGCCAGGTAATCACGCCACGATTGCGGGTTCAGCGCATGGCCCTGGATGTGTGGCGGGCGCATGGCGATCGCCTCCCACGGGCCGTCGTCAATCCTGCGGTCGATGCGGAAACCGATCTCGCTGACCGACGTATCCGTCCAGAGAATCTCCACCGAATCGCGCCGACGGATCAGCCGGACATCGCGCGGCGGCGTGTTCTCACCCGACGGCGGCTGCGTCACCGCGCCATCGAACCTGATGCGCACATCCTTCGCCTCGTTGGCGATGACCGCGACATCCAGCGCGTTCGATGGCCCGACGATTCCCACGAATCCCGGAATGCGGTTCCACGCCGTGAGCATCCCGATGGTTCGGCCACCCCACGGCGCGATGTAGCCCGCCTCCCCGTTGCCCTTCTCGTGAACGTTGCGCGTGGCCGCCCAGCTCTGCCAGGCGGTGCCGTTGTGCAACTGCGAAACGATGCCCTCGCCGTCGTTGCCCGGGTGCGAACCGGTGTTGTTCCACCCGTTGGAGTCGACCCACAAGTTGCGTCCCGCAACATCGAAGGCGCGCGAGTAGTTGTCCGAAATGAACCCGCCCCCCCCGGGCGAACTCTCGACGTATCCATCGAGGGTCATCTCCCAACCTTCGAGCCCGTCATAGACCTTCGCGCCTTCACGCAGGTACATCCGTTCGTTGCGGTTGCCCTTGAAGATGCCCCACTTGGCTGCGAGGTTCAGCCCCTTGTGGCCGTGGTTGAAGACGTAGTTATCGATGACCTGACAGCCTTCGGCGTAGTAGCCGCCCGAATCGCGCCGGAGCATTTCGGTGTTGACCAGTGCCCACATCGACTTGTTCAAGTCGATGCCGACCACGCGGCCGCAGTCCCACAAGACCTTCGTGCGGCGACGCTCGCGGAATTCATGCCTATGACGCGGCAGATTCCTCGTCTCCACCGTCGTCTGCTCGTACATGAAATTGTTGCGGCTTGGCGGCAGGTAGTTGTTGGCGATGAAGCTCTTCGAACCGTACACCGTAATGCGAGCGGCGTAGCGCACCATGTGAAAGCCGTCCTCGCCGAATCCCTCGGGCGATTCCGGCCGGCCCATCGTGTCGTAGTCGTTGATGACGCACGAATCCTCGAAGACGCAGGAGAACACGAGTCGCCCCGACCCCGCGCGGCCGCTGGACGGATCACCGCCGCTCTTCAGTCGCTGATCGATCCGGAACAGCGAGCCGTCCGGATCGCGCCCGCCGTTCGAAGTCGTCTGCACCGGACCCGACATGAACGGATCCGCCGGATGCATGCCGTCCGGGATGCGATCGGCCCACGACTGCTTGACGTACCGACTGCGCCACCCGCCGCTCTTGCCCCACGGCCCACGCCAGGTGTACTCCGGGCCGAAGTAGATCGCCCCGCGCACGAAGTGCACGTAGCAGACGCCGACGTTCTCGATCTCGCCGAGCGGGGTCTGCGCCGTCGGCTGCAGTCCGACGATGTTCCAATCGCGCGGCACGGTGTGGCCGGCTTTCCGCTGGCCCCCGAAGACGAACTTCGTGGACAGGTTGAGCGCCTCGTCCTTCGCCGCGTTCGGTTTGCCCGCAGGCGCCGCGCCGCGGATGACGACGCCCGGCTTGAGCATCAGCCCGCGCCCGCGCGGCCCGTCGGCCGGCATGTCGGAGAAGTCGTACGTCCCGGCCGGGTAGTACAGCACGCCACCGCCCTTGGCCGCCAGTTCGTCGCGTGCGGCTTCGAACTTCTCAAAGTTGGTCTTGCCGTTGGCATACGTCGACATGTCAATCACGCGGCCCCACGCGATGCGGTCCGTCCAGGAGGGATAGCCGCTTGGTCCGTCGTAGTGCGTCGCGACGGGATTCCCTGTTGGCACACCTGACAAGGTCGAGTCGCCAGCAGAACACGATGCACCCACAGCTACTGCCAGTGCCAGTGAGCATACGGCGGTCAAAGTCGCTCTCGTCACGCTACATCTCCTTGCCTGCATCGGGGTGGAAGACTGCGCCATCCAACGAGCGTGGACACACAACCCATGCGGATACCCAGCCCGCTGTTCAACGAGCCTTGTGCTGCTACCAACCGGTTTCGTCCCATTGCTTCCGCGGCAATGTGCTGCCCGTCGGCCAAGGTTCGGCACCCCGCTCGTAGCAGCCCAAATCGGGTGCGTCACCGGTGAACTGACCGGTAACCCCATCCACGACCGTTCCCTTGTCCACGGCGGGCGAGCCGTCCGTCAGCCTGAAATCGCCCGATTTCGGATCGACAAATCCCGGTGCGTCGCCCTGGTAGTTATGCTGGGCCGTGGCACCCTCACCCAATGACATCGCTTCGGTGAAGATATTGTTCACCACCTTCACGCCAGTTTGATCCCTGTTGTTGCGTCCCCAATAGGCCATGGCGTTACCGTTCCGCGTCAGCGTGTTGTGGTAGACAAGTATGTTCTTCGCCGGCGTATTGATGCGGATTCCCGAGTTTTGGCAGTCATGGACGAGATTATGGTGGATCAGGTGATCGTCGCAGATATTGTCGATGTAGATCCCCACGCCGGTGTGGCAGCGAACATCGTGGATCCGGTTCCACGCGATGACCGTGCCGCCGCCCTTGGTCGTGAATGCGTACGTTCCGCCGAGATCGTTGGTCATCAGCCCGACATGGTGAATATGGTTGTGCTCGATCCGGCCGGCCGCAAGCTTGCGATGGAGTATTCCCGATCGGCCCGCGTTGAAGACGGTGCATCCGGTCACGACGTGACCGTGCCCCGTCACATCGATCGGGGCACAATCGCTGGCCGAGAGATTGCAGTCATGCACTACGCAGTTCTCAACCCGGTTGTCCTTGCCGTACACACTGACCCCATCACCGACACAATAGGCAACAACACTATCGCGGATCGTGTTGTTCGCGCCCCCAAGCACTACCCCCAATCCGCCGGACTCGATACTCATCCCCTTGTCTCGATTGAAGCCCCCGCGGATGTCGCGACGAAAACTCGCTAGTCGGAAACGACAGCCATCTACCAGACAGTAGGTCGCGCCGTCCATGTTCACGCTGGCAGCCACGAACCCGATACCGGAGATCTCGATGTGGGATCGATCGCTGAGGTCGAATGCCCATCGCCGCCGCGTGACCTCGATAGTCGGTGGGGCGCTGTCAACCGAGTCCGGTAGTCGGAGCATCAGCTTGTCTTCCTGTTGCACCCACTCGCCCGGTTGATCAAAAGCTGCCGCGACGCCCTCGACATATCCCGTTGCTTTGCCCTTCGACCAGAATGGTACCTTCGATTCGAGTGTCAGCCGTTCTGGGCGCGAACTCGCAACGGTGGCAGTGCCGGCAACCCAGCCTCTCGACCCCATCGCCCAGAGCGTGGCGCCCTTCCAAGCACCGGCGGGCTGCTTCAGCGCTGCCGCGTTGACCGACAGCGCGTCGCCCTCGAGTCTGATCGTCTGTAGCTTCCACGGATCGTCACTCGCGTTCGGGAAGCGCGCCAGCGTCTGCAGCCGGCCATTCACAAGCACCTGGTCGACCCGGTGCCCGACCGTTGCGAGGACAACACCATCCGCGCGGCGCTCCCATCCCTCAACGACCTCCGTGCCCGAGATGATCACCGCTTCGCCCCTGGCGGCCACGAAACGGATTGGCTTGTCCGGTTCGCCGGAGCGAACCGGTCGGACGGTCTCGCGGTAGTTCCCTGCGTGGACGACGCAGACATCACCGGGTCCCATCTTCGAAGCAGCCTGCTGAACCGTTCGAAGCGGATGCCCCTTGTCGCCCGAAGCGTCGGCGGCGCCATCCGGCGATACGTGGTACGTGCGTCCCATCGCAACAGATACCAGCGGCGAGATGAGCAGGAAGAGAGAGCAGCAAAGCACCAAACGTGGCATAGTGTCTCCTCACAGAGTTGAGCCGCGGCGATGGCATCCATCCGTATGGCAGGCCGCAGATCACTCCATCGACCGTGGTGTCATCGCACAACGCTGGAACATGCCCGGACCATGCATCCGAGCCGGAATGTGGTTCGCATGCCGACGGCTCGCCTATTGGACGAGCATGCTGTCGCCGGCGCTTACGGGAATCTCGTTGTGCTGCAGACGCTGCGACGGGCTGTCACCGGGCATGTAGAAGTGGTCGCCGGTTTCGTCCAGTATGGGCTCATCCAGCCACGACGCCGAGCCGTCCGCGCGGAGGACATTCTGACCGGCCTTGCCGTGCCACTGGTTCGGGCCGTCGCCGAGCACGCGTACCACGATCTCGCGGCCGTTCACGCGGAAACGCACCCACGGGTTGCGATCGGCGAGCACCGCCTTGCGCGGCACATCATCCAGTCGCTGCGGCTCGGCCGTGAACTGGTTCTGGTAGCTGTAGCCGCTGGCGAAGACATTCGGGAAGTCCCAAGCCTTCTCGGAAAGATGGCGCGCCGAGTGCGGGTTGCCCGGGCAGGACAGATCCTGCGCGGAAATCAATTCACGCCGCACGAGAATGTACGCATTCGCCGAGTTGGACTGCACCGAACCATCATGCGGATTGAAACGCGTGCCGGTGCGGTTCCAGTAGTTGCCGGGCTTCACCGTGTAGCGCGGCATCCGGCCCTCGTTGTCCTGGGCGAATCCTGCCAGCCCCGCGTGCACCGCTTTCTGATGATCGCGGCAGGCCACACGCCTCGCCTCTTCCTTGGCCGAGTTGAGCAGCGGCCAACCCAGCGATACGGCGATCATCAGCACCGCGGCCACCGCGACCAGTTCGCGCCACCGGAACGCGATGGCGGCCGGCTCGCCGCGATCGACCGCGTCGGCCAGGCGCAGATGACTGCGCTGTCGCTCAATACGGTTAAGCGTCCGCCGCGTCAGGTCCGCGCTCGGCTCTTGCAGCGGATACTGGTCGAGCAGGCCAAGCAACGCCTCCACGCGCCGAACGCGCGACGCGTCGGCGGATACCTGCCCATCGGCATCGCCGCCGCCCCGCGCCCGCAGCGCGGCATCGACCGCCTCGCCGTCCGCCCTGCTCAGGCTGAACGATCGCTCATCGGTGGGCTGTTCGTATTGGCTACCTTGCCGATCCATAACGTGTGCTTCCTCGCGTCGCCGGACATCAGCATTCGGGCCGGCTCAAGCGTCATTACGTCGCATGTCGGACTCGGGTTCAGGAAACATTTTCGTACGTCTCTTTCCAGATCTGTGCGAACGCGCCGACGGCCGCATGCAGGCGGCTTTTCACCGTCCCGAGCGGAATTTCCAGCATGGCCGCGATCTCCTTGTACGGCAGTTGCTGAAAGTAAGCCAGCAGCAGTATCTCGCGCAGATGATCGGGCATCCGCTGCACGGCCTCGCGGACCAGCTCGCGCATCTCCTGCTGCTGCGCCTGGTCGGCCGGCAGCGGCAGATCGGCTTCCATCAGGTCGACAAAAGCGGTCTCCCCGCCTTCGGAGCCGCCCGAAGCACCCACCGGCGCCGACAGACTGGCCTGCGTGCGCTTGTTCCTACGCAGGTAGTCCCGGGCCTTGTTCGCCGCGATGGTGAAAAGCCACGGCCGGAAGCGCCGGGTCGTATCGAATGTATCAAGTGACTGGTGCACCTGGATAAAGGCATCCTGGAACACATCGTCGGCCGCGGAGCCCTTGGTGACGAACCGAAGGAGGAAGTGAAACAACTCGCGGCGGTAACGTTCCACGAGCACTTCGAACGCCCCGGCCTCGCCGTCGCGATAGCGCTCGACCAGTTGCTCGTCGGTGGCCTCATCCAGGGAGAATGTGTCGCTCAACTCCATAGACGGCAGAATCTTAACGGAAAGGCACGCGGGCTGACGCCGGCGGGTCACCGCCGATCGAGCGGGTTGATGGCCAGGCCGGTCGCGAGCTTCGGATAGAAGAAGGTGCTTTTCTGCGGCATCAGTTCGTTCGCGTTGCTCACCGCGACGACATCGTCGAGCGGCGTGGGCTGCATGACGATCCCCAGTTGGTACTCGGACGAGTCGGCCAGATCACGCAGCTCGTCCAGCGTGTGGGGGAACTTCCAGGCGATGGTGTCGCCCCGGGCGAAGCCGGGACGGCAGATACCTTCGACGACCAGGTGCTGCACGATCGCCACATCCAGTTGCCGCCACGCGGCACTGTGCCCGCCATACGTCGCGGCGAGGGGGTCGGGTTCGGTGGTGGTGGCGATCCAGTGCTGTCGCCCGGCGGGCTCGGCCGGCGCGTACAGCCCGATCGCATGATCGCCGGCCATGGGCAGCGCCGCTTCCAGTTCCGGCAGGCCGCCCGCGGTCCACGGCTCGATTTTGAGCTTGCCGCCGGACAGTTCGATCAAGCGATCGATCGAGAAGCCGTCCATGCCGCCCAGCACCCGATGTGTCGGCAGTACGATCATGCCCGGATCCTGCATCGCGACAAGAACGAACATACACGCGTCCGCGCCCTTGCCGGGGCCGACTTCGTTGCGATAATTGGTTGCGGTGTTGTAGCGATGGTGGCCATCGGCGATGAAGACATCACGATCGCGCAGCATCTGCTGAAGTTCGCTGACCGTCTGTTCATCGTGCATGAGCCAGATGCGGTGTCGGACGTGGTCCGACGCGGTGGTGGCCATGGCATCCGGCTCGCGATCGGCCAGTCGGGCCATCTTCTCGACGACACGTTGACCGGGGTCAGAATACAGCCCGAAGATCGGCGAGAGTTGCGCGCGCGTGGCGCGCATCAGCTTGAGCCGGTCTTCCTTGGCGGCGCTGAAGGTCTGTTCATGCGGGAAGACGCCCCCCGCGCCATCGGGCCCGGGACCGAAGTCCTGCACGCGCACATTCGCGATGAGGCCGCGCCGATCGAATGTTTTCCCATCGTGCTCGTACTGCTGCGAGTAGATGAAAAGCGCCGGGTGATCCAGCGGCTTGAGCACGCCGCCCGACAACCATGCGGCGAACTGCTTGCCGGCGCCTTCGTAGGCGCTGTCGGGGCCGACGGTCTTGGCCGGCAGGTGCGGCAGATCCACCACCGAAATGTTGTTCGCACTGCGAGCGACGAGCGCCGCCTTGCTCCGGGCATCAAGCACGTCGTAGGGCGGCGCGATGCGATCGGACAGGTCGGCGCCGGGAACATCGGAGTAGACCAAGGCCGGAATGGGTTCAATCACTGGCATGGCAGGTTGTTCTCTGGATGGATCGGGTCGGTGCGTCGTCGCCGGGGCCCACAGCGTACCGGCTGGCCCCACGCCCGGCCAATGGACCGACGGGGGCGCGGAAGCCGGTGGCCTCGTATCACTTCTTGCGGATTTGCGGATGCGGCAAACAGAACCGGCCGTTGCGCAGTTGTGACAGGAAACACGCTTCAGATCGGCCGTTCGTGTAATAACGCCGGAACCTGCGGCGTCTATGAACGTAGAAGGAGTCAGAAAGAGCAAACGTGGTGTGGAGTTCGAACGATGGGGTTTCGCAAGACAGATCAACCAGGCCCGGAACCGGACCAACGCAGGCTGGCCGAGGCGAGGCAGAAGCAGCTCGAGCATGCCCTTGCCGGCGAGTACGAAGAGTCCGCGCGATATGCAAGCATCGCATGGTCATTGCGTTATCCTGACATGAGCGCCGGCGACAACCGGTTGACGCTCTAGACACCAAGCATTCCGGAAGGCGAGTATCCGAATCTCCTGAGGTCTTCCGTTAGTCCGCCCGGTCCCGCACTGACCGGGCGGATTTTCTTGCCCGGCCCTCCTACGTTCGCTACACCCGCGCCAGACGGACCCGAAATGGGCCGTAGTTTGACCGATTGACTTCAGTCCGTGCGGAACCGGGTTTAGAATAGAAGCGATTCGCAGGAGTGGCCGTGTCGGCCGCTCGACCTGTCCGACACACCGGGAATCAGGCCTTTTCCTGACGCCGTTCTCCGGTCTGGACGAGTGACGCAACGGATTCCCTGAATCTCGAGAGAGGAGGACGCTGGTATGAAGAAGGCCCTTACGATTCTGTCCGCGATCGCCATGGCATTCACGCTGAGCCTGGCCCTGGGCTGCCAGAGCACGGCCATGGTCGACCACGACCTGGACAGCGCGCTGACCAACAGCGTGAACGAGATGGGCGCCGATCTCTACACCGAGTATTGATCGACCCGACAACTGAAGAACCCCCGGCCTGGGCCGACGCCCGGGCCTTTCTTTTTGCGCCGCGGCGACGCCCTCGAAGCTGTGCCGCAACGTTCGCATCACTGCCCCACCGCCTCCCAGGTCCTGAAGATCATTTCCGCATTCTCCAGCCGCGCGCCGGCGCCGATCTCGAACTGCGCGATCACGCCGCCCTCCGGCCGGTGCAAGGCCGCGGCCACACGCTCGACCGCCTCCTTCGCATCCTCCACGCGCGGCGAGGGCAGCACCGACTGCCGGTCAATCTCGCCCCAGAACGTGATCCGCCCGCCGAAGCGCTGGCCGATCGTCTCGATATCCATGCAAAACAACTGGCTGTTCACCGCGTCGATGCCCACGTCAATCAGGTCTTCGTAGATGTCGAAGATATGCCCGTCCGAATGCATGAAGACCTTCTTGCCCGCGTCGTGGGCGATCTTCGCATACTCGGCGTAGAGCGGCTTGAACAGCCTGCGCCACTGGTCCGGCGAGATCAGCAGCGCGCCCTGTGAACCCCAGTCATCCATGATGAACAGCATGTCCACCGCCGACTTCGCCCACGCCTCGGCCTGCTCGACAAAGAAGCCGTGCACGATGTTCATCAGTTGGCGCAGTTCGTCCGACTCCTCGGCCAGGTCCAGGTAGAGGTCCTCCGAGCCGCGCAGGAACTGCATGCGCTCGAACGGCCGGGCGGCGCACCCGGCCTGGACGAACTGCTCCGTCCCGCCGCAGTAATCCGCGATCGCGTTGTAGTCGAGTTCGAGTCGCTCGCGCGGCGGCTGCACCTTCTCCAGGTCGCTCCACTCGGCCACCAGCGGCTGCTTCACTTCGCCATGCACCCCTTCCAGGATGTTCTCGAACTCGCAGCCCCATTCGTCGCGGTAGTAACCGACAGCCGTGGGCGAGCCCTTCACCAGCCGCCGCGGATTCACCTCGCCGACCGGGCAGTGCACCATGTCCTTGGGCCAGCGCCGACGGAAGGCGTCCATCGCTTCCCGGCCGTGCTCCTTGACGCAGATGGGCAGCGTCCACAGATCGCGCGGCACGCGGTCCGGACTGTCGAATTCAACACACCGAAGCATCCGCTCACGTGACGTCACTGGTTCACTCCTTTCCGTTCCGATCAACCGACCCCTGACATTGCGAGGCGACCATCATGACACGAAACGCCAAACCTGTCGCGGCCGCCTGTCGCCCACCTTCGACCACAGCAATATCTGCCAAATCCGGCCCGCCCGCGCGCATAGGCTTAGCTCCGTCAGGGCCCCACCCCCTCTGGCGCGCTCTGAAGAGCGATCCACAGCGATTAGTGCGCTTCATCACAATAACTCCCCGAAAAAATGGCGCAAAAGTGCATTGTTTTTTCGCCCGTTTCATTCGGTTCTCCTCGCTTTGAGCCGGTTTCATCCATTTTCAGTCATCTCCACGAACACCCGGAAGCACGTATTGACATGTTTCGACGTTTTTGGTTCTCCTCGTCTTGCACGGCGCTCACTGGTGTGGGCGTCAGGACTGCCCGGGCGATCCGCCGCGTGACGCCGCACGCAGGTTCGCCGGCCCCGCCGGGGCCGCTGCGGCAGACGCCCCCCCATATAGGGAGAAAAGACCGCCCTGGTGCGCAGAAGATGGCCGGTTTTGCCTGTCGCGATCGCGGTAACTCCCGGTGCGGCCGGGAACAAGACAAATCTCATCCGCCGGCGGAATCCCCGGATTTTTGGTGCCACGATTTGCGCAACTCCTGTCCACTCACGAGCACCACCCGCGGCGTGCCGTTCAGCGGGCCGCGCAACGGGGCAGACCCGTCGCGCCCCGCGGCCGTCACCCCGACCATCGGGAGTGGTCCTCTGGCTGCAACCGGTGCGGGCCCCTATTGTGTGACACGTAAGATGTACCACCACCGCATCGCGTTGACGCCATCGGCGTTCTGCACCTTGTCACCATACCCCCGGCGAGGGATGGTTTGGTACAGACCGGCGTAGTCCTATTGAGGCTGCATGTTGACTCAGAACCCGCAGCATCACGCACGGCACAGGAACCCTTTGGGCAAAGCCCTGCTCTGGGTGGTGCTGGCCCTGATCATCCTGGGCGCCGGTTGGCTCGTTGCGCGGCGGATCATGGCGCTGACCGGCGGGGAGACGGGGCGCCCCCGCGGCGAGGCGGGACCGGCGCCGGTCGAAGTCGCGCCCATCGAGCGCGGCGTCATCACACGAACACGCGTTTTCAGTGGGACGCTCGAGTCCCCGGCATCGGTCGTCGTCGCGCCCAAGGTGGCCGGGCGAATCGAACGGATCGCGGTTGACCTGGCCGACACGGTGACGCGCGGGCAGGTCGTCGCGGAACTGGATGATGATGAGTTCGAGCAGGCGGTGGCACAGGCGGAAGCGGAACTGGCCGTGGCCCGGGCGGAGCGATCGAACGCCCGCAGCCAGTCCGATCTGGCCAAGCGCGAACTGGCGCGAGTCAAGACGCTCGCGGGCGAAGGGGTTTCGTCCGAGGCGCAACTGGACGTCGCCGAGGCCAACGCGCAGGCCCGGGCCGCGGCGGTGGATGTCGCCGACGCCCAGGTGACGCGGGCCGAGGCGGCGCTCAAGTCAGCGCAGATCAGGCTCGGCTACACGCAGGTCGCCGCGCGATGGACCGGCGGCGACGCGAGGCGTGTGGTGGACGAGCGGTACGCCGACGAAGGCGACACCGTGGCCGCGAACGCGCCGTTGCTGCGCATCGTCGAGCTCGATCCGATCGAGGCGGTTGTCTACGTCACCGAGAAGGACTACGCGTGGCTGCGGCCGAAGCAGCAGGTCACGCTCACGACCGACGCCCGGCCCGGCGAGGCGTTCGTCGGTCAGATCAATCGCATCGCGCCGGTCTTCGAACGCGCTTCGCGCCAGGCACGGGTGGAGATCACCGTCCCCAACCCCGACCGGAAGCTCAGCCCCGGCATGTTCGTCCGCGCGAAGACCATTCTGGAGCGGCAGGAGGATGCGACCATCGTGCCCGACACGGCGCTGGTCAACCGCAACGACCAGACCGGCGTCTTCATCGTGACCGATGCCGGCCGCTCGGTGAAATGGTGTCCGGTTGAGGTCGGCATCCGCGAAGGCGCGCGGGTGCAGGTGAGCGGCGAAGGCCTCGAGGGACGCGTCGTGACGCTCGGGCAGCAACTGGTCAGCGACGGATCACCCATCACCGTGCCGGCGTCCGATCCTGCCGGCCGCCCTTCCCGCGGTTCAGAGAGAGACAGCGACTGAGATGATCCTCCCGCGGTTCAGCGTACGCCGCCCGGTGTTGACCACGATGGTGACGCTCATCGTGGTGGTGATCGGTGCGACCTCGCTCAGCCGCCTGCGCATCGACCTTCTGCCCGACATCGAGTTGCCCACGCTGACCGTGCGCACGCAGTACGAAGGGGCGAGCCCGGAGGTGATGGAGCGGCTGGTCACGCAGATCGTCGAGGAGATCGTGGCCACCGTGCCGGGGATCGAACAGATGACATCGGTATCGTCCGAGGGCCGCTCGGATGTGCGCGTCACCTTCACGTGGGGTACGGACCTGGACGTGGTGGCGCAGGACGTGCAGGCGCGCCTGGACGACGAAGTGGGCGAGCTGCCCGATGACGTCGTGCGGCCGCGCGTCAACAAGTTCGACATCTCCAGTTTCCCCGTGGTGATCGTCGGTATCTCGAGTGATCTGGACCCGGTCGAGCTGACGGAGCTGATCGACAAGCGCGTGCGCTACCGTTTCGCGCAGGTGCCAGGGGTGGCGCAGGCGGATCTGTGGGGCGGCTACACCCGCGAGGTGCGCATCGAACTGGATCGCGAGCAACTCGTCTCGCTCAACCTGCCCTTGAACGAGGTCATGGCGGCCATTCGCGATGCGAACCTCGACCTGCCGACGGGAACGATCGAACGCGGGCGCTACGAAGTGACGCTCCGCGCCCCCGCCGAGTTCGCCGATCTTGATGAGGTCCGCGACACGGTTGTCGCCGTGCGAGACGGGGCGCCGATCACGCTCGGACAGATCGCCAAGGTCAATGACACCTACGAGAAGCTCAACCGCATCGTTCGCGTGAACGGCACCAAGGGCCTGCGCATCGGCATCCGCAAGCAGGCCGACGCCAACACCGTTGAGGTGTCGCGCAACATTCTCGAAGAGATCGAGGCGGTCAACCGGGAGTTCCCGCAGATCAAGGTCATTCCGGTGGTGAATCAGGGCAACTTCATCGAGCGGTCGATCCAGAACGTGTCGAACTCGGTGATGTACGGCGGCCTGCTGGCGGCGTTCGTGCTGCTCTTCTTCCTGCGGAACCTCCGCAGCACCGTGGTCATCATGCTGTCCATTCCGATCTCGATCATCGCCACCTTCGCCCTTGTTTATTTCGGCGGCTTCACCCTCAACCTGATGACGCTCGGCGGGCTGGCGCTGGGCGTGGGCATGATGGTTGACAGTTCGATCGTCGTGCTCGAGAACATCTTCCGGCGTCGCGACGAATACCACGAATCACCACATGAAGCGGCGGTGCGCGGCGCCGAGGAGGTGGGGCCGGCCATCGTCGCCAGCACGCTGACGACACTGGTCATCTTCCTGCCGCTGGTGTTCATTCGCGGCGTGTCGGGCGTGCTGTTCCAGGAATTGGCGTACGTCATCGTCTTCTCCTTGATCTGCTCGCTGCTGGTGGCGCTGTCGCTCGTCCCGATGCTGGCCTCGAAGCTGCTGCGCGAACCGGAGCGGGATGCCAAGGCGCGGCAAGGCCGGCTCAGTGCGCTGGGCGCCAGGGCGGATCGCGCGTTCCGGCGTTTTGACGAGGGGTATCGCGACTTGCTTCGCCGCGCGCTGAGGCACCGCTTCGTCACGATCGCCGTCGCGTTCGTGATGCTGGCCGGGTCCCTGGCGCTGGTGCCCCTCATCGGCACCGAGTTCCTGCCGCCGAGCGACGAGGGCGAGGTGCGTGTCACCGGCGAGATGGAGGTGGGCACGCGGCTGGGACTCGTCGACCGGCAGACGAAGAAGATGGAAGCGATCGTGCTGGACGCGATACGCGACAAGACGGTCGCCTGGACGACGAATGTTGGCTCGTCGTATCGGTCCGGCAGTTCGGCCCGCGGCCAGATGCGCATCACGCTGCTGCCGGCCACGGAGCGCGAAGCGTCGAACACCGAGGTGGCCGCGATGCTGCGCAAGAAGCTGGAAGGACAGATCGCCGGCATGACCATTCGCACCCGCGCCCCGCAGGGCCAGTTCCTGCTCGAGCGTCTTGTCGGCGGCGACGAGGGTCTGGCGGTGGAAGTGCGCGGCTACGACCTGGAGACACTGGATCTGCTGGCCGGGCAGGTGATGGACGCGATCGAGGACATTCCGGGCATCACCGACATCGACGCCGACCGCGAGCCCGGCGTGCCGCAGGAAGTGCTGCGGGTGGACCGGGACAAGGCCGCCGATATGGGCCTGACGGTGCGTCAGGTGACCGAAGCGCTGGAGACGGCCGTGGCCGGCCGCCGCGCCGGTGAATACCGCGCCGCCGGCAACTCGTACCGCATCCTCGTGCAGTTGGCCGACGCCGAGGACCTGTCGATCGATGAGATTCTGCAACTGACGCTGGCGACGCCTTCCGGCGAGCACGCGGCGCTGAGCAACTTCGTCGCCTCCTCGCCGGGGCGCGGGCCGGTGCTGATCAACCGCAAGGACCAGCAGCGGCTGGTGACCGTCCGAGCGAACGTGGCCGGACGCGACACCGGCTCCGTCGCCGCGGACGTGCAGCGCGAACTCGACGTGATCGCCCGCCCGGTCGGCTACGACCTGCATATCGCCGGCGACTACGAGGAACAGCAGGAGGCGTTCAACGAGTTGATTGTGAGTCTCGTGCTCGCTCTCGTGCTGGTTTACATGGTGATGGCCTGTCAGTACGAATCACTGCGCGACCCGTTGGTGGTGATGTTCTCGGTGCCGCTGGCCGCCATCGGCGTGCTGATCACGCTCTTTCTGACCAACACCACGCTGAACGTCCAGTCATACATCGGCTGCATCATGCTCGGCGGTATCGTGGTGAACAACGCGATCCTCCTGGTCGACCAGGCCGGCCATCTCCGTTCGGAAGGCATGAAGACCGCGGAGGCGATCGCAGAGGCCGGGCGTCGTCGCCTGCGCCCGATTCTCATGACCACTCTGACCACGATTCTCGGGCTGATTCCGCTGGCCCTGGGCATCGGCGAAGGCGCGGACGCCCAGGCGCCGCTGGCCCGCGCCGTCGTCGGCGGACTGGCCGCCTCGACGCTCATCACGCTCGTGCTCATCCCCGTGGTGTATTCGCTCTTCCACGCCGAGGACCGCCCCAAGAAGGTAGACGCCAAGTGACCACTTCGATCCGGTATCGCCGCGCCTTCTCCGCCGTCGTGTTGCTGATCGTCTTCGGGTTGACCGGCTGCCGGCCGGTGGACCACTGGTCGGTCTTTGAGCCGGACTTCGCGCAGCACTACGGCGATGATCCTGCCCCGGCCACGCTCATCACCCGTGACCTGCGGCCGGCGGCGGCGGAAGAGGTGAAGGCCCCCGCCGTCAATGACGGTGTCCTGAAGGTGTCGCTCGAGGAAGCGGTGATGCTGGCGATGCGCGGCAATCGTGATCTCACCGTCGCCCAACTTCAGCCGGTCATCACCGATGCGTTCGAGAGGATCGAGCGCGGCCGCTTCGACCCGGAACTGTTCGCGGAGGGCTCCTACTCGGAAGAGGTGGCCACCGAAGTCGCGCGATCGACCGGTACGCAGTTTCCCGTCGAGGGCTCCGACAGCGGGACCGCGGTCGGGATCCGCCAGGAACTGCCCACCGGCACCGACGTGGAAGTGGGTCTCTCGCATGATCGTACGATCTCCAGCCGCTCGCCCGAACTGCAGCGCGCCCGCATCGGGCTGACCGTCACGCAGCAACTGCTTCGCGGCATGGGGCCGGCGGTCAATCTCGCGCGGGTCAGGCAGGCGCGCCTCGACACCGTCGCCTCACGCTACGAGTTGCGCGGGTTCGCCGAAGCGCTCCTTGCCGACACCGAGATCGCCTACTGGGAATACGCCTTGGCGCAGCGCCGCATCGCCATCTTCGAGAAATCGCTGGACTTCGCGAAGAAGCAGGCCGACGAGGTCGCTCAGCGCATCAAGGTCGGCGTGCTGGCGGAGACCGAAGCCGCCGCCGCGAACGCGGAAGTCGCCATCAACGAACAGGCGCTGATCGAGGCGCGCAGCAACATGGAGGACCGGCGACTGCGTCTCCTGCGGCTGATGAACCCGGTCGGCGATGACTCGTTCGACCTGGTGATCGAGTCGTCCAGCCCGCCGGATACCGACATCGCGCCGATCTCCGATGTCGCCGACCGGACGCGACTGGCCCTGCGCATGCGTCCGGACCTGAACGAATCGCGTCTTCGCCTGGAACAGAAACGGCTGGAGACCATCGTGACGCGCAACGGCGTGCTGCCGCGGCTGGAACTCTTCGCCGCGCTGGGAAAGACCGGTTACGGCGACACGTTCGGCGAGCCGTACGAGGACCTCGACGGCGACAACTACGATGCGACGGTCGGCATCCGGTTCAGCCATTACCTGCACAACCGCGCGGCCGAGGGACGTCACCGCGCCGCCGAGGCGTCCCGCGCCCAGGCGGCCGCGGCGGTGGCGAATCTCGAACAGATCGTACGACTCGATGTGCGCCTGGCGATCAACGAGATCAAGCGCGCCCGGCAGCAGATCGCCGCATCGAAGGTCACCCGCGAACTCCAGGAGCAAACCCTCCGCGCCGAGCAGCAGCGCTTCGGCGTCGGCGCCCGCACCGCCCTCGATGTCGCCCGCGCCCAGCGCGACCTGCTCGAAAGCCAGAACCGCGAAGTCGAGGCCCTGATCGCCTACCGCGTCGCCCTCGTGCAACTCTATGTGGCGGAAGGTTCGCTGCTGGAACGGCGCGGCATCACGCTGTCCGGCCGCGTCGCCGCGGGCGGACCTGCACGCTGATTTCACCTCAGAGCCGCGCAGCCGTGGGAATGCGCGCTCGTCCGGGCGACGCGCCTATCCCGATGCGGGCGAGAAGATCGCGAGCGAAGCTTCAGCAGCAGTCCGAGTCGGGATCGCAGCAGGCATCGCCGTCCGGGTCCACGGTTGCGTCGTCAACCAATCCCTTCGTCTCGCGCGGGTGGCGCTGCGCCGAGCGCCTGCAGTCAAAGGGCTGAGCTTCCTCGAGCGGAATCGACTCGAGCGGCTCGATGCCCAGCACCTGGCCGGCGTACGGGCCGTTGGGATCGGTCATCAACTTGTAGGTCTTGTCGCAGACGGCCATGCGCCTGCCGCGCTGCAGGATGTGGCCGTCGTCGTCCTTCACCTGGCTCCACGGCCCGGCGTAGACCACCGCCTGCCTGCGTTCCAGGCACGGGCCTTCCTTGCCCTTGTAAGCGCGCACCGTCATCGCGCGGAATTCGATGCCGTCAATCGTCTGCCACGGCTCGTCCTGCCGCTTGATGATCTCGATGCCGTAGAAGCCGGCCTGTTCGTACATCTCGAGGAACCGGTCTTCGCGAAACGCCCCCGCGATGCAGCCGGACCATAGGTGCTTGTCGTTGCGGATCTCCGGCGTCGGGTCCTCATCGCACACGATGTCCGCGATCACCACGCGCCCGCCCGGTCGCAGCACGCGATGCATCTCGGCGAACAGCCGTGGCTTGTCCGACGGGTTAACCAGGTTCAGCACGCAGTTGGATACGATAAGGTCCACGCTGCTGTCGGCGATCAGCGGTCGCGACTGGCGCAGGTGTTCGCAGTGGCTGCGATAGGCATCCACCTGCTCCACGCTGTCAATCGGCCGCGCGGCCAGCCATTTGCCGGCCTCCTCAAGATCCAGAGCCATGTCCTGGATGCGGGCCTTGTGAAACTGCACGATGTCGTAGCCGAGTTTGCCGGCCACTTCATCCTGGTACTTCCGCGCGAGGCTGAGCATCGCATCATTGAAGTCCAGCCCGATCACGCGGCCGGTCGGCCCGACCTTCTGCGCCAGGATGTAGCACACCTTGCCGCCGCCCGAACCCAAATCCACCACCACGTCGCCTTCGCGCGCATGCGCCGTGGGATCGCCGCATCCATAGTCCTTCTCAATGATCTCACGCGGGAGCAGATCGAGGTACTTGGGATCGTAGCCGGTCGTCGGGCAGCAAAGCCCGGGCTCGACAGCTTCTGCGCCTCGAGCGTAGCGATTCCGGATTTCGTGCTCCGGGGATTCCCCGGTGTTCCGGTCGGTGGTGGGCGATTTCATCGTCTCTGGACTCATCGATGAGGCTCCGAATCGAACTGCGCGTGGGTCGGGATGGCCGCCGGCGGCCGGGGATTCTAGGCAGGCAGTTCAAGGCCGCGCAAACGCTGCGCCGTTTGTGGATGCGCTCGACTGCGGGCTTCGCTTGCGCCATTCGGAGGCCGATGGGGCCGGTGGCGATCCCGGATGAGAGGAGCATGACCGGCGGCCCTCGGTCCGGAGAACTGAGGGGCGCGGTCGGTCAGTGAGAAGGCAGGAGGACCTCCACCTCGTGGCGGACGCCACGTCGCGGCAAGGGCAGCAGTCCATCCGCGACTTCCGCGCCGTCGCACCGCACCACCGGCGCCTTGAGCTTCGCCGCACGACGGTATTCGACTTCATAGACTGCATTGCGGAACCGCCTCACCGCCCGCGCCCGCCGCCATGTGGGAGGCAGATGCGGCTGGATGCGCAATCCATCGAACTGCGGTTGCAGGCCGAACAGCATCTCGACCACCGTTCGGTAGTACCAGGCGACGGTGCCGGTCGTCGGCGAATGGCTGGACAGTCCCGCGTCCTGACCCAGCGGCGCGCCGGTGTAGAAGTTGGGCACGTACAACGGCAGTTGACCGCATCGGCGCGGCGGATTGAGCTGCTCGCCGGGCAGCAACGCCCTGAGCACCTTGAACCCCTCGGCATCGCGCCCGGCCAGGAAGAGGGCATACGACCAGAATGTCGCGGCATGGCAGTAGACGCTGCCGTTCTCCCCCGTGCCCGGCACCTTCTGCGTGATCTTGCCGATCGACTCATCCATCGCGGGGAATGCCGGCGCGAGTGTCATCGGCCCGCATGGCGTCATCAGATGCTTCTCGACCGACCGGGCGCACTGCGCAATCTGATCATCATCGGCGAGACCGCTGATGATCGCCCAGCTCTGCGGGTTGAGGTAGATGCGGCCGTAACGATCGCGCGGCGTGCCGAACCACCTGCCATCGTCGCGCGTCCCGCGTGCGAACCACTGCCCGGCCCAGGCGTGCCTGGCCACCGCCGCCCGGCCGGCGGCCGCGTCTCGTCGGTACCGCTGCGCTCGCTTGGTGTCACCGACTTGGGTCGCGACCTGCGCCCACTGCTCAAGCGCGAAGGCCAGCGCTTCGGTCAGCCAGATCGATTCGCCCTTCTCATGCATGCCCGCCATGTTCAGCGGATCATTCCAGTCGCCCTGTCCCAGCCGGCAAAGCCCGCGTCGGGTCCGGTCGCGCAAGAGGAACCGTAGGCCGCGATCGATGTGCTCATCCAGCGGCGCCTCCCGTGACTCGTCGGCGAAGGGAACCGGATGCTCAAGCAGATCGACGTCGCCCGTCTCCGCGAGATAGAAGCGCAGCGCGATGGGTCCCCAGACATTCGTATCCTTGTGGGGAATCCGTGTGATCGGCATGATGTCCACACCTTCGGCAAAGGGCATGCCGTGCGGCAGGAAGCCGTTGGTGTGCTGATGTGACCAGATGCGCTCGAACCAGTGCCGGGCCTGGGCCGGGTCCACCAGCGTGGCGCCCATGGCGTCCTGGATGACATTGCGTCCTTGCGGCGACAGGTTGAATCGCAGTGTCCTGCCGATCTGGATCATCCGGGCCGGCAGCCAGTGATTGACGTAGTGATCAAAGGCGCGGTCGGGCGTTTCGATCTCGATGGCGGGTTGATGGCGGTCAATGAAGCGCGCGGCCTCGGCCCGGGCATGCTCAATGCCACCCCGGCCGAGGTAGCGCCGCTTCAGGCGCAGGACCTCGGCGCGATCCCGGGCCGGACCGAACGCGAACTTCACCGTCAGCGACTGCCCCGGAGCGAGCGTTCGTCGAAACTGGAGTACGGCCGCGGTCGGCCCAAGTCCCACCTCGCCGGGCGCCGGCCGACGCAGTATCTTCTGGGCCAGTTGGTCAGGCTTGTGCCATGCGCCGCGGCCGAGGAAGCGCGACGCTAGCGTCTCCCATGCCGTCGGCCGGCGATCAGCAGCGAGGAACACCTGGTTCCGCAGCGCGCGAAGCTTGTAGTAATCCGGAATCTCCACGTAGTAGGGAAAGTAATCGTGGATGATGCCCTGGAGTTGCTCGTCGTACCACGCCCGGTCCTGGAGGTAGCCGCACCGACCGATCGGCATGCAGGGAAGAAGGGACACCCGGCGCCGGCTTCGCCCCGCGTTGGTGACGGTAACGGTCCACAACTCCAGTGGGTCACGCCGCGGCACCACCAGTTCCAGCGCGATCTCGAGCGAATCACGACGGATCTGCCACGCAACATCGGCGCGGCCGACCGAGAACTCGAACGCGTCGAACTCCCCATGGATCGGTTCGTGCGGCACAGAGAAACAGGCGCCGCGGTCATCGTCGCGGATGTAGAAGGCGCGGAAGTCGCCGTCGCAATAGCGCGTGGCGTTGGGTTGGAGGAAGAAGGCGTTGCACCGGCCGCGCTGATCGATCCGCACCAGCATCCGGTCATTCCAAAGGTCCGCATCAGCCTGCTGAAGCGCGAGTGGATCGCGCAACCGGTAACGCAGGCCGTCCTCGTCAAAACCGCCGGGCAGGGATGGGGGCATGGGCAGTCCTCACATTAAAGCGAGCGGCATGGCGAACATTCACCGCGCCGCCGCGCGCTGCTGGGTTTGTCTGGAACTGGATGCATCCTGAGCCATTGGCCCATCATACATCGGCCGGACGACATGGTTCTCGGCCGCGTCGACGGGTATGGCGGCGGACGCCCTGGCGATCGCTGGTTCATGAGAGATCGCTGCTGCGTCGAAGGCGCCTGCCGCCCAGCACACACGAGTTGATCAGCCGGCTATTCGCTATCGTGTTGCCGTACATTGCGGTGTTCTGGGGCATCGTGAACCTCATCATGCGAAAGAAACGCTCGGGGCTGGTTCTGGCCTTGGGCTCGATCATTTGGTGGGCATTGATCACCGGGATCATCGTGTTGTCCACGGTGTCGTCGCAGTAGCTGTTCATTACCCGATCCACAATCCGGCGAAGCTCGCCTCTTCGTGGACCTTCTCGACGTAAGCCGCGACGGGCTGCTTGACCAGCGTGTTTATGGCCGTGTCCTCCACGTCGGCGTAGGGACCGAAACTGCTGAAGGACGGCGCGGTGGCGTCGCGGTCAGGGGGCTGAAGCTGTGGGATCGGGATCGGCGGCGGGAACGGGAGCATGCAGTTCCAGTCCCGGCGGCGCGTGCAGCCAAGGGTAGCCTCCGCTTCCCAGCTTGTAGCCGATGTCGAACATGTGACGCATGGCTTTCTGATCGAACTCCTCGGTATCGGGGATACGTCGGTAGTCATCGGGCATGTGTGCGAGGAGGAACTCATAGCCGTCGCGCTGGGCGAAGGCGTAGAGTCGGAAGATATCACCCATGGCCTGGGACTTGATCATGGTGGAGACGGCCCGGCCGGCGATGCTGCCCAGGCTCGGCCGCACGTGTTGGGGTTCGGGGGCGGCCTTATCGTTGCGGATGACGTAGACTCGCGGCTTCGCGATTGCGGGGATCAGGTCGGTCTCGGCCTCGATACGGGAGCGAAGACGGGGCAGGTCCATGAGGGAGTTGAGCAGGAAGATGTGCCGGGTGACGCCACCGTCCATATGCATGGTATCGTAGGTTCTGCCGTTGGCCTGGACGTCGATGTAGACCGGGGGGAAGGCGCCTGGGATGGAACTGGAAGCCACGAGGATTCCGCGAAACAGGGCGAGCGCTTCAGGCGTGCCATAGCTGGCGATCCTGCCCATGTTCCAGATGACCGGGCGCTGGGCGTCCATGTCGGTGGTGCTGACGTAGAGTCTGCGTCCGCGGCTGTGTTCGCGGGCGATGGCGCGGAGCATGTCGTCGTCAATGTAGGTTCTCGTGAGGTCGTGCAGCGGCTTGGGATCGGCGACGGAGGCGTAGCGCAGGATATCGAGCAGATCGCGGACGATCATGATTCTGTCGGGGGTGACAGTGGTGAAGGCGTCGCGCAGGCGGGTGTCGTAATCGGGGCCGAGAAAGGCGAAGGGGGCGATGAGCGAACCGGTACTGACCCCCGTGACGATGCTGAACGAGGGCCGATCGCCGTGGGCGGTCCAGCCGCAGAGGAACCCGGCCCCGAAGGCACCGTTGTCGCCCCCGCCCGAGATGGCGAGCATACGGGTGGGTGGCAGTTGGGTCTGCCTGTCGGACTGCTTCGTCGCGATGTACTGCTTGACGGCGAGGAGCATGTCCTGTTCGAAGGCTTCGCTGCGTGCATCACCCCAGTAGCGGATGTCCTGAAAGCCAGCGACGCTGTGCTGTTCGGACATGCCGAGGGGCAGAGGTCTGCGGACGACGACCGGGCCACAGGCGGTCAGCATTAGCAGGAGGAGCCACAGGGCGGCGCCTGCCGGGCGTGTGGTTCGACGAGCCGGTGGGCGGGGGCGGGATGAAGGGTAAGGCGCCATGGCGTCCGACGCTCCGATAGTTGACGAGTCGAGACTCACCGACCCACTCTCACCAACACACATAAGATAGCGATCTGCGCCGCTTTGGTCGAACGAAATGAGTGCTGTTGACGATTGAACAGTTCAATCAACTCGCTACAATTGCACCTTGCCTCGACGGCCCCGTACGTATTGGTGAAGGCCAAGGCGACCAAGAATGCGGAGAGAGCAAAGCAGTACCTGCGGCCGGAACTCGCCGCCCGACTCCGCGCCCACCTGGGCCATAAGACGTCGGCCGCCAAAGCGTTCGGCATGCCGCGCAACACGCGTACGGCCGCGATGCTGCACGAGGATCTGGATGCTGCAAGGCAGGCATGGCTGAAGCAGGTCGAGGCCGATCCTAAAGCGATGAAGCAGCGCGAGGAATCCGATTTCCTCAAGCCAGTTGACTCCCAAAGCCTGCGGTTGGACTTCCACAGTCTCCGCCACACCACCGGTACGTGGCTGGCCAGAGCCGGCATGCATCCGAAGCGCATCCAACGCCTCATGCGACACTCGACGATCCGGCTGACCATGGACACGTACGGGCACCTGCTCCCCGATGACGAATCGGACACCGTGAATCATCTGCCGCCGATGCCACTGGATGATGAGCAAGAGCGGGAGACGGTGTGCGCCACGGGCCCATATGACGTTGGTGGTGTCTCGGCGGATTGCTGGGCGCAACTCGGCGGAAATGATCGGACCGCATCGGACAGCCATGGACAGCGACTACAGACTGAGCGCGCTGCCCGTAACTGCTTGAATCGTGAGAACATGAGCGGTAAGTCTGGGTCAGAAAAGCTGAAAGGCCGCGGTCGGATTCGAACCGACGATGGGTTACCCCAACGGATTTGCAATCCGCTCCCTTAGTCCACTCGGGCACGCGGCCGTGCCTACGTAAGTCGCTTTTAGATATGGACTTACACTACTTCACTTCGCCAAGCTCAGGCGACAACTCGACGTCTTGCGTCCAATCTTGCGTCTCTTTCGCTCAGCGAAGATAGCATACCTTGCTTTCGGGCGGTGTAAAGCGTCGCCAAGCTATGCTCACGTACGCCGTTGCCCAGAGACAGGAGATCCGATGCCCTGGAAACTCGAGGACCAACAGATCTTCGTCTACCACGCTGATCCAGGCCATGCACCCGAACGGAGTCTGCCGGGCGGCTACACCGAACAGACCGGGACGAACGCACTGGTACCCCAGTGGGTCGAGCTCCTGGACGATGTTTTCGGTGGTTACAGTGTAGAGGAGATCTGGCAGACGAGTTCCTCCCTCTGGGACCCTACGCGAGTCAAGCTCGTCGCCCACGAAGGAAGACTCGTTGCCATCAGCATGGCATGGCACGAACCCCGGTTGTGGCCCAACAGCGGCTTCGTCTACTGGGTGGCAGTTCGTGATGGACATCGCGGCAAGGGGCTGGGTTCCTTTGTTCTCACCCGAGCCCTGCACCACATAGCACGCGACGGCTACCCCGATGCGATAACTTGGACCCAGACATTCCGACTCAACGCTGTGCACATGTACCTAAAGCAAGGCTTTGTTCCGATGCTCACCGGCACCGTGCCCGATGAGCGTGAGCGATGGTAAGAGACGTTTGATCGTCTCGGGTGCCCCGAACTGACGGAAACGATCCGAGATGACTATGCTCGGATCGCACGAGACAAGATCAAGGCACACGCGATTGGTCAACAATGAAGTCGAGGTCATCGGCACGTTCCGCGCCGAGACCTCGCTTCCATGTTGGCTCCGAAGGAGAGGCAACCAGAAATGTACGGAACAAACCAAAGACATTGCTGCTCCTGGCTGTTTGCGGCTGCCATAGTTGTATCGGTCCAGGTTGCGCCGGCAGACGAACCGGTCGAGGTCACGGAAGCAAAATCAAGGGCATGGGAAGCCATCGATACCGGCGCCTTCGCGGACTCGATCAATCATGCGATCATGATATACGAAGGGAAGAAAGCCCCGTACAAGCAGTACACCCCCGCACAGATCATTCATATAGCAGAGAATCTGCTCGCCGGTCAGAATGGCGATGGCGGATGGCCGAAGAATAAGGACTGGACCAGAGCCGACAACACATCGAAGCTGCGTGGCGGACGCAGCTCATTGGACAACCGGTCGACGTGGTCTCAGATCGGCTACCTGGCGAGAGTGTACCAACAGACGAAGCTCCATCGATATGCCGAAGCCGCGACAAGGGGAATTGGATACATCCTGGATGAGCAGCGACGATCAGGAGGGTGGCGGGGCGCTGATGTCGAGGCCATTACCTTCAACGACGATGTCATGGCCGGAGTATTGACGTGTCTTAAGGAGGTCCAAGAGGACCGGAACCTATACGCCTTCGTCGACGATGCCCTTCTCGCACGCGTGAGCAGTTCTTACAGGAAAGGCCTGAAATGCGTGCTGGACTGCCAGATCAGGGTTGGTGGTCGCCTGACTGCGTGGGGCCACCCCGGCATCCGGATCATCAGCCGCGACCGCGGCGACGACTACACCAAGGGTGCCAGCGAAGGCGCTCCTCAGGCCACGCAGGTGGCCGACCGCTTTCACCTGATCCGCAATCTGCACGATGCCCTGGTCCGCCTGGTGGACCGCCATCATGTTCAGGTGATCCATGCCGCGAAGGCGGCGATGCGTAAGGCGCAATCCGCTCGGGCACCGGCACCCATCACCGCGACCCAGGAGCCTCAGCAACCCCGCAAGCTCACCCGCGCCGAACAACTCAAACAGGCTGCACGCGCTCGGCGGTTGCAGCGATATGAACGGGTGTTGGCACGGCACCGACAGGGCCAATCGCTGCGGGCCATCGCACGTGAACTGGGCATCCATCGCAGCACCGTTCGTCACTGGGTTCATGCCGGCAGCTCCCCAGAGCGTGCGAACCGACCGTATCACAGCCGTGCCGACGTGTTCGAGCAACAACTCCGGACCCGCTGGGAGGCCGGTTGCCACAACGCAGCCCAACTCACGCGGGAACTGACCGCCTCGGGCGCCAAGATGTCCTACAACGTCGTCCGCCGGCGCGTCGCACGTTGGCGGCAGACCAAGGACGACAAGCACGTTCCCGGTCGAGGACCTGCGCCGACACCGCCGAGTATTCGACGACCGTCATCCACCCGGTTTGCGTGGATCCTGATGAAACAGGACGACCAACTGCGAGCGGAAGAGCAGTTGCTGCGAGCGGAACTGCTGGCGCGCTGTCCACCGCTGACAGATGCGACGACGCTGGCCCAGGAATTCATCCGGATCATCCGTGGCCACCATGCGGAAGACCTTGATCCCTGGATCGCCCTGGCTTCAGCCCAGAGCACGCCTATGGATCTGCGCCGCTTCGCTCGCGGCTTGATCGCCGACCACGCTGCGGTGCAGGCCGCCTTGTCACTGCCGTGGAGCAACGGGCAGGTCGAAGGTCAGATCAACCGCCTGAAGCTGGTCAAGCGCCAGATGTACGGCCGGGCCAGGTTCGACCTGCTGCGCCGCCGGTTCCTGTACGCCGGCTGAGAGGGCCCGGACACAGGCGCACCACCGTTCGCTGTCTGCAATTGGCACCGACGCCACGGTGCGCTGAACGCGTCCCTGAGAAGGTGAACCATGAAGCCAAGGAACGCCGCACCACGACCACCTCCTGAGCGAACGGCCCCCGCCTGATCAAAGACCACGTTCAGCAACGGCCAGTCCCCATGTGACTCACCGAGGAATCACCAAAAGTGCGGGAGAACCAGTTTGAGGTGATTGGTAATAGTGGCGGATGATTCACGTCGGCTGCTGGGCCCATGCGCGACGCAAGTTCCACGAT
>CAZHJL010000016.1:0-71965 GCA_964532795.1 uncultured Phycisphaeraceae bacterium | reverse complement strand
GCATGACAACCCCAACCGACCAGCGGAAGACGCGGTTCATGGAACGCTTACCCATCTGGAATGCCACCGGCGCGACCTTCCTGTGGCGTTTCGGCAACGTCGACATCACCCAATCCGTGAACGGCAAGGACCACAACCACCAGATCGGCGTCAACGACATCACGCAAGGCGACCCGGACAACGATGGGGTGCTCTACCACAACCAGGGCGGCCTGCACATGTTGTTCGATTACGATGATCAGTCACCCGACAGCACGCCCAGCGGCACGCGGCTGGTGTCCGGGGCCATTCACGTGATCACCAATTCGAAGCCCAACAGCAGTACGGGCGACCCATCGAACGACGGTGACGGCTGGATGCGCATCGCGCAGTTCGACGTGAACGGCTACGACGGCAGCGGCTTCATCGAGGTGATGCTCTTCATCAACGAAGACGGCTTCACCTGGGAGATCGACGGTGTCGGAGCCAACAATCCGCAACTGACCTGGTCCAACACGTTGACCGGCTCCGTCTTCGACAGCGACACGTTCTCGCTGAGCTGGGCCGACTACAACACCTACGGCGACACGGCCGGCGGCGCCGACCCGATCGACGCCGGCGAGTTCGGCGACGGCGCCAAGGCCATCCTGCTCACCGATTCCGGCTCCAACGGCGAGGGCTTCGTCGACTTCGACCACATCCGCGTGGAGGAAGGCAACGTCATCCCCGAGCCGGCCAGTCTGATGCTGCTGGGCATGGCGGGACTGCTCGTGCTTCGCCGCAAGAACTGACCGTTCGCGGCATGAACCGCCGGGCCGGCCTCGTCGGCCGCCCGCTCACATCTTCCGCCCCGACCCTCCGGATTTGCCAACCACGCGGGGGTCTGTACCATCGGGCCTCCCGGTCAGTTCAGGGAGGATGCGTGCTCGGCTTCCCGGTTCGTATGGGCTGATCGGCGCGGCGTAATGGTCTTGCAGGGTCGCCTGTGTCACCAATATTCATGGAGATTCGTTCAATGCGCAAGGTGCTATCGTCCGGTTTACTGGCCCTGGGTTTTGTGCTGGCGCTGGCTTCGCCGGCCTTTGCGGGTGTGGGCGACATTCACTTCGTCTACTACCTGGCACCCATCGGCGGGATCGTCGGCCTGTTCATGGCCTTCAAGTTCTACAAGGAACTGATGGCGCAAAGCGAGGGCACCGATGACATGGTCCGCATCGCCCAGGCCGTGCGCGAAGGCGCGTATGCCTACCTCGGGCGGCAGCGCAACATCGTGATCATCGTGTTCGTGATTCTGGTGGGCATCCTGATCGCCATCGGCTTCGCGGGGCTGCAGCCACAACTCTCGGCGCTGGGCGTGCCGGTGGCCGGCTTCCTGTCCGGCCTGTGCGGCTGGTTCGGCATGAAGACCGCGACCAACGCCTCGGCGCGCACCACGGCCGCGGCGAAGGAATCGCTCAACTCCGGCCTGCGCGTCGCTTTCCGCGCCGGTGCGGTCATGGGCCTGTGCGTCACCGGCTTCGCGCTGCTGGATGTCAGCCTGTGGTTCTTCATCCTCAATATCGTCTTCGGCGCCACGGAGGTGAGTAGTCTGTCGAGCATCACCACCATCACCATCAGCTTCGCGATGGGCGCGTCGCTTCAGGCCTTGTTCGCCCGCGTGGGTGGCGGCATCTACACCAAGGCGGCGGATGTCGGCGCGGACCTGGTCGGCAAGGTTGAGGCGGGCATTCCCGAAGACGACGCCCGCAACCCGGCGACGATCGCGGACAACGTCGGCGACAACGTCGGCGACGTGGCCGGCATGGGCGCGGACCTCTACGAGAGTTACTACGGCTCGATCCTCGCGGCGATGGCGCTGGCCGCCGCGGCCGCGATGCGGCTGGGCCTGGAGATCGGCGACGCGACCAAGCTCGTCATCGTCGCGCCGGTGCTGGCCGGCGTGGGCATCCTCGCCTCAGTCGCCTCGATCTTCGTCGTCAAGACGAAGGAAGGCGCGAGCATGAAGCAGCTTCTTTTCAGCCTGCACAGCGGCGTGTGGGCCAGTTCGGCGCTGATCATCCTGCTCTCGCTGGGCCTGCTGCACCTGCTGCTGGGCGGCGTTGAGGGGGTCAACCCCTGGGGTATCTGGGGCGCGATCATCGCCGGCCTGCTCGGCGGCCTGGTCATCGCCTGGGGCACGGAGTTCTACACCTCCTACGAGCACGGCCCGACGCAGCGCATCAGTGAACAGTCGGAAACCGGCCCGGCCACGGTTATTATCGCCGGTATCGCCGAAGGCATGAAGAGCACGTGGATTCCGCTGCTGACCGTCGTCGTGGCCATCATGTGCGCCTTCATCTTCGCCGGCGGTACCGAGACGTTTCTGATGGGTGTCTTCGGCGTGGGCATCGCCGCGGTGGCCATGCTCTCGACGCTGGGCATCACGCTGGCCACGGACGCGTACGGCCCGATCGCCGACAACGCCGGCGGCAACGCCGAGATGACCCACCAGGAGCCGTTCGTCCGCGAGCGCACGGACATGCTGGATTCGCTGGGCAACACCACGGCCGCGACGGGCAAGGGATTTGCGATCGGCTCGGCGGCGCTGACGGCACTGGCGCTGCTCGCGGCGTACATCATCACCGTGCAGGCGGGCATGAATCGCCAGGTCGAAGGCTTCGAGGTCCCGGCCGGCCAGACGGTGGGCTATGTCGACCACGGCCTGTTCGCCATGCGGGAAGGCCAAGGCGACGACGCCAAGATGATGGCCGGCGTGGTAATGGATGCCACGAAGACGACCGTCACCGGCAAGGGCACCGAGTCGGAGAAGACCGTCGAGACGAGCGTGCAGGCGGACAAGGTGACCGCCCTGCTTAACGCGCAGAAGGATGCGCTCAAACAGGCGACGGACGACGAAGGGGAGGTGCTGCCGATCGTCAACGGCCGCGCGACGGTGGTGGCGGCGGATGGTGACGTGACGTACACCTTCCGCGTGGCGAAAACCGACGACCTGGCGCTGCCGCAGGTGCTCTCGTACTACAACGTGACGCTGATGAATCCGCGCGTGCTGTGCGGGCTGTTCCTGGGCGTGATGCTGGTGTTCGTCTTCTGCGCGATGACGATGAACGCGGTCGGACGCGCGGCCTTCGCCATGATGAAGGAGTGCCGGCGCCAGTTCGACATCATGAAGCAGGCGTTCAAGAAGAACGGCATGAGCGATGAGGATGTCGCCGACCCGCAGAAGTGGCCGTACGAAGTGGAGGCGGACGGTAAGAACTACCCGGACTATGCCAACTGCGTGTCGATCTCCACGACGGGCGCCCTGAAGGAGATGGTCATCCCGTCGCTGATGGCGGTGATCGTGCCGATCGCGGTGGGGCTGGTGCTGGGCGTGGCCGGCGTCATGGGCCTGCTGGCCGGGGCGCTGGTGACGGGCTTCGCGGTGGCGATCTTCATGGCCAATGCCGGCGGCGCGTGGGACAACGCGAAGAAGTACATCGAGACCGGCAAACTCGGCGGCAAGGGTTCGGACAACCACAAGGCGACGGTCGTCGGCGACACCGTGGGCGACCCGTTCAAGGACACGTCCGGCCCGAGCCTGAACATCCTGATCAAGCTGGTGAGCGTGGTGAGCGTGGTGTTCGCCGGCGTGATCGTGAAGTTCTCGCCGATCGTCGCGGGCTTCATCGGACTGGGATAGGCCGCCCGACCCACCGGGAGGGAGGCCCGCGCGCGTCACCGCGGTCGACCGGGCAAACCGGGCCGCCCGCGGTGACGCGTGAACCGGCCGGCACAAGCCGCGCAACCGGCGCAGGCGGTCGCCGACCTGTTTCGTTTGCCGCAATCGCGGATGGCGCGTTCTGTCGCCGGGGCTATGCTGGACTTGCCCCCCCACCGGCGGGAATAATTGGTTGGTGGACGTTCGTTTGGCCGGTAACGACTGGAACATCGCTTGAGCAAACGTCGGGAGATCATGAACGACTCAAGGCAGGAAGTGCAACACGTGACCGCGCTGGGCCCCGGGGCTCCGGATACGGGCGAGCGCCCGCGCGTCTCCCGACATGGCGGCGAGGAAGACCGGGCGATCCGAGATTTCTCCATGGCGGCCGCTCAGCTTTGCTTCGACCGGCACTGCGAGAACATCACGCTGCTGGATGTGCGCGGCTTGTCGAGCGTCACCGATTACATCCTCATCGCCTCGGGCACCAGCGACCGGCAGATTCGCGCCGTCGCGAAGGAAATCGCCGACGCGGGAGACGAGCACGGCATGTCGCGCATCGGCCGGGATGAAGACGGCGATTCAAAGTGGGTGGTGCTGGATTTCGTCGACCTGGTGGTGCACCTGTTCGAGCCGGCGACGCGCGCCTTCTATGACCTGGAGATGCTCTGGGGCGACGGCAAGAAAGTCGGCTGGCAGCGCTGACGCACACGTATCGGACTGACACACGAAACGCTCTGGGAAGAGCTTTCATAGAGGCCCCCGGCTTCGGCCGGGGGTCGCTTGTTGCGCTGACTATCGGGCGCACGGCTCGGGCGCGCGCCGCGTCGACCTCGCAAGCGACGGCGCGCGCATCAGTTGCGGGATCGCGCGTCCGTTTGCGCGCCGCGCGTCGCCGCCGGGCCACCGATGGTGATAACCACAATCTCCTGTGACGGTCGCACCAGTCTTAACTGTTGTAACGATTGTGACGATCAGCTAGACACAGCGTCGAGAGATGGCTGGGGTAAGGTCCAAGAACAACATGCGCCAAGTGGGAAACGATCGGCGAGTATGCCGGGCGAGGCGGCCGGTCGCGACCCCGGAGAGAACCCCTATGCAACTGGAAGTTCTGCAAGCAAGGGAATGCGGCGGGTGCACCGAATGCTGCACCGCCCTGGGGGTCGCCGACCTCAACAAGAAGAACTACGAGCCCTGCCGCTTCTCCAGGTCCGGTGTCGGATGCGCGATCTACAACTCACGCCCGTTCGGCTGCCGGCACTTCGAATGCCTCTGGAAGAAGGGCAACTTTTCCGAAAACGAGCGTCCGGACAAGACCGGCATCATCTTCGCCCGTCAGTACCAGCCCGCCACCAAACGCCTCACCACAACGGTCTACCTGCGCGACTCGAACTGGCGCCGGGATGAAGCCAAACGCAGGATGCTCGAAGAGCTCATGGCCCGGGAGACGCTGGTCGTCATCACCCCCGATGAGCATTCCATCCTCGTGCCGTTCGACCAGATCGACGATGTGGCGGACAACATCGACGAGTACATGTCGGTGCATAGACGAAGACCGCTGCCTGATGCCGCCAAGATCGCCAGTTGAGGCCGCGGCTAAGTCCCGGTGTCCTCGTAGCACCGCACCTCGAACAGCGCCGCGGGCGAGATCTCGCCGCCGTGCGTCTCCAACAGCGCCACGTGCAGCGTATCCGTCTGCACCGGCGCGTCCAACACGATGACATTCCGCGCCTGGTGGTTCTCATCACCGGCCGCCAACTCGTTGCCGTCGCCGTCCGTCACGCGATAGCGCTTCACGCAAAACGGCGCCGCCCGTTCCGGGTGACCCCACTGCACCGTCTCCATGGCGTGGTCGTAGTCCACGTCGAAGAAAAGCTCGACGCGGCTGATCGTGCGCGGCTCGTTCCACTCGAGTGTCAGCGTCGGCCGCCCATCCGCGAAATCCGCCACCCACGCGTTCGCCTGATCCACGGGACGCTGCACGCCGTTGACCACCGACTCGGGCCCGAACGAGGCCTGCGGCGGTTCACACTGCAACGCGAAGTTGTGCCCTTCCGGCCGGCGCGCCGGACGCCACGTGGCGAACTTCTCACCGCCGACATCCGTGTAGTCGGTCTCGCCGCGATTGCGCACCGTCAGCAGGCCGGTGATGCGCTTCTCCGTGCAGCGGACCTCCACATGCTCGTTCTGCAACAGGCAGCAGAACAGGTACCCCGGTCGATCGATCGTGACATCGACGTCAAGCGTCACTGCGTGCTCACCCGCCTCCAGGTCGATCCCGATCTCGGCCAACAGCACGTCCGGGCACTGGTGTCGAGGGTCACTGGTCGTACGCAACTCCGCGCGAAGATGCGTCGCTTGCGCGGCCCGCAGGAGCAGCGTCAGCTTCGGTGCCCGGCCCGCTTGTACAGGCAGCATCTGGGCGGTGTTCTCCTTGAGCGTCAGCCACGGCCCGTCCGCCGGCAGGGCCGCAAGTTTCAGTTCGCTGCTGGCCGTGATCGCCGCCTCCTTCGCCAGGTCCTCCGGATCCGCCAGCGCCAGCCCGGGAATGTGGTGGCCGGAGCGCAGGAGTCTGCGCTGCAGCAGTCGCATCCGCGTCGGCTCCAGCACCTCGCGGGGCAGGACGTGGTCCTCACGGCAGATCGCCGCCGCCATGCCCACCGCCTGCCCGCCGTGGGCGCAGGTGCACATCACACGCGTCGTGCCGAACGCCACGTGCGATGCCGAGATGATGCGCCCGGCCAGGAACAGGTTCTCGATGTTGCGGCTGAAATAGCAGCGGTACGGAATCGTGTACACGCCCTTGCTGTGCAGGTGGTGCGCCCCGGCCAATTCGCTGTACACCCCGTCAGCCGGGTGCAGGTCGATCGACCAGCCGCCGTAGGCGACATCGTCATCGTGCGGCGTGCGCTTCACGATGTCATCCTGTCGCAGCATGTACGGCCCTTCGAAGCGCCGGCTCTCGCGCTTGCCCGGCACATGACCGACCCATTCCAGCGTCATGGTCTCGGCTTCCGGGAAGCGACCTGAGTTCTTGATGTAGTCCCACACGCCGTAAACGACCCGCCACAGCTCCCACTTGATCGTCTCGGTGTCGTGCACGGTGTCCAGTCTCCCGCCGTACTCGATCCACCACAGTCGGCATCCCTGCTCGCCGGTCGTGAACCCCCTGTGACGCGGAATGCAGCCTTCGACATCTTTCAGCGCGAAGCTGGGCGGCACAAACTCCACCGGCCGGCCGACATCCTTCGAGTAGAAGTAGATCGAGTGCCCGAGCAGATGACCGAACTCGCCGCTGGGCGCAAACTTCTCGTCGAACTCGTCGCCTGATTCCGCCCCCATGCGGAATGCCGCGCCGGCCAGGAAGCCGACCACGCCGTCGCCCGACGCATCGCAGAAGAGCGGCGCCCTGACCTCGTAGATCGTCGCGTTCTGCGCATTGAAGCCCCGCACGGCCGCGATTCGGTCGCGATGGTCCTCACGCTTGTCCAACTCGAACGCGGCCGTGTTCAGCAGCAGCGTGATGTTGTCCTCGTTGATCACCTTCTCGAGCAGCAAGGCGTCGAAGACCAGCGGGTTGCCCTCGCGGTTGCGCCACAGGTTCTCGACCATGATCTCGTTGATCACGCCCCCCTCGCGCGCCCAGCGATTGTTCGAGCCCATGTGCTTCGTCGCCCCCAACGCCCACAGCCGCACTTCGCTGGAGGCGTTGCCGCCCAGCACCGGTCGGTCCTGCATGAGCACGGCCTTGATCCCCGCGCGGGCGGCGGTGATGGCGCAGCACACGCCGGCCAACCCCCCGCCGACCACGCACAGGTCCGCCTGCAGATGCAGTGTCCGCAACTGACGCTCCGCGACGGGTTCGCCCTTGATCATGGCGGGTTTGTCAGGTGATCCGGATGTACTCATGTCTTGCGCTCCCTTCAGGCAGAAAGCGAGGATAGCGTGGCAAGGGCGCGGCCGCACGTGGACGCCACGCGCCCTTGATTCATGTGGCAACGCAACACCGCATCGGATTCACTGCTCTTCAGGAATGGGTACCCCGCTCTGCCGGAACAGATCCGCGAACAGACCGGTGAAAACGAAGTTGTGCTGTGGGAAGTCGAGATCGTTGCCGCTCCGGTCGAGATGGCTGAAGAGCAGCTCGATCTCGGCCAGCTTCACGGGCGGCTGATCCACACCCGGCGCCAGGCGGTGGACGATGCCGCTCGTCGCCGCGCCGACCGCGTCAATCCGATCGATCGTCGCCTCGTAACGCAGTGTGAAGCCCGGCCAGGCGTGAGCGAAGAAGTCGGCCTTCGCGATCTTCGCCAGGATCACCTTCTCACGGAACGCATTGGCATGCCCGACCAGCAGCCCGGCCGTCTGCGCCATGCCCTCGATGATCAGCGGATTCGGCAGCACCGGCATCGCGGGATGGTCCGCCGTGGGCGGGAAATGATCGTGCAGCACATCCTCGGCCAGCGTCACGTTCTTGATCGCCACGCACCGTTTGGTGTGGTCGATTTCCAGAATGCGGTCGATCCAGATCCAGCGCATTGACAGCCTTCAAATGAGGTGGGGGCCGAAGCCGGCCATCGTCACCGAAAGGGCAAGCCTCCCGGGCCCCGGTCTACTGACCGGCCTCTTCCAGCTTCGATTCCACGAACTTCACCAATGTGTCCACGGTGAAGATGTTGGCGAAGTCGTCCACCGAGCGATTGCTCTCCAGCTCGCCCAGTTCGACATGCGGCAGCCGCTCTTTCAGCGCGGCGATGCCTTCGTCCGTCACCTTGCCGTCCTTGACGTAGGTCGGGTCTTTGAGCAGGTTGTCCGGAAAAAGCTCGTTCTGCTCGATCTCGATCCCGAAGGCCTTGGACAGGCGGAAGTTGATGTCGATGAAGTCGATCGACTCGGCGCCCAGGTCGGCCACGAGCTTGGCGTCGGGCGTGACTTCGTCATCATCCACGCCGAGGGCCTCGACGAGCACGTCGCGCACTTTCTCAAAGACTTCGTTGCTGTCTGCCATGTCGCTATGACTCTCCGTGTATCGCCCGATCGGGCGGGTTGTCAGTTGGATTCGGTGGTCAGCTTCACCAGCTTCAGCCGCCCCTGGATGGCGACCTGTTCGCCCACGTGGCCCTTGCCGGTCAGTTCGATCCCCGCGGCCGGATCCAACGGGCCGTCCGCCTTACGCAGCGCCACTTCGACACGCAGCGACTGCCCCGGCCGCACCATGTTGCCGTACCGCACGTTGCGGGCGCTGCCCAGCACCCAGGGGCCGGGCCGATCCTGCTCCGACAGCAGGCTGCACGCGGCCAGCAGGCGCCGGCCCGCCTGCGTCAGCGTCTCGAGCATCATCACGCCGGGAAACACCGCGAACCCCGGAAAATGATCGCCCAGATACTCCTCCGCCGCCGTGACGCTCTTGACCGCCACCAGCCGCGCATCGGATTGCTCCAGCACCTGATCGATCAGTTCAAAGCGCAAGGTCGGGGTCCTCAATCTAAACGGGCAAGTTTAGTCGTGGGGTGGGGGTGGAGCAAACAGGCGGCGGGCAGTCGAAGGATGCCCCTGCTATCATCGCCACCCACCACGCAAAGGAGTCCTCACGCATGGCGGAAACGGCGGATCAGCGGTTTGACAGGCGGCTTGACGAAGCGGTCGCAGCTTTCCGGGAGCGATTCGGGCGCGAGCCGCAGTTCGCCGCGGCCGCACCGGGGCGGGTCAACCTCATTGGCGAACACACCGACTACAACGACGGCTTCGTCTTCCCCATCGCCATCGAGTATCAGACGATTGTCGTCGCCGATCGCCGCGATGATGGGCAGGCGGTCGTCGCGAGCATGAGCCAGGACGAGGTGGCGACGTTCGCCGTGGACGCCTCGCTTCAACCCGGGGAGCCCAAGTGGGCCAACTACGTCAAGGGCGTCGTGGCCGGGTGCCTTGCGAAGGGGCTCGACCCCGGAGGCTTCGATGCGGTGGTCCACTCCGCGGTGCCGCTTGGCGGCGGGCTGTCCTCGTCCGCGGCGCTCGAGGTCGCCACGGCCACGCTCATCGAGGCCATGTGCGGCCGACAACTCGCCGGCGTCGAAAAGGCCCTGCTCTGCCAGCAGGCCGAGCATACCTTCGCAGGTATGCCCTGCGGCATCATGGATCAGTTCATCAGCGCCATGGGCGAGCAGGGCAAGGCGATGCTGCTCGATTGCCGCTCGCACGAAGCGCGGCAAGTGGCGATGGACAATCCGTCGGTGACCGTGCTGATCGCCAACACGAACGTGAAGCACGAACTGACCGGCGGCGAGTACGCCGAGCGCCGCGCCCAGTGCGAAGCCGCGGCCAAGGCTTTGGGCGTCAACTCGCTGCGCGATGTCGACATCAACACCGTCATCAAGGCCAAGCGCGACCTGGATCCGCTCGTGTTCAAACGGGCCTACCACGTGGTCGGCGAGATCGAACGCACCCGGCGCGCCGCCGACATGCTCGAGGCACGCGACTACGAGGCCTTCGGCCGGGCGATGCACGACAGCCACCTGACCCTCCGCGATGCGTTCGAGGTGAGCTGCGACGAACTCGACCTGATGGTCGACCTCGCCGAGGAGCGCCTGGGCGAGGGGGGCGTGTACGGCTCGCGCATGACCGGCGGCGGCTTCGGCGGCTGCACCGTCACGCTGGTCCGCACTGACAAGGCCGAAAGCGTGAAGCGCTACCTCTACACGCATTACCTGGAGAACGCCGGCATCGAACCGAACCTCTTCACCACGCGACCCGGCGCCGGGGCGCGTGTCGTCCAACTGACCACCCAGGGCTGAGCCATGGCCGAACCCACTGTTTTCCTCAACGGCGCCTTCCTGCCGCGCAGCGAAGCGAAGATCGACATCGAAGACCGCGGCTTCCTCTTCGCCGACGGCGTGTATGAAGTCACCTGCTACTGCGACGGCCGGGCGTTCCGGATGGGCGATCACATCGAGCGGCTGACGACGAGCATGCAGGCCATGCGCCTGCCGGTCGGCGAAGTACCCCGCACGCTGGCACAGGTCAGCGATGAACTGATCGCGCGCAACGGCCTGACCGACGCGAAGGTCTACTGGCAGGTCACCCGCGGTGTCGCCCCGCGCGGCCACGGTTTCCCGAAGGACACCGCGCCCACCGTCCTCGCCATGGCTTCACCCCTGACCATCGGCCGGCCCGGCGATGAGCCCAAGGCGTTGCGGGCGGTGACAGTGGAGGATCGGCGCTGGCTGCGCGTCTGGGCGAAAACCATCATGCTGCTGGACAACGTCCTGGCCCGCCAGGCCGCGCTCGACGCCGGCGCACACGAGGCGATCTTCGTTCGCGATGACGTGGTCAAGGAAGGCAGCGCGACGAGCCTGTTCATCGTCCGCCGCGGCGAGATGCGCACCCATCCGACCGATGGGTCCATTCTGCCCAGCATCACCCGCAAGGTCGTGCTGGAACTGGCCGCGAAGCTGGGTATCGCTGTCACCGAAGAGCCTTTCGCCCTTGAGGACGTCCTCGCGGCGGATGAAGCAGTCCTCGTCGGAACCACCACCCACGTCGCTGCGGTCGTGGAGGTCGATGGGCAGGTGATCCACGACGGCCAGACGGGCCCCGTCACGCGGCGGCTGTTCGAGGCGTTGATGGCAGCGATGAGAAGGCACGAAGGCACGTAGGCACGAAGCGGAGCCATCGCTGCGGTTCTCGACCAAGCCGGCCCATGGCGCATTGAGTGTCACGAAGGCCAACAATTCGCCAGCCAATCTGCATCAAGCAGTACATTGGTTTTGTCCGCGCCTCCGCACCGTTCTACCTGAGCGATCTCTCCCAAATCTGCGCCATCTGCGAAATCTGCGGATTCACTGCGCACCCCCAAACGTGATCTCCCGGCTCGGGATGTGGTGCTCAGCCAAATAGGCCTCGAGGATGGCGATGTAGCTGCTGCGGATGAGCGGGGCCTTGCTCAGTTCCAGCTTTTCGCGCACCGCGAGGACCACTTCGTCATCGGCGCCCTCGATTTCCACATAACAGCCGAGATGCGGAAGCTCGTCGATGACGATTTCACAACCGCCGTACTCGTAGACATGCCTTCGCTTCTCGAAAGTCAGCGTGCGGTGATAGCCGAGGTTGCCCAGCAGACGCGCCGCGGCCAGCGGATCGGAAACCGATAGCTCGATCTCCGGCCGGGTCTTGAGTTGTCCCTGCGAGCGCGGCCCCTTGTGCGTGATCGTCGCCTCCTCCCGCCCATTCGGACCGCGCAGGACACGAATGCGCAGACCCGAATCAGCCGATTTCAACAGACCGTCCGGCGTGTCGAAAAACACATTGACTTCCAGATGCTCACCCAGCGACTTCGCCTTCAACCGGCGCAATCGCCCGCGCAACGCATCGGGATCGACAAGGGCCATCTTCGCTTCAATCTCAAGTTTCGTCGGCATGGGCGGGAGATTGTCTGCGAAACCGCCCCGGACGCAAGTGCGAGTGGATGACGCCACCCATACGAACCCAACGGTCACCGCCGCTACTCCGCTTACTGCGGTAACTGCGGTTACTGAAAATACTCCCCCCACAACAGTTCGAGGCGCTTCACCTCGTCGGCCGGAATCTTGTCCTTGTGGCTCCAGATGGCCAGCGCCAAGGCACTGTGCGCCGGGGAGACCCCCTGTTTCAGCCGGTTCACATCGCGCAGCGCCGCCTTGATCAGCGCCATGCTGTTGCCGCTGGCCTTCTTCAGGTTGCCGATGATCTCCGACAGCAGATCCATCTGCCCGACGTTCGGATCGTGCGGCCGCCAGCAGTCGTAGTCGGTCGGCAGCGCCACCATGGCGTAGGCGATCTCCGCTTCGCGGGCCAGCTTCGCTTCGGGCATCACGGTCATGCCGATCAGGTCCCCGCCCCAGTTGCGATGCATGTTCGACTCGGCCCGTGTCGAGAAAGCAGGGCCTTCCATGCAAACGTACGTGCCCGATTCATGCACGGTCATATCATCGAGATTTCGGGCCGCGTGGATCAGCCACTGCCGCATCACGGGGCAGAACGGTTCGGCAAGCTCCACGTGCACCGCCGCGCCTTCGAAGAAAGTGTTGGCCCGCTTGTACGTCTTGTCGATCACCTGGTCGATCACCATCAATTCGCCCGGGTGCACGTTCTCCTTGAGCGACCCGGTCGCCCCCGTCGCGACGATATGCGTCACGCCCACCGACTTCATCGCGTAGATGTTGGCGCGGTACGGCACCCGTGACGGGTTGAAGACGTGCCCGTCGCCGTGGCGCTTGAGCACCGCGATGTCCACGCCCTCCCACTGGGTGAGCGTGATCGCCGAGGCCGGCGGCCCGAACGGGGTGTCAGGTGTCACCGCCTCGCCGCCCTCGATACCGAGGGCCTCTTCCACGCCCGAACCACCGATGATGCCGATACGCAGGGGTTGCTGGTCAGTCATGCCGGGATGATAGCAGGACACGTCTCAAGAGACCGCGGTGGGAATTCTCGCGCCGGGGCCTACAATATCCGCACGCACCGTCCGGCTGGGACCGGGCGATCGGCAGGCGAGTGGGGCTCAATCAGCAGACTCGACACGATGTCGCAAGCCACAACGACCGACCATCATGACCGCCCGCAGGGCGGCGACGGATCGCTCAGCACCGAGCAGTTCCGGCAGCTCGCGCTGAACGAGATGGACAGCTTGTATCGCATGGCCTTCCATCTCTGCCGTCACCCGGATGAAGCCTCGGACCTGGTGCAGGAAACCTACCTGCGCGCCCTGAACGCGGAAGCCGGTTTCGAGTTGCGCGACCGCGGCATCCGACCGTGGCTCTTCAAGATCCTGCACAATGTCTTCTACACCCGCGTCGGCAAGGCGAAGCGCGAGGTGACCCTCGGCGACGACCTGCGGCCGGAATCGGTCGAGAGCGAAATCGACAGCCCGCCCCCGGCCTGGGATCTCGCCTCTCTCGACTGGGAACAGGTCGACGAGCGGCTGAAGCACGCCATCGAGGAACTCGACCCGCGGTACCGCAGCGTGCTGCTGCTCTGGGCCGTGGAGGGACTGAAATACCGGGAAGTGGCGGATGTGCTGGATATCCCGCTTGGCACGGTCATGAGCCGTCTGTACCGGGCTCGGGCCGTGCTGTCCGAGCAACTGGCCGAATACGCGGCCGAGCAGGGCATCAGCCTGAGCCCGGGCGAAAACACCTGAAAGGGCGAGGCAGCGGCAATCATGCTTTTTGTCAGGTCAGGGGGAACAAAATCGGGCTCACGGAGGTTTCTTTGTTGGCAGTAGGGGAATTATATCCAGACAGGGGGCTCCGTTGGGTCGAAGGAGCCTGTTTGATCGATGAGTAACCGCAGCCAGGACAATGCCGTTCCCGCCAGCGTGCAGGCTTTCGCCGATGGCGAATTGACGGGAAACCAGTCAGCCGAACTGCTCGACCAGATGGCCGCCGATCCTCAGGTCACCAAGCAGGTCAAGCACCAGCAGCAATTGCGCGACGCCGTGGGCCGTCACCTCGTGGCCGCCACGCCGGTAACGCCCGACGACTTGCGGCAGAAGGTGCAGGCGGCGATGACGTCTTCACCCAGCACCGTGCAGGCAGGCGAGCCGCGCGCCGAGTCGAACCCGATCATCGCCCGCATCGGACGATGGATGCCCGCGGCCGTCGCGGCCATGCTGCTCATCGCCACGGGGCTGATGCTCTACGTCGCTCGCACCGACAGCGGCGCCCCCGCAGGCGATCAGACGGCGCTTATCCAGCCCGCAAAGGTCAATCAGTTCGCCCGACGCCATGTCACCTGTACCACCCAGACAGCTCAGCTCCACGTCATGGCATCGGTGGACAGCTTGGGCGACGCCCCGGAGGCCATCGCCCGGCACATCGGCACCCCCCCGCCGCGCGGCTTGGACCTCTCTTCGATCGGCTACACGTTCGACCAGATCGGTGAGTGCCGGGTGCCCTGCAAGCAGGCCGTGCACCTGATCTATCGGGCCGACGCGAAGGATGGCCGGCACGACGCGATCAGCCTGTGGCTCAGCCCCTACCAGGGACAGCCCGGTATCGAAGAGAACAAGCTCTATGAGGTGACCAGCGACGACTTCCCGCACCCGATGATGATGTGGCGCCACGGGAAGACCGTCTACCACCTCATGGGCGACCAGTCCAAGGCCGTGAAGCAAGCCAGCAGTCAACTGATGGCGGCGATGTAGCTTCCAACACCCGACCTTCAGATCCAGGCGTGTCCGCCCACTTGGCGACATGCTCGCGGCTCGGGCCACCCGTCGGCTCCGCCGGGGCCCGCGGCCGGTCACATGCGGGCCATCCCGTCCCATCTTTACCGAATCCGCCATTGAAAAGACATGTACGTCCCGTTAGGGTCAGTCTTGCGGCGTTCGACTCATCGCGAGCTTGGCCGAAGGAGTATCCATGGGCCATCGGAAAACCCTCCACCCAATGGTCGCGCTTCTCGTCGTTGCGGTGTTCGCGGGCGTCTTTCTGACCATCGGTTGGGTCTTCTACAACACCGGCTTGGAGAACGTCGCGCTTGGCGAGGAGAGCCTCGAGTGGCCGCACGTGGAGGGGAAGGTCATCTCGTCGCGCGTGAACGTCTCCAAGGGCACCGGCACGAAGCAGGACTCGTACACGCCCATGGTGACCTACACGTTCACCGTCAACGGCAGCGCGTACGAAGGCGACCAAGTTGCCTTCGGCGCACTCTATGATGGCCGCACCGCAGGCCAGACCGTCAGCCGATATCAGAAGGGCAAGACCGTCAAGGTCTTCTACGACCCCGAAGACCCCAACGTGAGCGTGCTCGAACCGGGCGCGGAGCAAGCCAGCAATCTATACCACGCCTTCGGCCTGATCTTCCTCATCTTCGGCTCACTCGTGGCCGCACTGCTCATTCCACTCACGTTCCGAGCCATCCGCGGGAAGAGCCCAGGCGCAAAATAGCGGCGGCCGGAAATGGCGCCGGTGCCGCGTTCCTGCTAATTGACGTCTTCACGGGAATGCTGCTCGTTCTGATCATCCTACGCGGTTGGCGTGAGTATTCTGCGCTTCGCGCAGCTTACTGAGCATCTCGGCAAGACCGGATCAAGCTCAATTCAGCTCCGTGCAGAACCACGTCCCCTCATCGCCCACGTACACCGGCTGCAGCAGGTGAAGCTTCAGCAGGTCGCCGAGGCGGCTGATGAGTTCAACTGCGCACTTGGCGTCGTCGGTGAACAGGTGCATCGCCGGTTCGAGATCGGGATCAAAGCGGCACTGACGCTGCGTGAGCATGATCAGTTGCATGTGTTCGTTGACCCACCGCCGCGCGTGCATCAGGTCGACCAGCGAAGCCCGCAGCGCTTCCAGGGTGCGGCTGCTGTCGGCCTTGCGGTCGCGGGCATGTCGCCGCAGCAGGTGTAGCCGCCCGTCCTGATCGAGCATGATCTGCGTCTGCGGGTGCTGCGGGCACCGCGCGTCCAGCGCAATAGCGCCCTGGATCGACTGTCCGAGCATCGCGCCCAAGTCGGGCTCTTCCTCGAAGAAATGGCCGAGTTTCGTCGCGGTCCGCTTCGCACTCGCATCGGGCGCCGCCCGGCCGCGCGTCCCAGTCGCCGATGCCGTCTCCGACTGCAAGGGGGCGAGTTTCGGCGGCTGCGACGCGACGGAAGCCGGGTCCATCGCGGCCGATCCCGCGACGGTCTCTGACGGTTGTGCTTCGGGCTGCCCTCCGGGCTCTCCGAATTCACCACCAGCGTCATCTTCAATCGCCACCTGCGTGCTCTGCACCGTCTCGTCCCAGTCCATCACTTCATCCACCTCCGGCATGAAAGCATCCCCTGCTTCATCCATCGCCTCATCCTGCTGTTCATCCATCGGCTGGTCGGCCAGCTCATCGAACAGGCGACACAGCCGCGACCACAGGTCGCCGTTGCCCGCCGCGTCCGCCGGCGCGTGCGCGAAGCTGCCCACCACCTGCAAATCCACCGGCTCCATTCGCTTGCGCCAGCCGATCAGTTCCACCGGCATGCGCAGAAAACTGCCCGTGGTGGTATTCAGCTTCTTCGTCGCCGCGTGAGCGCGATTCTCGTCGCTGCCCATCACGACCATACCCACGCGATACGCGCGGCTGCGATGGGATACCTGCTCGCCCGGATCCTGCTCGACCAGTTGCTTGATCAGCCGGTAGGCCGACACCACCGCCGCGTCATCCGCCCCGCAGCAGACGGTCCACCGCGATAGATCGATCGCACGACGCAACTCGTTCGGGTTGCTCACCGACGACAGGTGCACGAGGAAGGTCCGCACCGCCTGCTGTTCGCGGCCGGCAAGGTCGCGCAACAGGTCCACCAGGGATGCGGTGCCCGTCGCCGAAGGCTTGTGCGACGGCCCGCCCACAAGCTCCAGATCAATCCCGCTCTCATCTACATGCAATACCGCCACCGGCCCGCGCTCGGCCGCGAGCAGGTGTGCATACTGAACCAGCCACGGCCCACCGAAGCCCGGTAGATTCCCCAGGATCACCGCCTCGACCCGCACCGGCAGATCGCCATCATCCTGCGGCGTCGCCATCTCACGCTCGGCCGCCGCCGCGCGTCGGGCATCTTCTTCGGCCATCTTCAGCCACTCGGCCACCGGCTCTTTGCCGCCGGCCTGAATGCGCTGGGATCGCGCCTTGGGAGGCAGCCGCACGGGGCGATGCGGGGCATCCGGAAGAACCGTTTCGAAGCTGCCGGGCATGGCCGGTTCCGTCTGCTGAGGGTGTGGATCAGTCGGCGTACGGCCGTCACGCATGCGCGGCCGTGTGCCAGTCAGAAACAGGTCGGCCAACGCATCCAGAGCTTCGTGGGTGCCGGATTCATCCATTGGCATCGCGAGGGGCCCCGCCGGGCGTCAATGCGCTCGGGCGGCGGACTCGTCCACCTCCACCACCGAGTTCAGTTCGCCGAACGGATTCGCTTCCACGTAATTGTTGTACGGATCCTGCATCCACTGGCCGTCCACGACCAGGCGGTAGCGGTAACGTCCGGGACGCACGTTGATCGTCGCCTGCCAGACGCCCAACTCCTCATCGCACCGCAGCGGCGTGGACTCGGGCTTCCAGTTGTTGAAATCGCCGGCGATGAACACGCGTCGGTTCTCGCCGCTCACCGGCTGAATGAAGGTCAGCCCCTCTCCGGTCGGGCGGACACCAAACACGCGCTCCAACCGCTTCTGATTCTTGAGGTTCGGCTTGGGCGGCGGCTGCTCAACCAGCGTGGACCGACGAGCGCCGGCCTCGGGCTCCGCCGTCGCGACGCCGTTGCCGTTATCGCTGGGGGTGAGACCAAGCGTACCGTTGCCGTCGCGAGTGGCCGAGCCGTTACCCCCTCGATCCGCACTGCGATCGAACGTCTCCCGGCCCCCCAGTCGCGCCAGGGCCTCCAGCGCCGGTTGTGCTTCCGGCTGCGGTTGCGGCACAGGTACATTGCCGTCGGGCGAGGTGCGCGGCGATTCGGCCGCCACCTCCGGATCCTCGGTCAAACGGTCGGACAGCGCCGCGGTCCGACGCGACAGGGCCCGCGCCCGTTCGACCAGTTCCGCCGCGCGGCTCATCGCCGGGTTCGACGCCGTCGCCGCCTCCTCTTCCTTCCGCACCGGCTCCGGCGGATTGGCCAGCAGCCACTGCACGAGCTTCTCGAAATCCTGCATCCCGCGGCTGCCGGGGTCGTACTCGGTGATGGCCTGGCCGAAACTCGCCGCTTCCTTCAGTTTGCTGTTGAAGTGCACCACGATCGGCAGCAACTTGTCGCCGAAATGCCGGCGCAGTTCGGAGAGGATCTCGCGAGCCAGCTTCGTACGAACGTCATACATCGTCGCCATCGCCTTCATGCGCACCTGGTGGCCGGCGCGTCGGGCGAGCATCTGCAACGTCGCTTCCTGGCGCACCGCGCCTTGCAACGAGAAATAGCCCGTTTCGACCGGGATCAGCACTTCCTGCGAAGCGCGCAGGGCGTTGAACGTCAGCAAGCCGATCGAAGGCGGGCAGTCGACGACGCAGAACTCGTACCGATCATCAACCGTGGCCAGCACCTGCGCGAGGCGTCGATCCCGATCCGGCGCGTGCGACATCTCCGCCTCGATGCCCGCCAGCGCCATCGTCGACGGCGCAAGATCAAGGTTGCGCGAGATCTGCCAGGTCAGATCGGAGAAGCTCAGCGAGCCGTCCAGGCCGCACTGCAGCATGTCGCCGATGTGCTTGTCGACCTGGCTCTCCGGCACGGCCAGGCCAAGCGCGCAATGCGCCTGCGGGTCCATGTCGACCAGGAGGGTCTTGCGGCCGCGCGCGGCGAAGACCGCGGCGAGATTGATCGCCACGGTGGTCTTGCCACAGCCACCTTTCTGGTTGATGATCGCAATCGTACGCACGGGGGTGTCCTTTCGTCCTTGAAAGACGCAACCACCTTTGTTCCCCGTTTACCATCCTGGACTTGCCGACTGCGGCAGCGGTCTCCAGCCGTGCCGATCGCAGCCGCCCGGGCTCCGCCGGTCGTAACGGTCCTCCGTTACACCGTTCGTTATCGGGACAGCGCGAACGGAACCTTGAATATCAATACTGATAGCCCCGACCGGAAACCCCTCCAGCCAAAAATCTTGCATCTCGATCCGCACGGATTCGAACCCTGATCGAACGGTCCGGAACAGTTTAGCAGAAGCGCGGCGAAAACAAAGAACCATCATTTCACCGATACCCGCGCGAGCGGGCCTGATCCGACGCGCGTCGGCCCTTACCGTAGAATGCGCGGCATGCCCAGACCGCGATTCATCCTCGCCAGCCGATCCGCTCGACGCGCGATGCTCCTGCGCGAAGCGGGGTTCACCTTCGAGCAGGCTGATCCGCCCTACGAAGACCCGCCCCAGCCGCACGTGCATGGCCGGGACGACGCCTGTGAACTCGCCGCCGACCTGGCCCTGAACAAGGCTCAGAGCCTCGCCCCCCAATTGGGCGATGACCTGCCGCACGATGCGGTGATCCTCGGCGCGGACACGATCTGCATTGGCGTCAACGGCGACCTCATCGGCCAGCCCGCGACACGCGAGGATGCGCGAGCAATGATCCGATCATTCACGAATGCCGATCACGACGTCGTTACCGGCATTGCCCTCGTCACCCAGCGCGGCGAGTGCTGCACCGCCCTGGCCGACGTGGCCACCGTCACCTTCCAAGCGATCACTGATCAACAACTCGACAACTACCTCGACACGAGCGCCTGGCAGGACAAGGCGGGCGGGTACAACCTCACCGACCGCCAGAACGACGGCTGGCCGATCACCGTTCAGGGCGATCCGACCACCGTTGTCGGCCTGCCGATGGGGCGGCTGGTGCCCCTGCTCGCCCGGTACGACATCACGCCCGACCTGGCCGATATCACCGATCATGCGTAGCCGCCTCGAGGCCATCCTCCGCCGCGAACGCAACGGACCGACCGACAGGCTGGTGCGCGGCGCGCTCGGGCTGCTGACCCCCGGCTACCGTCTGGCCGTCCACCTGCGCAACCGCGCCTTCGATACCGGCCGGCGCGAGCCGCGCCAACTGCCGCAGCCAGTCATCTCGGTCGGCAATCTCACTACCGGCGGCACGGGCAAGACGCCGATGGTGGTCACGCTGGTCAACATGCTCGTCGAGATGGGCCGGCGCCCGGCCGTGCTCACGCGCGGCTACGGCGGCGACGAACCGCTCGAACTGGCCCAGCAGATGCCCTGCTGGCCCGACAACGACAGCCGCGTGCCCATCGAAGTGAACCCCGATCGCTTCGCACAGGGCGTCGACGCACTCAAGCGTCGGCCGGACATCTCCTGCTTCGTCATGGACGACGGCTTCCAGCACCGACAACTGCACCGCGACCTGGACATCGTGCTGATCGACGCCACGCAGCCCTTCGGCCACGAGCAACTCCTGCCGGCCGGACTGCTGCGTGAGCCGCTGAGCGCTCTTCGCCGCGCGAATGCGATCGTGATCACGCGGGCGGATCAGGTCAGCGCCGATGCACTCGCGGCTCTTGCGGAGCGCCTTGAGTCGATTGCCGGCCGGCCGCCCGTTGCACAGGCCGTGCACACATGGTCGGGCTTTCGCCGCGATCAGGGCGATGGACCGGCCGAAACGTCAGTAATCGACTCTCTCCCGGACGTCCCCCTGGCGGGCGTCTGCGCCATCGGCAACCCGAACGGTTTCGAGCGGATGCTCCGCGCGCACGCTTCGCTCGTCGTCCAGGTGTATCGCTTCGCCGACCACCACGGGTACACGCGCAACGAACTGGATGCGCTGCTCGCCGACGCACGCCAACGCGGCGCCGAAGCGATCGTGACCACGTCCAAGGACCGCGTGAAGTGGGCGAGACTTGAATGGTCCTCCCCGTTGCCGGTCTACTGCCCGCAGCTTGAGATCAGGTTCACCGAGGGCGAACATGCCCTTCGAGACAAATTGGCCAACACCGTCAACGCAGGAGCCACCGCATGATCATCGGCGTTCCCCGTGAGATCAAGCCCGACGAGTACCGCATCGCCATGTTGCCCGTCGGTGTGCAACTCCTGGTCGAGGCCGGGCACGAGGTGCTCGTTGAGCATGACGCCGGCATCGGCAGCGGCTACGAGGACGCCCAGTACGAAGCCGCCGGGGCGACGCTCATTGATGACCACGCCGATCTCTTCGCTCGCGCGGACATGATCGTGAAAGTGAAAGAACCCATCGGCGAAGAGTGGTCGCTGATGAAGCGCGGCCAGATCGTCTTTACCTACTTCCACTTCGCCGCCAGCCGCGAGTTGACCGACGCCTGCCTCAACGCCGGCATCACCGCCATCGCCTACGAGACCCTGACCGACGCCGCCGGCCGCTTGCCGCTGCTGACGCCGATGAGCGAAGTGGCCGGACGCATGAGTGTGCAGGAAGGCGCCAAGTACCTCGAAAGGCCCCAACTCGGGCGCGGCATCCTGCTCGGCGGGGTCGCGGGCGTCGAGCCCGGACACGTGCTCGTCCTCGGCGGCGGCGTGGTCGGCACCAACGCCGCGCGCATCGCCGCAGGACTGGGCGCGTCAGTGGTCGTCATGGACGTGAATCTCGACCGCCTGCGCTACCTCGACGAAGTGATGCCGTGGAACGTGCACACGATCTACTCCGACCCGCACGCGATTCGCGAATACGCCCAGTGGGCGGACCTGGTGATCGGCGCTGTGCTCATCCCCGGCGGCCGCACGCCGAGACTCATCCCGCGCGAGCTTCTCACCGACATGAAACAGGGCACGGTGATCGTCGATGTCGGCATCGACCAGGGTGGCTGCGTCGAGACCGCCCGGCCCACCACGCACACCGACCCGACCTACGTCATCGACGGCGTGGTCCACTACTGCGTGGCCAATATGCCCGGCGCTGTCGGCCGCACGAGCACGCAGGCCCTTTGCCACGCCACGCAACCCTACGCCCTCAAACTGGCCAACACCGACCTCGATCAACTGATCAACACCCACGAAGGCTTCGCCAACGCCCTCAACATGCGCGGCGGCAAACTTACCAACCCCGCCGTCGCCGAAGCGTTCGGCATGTCCGTGGATTGACGTAGACAGAATGGCACCCACAGCGAACCGCGACCGTGAGGGACCAGTCTGCACGGGACGACCCAAACCACCGGAACCGATTACTGACGTGCGCTGCGCGTTGCGTAATTGTGGTGGGGTGGGCGTCTCGCCGCCATCCGGCCGTAGGCCGGAGCTGGATCAACACAACCCGTACTTCTCCAGCACCGTCTTCAACTTCGACTTGCTCGCGTCATCAATCTCCACCAGCGGCACGCGCAGTTCACCGGTGTCCATCCCGCACATGGCCATCGCCGTCTTCACCGTCGCGGGATTGCCCGCCAGCATGAACACGTCGATCAGGTCGAACTGCTCGTTGTGAATCCGCCGCGCGGTCGGCCAGTCGCCTTCCAGCGCCGCATGCGTCATCTTCACGAACGGTTCGGGCGCCACGTTCGTCATCACGCTGATCACGCCCTTGCCGCCGATGGACATCAACGGCAGCGTCAGCGAATCCGAACCGGAGATGATCGTGATGTCGCACGTCGCTGCGATCGCGCTGGCGATATCGAGACTTTCCGTCGCCTCCTTCACGGCCACGATGTGCGGATGCTGCGCCAGGCGCGCGATCAGCGCAGGCTGCATCGTCACGCCCGTGCGGCCGGGGATGTTGTACAGCACGATCGGCAACGCCACGCTGTCGGCGATCGTCATGAAATGCCGGTAGATCCCTTCCTGCGAAGGCTTGTTGTAGTAGGGGCAGACGCTCAGGCACGCATCCGCGCCGACCGACTGGGCATGCTCGGTCAGACGCAGCGCCTCGGTCAGCGAATTCGAGCCCGTTCCCGCGATGACCGGCACGCGGCCGTTTGCCTGCTCGACCACCGCTTCGATCACCTTGTCATGCTCATCATGACTGAGCGTGGGGCTTTCCCCGGTCGTCCCGCACGGCACGAGTCCATCGACGCCCTTGGCGATCTGGGCATCGACGTTCTGCCGCAACCTGTCGTAATCCACTTCGCCACCGCCAAACGGCGTGACCATCGCGGTCATCGCGCCCTGCAAGGTCAACATGGCATGCATCCTCTGCAAATGGGAGACTGGCGGTCAATGTAAACCCGGGCCATCGCATTCGCAAAGCCGCAGCGGCGCCGACCCACAACCCGACGATGTGACCGATAAGCGCCGATGCCTTAGAATCTCCCGCCGCGGTCGACCCGGCATGCGACGCGCCGCCGCCGACCAGCCGATATGCCTGACACGCACCCCACCCGTTTCCCCCAAGGGACACTCTCATGTTGCCAAGCGAGTTGAAACTGCTGGACGACTTCCCGCCCGTCAGCTACGAGCAGTGGCGCGAGGTCGTCGAAAAGGACCTCAAAGGCGCTCCGTTCGAGAAGAAGCTGATCACCCACACCTACGAAGGCATCGACATGCAGCCGGTCTACGCCCGCGAAGACTGGCCCTCTGACGGCGATCCCTCCGGCTTTCCCGCCGGCTGGCCGCACACGCGCGGCGGCAACCCGGTCGGCAACGCCGTGTGCGGATGGGACGTCCGACAGGAACACCTGCTGCCTGAACCGGCCCAGAACAACAAGGCCATCCTCGACGACCTGGCCCGCGGCGTCACCAGCATCCAGTTGCGCATCGATGCCGCGGCGCGTCGGGGCATCGCCCATGACCAGCCGAAGTTCGAGCAGTTCGCCGGCCGTGATGGCTGCATGGTCCACCATCTGGCCGACCTCGACGCCGCGCTCAAGGACGTGCGGCTGGGCGCCTGCGGGCTCGGACTCGAAGCGGGCGCGGCGTTCCTGCCCGCCGCGGCGACTGTGGTGGCCCTGCTCAAGCAGCGCGGCGTGGACCTCGCTGACGCCTGGGGCGCCTTCAACGCCGACCCGCTGGCCGTCTACGTCCGTGACGGCGAACTGCCCATGCCCGTCGATGCCGCCTTGTCACAGGTGGCCGCGCTTGCCAAGTGGACCAGCGCCAACATGCCGCGCTTCCGCAGCGTGCGCGTCGGCTCCGGCCCGTATCACCACGCCGGAGCCACCGCCGCGCAGGACCTGGGCATCTCGATGGCAACGGCCATCACCTACCTGCGGGCGCTGACCGACGCCGGGCTCGACATCAACGCCGCGGCCAGGCAACTGCTCTTCGCCTACAGCCTCGGCTGCAACCAGTTCCTCGCGATCGCCAAGCTTCGTGCCGCCCGCCGCCTGTGGGCCCGCGTGCTCGAGGCGAGCGGCGCGGATCTCTCGCCCGACGCCGGTGTGGCCATGGTGATGCATGCCCGCACGTCCAAGCGCGTCATCACCGCACGTGACCCGTGGGTCAACATGCTGCGAAACACCGTGACCACCTTCGCCGCGGCCGTGGCGGGGGCGGACATCGTCACCACCGAACCGTTCGACAAGGCCATCGGCCTGTCAGACGACTTCTCCCGGCGCATCGCCCGCAACACGCAGGTGATCCTCGGCGAGGAATCGCACCTGAGCCGCGTGATCGATCCCTCCGGCGGCTGCTGGTTCATCGAGAAGATGACCGACGAGGTGGCCGAAAAGGGCTGGGCCGTGCTCCAGGACATCGAGCGCCAGGGCGGCATGGTCAAGGCGATCGAAAGCGGCTGGATCCACGAACAGATCGATTCGGCCTTCGCCCCGCGTCTGAAAAACATCGCGCGGCGGAAGGATGCGGTCACCGGCGTCAGCGAGTTCCCCAACTTGCGCGAGAAACCCGTCAAGCCGCGCAAGGTGGACTACGACGCCCTCGTCGCCGCGGCGAAGCGGCAGTTGTCCGGCGCGGGCGGCGATGCGTGCAGCCTGGCCGGTAACGCCGACCCCATGCCCGCCGCCATCGACGCGGCCGCGGGCGGTGCGACCATCAGCCGGATGCTCGCGGCCCTGAAGGGCGAAGCGGCGCCCGCCACCACCACTGCGCTCTACCCCTTCCCATACGCCAAGCCGTTCGAGGAACTGCGCGACGCCAGCGACAACTACCTCGCGCTGACCGGCGCGCGGCCCAAGGTGTTCCTGGCCAACATGGGCCCGATCGCGCATCACACCGTTCGCGCCACCTACACGACCAACTTCTTCGAGGCCGGCGGCTTTGAGGTGATCACCAACAACGGCTTCGTGGGCGACAACCGCGACGACTTCGAAGGCGCGGCGAGGAAGGCCGCGCAGGCCTTCGCCGACAGCGGCGCCAACATCGCCGTCATCTGCTCCTCCGACGTGATCTACCCGAACATGGTGCCGGCCGTCACGCCCGAACTGAAAAAAGCCGGCGCACGCACCGTCATCCTCGCCGGGCATCCCGGCGAGAACAAGGAAACTTACGACCAGGCCGGCGTGGACCGTTACATCTACATCAGTTGCGACGTGCTCACCACGCTCCGGGAACTGCTTGACGAGGAAGGGGTGCTGAAATGAGCGCGATCCCTGATTTTGCCGAGATCGACCTGAAGTCCGACCGCAGACACGACGACTCGATCGCCGACTGGCGGCAGCGCGCCGAAGCGGAGACCGGCCGCTCGCTCGACGACATGCGCTGGCAGACGCCCGAAAAGATCGACGTCAAGCCGCTCTATTCGAGCAACGACCTTGACGGCCTCGAGCACCTGGGCACCATGCCCGGTCTGCCGCCTTTCCTGCGCGGGCCGTACGCCACCATGTACGTCATGCGTCCGTGGACCGTCCGCCAGTACGCCGGCTTCTCCACCGCCGAGGAATCCAACGCCTTCTACCGCCGCAACCTCGCGGCCGGGCAGAAGGGCCTGTCCATCGCCTTCGATCTGGCCACCCACCGCGGCTACGACAGTGACAACCCGCGCGTCGTCGGCGATGTCGGCATGGCCGGCGTGGCGATCGATTCGATCAAGGACATGCGCATCCTCTTCGACGGCATTCCGCTGGACAAGATGTCCGTCTCCATGACCATGAACGGCGCCGTGCTGCCGGTGATGGCGCTGTACATCCTGGCCGCCGAAGAGCAGGGCGTGAAGCCCGAGCAACTGGCCGGCACCATCCAGAACGACATCCTCAAGGAGTTCATGGTCCGCAACACGTACATCTACCCGCCCGAGCCCTCGATGCGCGTGATTGCCGACATCTTCGACTTCACAAGCCAGAAGATGCCCAAGTTCAACTCGATCTCGATCTCCGGCTATCACATGCAGGAAGCCGGCGCGACGTGCGATCTCGAACTGGCCTACACGCTGGCTGACGGCGTGGAGTACGTACGCACCGGCGTGCAGGCGGGGCTCGACGTGGACGCCTTCGCCCCGCGACTGAGCTTCTTCTGGGCCATCGGCATGAACTTTTTCATGGAAGTGGCCAAGATGCGCGCCGCGCGCATGATCTGGGCCAAGCTGATCAAGCAGTTCAACCCGAAGAACGCCAAGTCCATGAGCCTGCGCACGCACAGCCAGACTTCCGGCTGGTCGCTCACCGCCCAGGACGTCTACAACAACGTCGTGCGCACCTGCATCGAAGCCATGGCCGCGGCCCAGGGCCACACCCAGTCGCTGCACACCAACGCGCTGGACGAGGCGCTGGCCCTGCCCACCGACTTCAGTGCGCGCATCGCCCGCAACACGCAATTGTTCATCCAGCAGGAGACCGACACGTGCAAGGTCGTGGACCCGTGGGGCGGCAGCTACTACGTTGAACGGCTGACCCACGAACTCGCACAGCGGGCGTGGGCACACATTCAGGAGGTGGAGGAGTTGGGCGGCATGGCCAAGGCCATCGAGGCTGGCACGCCCAAGATGCGCATCGAAGAGGCGGCCGCCCGTACCCAGGCCCGCATCGACGCCGGACGGCAGACGGTTGTCGGCGTCAACAAGTTCACGCTCGATTTCGACGAGCAGGTGGACGTGCTGAAGGTCGAGAACGCCGCCGTGCGCGAGGCGCAGGTCAGACGCCTGAAAGAGCTTCGCGCCGAGCGCGACGCGGCCGAAGTCCAGGCCGCGCTCAACGCGCTGACCCAGTCTGCCGAAAGGGGTGAAGGCAACCTGCTCGAACTGGCGGTGAACGCGGCTCGGGCCAAGGCCACCGTCGGCGAGATCAGCGACGCGCTCGAGAAGGTCTGGGGTCGCCACCAGGCGACGATCCGTTCCATCAGCGGGGTCTACAGCAGCGAAATGGGTGATGAATCCGACGACGTCACGATCGTGCGCAGTATGGTCGAGCACTTCGAGCAGGCCGAGGGACGCCGGCCGCGCATCCTGATCGCGAAAATGGGCCAGGACGGTCATGATCGCGGGCAGAAGGTCGTCGCCAGCGGCTACGCCGACCTGGGCTTCGATGTCGATGTCGGCCCGCTCTTCCAGACGCCCGAAGAAACCGCGCGGCAGGCGGTCGAGAACGACGTGCATGTCTGCGCCGCCAGTTCGCTGGCCGCCGGACACCTGACGCTGATCCCCGAGTTGCGCCAGGAACTGTCCAAGCTGGGGCGCGAAGACATCATGATCATCGCCGGCGGCGTCATCCCACCGCAGGATTACGACGCCCTGTACAAGGCCGGCGCCCGGCTGATCTTCGGCCCGGGTACGCAGATCCCCAAGGCCGCGCGGCAACTGCTCGAAGCGCTGGCCGAGGATCTGGGCATTGAGAAGGCCCGGTCCGCCTGAACCGGTCGCCGACCGCCCAACCGATCGCCGCATGGCGAGCCCGCCGCCGCGTGCCGCTGCGCGCTCATGCTACAATCCCCGCGCCCATGACTGAGCAGCAGCATCACGATCTTGAGCATCAGCAGGACATGGCGCCGGGCACTTCCGCGCTGAAAGTGGACCGGGCCCGCGGCGGCAACGTCCCACCGCGTCCCGCCAACGCCCCCGCACCCGCGCGGCGACGTCAATTGACCGTCGATGATTACGTCCAAGGCATCCGCGCCGGCGATCGCGCCGTCCTCGGCCGCGCCATCACCCTCATCGAATCCAACAACCCCCGCCACATCGACACCGCCCAGCAGGTGCTCACCCGCCTCATGCCGGATACCGGCAACGCCCATCGCATCGGCATCACCGGCCTGCCCGGCGCCGGCAAGAGCACGTTCATCGAAACCTTCGGCTGTAACCTCACGGCCGCGGGACACAAGGTGGCCGTGCTCGCCGTCGATCCGTCGTCGGGCCTGACCGGCGGCAGTGTGCTGGGCGACAAGACGCGCATGGTCAAACTCAGCGCCGACGCCAACGCCTTCATCCGCCCGTCGCCCTCCGGTGGCACGCTCGGCGGCGTCGCCCGCAAGACGCGCGAGACGATGCTCGTCTGCGAGGCCGCCGGGTACGATGTCATCCTCGTCGAAACCGTCGGCGTCGGACAGTCGGAAACCGTCGTCGCCGACATGACCGACTTCTTCCTGGTCATCATGATCGCGGGGGCCGGCGACGAACTGCAGGGCATCAAGCGCGGCGTACTCGAACTGGCCGACATGATCGCCGTCAACAAGGCCGACGGTGACAACGAGAAGCGCGCCTTGCGCTCCGCCCGCGAATACGCCAACGCCCTGCACTACATGCACCCGAAGGACGCCGAATGGTCCGTCCCGGCCGTCACCTGCAGCGCCCTGAGCAACACCGGACTCGACGAAATCTGGAAACGCATCGGGCAGCACCGCGAGGCGATGACCGCCAGCGGCAAGTTCGATGCGCGGCGGATCGACCAGTTGCTCCGATGGATGTGGTCCATGGTCGATGAGCAACTGCGCGTGATGCTCAAATCCCACCCCCGCGTCAAGGCCATGCGGCGCGATGTCGAGTCACAGATCATGGCCGGCAAACTGCCCCCGACCATGGGGGCGTACAGGATACTCGAGGCCTTTGAGGAGGGGACGGGGGAGAGGCACCAAGGCACTTAGGCACGAAGGCACGAAGCAGAGAAGAGTTCTCCGCAGATGACGCAGATTTCACAGATTCGGACCAGAGCGATCAACATGACCCCCGACGCGTTCGTTGCCTTACACTCCATGATCGCCGTGTGCTCTGTATTCGAAATCTGAATCTGCCGAATCCGCGGAATTTGCCGAAGAATCTTCCCGACACCCGAGACCCCACAGCATGTCCATCAACACCCCACAACTCGCCGCCGGCGCCCGCGTCAAGGTCATTCAGCAGATTCCGCGCCTGACCGGCGTGACCACCAGCACCACGTGCGGCAAGGTCGTGCGCCTCGAGCAGGGCAAGACCGGCTCGTGGTTCGCCCACGCGAAGGATGACAAGCTCTGGCTCGATCGCCTGATCATCGAGAAGGACAACGGCGAGATCGCGGCGATCAATCTCGATCAGTACACACACATCGAAGTTCTCGACCAATAAGCCGCACTCTTGAGCACCCCACGGAGCAAGCCATGCCCGCCGAAGCGCAAACCTCGCCCCCGCTCGGCGTCACCGCCGTCATGTTGCCCGAACTTGATTTCGACCAGCAGATCGCCCTGTGCCGGCGTCTCGGCGTCACGCACTACACCTTCCGCCCGCGCGTCATTCGTGATGACCAGCGGGACCAGCCCTACAGCAACTGGGGCAATCACAAGTTCGACCTCACGCCCCAGCGCTTCGCCAACGAAGGCGCCGCGCTCGCAAGACAACTGCGCGACGCCGGCCTCACGCCCTTTGGCGCCGTCCCCTTCGCCACCACCGCCAGTCGTGATGACGAGATCAAGCGCCACCTGGAGGGCGCCGCCGCGGCCGACGTCGGGCGCGTGCGCATCAACCCCGCGCCCTACCCGGACGGCCACTTCGATTACGAAGCCTACCTGGCGCAACTGATCGACCGCTACGGGAGAATCATCGAGTGGTCCAAGCCGCTGGGCCTGAAGCTCGTGATGGAAACCCACAGCAACACGTCCGTCTCCGGACCCGGCCTGGCGTACAACGCCTGCCGCCCGTTCGATGCGGCCCACCTCGGCGTCATCCTCGACCTGCCCAATTTCGTGAGTGAAGGCGGCGTCAGGCCGCACCTTGCCGTGGCCGTGCTTGCCAGATGGATCGATCACGTCCATGTCGGCGGCGGCAGGCGCGTCTCGACCGGCTACGATCACCTTGGTTTCCGCACCATCGGCCAGCAGTCCTGCCCCATTGCGGAAAGTGACATGCACATCCCGACGTGGCTCGACGCCCTGCGTGAAGCGGGTGTGCAAGTGCCGCTGATCATCGAGGACTACACCCGCGGCGTGCCTGGCGCGCTGCGGCTGGAGATCGCGGTCACGCAACTGCAACGCATTCTGACAGCCGGTTGACCGCCCCTGCCTGCATCACAACAATCCCCTGCCATGCCAGCAGAGATCGACCCACAACCCGCCCTCGACGACCGCGGCCTGCCCCACGGCTATCCGCTGAATCCCGACTGGGAGATCACCCCGCGCCAACTTCGTGACGCCATGGAGTCGGATGATCCGCCCGTGCTCGTCGATTGCCGCACGCACGAGGAACTGGCCATCGCCCGCTTCGACGCCGCGCTTCACCTTCCCCTGCAGGAAGCGGGCGAACGCCTCGAGGAACTGCGGCCGCACGCCGACCAGCCGATCGCCGTCATCTGCCATCACGGCGTGCGCTCCCTGCGCCTGGCCGCGCTGCTCCGCCAGGCCGGTTTCGCCCGCCCGCTGTCCCTGGCCGGCGGCATCGACCTCTGGTCGATCGACATCGACCTGTCCATGCCACGCTACTGAGTCATCGCGGTTCCTGTTGGGTGCGGCGGTCGCGGTTCTTGCGAAGCAAGGTTCGTCGGCCGTGCGTAAGCGACAGACACACCACCGGCCGGACACCGCCGCCGTCGGCGCGTGACCGGACGCGCCCGCCCATGCACTGGGTTCATCCCCAGGCACGCCCGCCGGCTTCGCCGCGACCGTGGCACCCACCAACCGTTCTTCACTCGCCCATTCGACCGCCCGACCACTTCCGTCTACTCTGTCTGCCTACACCCCCATGCTCAGGAGCTGTCGCATGCGATTCGGTTGCTGTGGAAATCCGTTGGAAGCCCAGGCCATCAAGCAGGCCGGCTTCGACTTCGTGGAAGCGAACATCCAGTCCCTGCTGCAGGGCAACGTTGACGACGCGGCGTGGGACGCCCAGGCGCCCGATCCGGACGCGCTGCCCCTGCCGATCGAGGCCGCCAACTGCCTCGTGCCCGGTAACATGCCGATCATCGGCGCGCAGCGCGACTTCGCCGCGCTGACGACCTACATGCAGCGCGTCGCGAAGCGCGCCAAGCGCATGGGCATGCGGCGCCTGGTCTTCGGTTCCGGCGGCGCACGCAAGCGCCCCGACGGCGTCGACGACCTCACCGCGCGGCAGCACATCGAAGAATTCGCCCGCATGGCCGGCGACGCGTGCGCCGAGCATGACGTCATGATCGTCATCGAGCACCTGAACAAGGGCGAAACCAACACGCTCAACAGCCTTGTCGACGCCCTCGACCTGTGCGACCGGCTCAACCACCCGGCCGTGCAGATGCTCGTCGACAGCTACCACTACGGCCTCGAAGAGGAAACCGATAACGACCTGCTCGCCCTCGACAGCAGCCTCATGCACGTGCACGTGGCCGAGCCGGCCGACCGACTCCAGCCCGGCGGACATGGCGATGATGCGAACAAGGCCTTCGACTTCGTCCACTTCTTCCACCTGCTGCGCAAGCTGGGGTACGATGACCGCATCAGCATCGAGGCGAAGTGGACCCGTCCCGTCAGCGAGATCGGCGCCGAGACGCTGGGCTTCCTGCGTGAAGCGTGGGCCGCATCCGGCCGATCAGAATGACAACGCGAACCGCGCGGCCGGTGCCCGCGTAACACCGGCTCTTATACCTGCAGGCCCGTGCGCCTGCCGTAACCGAATCCTCACGCCATACACTGACAGGTCGTTTCCATGAGCATCGCTGACTGGGCCTCGCTGCACGGCAACCACTTCCTCGACACCCGCGTCATGGTCACCGGCGGCGCCGGCTTCATCGGCTCGCACCTGGTCGAGGCCCTGCTCGCGCTGGGGGCGAATGTCGTGGTCATCGACGACCTGTCCGGCGGCGACGAAGCCAACCTCGCCCCCTTCCAGGAGCAGTACGGCGACAAGCTCGACTTCAAGATCGGCTCGATCCTCGACGAGCCGCTGCTCGCGCGGCTGGTGGACGGCTGCCAGTACATCTTCCACCAGGCCGCCCTCGGCTCCGTGCCGCGCAGCGTCGAGCAGCCCCAGCAGTATGCGCAGGTCAACTTCACCGGCACGGTGAATGTGCTGGAGACCGCGCGGCAGGCGGGCGTCGAACGCGTCACCTTCGCCGCCAGTTCCAGCGCGTACGGCGAAACGCCCACGCTGCCCAAGATCGAATCCATGGCCCCCGATTGCCGCAGCCCCTACGCCGCGACGAAGCTCGCCTGCGAAGCCATGATGAGCGCCTACGCCTGCTGCTACGAGTTGGACACCGTCTCGCTGCGGTACTTCAACATCTTCGGCCCGCGGCAGAACGCCAACAGCGCCTACGCCGCGGTGATCGCCGCGTTCGCCAAGGCGCTGATCGAGCAGGACACGAACCCGATGATCTTCGGCGACGGCGAACAGTCGCGCGACTTCACGTACGTGGACAACGCCGTGCACGCGAATCTTCTGGCCGCGCGTGCCGAAGGCCGCCTGGGCGGCCCGGTCATGAACATCGCCTGCGCCGGCCGCATCACGGTGAATGAACTGGCCGTGCAGATGGCCGAGGGCCTGGGCAAGCCGCACCTGACCCCCAAGCACGGCCCGGAACGCGCCGGGGATGTCAAACACTCCCTGGCCGACCTGACCCGCGCCAAGGAAATCATCGGCTACGAACCGGTGGTCGACTTCGCCACGGGGCTCAGGAAGACGGTCGACTGGTATGCACAGGTGATGGGGTAACCGGTGAGCACTTCTTCGGTGCGACGGGCGTCCCGCCCGCCATCGGCCCGAAGGGTCGAGCCGCGCGACAGAGCGAACACGCCCAAGCTGTCTGTCGCGCGCACCATCACGACCGCCCCAACGCCCGCCACCTCCGCTCACCCATCCCGATTCACCGTCTCCATCGAAAACGCCGGCAGACACACCGCCACATACTCCGCGCCCTCCGCCTCAGGCGTGCTGTAGCGCACCCACTCGCCGGGCTCGAGCATCACCGCCTGCCCCGCCTGTACACGATGCGCGCCCTCGCGCGTCTCGACGACCAGCACGCCGCGCAGCACCAGCGTCATCTCCGAGAACGCCGGCGTCTGCCCCGGCTCCGACCAGCCCCCAGGACTGATCATCCGCGCCACACTCACTCGCTCCGTCCCCGTATTCGCACGGCCGACATACTCCTCAATCGTCTTCGGCGGACTGCCATGCGCCTCAATGCGCTTCGGTGACTCGATGATCTGCGCCATGTGCGACACCCCTCTTGCTGAATAGCGGATCACTGTCCCCCTGTGTACGAACGTCAAATAATCTTAGGCGCGGCTCACGTGTTCGCCAGGAAGACCGGTATCAGGAAGGCATTGACGAGATCAATGAAGAACGCGCACACCAGCGGTACGATGACGAACGCCATGTGCGAAGCGCCGTATCGTGTGGTCACCGCGGCCATGTTGGCCATGGCCGTGGGGGTCGAGCCGAGCGAGATGCCGCCGAACCCCGCCGACGCGACGGCCGCGTCGTACGTGCGGCCCAGCGCCGGGAAAACGATGAAGAGGTTGACCCCGATCGCCGCAATGAACTGCACGGCCAGGATCGCGACGATCGGCCCGGCCATCTCGGCGAGCGTCCAGAGCTGCATGCTCATCAGTGACATGGCGAGAAACGCGCCGAGTGAAATGTCGGCGATGATCGCCATCGACGGCGTCCGGGTCGGCCACGACATGCCGGTCAGCCGCGGCCATCTGGGCAGGACGTTGGTGACCAGGATGCCGGCGAACAGGCAGGTGACAAACAGGGGCAGGTCGAGCCCCAGCCGCGCGATCAGCGCATTGAGCCCCAGCCCGAGCACGACGCAGACATGAATCGCGAGAATGGCGTCAAGAAGCTGGTACGCCGTGATCGGCGGCGCAACCTTCTCTGTGCTCGACGTCCCGACATCCGGCGGCTCGGCGCTGCCGGGGGTGAGCTTGTTACGCGCGATCAGGAACTTGGCGATTGGTCCGCCCATGAGACTGGCCAGGATCAGGCCGAACGTCGCACACGCGATGCCGATCTCGCCGGCATTCGCCACGCCGTACTCCTCACTGATCGTCGGCGCCCAGGCGATCGCCGTACCGTGACCGCCGATGAGCGAAACCGTGCCCCCAAGCATCCCCACGGCCGACGGTTGATCAAACGCCCGCGCGACGCTGACACCGATCACATTCTGGAGCACCATGTAGCCGATGGTGATCGCCAGCAGTATGACCAGCGGCCGCCCACCCGAGAAAAGGTCCTTCAGACTTGCGTTGATGCCGATCGTCGTAAAGAAGTACACCAGCAGCAGGTCGCGCGCCGCCATGTCGAAGCCGATGCTCACGCCTCCGATCGCGAACACCCCCAGGCTGATCAGCGAGAACAACAGCCCGCCCGTCACCGGCTCGGGGATGCTGAACTCGCGCAGAAAGCCGACCGCATCGTTGATGCGCTTGCCGACGAACAGCACGATCACCCCAAAGGTGAAGGTGAGGAACGAACCGATGAGAAGCGACCCATTGTCGTACTCGATCACGATCTGACCCCCATGCGGTCACAGGCCGCGAACAGTCTACCATCCAACCTGTCGCAAGCACGCCCGTTGCCGCCCGAAGCCGCATTTGTGCTTCCTTCCCCCACCGGTCACAATCGCCACTCGCATGGCCCGCATCTATCTCCACGACGACCAGCGACTCAAACTCCGCAACCCCGGGCTGCGATTCATCCTGTCATTCATCGTCCTCATCGCTGTCGGCACGCCGCTGCTGATGCTGCCCGTCGCCACCGAGGACGGCCGCGAACCGGCCGGCTTCATCGACGCCCTCTTCACCGCCACCAGCGCCGTGTGCGTCACCGGCCTGATCACCCTCGACACGCCCGCGCAGTTCTCGCCCTTCGGCGAAACCGTCATCGCCTGCCTCATCCAGCTCGGGGCGCTGAGCGTCGTTATCTTTGGCACCACCCTCGCCCTGCTCGTGCATCAGCGCCTCTCCCTGCGCAGCCAGATCAGCCTCACCTCCGCCCTCAGCGACATGCCCTACGCCCGCATGAAGCGGCTCGTGCTGTTCATCATCATCGTCACCATCGCGTTCGAACTGCTCGGCGCGCTGGTGATGTATCCGGGCTGGCAGGCGCCCGACGGCGGCGCACTCACCACCGCCCGCCGCGCTGGACTCAGCCTCTTCCATGCCATCAGCGCCTTCTGCAACGCCGGCTTCGCCCTGCAGTCGGACAGCCTCGAAAGCTACCGCTACACCTACATCACCCACGGCGTCATCGCCCCGCTGCTGGTCATCGGCGGCCTGGGTTTTCCCGCCCTGATCAACATCGCGCACACCCTCCGCTGGCAGGTCCGACGCGCGTGGGCCCGCCTGCGCGGCCGCGCCATCAACCGCCCGGCCAACCTCGCCGCCACACGCCTCAGCCTGCACACCAAGATCATCCTCACCACCACCGCCATCCTCTACCTCGGCGGCGTCATCACCATCGCCGCCGGGCAGTTCATGCCCTACTTCCAGGATGCGTTCGGCGTCGGCTACGCCGCCCACACCATCGACGCGCCGCTCACCGCCGGCACGTGCGGCCACATCATCGCCGACGCCAGCTTCACCTCGCTGACCTCCCGCACCGCCGGCTTCAACAGCATGCCCATGGACGAAATGGAGCCGGGCGGCCTGTTCGTCGTCATGCTGCTCATGTTCGTCGGCGGCTCACCGGGCGGCACCGCCGGGGGACTCAAGACCATGACCGTCGCCGTGCTGTGCCTGGCCGTCTTCGCCACGTGGCGACAGCGCAAGGAGGCCGAGGCGTTCGGCCGCACGATCAGCGACGCCTTCGTGCGCAAGGCCGCCGCGCTGGCCGTGGCCTACATCGCCCTCATCGCCGGCGGCACGCTGCTGCTCAATTTCAGCGAGCCGCAACGGTTCGAGCGCGTGCTGTTCGAGGCTGTCAGCGCTGTCACGACCACCGGCTTGTCCACCGGCATCACCTCCAGTTTGACCCCCTTCGGCAAGCTGGTAATCATCGCGCTGATGTTCCTCGGGCGCGTCGGACCGCTGGCCATGGTCGGCGCATTGCTCTTCCGCGGCGTGGCCAAGCCGCGCTACCGGTATGCCCACGAGGACGTCTACCTCGGCTAAGCGCCCAAGCGCGGCCGGAAAGGATTCGCACCATGAAGCGCTACGCAGTGATCGGCCTCGGACGCTTCGGCTCGCGCCTCGCGTCCAACCTGGCCATGAGCCACCAGGAAGTCATCGCCATCGACAACAACCACGAGCGCGTCGAGGAGATGCGCGACCGCGTCACCCTCACCGTCGCCCTCGATGCGACGGATGAAGACGCCCTCAAGCAGCACGGCATCGACCAGGTGGACGTGGCCATCGTCGGCATCGGCGGCGAATTCAACGCGTCGATTCTCGCCACCGTGGTGCTCAAGCAGATCGGCGTGCCCCACGTGATCAGCCGCGCCACCAGCGTCACCGAGGCGAAGATCCTTGAGAAAGTCGGCGCTGACCAGGTGGTCAACCCGGAAGACGAGGCGGCCGACCGCTGGTCCAACCGCCTGATCAGCCCGGGGTTTCTCTCGCAGTTCGAGGTGGCCGCGGGCATGAGCATCGTCGAGATCGCCACCCCCAAGCCCTGGGTGGACAAGACGCTGATCGACCTCGAACTCCGCTCCAAGCACGGCCTGCACGTCATCGGCCTCAAATCCATCGCCGAAGCCGCCAAGGACCTGTCCCCCAAGGAAGCGGCCGAGGACAAACCCATCCACCTGCCCAAGGTGGACGAACCCCTGAAGCAAACCGACGTGCTGCTGGTCATGGGCGCGGATTCAGATCTGGCGAAACTGCCGGCGGGGTAAAGTGATCACTTCGAACATGCTTAACGACGGTCGAGAGGAGCAACAGCAATGAACTCAGCGATGTCACGATCCGTCGCCGCGTGTCTGATGCTCACCGTGTGCTCCGCCCTCGGGTGTCGCACACAATCGGGAGGCGACTGGTGGCCGAACGGCACTGCCGTCGCAGAAGCGCAGCGCATGGTTGATGCTGAGAGGGCGCCCGACTGGCTGATCGACCACGCGCGGCGGGTAGACCAACTGATGGCGGATTCGCACGTGGTCGCCGCCGCGCAGGGCGTAATGGGGGAGCCGGACGCAGTGTTTGTCCTCGTGGCGTATGAGACAGATGAACTTGTCGAGCGTCCACATCTGTCGCCCACAGAGTTCCGCGACAGCCCAACGCTTCGGTCGCTCGAGGGTGGCCGGCCGGCCGTAACAGTGATTGCCAGGCATGACGATACGTTGGTTGTGGCCAGCAATGCACAGCCGGGCGCGTTCAGTTTAAGTTACACTGGTGGCCCTATCGAAGGGATCATGGACGAGTACATGCGACTGCACCAAGCAGAGCAGGGGCTCTGTGTCGCGAAGCTGGTTCTCGGCGATGAGCCGGGAGCCTATGATGAATGGGCTGATGAGGGCACGTCGCTGTTGGACGTTCTGTTCGACCAACAGAATCCACTGGTGCCGCTCGCGACAACTACCAAGCCAATGGCCGTGATGTGGTCGTACACGCGGACGGGGGAACAGACCTGGACCGAGATCGGCCTAGCCTTTGAGTTGCGTGGCCACGGATGGTACATGCCGGGAATGAGGCGGACGGGGGCCTTGTCCAAGCATGCAATCGCACACGGGATCCGTATGGAAGCCGCGGCCCGTTTGTACGAATTGGCACTGTTTCGAGCAGTCGGGAGCAATCAGGCGCGCGCCGCCCTTGGTGTCCAACGTGCCTATGACGAGCGGGCCAGGCTCGAATCCCAAAACAGAGGCGGGAAGTGATCGAACCAGCGAGTAGGCTGCGTCAAGACCGCGAGACGCACCGCATCAGTTCGCGGCAAGAGATGCCTTTCCCCACGCACCCTACGGCCACCCCATCTCCTTTGCCTTAAAGCCCTTCCGGCACCTTAGAAAGCCCCTTCGGCGGGGCATTCGGTCGTACGCATATCGCGAACGGCTTCGCTCACGAGGCCACGCTCTGGCCGATCTACTTGGCGCCCAGCATCACAACATTCCCGCCAAACGCCGTCCCCGCCAGCGCATGGGCCAGTCGCCGGTCGGCCGTCACCATCTGGCATCCGTCGCGAACCGCCAGCGCCAGGAACAGGCAGTCGTAGACCGTGCGTCCCGTCACCATCGCCAATTGCAGCGCCGCCTCGATGGTGGCGCTTCACCGGATCAACTGGTTAACTCTCTTACCAGCAAAGACTTGCTGATGAGTGCGCAGGGTCGGGGGCCATGTTGTGCGCGCGATGTGGCGCCAAAAAATCTGGGGTTCACGCGGCCCGTGCAGATTTTTTTACGCCTGGCCGCACCTGGACTTGCGCGGCCTCAACCCGCTGAAACAGGCCATCTTGTGCGCACCAGGGCGACCCTTCATCCCATGGTAGGGGGACACTGCGCGCCCGCCCCCGTCGCGGGCCGGCCGATCGGAGTACGAAGACATGAATAAAACTTTCAAAACCCTCATCAGAGCCTACCGCCGATTACAGAAACACACGGAATCCTGCGGATTCTGGACGAATCCAACCCAAACGAACCGAAACGGGCGGAAAAAGTGTTCGTTTTTGACACATTTTTCTTACACCACAGTGCAGTTGCGGAGGCTGGTCTTCGTTTTCGGTCCGCCAAGCGTGTTTTCGGTCCTGCGCCACCTAAGCCCCTATTCCGACACACGCAGAAACACTCACAACATTCACGGGCCTGCGCTGCTGCTGACGATCGCATGCGTGATGATCGGCCGGTCGCGGCGCGACCATTCGCCGCGCCGTCTCGCCGGCTGGTTCTCGTTGCATGCCAAGGTATCGGGCCACTTGATCGCTCGCGATCCATGCGACAGCCACCATCTGGCCGATTACCATATCCGGCTTGTCTTCAACGAGTTGTTGAAAGCGGCACACCATGGACGTAGTGATCTGCGGCGCGGGCGAAGTCGGGCGGCACTCGGCGGAGGTGTTGGGCAGCAACGGCAACAACATCACCGTGATCGATCTCGACCCGGACAAGCTCGCCGGCGTGCAGGACGAACTCGATGTCCGCACCCTCCTGGGCAACGCCACCCAGGCCGATGTCCTGCGCGAAGCGGGCGTGGCGGACACGGACCTTTTCATCGCCGCCACGCGCTCGGACGAGATCAACCTGCTGGCCGGAGCCGTGGCCAAGGCGTTGGGCGCCCGCCGCGTGATCACGCGTGTGCATCACAGCGCCTTCTTCGAGGAGCGCGGCCTGTCCTACCGCAACCTGCTGGGCATCGACCACCTGGTCTGCCCGGACTACACCACCGCCACGGCCATCGCCCAGACGCTGCGCAGCCCCGGGGCCCAGGCGGTGGAGCGGTTCGCCGAAGGCAAGATCGAGATCCAGGAACTGCCGGTCAGCGCCGAATCCCCGGCCGCGGGCAAGTCGCTTTCGGCGATCCGGATGCCCCCGGGCACGCGCCTGGCCGCGGTGTCGCACGACGGGCGGTCGCAGATCCCCACCGGCGCGACGGTGATCAACGCGGGCGACGTGGTCACGCTGATCGGCATGGCCAGCAGTTTCGAGAAGTGCCGCAAGCTGTTCCGCGACGAGCCGCCGCGGCGCACGCGCGTGTTCATCATGGGCGGCACGGCCCTGGGCGTGTGGCTCTGCCGCGCACTGAACTCGCGCCGGTTCGCCCTGCGCCTGATCGAGGCCGATCGCGAGCGGTGCGACGAGTTGTCGCGCAAGCTCGACTGGGTCACCATTCTGCACGGCGACCCGTCGTCGTCGAACATCTTCGACGAGGAGCACGTCGAGCAGGCCGACGCGTTCGTGGCGCTGACCGACGACGACGAGAACAACATCCTCAACGCCGCGCGGGCCAAGTCGATGGGCGTGCGGGAGGCGATCGCGGTGTTGAAGCGTCCGACCTACCTGCACCTGCTGGAGCACGTGGGCATCGATCGCGCCTTCTCGCCGCGCGTGACGGCCGTCAACGAGATCCAGCTTCTGCTGGACAACAGTTCGGTGCGGATCCTGGCTTCGCTGGCCGACGGCATCGCGGATGTGTACGAGATCCAGGTGCCGCCCAACGCGGTGGACATCCTGAACAAGCCGCTGGAGGAGATCGTCTTCCCCGAACACAGCATGGTCGCGGCGATCCAGCGCGGCGACGACGTGAGGGTGCCCGGCGCCAAGGACACCATCGCCGCGAACGATCGCGTGATCATGATCGGCCCGTCGGGCATGACCAAGCGCCTGCGACGACTCTTCGACGCGAAGTAGCCGCGCCACTTCTCATGATGGATTGCGAAAGGAGCCGCTGAACCCGCCATGAACCTGCGTGTCGTCGCCCGCCAACTCGGCATGCTGCTGCTGATCCAGAGCCTCGCGCTCCTGGGCGTGACGGCGTGGAGCGGCTACGACCTGATGGCCGGCTACCGCCACGAGATGGGCGCGATGCAGGGCCTGGCCGTGGCGTTGGTCATCTGCGCGCTGCTCGGCCTGGCGCTACGCCTGATCGGGCGCGGCGCGGCGGAGGACTATCTCGGGCGGCGCGAGGCGCTGCTGCTGGTCGGCATCAGTTGGCTCATCGGCGCGGCGATGTGCGCCTTGCCCTACTGGATATGGGCCCTGCGCTTCGCCGACGCGGGACACCCCTTCCGCTCCCTCATCGACTGCTACTTCGAGGCCATGAGCGGCTTGACCACCACCGGCGCGACCGTGCTGTCGCAGATCCAGGACAACCCCGCCACCGACGTGCTCGAAGGCATTCCGCGGGGCCTGCTGCTGTGGCGATCCACCACGCACTGGCTGGGCGGGCTGGGTATCGTCGTGCTCTTCGTCGCCGTGCTGCCGAACCTCGGCGTCGGCGGGAAGAAACTCTTCGGCTTCGAGTCGCCCGGCCCCGCCGCGCCCGGCGTGCGGCCGCGCATTCGCCAAACCGCACGTGTCCTGTGGCTGATCTATCTCGGCCTTACGATCATCGAGACCGTCGCCCTCCGCCTGTGCGGCATGACCTGGTTCGAAGCGGTGAACCACACCTTCGCCACGCTGGCCACCGGCGGCTTCTCCACGCGCAACGCCAGCGTCGGCGCGGTCGACTACGGCCTGGCCTCGCACATCGTCATCATCTTCTTCATGGTGCTCGCGGGCACGAACTTCGGTCTCTTCTACCAGCTCTTCCAGCGACGCTTCAAGCAGGTACTGACCGATCCCGAACTGCGCCTGTACCTGCTCATCCTTTTCGTCGCCGCGCTGCTGGTCTCCGGCTCCATCGCGGGGAAAGCGATCACCGAGACCAACGGCGCCCAGGTCGGCCCGTCCACCGCCGACGCCCTGCACCACGGTGTCTTCCAGACCGTCTCCATCCAGACCACCACCGGTTTCTGCACGGCGGATTTCGACCTCTGGGGCTTCCTGCCCAAGGCGATTCTCCTGGCGCTGATGTTCGTCGGCGCTTCGGCCGGCTCGACCGGCGGCGGGATCAAGGTCATCCGCATCCTCATCGCCGCGAAGGTCATGTTCGCCGAGATCGAGCGTGTCTTCCGGCCGAATGTCGTGCGCAGCGTGAAGGTCGGTAAGCAGGAAGTGCCGCCCGAAATGCGCACCGCCACGCTCGTTTACGTGCTGGGTATCCCGCTGATTTTCCTCATCGGCGCGATCGCCATCATGGTCATCGAGCAGACCAATCCCCACCTCCAGTCGCAGTCGCAATCGATGCATTTCATCACCGCCGCCACCGCCAGCGCCGCGACGCTCAACAACATCGGACCGGGCCTGGACCTCGTCGGCGCGATGGAGAACTACGGATGGTTTCACCCCGCGAGCAAGGTGATCATGAGCCTGCTCATGGTGCTCGGGCGGCTGGAAGTCTACGCCGTGCTCGTGCTCTTCCTGCCGCGCTTCTGGCGGAGTGAATGATTGCCTTCGTCGCGACGGGGGTCACTCGAACGGATACGACAACCACTTCATCTCCGGCGCCAGCAGCGGATCGCGCTTGCCCGCCGGCACCGCGATGTAGCAGTTCAGATCGCCGATGCCGTCGCGGCCGCGGAAACTCGGACGCCGGATGCAAAGGAGCTTGTATTGTTCGCCGTTGGTCTCCAGCGTGAACCAGTAGAACCGCACCGGTCGGTCGCCCGCGAGCATGGCCGTGTTGCCGTACGCGCGGCTGATGGTTCCGATCTCCTTGCCCAGGTGACCGTGGAAGATGACCTCCGTGAAAGTCACCTCAACCGCCGACATCGCCATGAAAGTCGATTGGTTTTCCCATGTCCACACCGGCGCGTGCGTGAGTATTTCGAATCGCCGATCGCCCGCGGCCAGCCGGCCGTGCATGATCACTTCCCACTTGCGGCCGCGCACTTCAGTGAAGGCCGCTTCGGCATGGTACGCCAGCGCTTTGCGCTGATCGTCGGTGCCCGGCGCCCACTGGTCTTCCTTGACTTCAGTCAGGGACCCCTCACCGTCAGCGTCGGCCAGGTTGGCGAAGGTGTTCGCGCCGTCGCGTGGGTTGCGCGGCGGGGTGTCATCGTCGTCGTCCGTTGGCTTCAGCGCGGTCTGCGTATTGTTGTCACCGTCGCCCGCACCGTCATGATCTGCGCCATTTCCGTCGACCGGCGGCGGGGGCAGTGGGTCGTCGCCGTTGTCGGCAGGGAGTTGATCCGCCGGGGGATTCTGCCGCCCGGCGACCTCTTCGTCCTGCTCTCCGGCCGCGAAGATGAGCACGAACACCAGCAGTCCCAGCACGCCCATGAACATGATCGCGATGCCGATCAGCGTGCCGGGGCTCATCGCGTTGCGCCGGGCCACTGCGCTGCGGCGTCTGCGGGCCGCCTGGCTTTGCACCGTCCCCGAGCCATGGCTGCGCGGCCTCGGCGTTTCCTCGACCTCAGCCCCCGGCGGCGCCTGTGGAATCACCAACAACTGCCCGCACGACGGGCATTGGACCTGCCGTCCCGTATCGGCCGACCGAGCCTGGATTCTGGCTTGACATTTCGGACATGCGAATTCCATCGCGGCACCATCCCTTCAGTACCCCCTACCCAACATAACGGGCAGCCGCGTCATTTGTTAGAGGCCCCGGGCATGCCCGGGGTGATTTACCGGCGCATGCCGTGGCAGTTGATGTATCGTGCGATCCGGCGTCTGCCCGCAGCACAGACCCACCCCCGGCATGCCGGGGGCTTTATCGTCCTCGCTCCTCGCCCCGTCGCTCGGCCGCTTCGTCGCCGGCTTCTACACCGGCTTGTCCGCCACCGTCTCGTCGTACACCGCCAGCAGCTTCTCCTTGTCGAAGATCATCTCCTGGCGCGAGAGTCCCGTGACGTTGTAGACCGGCGTCAACTCGATGGCGTCCACCGGGCAGGCCTCTTCGCACATCCCGCAGTAGATGCAGCGCAATTCGTCGATCTCGAACTTGATCGGGTACTTCTCCCGATCATCCCACGGCGATTCGCCCGCCACGATGTGAATGCAGTTGGCCGGGCAGGCCGTGGGGCACATGTAGCAGGCCACGCACTTGACGCGGCCTTCCTCGTCGCGATTGAGCCGATGCACCCCGCGGAAGTAGTCCTTGAACAGGCCGCCCTCCTCGACCGGCTTGTCCTCGCGCTTCTCCTCCGGATAGCACATGGTCCGGTTCTTCTTCCCGCGCCACACCGACCCGGCCAGGTGCTTGAGCGTAGTGCCCATGCCCGCGGCAATCTGCGGCAAGTAGGTCGATTCCAACCCGCTCATCGGCGGCTGGTCCACCACCACAATGTCTTCTTCAGCAATCGCCATCGGATCAACACTCCTGCCGGACACGGATCGGTCCACAATTCTTGGGCGTGACGGGCGGATCGTCAACCCGCGCCCTGCCATCGCTCCGTGCCAAGGACCGCGCATCCGACTACCATGTCGCTTACCCGCCCCGTTGACGGAGCCCGCCATGAACCCCATCGAGATCGCCACCGTTCTACAGCAAACGATGCCCGAGGCTGTCACCGAATCGCTGCCCGAGGACAAGCACCCGCGCATCCACACCACCGCCGCCCACTGGCGGCCCCTGGCCGAACTGCTGCGCCGCGACGAGCGACTGGCCTTCGACTGGCTCTCGTGCCTCACGGCCGTGGACTACGTCGCCGACGAGCAGTTCGCCGCCGTCTACGACCTGCGCTCCACCACGCAACACCATACCTTCGCGGTGAAGGTGTACGTGCCGCGCGACGAGCCGCGCATCGCCACGGTGATGGACCTGTGGCCCGCGGCCGACTGGCACGAGCGCGAAGCTTACGACCTGATGGGCATCGTCTTCGAGGGTCATACCGACCTGCGCCGCATTCTCCTGCCCGAAGACTGGCAAGGCCACCCGCTGCGCAAGGACTACAGCTTCCCCCGCCAGTACCACGGCATCCCCGGCAGCTACGAACTGGACTGGCAACAACGTCCGGATGCGCCGTGAATCGATTCGACCTTTACTTTGAGAATACTGCTTCATGCCCAATCAACCCAACATCGTTCTGATCAACTGCGACGACCTGGGCTACGGCGACCTGACCTGCTACGGCTCAACGATGAATCGCACGCCCGCACTGGACCGGATGGCTGCCGAGGGCGCGCGTTTCACTGACTTCTACATGTCCAGTCCCGTCTGCAGCCCCAGCCGCGGGGCCATGATGACCGGGTGCTACCCCAACCGCATCGGCTTCGATGAGTTCGACGGCCTGCCGGTGTTATTCCCCGGTTCATCGGTCGGGCTGAATCCCGACGAGAAATCGGTCGCGAAGCTCCTCAAAGCGCAGGGTTACACCACCGCACTGGTCGGCAAGTGGCATTGCGGCGACCAGCCGCCGTTCCTGCCGCTGAATCACGGCTTCGACCACTACTTCGGCCTGCCCTACAGCAATGACATGGGTCGGCAGGCGCATCCCGGCGAGCGGCCGTGGATTGGGCGATTCGAGAAGTTGCTCAATGTCAGCTACGGCAACGACGAAGACCCGACCAGATGGGCCTATCCGCCGTTGCCGCTGATGCGCGGCAACGAGGTCGTACAGGAACAACCCAACCAGGCCGCGCTCACGGAGCGATACGTCGGTGAGTGCATCGACTTCATCCGCGCCAACAGGGAACGGCCCTTCTTCCTCTACTTCGCGCAGATGTACGTCCACCTGCCGATCTACACCCCCGAATCATTCCTCAAGCGATCGCAGAACGGTCGCTACGGCGCGGCGGTCGAACATGTGGACTGGACGGTGGCCGTACTGCTCGATGAACTGAAGCGCCAGGGTCTGGACGAGAACACGCTGGTGATCTTCACCTCGGACAACGGCAGCCGCGCACGCAACGAAGGCGGCAGCAATGATCCGCTTCGCGGGACGAAGGGCACCTGCTGGGAAGGCGGTCAGCGCGTGCCGATGATCGCCCGCTGGCCGGGCCGGATCCCCGCCGGCCGCACGTGCAGCGCCGTTTGTTCAGCGATGGATTTCCTGCCGACGTTCGTGGGACTGGCCGGCGGCGCGCCGCCAAGCGATCGGGTCATCGACGGGCGGGACATCTTCCCACTGATGGAAGGCGTATCGGACAACTCGCCGCATGGAGCGTTCTACTACTTCCACGTCGGCGGACTGCAGGCCGTACGGAAGGGCAAGTGGAAACTGCACGTGGCGCGCGGCCGCGGATGGGATAACCAGGAACCGATCAACCCGGAGTTGTACGACCTTCAGGCCGACATCGCCGAGTCGCAGGATGTTGCCGCGGCGCACCCGGGAATCGTGGCCGACCTGACCGCCCTGGCCGACAAGGCGCGGCACGAACTGGGCGATCACGCCACCGGCGCAGAAGGCGCCGCCCGCCGACCGAAGGGCAAACACCTGCCCAACGCCCCGCTCACCCGCTTCGACGAGAACTACCCATACTTCGCAGCCGAGTACGACCTCGCCGACGGCGGATAATGCCACAATTCACGGGATCGCATCGATGAAGCCACTCACGCTCGAGGGCGTCGCCGCGGAACTGCACGAGCAGTTGCGCCAGGCCCTGCATCTGCAGAGCACCGACGCCGGCAGTCATTGCCGCGGGGCGCTGATCAACCCGGAGTGGGGCCTGCCCGATCCAACCCATGGTGCGACCGGCGCGCTCGTGACGGGCGCGGGCTGTCTCTACCTCCTGTCACGCACACGCGGTGTCGTGGTCGACGGAATCGATGAGCTTCTCGATCACGCTCAACTGGCTGGCCATTACCTGCTGCGTGCCCAACGGCCCACGGGACGCATCGACCTGCCGACGTGCAACTATGACAGTGCTCCTGATACCGCCTTCGTCGTGCAGGATTTCGCCCGGCTGCTCGAGCACGGGCGCCCATTGCCTGTCGACGATCCGCGATGGGCGAAGCTGCTCACGAGTGTGGAGACATTCTTCGCTCGCGCGGCGCGCGGCCTGATCGATGGCGGGTTCCACACACCCAATCATCGATGGGTCATTGCGTCCGCACTCGCGAAGGCGCAGCAACTGCTGCCGGGCTTCGATGCTGAACGCGCCATCGAGCTATTCACGGCCGAAGGCGTGGACATCGATGCCGAGGGCGCCTTCCAAGAGCGAAGCGCCGGTGTCTATGACGCTGTTACCAACCGATCGCTGCTGATGCTGGACGCGGTCCGGCCGTGGCCGGCCGCGACAGAAGCCGTGGTGCGCAACCTGGCGTTCAACGCGCACATGCTGCACGCCGACGGCACCATTGAGACGGCGCTCTCGCGCAGACAGGATGCGGCGAAGGCCATCGTGCCCGCAGGGCTCATACCCGTAGCGCTCGCCGCAGCCAGACGTACGGGCGACGGGCGGCCGGCCGCACTCGCCAACCACCTGTGGTCCAACCGTTCGCAGATCGACATACCGACACTGGTCGAGATCCTTTGGGAAATGATCGCCGATGCGCGGCCTGTAGACCCTTCATCGCTGCCCGGACGCTTCGCTCGCTTGTTCCCGGCCAACCGATTGTGGCGGATGCGCGACGGGCTGTTGAGCGTATCAGCCTTCGCCGGACGCCCTGATCTGGCGTCAGTCGTCTACGGGCAGGCAAGGATCTGCGCCGTTCGCATTCGCCAGGCATACTTCGGCGCGGCTGGGGACTTCATCGCCGATAGCATCGAGCCGCGCCAGGCAGGCGTTGAGTTGCGATCCTCCGGGCGCCACCACCCGCGTCGACCCGCCTATGACTTGGCACTGGACGAGACGGTCCCGGTCGATCGCTGGGAGCAGATGCTGCCCCGGCGCGCACAACGCCAGTTGCCACCGGCCGCCATGTCGCTGGATGTGCGGCTCGCCCCCGATGGACTGGACCTGCACCTTCGGGCCCAGGACGGACTGGAAGGCGTGGCCACGTGCATGGTGTTCGATTGCCCACCCGGAGGAAGATGGGATACCGACAGCGCCGCGTTCGATCCCCTCGGCGGCCAGGTCATTGCACTGAAGGCTGGGCGCGCAACGATCGCTTACGGACCCGACCGCATCGAGATCGGCCCCGGCGCCGGCGCACACCGGATGCTGCACATGCGGGACCTGCCCCCCGCGCTCGGCATGGTGCGCATCATGCTCACCTGGCTGACCCCCATCGATCACGTGATCCAACTCCGCTTCCGTCGCGGCATGACACCAAGGAAACAGCCTCAGGTCGATGCTGGTCAACCAGAGGCGGAAAGCGGGTGAAGATCACTCCTCGGCGCGCTCCGCGTAGCCGATGCCCGCGCCGAAATGCGGCTTCTGCGTCTCGCCGGCAAACCACATACGCAGTTTTCCGCCGTCCTGCACCACCGTCGGCGATCGCACCTGCAGGTCCTTCCAGTCGCCGCGCCCCGCCTCCAGCAGTTGTTCTTCGGTGACCTTGAAGGTGATGCCGTCGTCGCTGACAGCATGAGCGATGCCCACGTGGCGCGCCGTGGCCGGTCCTTCGGGCGCCACGATGAAGGCCGCGAAGAGATGGAATCTTCCGTCGTTCGCAATGAGCGCCGATGGCGTGGAGTAACCGAACCACGCGCCCGGTGTCGCGTTGGGTACGGGCCGGGTCAGGATGAGCTTGCGTTGTCCGCTGCGATCGGCGTGATCCTTGAAGCGCGAACCATCCTTCGACGTTGCCAGAAGGATACCGATATGCCCCGTTTTCGGCTGTTCCCGATCGAAGCGCATCGACACGTAGTAGAGGTAGAACGTTTTGTCGTCGGGGTTGTAGACCACGCCCGGTTCGCCCACGCCGCGAAACCCCCACTGGTGTCGATCGCTCCGCTGCTGGGTCAAGATCGGGTTGCGCGGATCTTTCGTCCATGTCACCCCGTCGGGTGACGTCGCGTGTCCGATCGCGTAAACCGCTTCTTTCGCGCCGGCTTCATCGGCTCCCGAGTAATAGAGATGGTATGTATCGCCGACCTTGATCACCGATGGCGTCTCGACGCGCAGGTCATCCCACTCGCCGCGTTTGCCCGGGCTCAACACGGGCTTTGGATTGATCGTCCAGTCGAGGCCGTCGCTGGACGTGGCGCGATAGACGTCGACGACGATGCGCTGAAGATTCCGCGGGTCCCCGCCCGACAACCACATCGTGTAATCGTCGTCTTCCTTGAGCACCGACGGATCGTTCCACAGCAGATGCTGCACCTGCCGCCCCATGGTGATGATCGGATTGCGCGGGCTGGGTTTCCATGCCGATCCCTTGCTCGCCACCGGCGCTTGGCCGCGCCCATCCGCGCAGGAGAGCACCAGCGTCAGCAGACATGCCAGCGCCATCAACGGGACGATCCAGAACCGCACTTGTCTCAACATGCCTTTCTTCCTATGGCAGGCGCCTGTGTGGCAATGGTCCATCGGTTCTTCGACCTTCCCATATCGGCCTCCGCACGCGCCCCCTTATTGCAGCGGTGTGTCCTCGGCTATCGCCACGGGCGGCGTCGGGTCTTCCGCATCAGCGCCCACCGCTTCGCATACCCTCCGATAGATCGCCAGATGCGCTTGCGCGTGGTGCTCTGGCAACCATTGCTCCAGCACCTTCCGGCGGCCGGCTGTTCCGAGCGTCCGCGCCAGTTCGGCGTCGTCCCACAGCCGTTTCATCTTACCCGAAAGGTCGGCCGCGTCGCCCGGTGTGAAGCACAGGCCTTCCACGCCCTCGTCGATCAGGCACTCGACCGCGCCGATGCGCGACAGGATGACCGGGACCCCGTGACTCATTGCCTCCGCGCCGACCAGTCCAAACGTCTCGAACCATTCGCTGGGCACCACGATGGCCCGCGCGTGGTGGTAGAAGTCGTCCAGTTGCTCACGCGCCTCGGTGACCACGACCTCTATATCGCGCGGCGTCTCGACCGTGACGAGGCTTTCCGCGTTGCGGCAAAGCTTCACCGGTACACCACTTCGCCGCGTGGCATCGATGAGCGTGGTGATGCCCTTCACCGCCGCCAGCCTGCCGGCATAGCCAATGTACGATCCCTTGACGGGGTCAGCCGCTTGCGCCGGCGCTTCGACCACGGGCGCTACCGTGCTGATTCGGCGTTCCGGGATACCCCCGTGCGCAACCAGCCATCGCCGCGTGAAGTCCGACGGCGCGATGTAGTGAACCACGTGCCGACGAAACAGACCGAAGGCGCGCGTCATTGTGCTGTAGAGCGCCATCGTGACACTTTCCGCGCGGCTGCCGCGGCAATTGCGCAGGACCGTGTGATGCTCATGTCCGCCTACGCAGCGCGTGCACACCTGCCCGTCGACGCAGTGCGTGGTCACCGGGCAGGTCAGGCGGTAATCAATGCAGGTGGCGACCACCGGCACGCCGCGACGCGTGCACGCCGGGAGGATCCAAGGTGAGATCAGCGGGAACAGTTCATGCACGTGCACCACATCCGGGCGCGCGCGATCGAGCAGGTCAGCGAACGCGCGCACAGTCGAACGCGCGTACAGTGAGGAAGCCGCCGCCGCGATTCGCCCGCGCAACCCGTCGGGCAGGTCTGCGCTCGACCGCTCAAAGACGATCGCCTCATGCCCCGCCTTCTCCACCGCCCGGACCGTGGCGCGAAAGGCATTGTTGCCACCGCCTCCGCCCCGATGATGATTGTGCACGAAGACTATTCGCATAGCGCTCCCGGATTGATTACCGACGACGTGCCCGTCCATTCGATCGCCACACGCAGTGCCAGACGTCGCGCGCCAGGCGCGGCGTCAGCGCCCACGGCTCGAGCAGGTACCGCGTCCACAGACGCGACGGTTCGCTGCACAGCCGGTAGAACCATTCGAGCCCCGCCCGTCCCATCCAGCGCGGCGGGGTCTTCACCTCCCCAGCAAAATAGTCCAGCGTACCGCCGATCGGCCAGATCACCGGTGTATTCAGCCGCGCGGCGTTCTGCTCGATCCATTCCTCCTGGCGCGGCATGCCCAGACCCGCCAGCAGCAGGTCCGCCTCCGCCGCATTGATCGCGCTCAGAATCTCTTCATTCTCGGTCGATCCCGACGTCGCATCAAAGTAGCCATGGTGCATCGTCACACGCAGGTCGGGCCAGCGCTTCATGAACGGTGCGAACCCGCGCTCCGCAACCCCCGGCCGCGCCCCCACGAAGAAGATGTTCCACTTCTCCCTCGCCGCATGCTCGAGAAGGGGCTCGAAGTAGTCAACCAGTGTCACGCGGCAGTCGGCATGAATCGGATGCCCGAGGCACCGGGCCATCTTCACCAGCGGCATCGAATCCACGTAGACGAGATCGGCCCTGCCGAAGAACCGTCGCAATCCGGGCGATCGATGGTACAGGTACGCGCTGTGCGCATTGTGGTTGGCCAGGAGGAAGCGGCGCCGTGCAGCAATCGCCTTGCCCATCGCATCCAGCATCTGGTCGAAGGTCACGGGGTTCATCCTCACCCCGAGGAACTCGAAGGATGCATGCCCCGCCCTCGCCTGTTCCGGCGACAGTGCGAGCGGCGGCGGCTGAAGTTGTTCGATCACGCGCGTCACCGTCGATTCTATCCCTCCCGTGTCCCCGCGATCCCGAATCCGTCCTGCACTGGATCGAATTCACGTGTCTCCACACCAGACGCTCCGCTCTCGCATGCGAACCCGAACCGCGCCGGGCGCTTGGACCAGCGCCAGCTCCAGCGCACCAGGCCGGCGGCCATGTGCATCTGTCTGCGCACAAACGCGCGCATCTCCCCGCGCGTGAGCAGCACCAGCGTCCCGCACACGGCCACGCGCACCGGCGAGGCCGCCATCGCCATCCCCGCGAACGCCGCGCCGTAACACGCGCCGTAGTGCTTACGCAGGTAGAGCCATACCGAATGACAACCCATCGCGTAGAAGTCGCCCTCACGACGAAACTGTCCGCTGCTCTGCTTCCACAAGTGGGTTACTTCGGCCGCCGGCTCGAAGCGGATGCGCCAGCCCGCATCGAGCACGCGTCGACAGTAATCGATGTCGTCAAGAAACATCGGCATCGTTTCATCCAGCCCGCCAATCGTGTCCAGAACATCGCGCCTGAACATCATGCAGGCGCCGCACAGCGACTCCACATCACACGCCCGCGATCGATCCCAATTGAGCAGCGACCAGCGATCAAACAGCGAGCCGCGCGGCGGGTGATCGCCACTTGTGCTCGAACGCCTGCCGAACCGCATTCGCCATTTGATCTTGTCCAGCATCAGTATCCACGACCACAGGTTGCTCAGCCGGGGCAGCGGCCTGGCGCACTCGCACTGGATCGCGCCATCCGCAAGACGAAGCGTCGGGCCCACCATTCCCACGCCCGGATCCCGCAAGACGTCAAGCATCGCCGCCAATGCTCCGGGGCGCACGATCGTGTCAGGATTCAGCAGGCAGACATGCCTGCCGCGCGCGCGCCTGAGCGCCGCGTTGTTGCCGGCCGAGAAGCCCAGGTTCTCACGGCTGGCGATCAGTTCCACCTGTGGATACCGGTCGCGGATAAGCGCCACCGTGCCGTCGCGGGACGCGCAATCGACAACGATCACCTCCAGCCGCAGCGCCCGGGCATCGGCCGTGAGCGAGTCGAGGCAGTCGCCGATCACCTTCTCGTTGTTATGCGTCACGATGACGACCGACAGATCGACCGCGTCGGCGCCCGCGTCGGCGGGCCTGTGTACTGCGACCGGTCCACCGCATTCGTAGCGCAGGTCCTTCCGCCAGTTTGGACGGCGCAATCTTCGGGCCACGGCACGCCGGGCACGTGCGAAGGGCCTTGTCAGCAAGAACGGGAGTGACCCGCGCATCATCAGTCGCACCAGGCCTTCCGAAATCCGTCTGGGTCGCCGCAGTGCCTCCAAGGCGATCAACGTCTGGTGAATGCGTCGACGGCGCGCCAGCAGTCGCTCGTTCAGGTGATCAGACCAGCGGTCCAGGAGCCACAGCACCTCCCGGTGCATGCGGCCGCAAGCCGCTCGCGACATGTTGTCACCGTGGACGCGGTACCGGCAAACGACTTCCTGCGCCGCTCGCGCCCGCCAGTTTCGCGCCACCCCGGCGAAAAGGAAATAGTCAGGTGTCACCTCAACGCGTTCGGGAATGCCGCCCAGCGCCACAACCGCTTCCCGACGCAGCATCGCCGAACTCATCGCAATGAAGCATGACTCCTCGAACAGCCGCGCGAAGATATCGCCCTGCGGGAGCGGCTCGAACTCGTGTCGATGGTCGTAGTCGCGCAGGTTGCCTCGTTCATCGAAGAGCAACGTGCGGCCGTAGATGATGCCGACCCCGCGCCCCTCGAAACGGTCGGCCAGCGCGACCTGCCGCGCGAGCTTGTCCGGCTCCCAGATGTCATCCTGGTCGAGGAATGCCAGCCATTGGCCTGTCGCCTCCCTGATCGCCAGTTCGCGCGCCCGCCCCAGCGGCACGGGCGCATCCGCGCAGACACAGCGGATCCTCGGGTCGTCGTATGACGCCGCCACGGCCGCACTGCCGTCCTGCGACCGGTCGTCCCAGACGATCAACTCCCAGTCCCTGAACGACTGGACCAGAACGCTGTCGATCGCCTCGCGCAGGAACGCCTCGCCGTTGAGCACATTCATGATCACGCTGACGCGCGGTGGGTTGGCGCCGCGTTCCCGGCGGCGGCTGAGCGGATGTAGCGTTTGCGTGCAGATCATGGTTAAGCCGGAACACATTTGTGTCGATACTGCGCGGGGGTCGGTGCGCCAAGCTCAGTGGGAGTCGAAGCCATGCGAATGAATGCGCGATCCATCACACCGCCCGTCCTGCCGCACATCGATGCGAACGCGTCGATCCAGGAAGCAAAGGATGCCCTGCTGCGCCTCAACGCGCGTTGGCTGGCGGTGCATGAGAACGGCGTGCTCACCGGCACCGTTGACACTGAGCAACTGAATCTCGCCGCGGCCGGCGCGCGTGTGGCCGATGTCATTCAGGGCGGCGAGGGCGTGGTCCGGTGGCTGACTTGACGCGTACGTGCCGTACCCCGTTCCTGACGCAACGCGTGCTGAATATGCGCCAATCTGACCGATTCGTAGACCCGTCCGTAGATCGCAAGCGACACGCGTCCGAGACATGACGGACACCGGCCCGCCAGCGCAAGCCAAAACGGGACCGTCGCTTGGCTCGCGACCATCGCGGTCAGCCGCACGCGGATCCGCTGCGCGACCGACATGCCCGGCTCGTAGCCCATCGACCCGAGTGTCGATCGCAGGTGCGGCGCCAACTGCGCCCATATCACCAAAGCATGGGCTTCGCGCTGCGCGATCCTCAGCAGCTCATTCTCCTTCAACTCGTGGTCGTGGTAACCAAGCGCCTCCGCTTCGTACACCACGCGGAGTCCATGATGGGACAGTCTCTCGCCCAGTTCCAGGTCTTCGTGGTAGCGGATGCGTTCCTCGAACATCCCTGCCCGCTCGAGCAACCGTCTCTTGACCGAGACGTTGCACGTGAAGAAGACCCGCCAGTCGTGCACCTCTTCTCGCTCGAGCCGCTCGAACGCCCGATCCAAGTGCAACTGTGACAGGTGCGTGCGGGGTAGATGCCGCGCCAGTGTCACCCGACCGAGAACCGCGCTCGCTTCATCGGGGTAGCGCGCATGGCCCGCCAAATGCCGCGGCACCATCTGCGGCGTCGCGATGATGTCATCGTTGATGAAGAGCAACAACTCGCCGCGCGCCGCTCGGATTGCCTGATTGCGCGCCCGGTTCGCACCCGCATTCACCTGGTGCAGGTACCGCACATCCGGACCGCGGCCATCAGCAAAGGAAGCCGCGACCTGCGACGTGTCATCATCCGATCCATCGTCCGACACGATGATCTCGAAGCGCTCGGGGCCGCAATCAGAATCACGCAGCGCGCGGATGCACTCGCGCAGCGTGGCCGCGCGGTTGTACGTCGGAATGATCACCGACAGGTCCGGACTGTGCCGTGGATCGCTGGTCACAATTCATTGTCCGTGGTTGGTGTTTCACCGTGCGCGGCCGGTCGCACGTGGCCTCGCATCGCCGAGCTGATCACTATCCTGTTCGCCGGCAGCTCGCCATCCAGAACCGCCTGAGGCCCTATCTTCACCTGCTCGCCGACATCAATCGCCCCCGTGACCACGCCGTGCCCGCCGATGGACACGCGATCGCCAAGTCGCGGCCCGTCCTCAACACCGCCGGGCCAGTGGCCGGGCGACGGTCCGCAATGGCTCTGGGCATAGAGCGTCAGATGCTCTCCCGCGCGGCCGTGGAACGACACCGTCGCCGGATGGGGAATCATGCATCCCGGGCCGATGCAGCTCTGCGGCGTGATCCAAACCTTGTGCACAAGGAAGTTCATCCAGGTCGCCACCCACGCTGTCCGGCGCCAGCCGCGCGCGTACAGCAAGTGCGCGGTGCGATAGCCGACCAGGCACAGCAGTTGCGGCGTCAGCAGCGCCCCCAGGCGACTCTTGAACGTGTCGCCCGCCATCTGATTCTCGGGCGACTTGTTCAGGAAGCGCTGGATGTCCGCGGCGAGACTGCGACGCCAAACCTTGAGCCGATCGTGGCCGCGATCGCGACATTCATGCGGTTGACCGCTCATATCAACGTGCCCGAGGAGAAGACCCGCATCTCCAGCCCGCTGACAATCATGTCATCCCCGACGTCGCGAACGGCAGTGCATCCAGAACGGACCCGAACACGATTGCCGATTCGCACCGGCCCGAGCACCCCGGTGTTCGTTTCGAGGACCACATCATCACCCAGCACAGGCAGACCCGGTCCGGCCCCGACGTCGTCGCGTCGCCCGAATTCGCTGCCGAGGCCGGTGAGGCCCACGATCGTCAGGTTGCGCCCCGCATTCCCCGAAACCGCGATGCCCGCGGGATGCAGGATCACCAGTCCTTCACCGATGCGGCATGGGGGACTGATGTCCGCCGCCGTCAGCAGCGTGTTCAGGTGCCAGACGAAGCGTGCCAGCAGCCGTCTCCTCTTGCCGTGCAGGTAGTGCGACACCCGGTAGAGCATCACGCACAGGTACCCCGGGTGAAGGACGATCCATCGCGGCGTCTGTCCCAGCGCATCGGCAACGAGCGCCGTCAGCCGCTTCCGATCCGCGGCGAGTCTGGCTCGCGTCTCGCGCCACGTGAGCGTCTGGTCACTCAACGCACCGCCCGTCCGTTGCCCACCGCGTGACCGACGCCGCGCAACGCCGCGATGCACGCACTACGGTCCTCGAGGCAGGCCAGGTAGTTCGGCCCCAGGAAATCCTCGTCCGTCATGTCATAGTCGCGGAAATCCACGTAGTTCGGGTAGATCTTCCCAAGCACGTAGCCGCGCTCCCGGAAGAACTGGCTGAAATCGCGCAGCAACCGGTGATTCACGATGCTCACCCGTCCGTACTCGAACTGCACCATGTCGATCGCCCCCTGCCGCAGCAGTCGGTCGAAGCCGCACAGCACCTCGTGCTCCATCCCTTCGACGTCGATCTTCAGCAGATCGATGTGCGTCACGCCGTGTTGCGCCGCCCACTCGTCGCCCGTGATCACCTTCGCTTGTTGCTCCGTGAACGCATGCGGATGCGGATAGTCGCTGGCCGTGGTCAGCGCGGGCAACTCGTCATAGTGGCGAATGCTGATTGTCCCGGCCTTGTCCGACAGCCCGATGTTGTGGCGCTGAATGCGCTCGACGTCACTCGTGGCCCGCACCAGGCGCTGGAATGTCTTCTCGGAGATCTCGAAGGCATGCACCTGGGCCGCTGGGCAGCACGATGCGGCCGCGAGGCTCCAGTCGCCGACGTTCGCACCCGCGTCCAGGATGACCCTCGGCTCGAAGCGTGACAGCGCTTCGAGCACGAAGCGTTCACCGTTGTCCGCCAACTCGTAGTTGACATTCGCATGCCAGTACAGGTAGCGCCGACACAGGCCCGCCACCTTCCGCACGATGAACTGCCGCCGGTTCCGCGCGACGAACCGTGCGAGCCACGGCACTGACCCGGCGCTGTGCATTCGCCCGTTACCCATCGTTTGCTCAGTCATGCGCTGATCGTTTCTCCCGCTTGCGCCGCTTCCCGCCGCGGCGCGGCATGCGCCGTCGCGATCGCGCGGTACATGCGGATGTACTCGCTGCGAACGTTGGACCAGTCAAACCGCTGCGCCACGCGCCCAGCCAGCGCTGCGGCCCTCGCCCGACGCGTTGACTCATCACGCGATGCCACCATGTCGACCAACCGCCGACGCAGCTCGCCCGGTGCACGCATGTCCACCAGGAACCTGCGGTCGCCAAGCAGCCACTCGAAATGCGGCGAATCGTGCGCAACCACCGGCAATCCCGCGCAACCCGCCTCGACCAGCGACAGCCCGAACGATTCAGTCAATGACGCATGGGCCAACACGTCGGCGAGCCCGTACAGTTCGGGCACGCGCTCGGTGGCGACATGCGTGATGCGCAACCGCGATCCGAGTTGGTGCTTCGCGTGCTCCACCAGTTCATCATCCTCCGGGTTTCCATCGAGCCAAAGCAGTATGTCCCCCTCCATCCCCGCCACTTCATCGATCAGGTGATGCACCCGCTTGTGCGTTCGCTTGATCGCACTGATCGCCAGGACGACGAAAGCTCCGTCACTGATCCCCCACCTCTCCCGCAGCACGTCACGGTCCACACCAGCCCTGAACTGCGACGCATGCAGGCCGCACGGAACGAGAGTCATGCGCTCCCGCGCAACACCAGCATCCACTGCCTCCTGCCACGCCATCCATCCCACGTGATGGATGTGATCGACACGCGGATAGTACGCCGGGGGCATGTTGCAACCCTCGGTGAAAAGAACCTGCGTTCGCCGTCCCAGCAGCGGTCTGAGCTTGGACAGGGCAATCGCCAGCGGCGGATCGATACAGTGGACGATGTCATACCGGCCGCGCAGAAGCTGCGGCATCATGCTGAACGCGAATGCCAGGCAGTCCCGGTTGTACTCGCGGCTGCCCGCCAGCCGGCCCAGCGGCAACCGACGCGCCATGGCCGTGGTGGTCTTGAGCAGCGGCGGCACCCTCCGGTCCACCGCCCGCTCGCCGGCGCTCATGAACAGCGTCACGTCCACCTCGTCGCGGATCGTCTCGAACAGATCCGTGAAGTAGCGCTCAAATCCGCGCTGAACCCGACCAAGGCCCACCGACACGAGCGCCACACGTGGATGTCTGACTGATTCAGTCATGCCTGATTACGTCTGAGCATCGCGCGGATCTGGCCGATCGTCACCGTCCGCGCGGCGAAGGCCAACGGGACGTACAGCAGACAGGCGAGAGATGCGGCGGCCAGCGGCGCCTCGGCGACAACGCCAAGCGCTTCCCCGAGAGACTGCGCCGGCGATGGGAACATCACTGCCAATCGCTCGCCGCCCCACGCGCCGACGCGCACGAGTGCGGCCGCCCCGCCCCAACTCGCCGCGACCAGCAGCACCACCCGCGCCGGCACGGACCAGTTCACCTTGAAGCCGCCGATCCTGCGCAGCAGATACAAGGTCGGCGCCGCCGCGAAGCAAAGCTCCACCGCGACCGCCCCCCAGGCAGCCCCGAGGTAGCCGTACCGGGGAATCAACGCCATGAGCACGCCGATCTTCACGACCGTCGCCACCGCGATGAACACCAACGCGTGCTTCTGGGCGTGCACCACGTACAGCACCGGCCCCAGTGTCGCCGCGATGCCCTTCACGAAGCACAACAGCGCCAGCACCCGTAGCGCCGCCACGCCTTCGACCATCTCCGGCCCGATCATCCCCATGAAGAAAGCCGGACCGGCCAGCAAACCGGCGACCACGCAACCGGCCAGCACCAGTACCGCGTTGAGCGCCTGCTGGCACGCCTCGTGAAACCGCGCCGGCTCGTCCGGCCAGTAAGAGGCGACGACCGGATACAGCGTCGCACCCACCGAAGCCAGCGCCATCAACGCCGGCCACACGAGGCGCTGGGCGCCCGAATAAAGCGCGAGCTGCGAGTACGTCCCCAGCTTCGAGAGCAGCAGCACGTCCGACGCCTCGTACACCCCCACCAGCAGCCCGATACACGCGATCGGCGCGGCCGTGCGCAGTGCCCACGTGACATCGCCGCGGCTCGTCCCCGAGATGGATGGCCGGTACGCCCGCCGCCCGAACACGAACGCGAGCAGGAAGAAAACGCCGCGCGACACCACGTGACAGGCGATCAACACGCTCAGACCCGCCCCCGCACTCGCCGCGATCGCAATCAGCGGCACCATCACGATGACCGAAATCAACTCCGCCGCGACTTCGCGCTCCATCGTCAGCGAAGCCTTGAAGAGCGTGCGGTACAGCAACACCCCGCCGTGGAACAGCAGCGCCACGCCGCCGACCAGCGCGGCGACCAGGATCTCCTCCGGGTACCGCAGCGCCAGCACCAGGCCGATCAGCACCACGTACGCCGCCGGCACCTGGATCAGCTTCGCCGCGGCCATCACGCGCAGCAGGCGCTGTCGCTTCGACGGAACGCGGCAGATCTCGCGAACGAAGATCTCCGTCACGCCGAAATCCACCACCAGCTCGGCGATGGCCAGCAGCCCGAAGATCAGCGAGTACTGCCCGAACGTGAATCGACCGTAGCTGCGAACGATCAGACCCGCGATCACCAGCCGGCTGACGGCGATGAGGATTCGCCCCGCACCCTGGGCCGCGGTGTTCTTGAACACGCTCCATCCCAGGTTCGACGGCAGCGCAACGTCGAGGGCGCCGCTTCCGGTCGGTGGGGCATCGGTCCGCGGCTGCGCGGCGCTGGCTTCCTGAAGAGTCGTCAATCGCGATCGCTTCCGAGTCGGTCAGGTAACGTGTGCATCTCCTGTGGCCCATGCTGCTCATTCCAGCGCGTCGCTCGCCGCCGGACAACCGGCTCGTGGGCCATCCGCCAGTAGTGAATCGCCAGGATCAGCCCGGAGAGCACCCAGAAAAGCCGCAACACGCTGTTGATACGCAGCGTGAAGCTGAACATGCCGTCGATCATCAGCGCGAACATCGCGGCCAGGCACGCGGCGTTGATGGCGAACATCCAGTCGTCACGGGCCCGCAGGTTGCGCACGCCGAACCACAGGATCATCCCCCACATCCCCAGGTGCAGCGCCAGGCCGACGATGCCCGTTTCCGCCCACCAGAGCAGGTAGATGTTGTGCACCGGAGGCAGCCAGTTCTCGTACCGCAGCCGGGCGCCGCGCGCCCCGTACTTCGTGAACGGCGGCGCGGCAAAGACGTAGCTGTTCAGCCCCCAACCGAAGACCGGTTTCGCCCGGATCATGCCCGACGCGTCGGAGATGTACTCCGCGCGGCTGAGCATGGCCGACTCCTTGCTCTCGAACATCCGCCTCGCGATCGGACCGGCGAAAATCAGGCAGACCACCAGCAGCGCCCCGGCCGCGATACCACCCAGCAGCAACGCCCGACGCTGCAGGTTCCGATGCAGCATCAGCAGCACCAGCAGCAGCAGGCACGCCCCGAACGCGCTGACCCATCCGGATCGCGATAGCGAACCGATGAGCGCCGCCATCCCGAGCGTCGCGCCGCCGAGAAACAGCAGCTTGTAGAACCGGTTAACCCGCACCATGAACGCGGCGATGGACAGCGGGATCAGACACGCAAGGAACGCTCCAAAAATGTTTGGATGGTTCAGGAACGCACCCGCCCTGAACGCCTTCTCGGTGCGGACCGAATCCGAAGCGAGTTGATCCATCGTGCCGGCCCCGGTCTCGCCCAGCAGTTCCAGCCCCAGGTGCTTGCGCGTCGCATACTGAATCAGGCCGACAATCGATTGGATCAGCATCGCGGTGACCAGGGCCGCCACGCAGTGCATCAGCCGCTCGCGCGTCCGCAACTCGCTGACGATCACGACAAACAGCACCAGCACCTTCATCATGCGAAACACTTCGTGCGCCGCCGTGGTGCGCCACGGACCGAAGAGGATCGCCATGCCCCCCATGAACATGATCGCCACCCAGAACCACACGAGCTTCGGCACACGCGGCCCGGTCCGCTCCCGGTGCCAGATGTCCATCGCGATGAAAACGATCAGTCCCAACAGAAAAGGATCGCTCATCTCAACCCGGAACGAGCTTTCGCCCCCCATCTTTTCGATCGTCGGGCCGAACCGCTTGCTCAGGTCGAACGGCAGCGTAAGCATCAGGCCCCACAGGCAAACCAGCCGCGGATTCCCAAGCAGCCACGCGCCAATGACGCACACGATGCCACCCAGCCCGGCCGCCATCAACTTCGGCGGCGCCGCCACCACCAGGTACATCACCACCAGCGCACCGATCACCGAAAGGCCGACGACAGCCAGCGACAGACGCAGTTCCCGACCTGTTGTCACAAGACTCATCGCGCGCGTGTGGCCTGCATCATCCGGTCATCAATCGTGATGGGTTGGCTTCTCTTTCCACTGGTCGCCACGCGCCGGCGTGGTGAGCACCAGTCCCACCTTCTGGGCGCGGCAGGCATTCAGTGCATCCTGTGCCGCATCCAGCTCCTCGAGCTTCGATTCGTTCTCGATCGCCATCAGCAGGACGCAACCGACATGCGGCGCGATCGCCAGCGACATCGGATCATCCGGCACCGCGCCCCCGGCCACGAGAATGAAGTCGAATCGCGTCACCAGTTCCTTGAGAAGCTGGCCGATGCCATCCGGCGGGGCCGATCCGGAAGATGCACTGCCCGCAGGCAGGAACCGCACGCGCTCATGCGTGGTGCGAACCAGCAGGTCTTCCAACGGCGGGGGATCATGGCGAAGCAGGTCCATCCAGCCGCGTCGCCCCTCGCACTCGAGCAACCGGCTCAACCCGGGGTGACGCGGGACGGCATCGACCAGCAGCACCTGCCGATCGAGCTCCTCGGCCAGCCCCGCCGCGAGCGCCGTCGCGCCGGAGGCGACAAGGTCGGATCTCGTCGGCGCGGCAAGCAGCGCCGCCCGCATCGCCTGGCCGCGCGGCAGATCGTAGTGCAACTGCAGCGCCAGTCGATGATACGGCGCGAACGCCTGCTCGCCGTTGCGCGATGCGCGCCGGCGCCCCCACCATCCGCCCGTTGTATGTCCGTTGCCGTCGCTGTTCATCTTGAGCACTCAGTTCCCGTTATCCGAGCCGGTCGCCTCTTTCGTCCGTGAGCCGTTGCCCCCATCGTCCTTGTCGCCGAGCACGGCCGCCAGCGCCCGGCCGCGCGACACCACCTTGATCCTGCCGTAGAGCGGCGAATCGCCACGCCCCTGCTCGATGTGGTCACGCCGCAGGCGACTGCTGATGAAGCTGCGCAGCAGCGCGCCGGCCAAGCCCGCGCCCAGTCCGATCACCAGCGCCGCGGGGAAGAGGAGCTTGGGTTTGGGCCAGCTCTTCTTCGCCGGCGGCACCGCGTACTCCACCACGCGCATGCTCGACATGGCCGCCTCCGCCGTCACCAGCGACACTTTCGCCTGCGCCTGCTTCGACAGCAATTGCTGGTACTTCTCCTGTGACAACGCGTATTCGCGATCGAGTGATCGCAGCCTTGCCTGCTTGGACGGCACACTCGCCAGGCGCTCACGCATGCGCGTCGCGTCCGCTTCCAGTACGCCCAGCGCCTTGCGGGCGCCTTCCAGTTCCACCCGCGTCGTGGCCCGCTTGCTCAACAACTCCTGCCGCACGACATTCAGCCCCTGCGTGCTGCCGGCCTCGACCATCTCCTCCGCGCTGTCGATCAGTTCCTGCAGTTCGGTGATCTGGTGCTCGACTTCCTTGACCTCCGGCGCATCCTTGCGGTAGCGATTGTCCAACTCGGCCAGGTACGCCTGCAGCGCCTGCTTCTTGAGGCGCAGCCGCTGGCGCAGGTCGTTGAGCTGGTACGTCGTTGTCGTGGTCCGGTGCTCCGGTTCGGATTCGAGTTGCGTGTCGAGGGCCGACAAGCTCGCCTCGAGGGCCGCGACTCTCATCCGCGTCGTGCGGATGTTCTCCTCCAGGTCGGTCAGCTTCGTCACCTCCAGCGACTCCTTCTGGAAATCGAAAACAAGGCCGTTCTCCTCAAGGAACACGCGGCGCCGATCCACGATGCCGGCCAACTCATCGCCCGCGACGTCCACCTGCTTCGAGAGAATCTCGTACGACTTCTCCGCCTCTTTGGTATGTCGGTCGCGGCGCCGCTGAAGATAGGTATCGACGAGCGTGTTGGCCATATCCGCCACGCGACGAGTGGGGCCGAGGACCGTCACGCGCCCGACATTCGACTCCGCGACCGGCTCGATTGAAACGCCCGCGCGCATGTCCAGAATGGTCCGCGCCAGCTCAAGATCCTCCTCGGAAGGTGCGTCAGGTCCGGGCCCGCCGAGGAGGTACTTCTTCATCCCCCGGTACCACTGACCCACCGCCGACTCGCCCCACAGGTAGGCCGCGTGCGACATGAACGGGTGGTACACCTCCTCGTATTCCAGGTCCTCCTTCTCGACGACCTCCTTGATGACCGGCCCGGCGGTCATCAGTTCGATCTCGGTGCGGGCGTCGTCCTTGCGGAACACGTTCCAGCCGAGATAGAAGCTGTCGCGTACCGGGTCGGTATCGCGCTCGACCATGATCGTGGCCGTGGCCGAGTACACGGGCGGCCAGACGATCACGTACACCGTTGTCAGCAGCAGCGTGATCAGGCACACGGTGATGACCGTCCACTTGTAGTGACGCGCAGCCGTGATGATGGCCTTGATCGACGCGCGCACATCGAACGTGTCGGGATCGCGCTGCACGTTGCCGTTGTTCATGCTGACCATTACCTTCCTCGCTTTCCTGTTCACGCGCCATCGGCGGCCGCGGCGCCTCGCCCCTCAAGCCGTTGGACAGGCACGCGCCACTTCGCCCATCGTGCTGGCCGCGACACGCTCATACATCTCCAGGTAACCACTCTTCAGACTGCTCCAGGCGAACCGCGCGGCCACATCGCCGGGCGACACCACACTGCGCAGCGCCTCGTCGTCCTCTCTCAATGCCTTCAGCGCGCCGGCCAGTTCGCCCGACGTCGCCATGTTGACCAGGTGACCATTGCCGCCCAGCAGCCAGCGGAAGTGCGGCGAATCATGCGCCACCGCCGGCACACCCCGGCACATCGCCTCCACCAGCGCCATGCCGAACCGCTCATCCAACGCCGCGGCCACGAATACATCGGCGAGACCGTACAGATCGCCAAGCTGCTCCGTCAAAACGTGCGAGATGCGGCAGCGATCGCCGAGGCGCCGCCGCGCCAAGTCGACCAGCGACGGATCGCCGTCCGGGTGCAGACTGCCGTCGATCCATAGCAGGACGTCGCCTTCGAGTTTCGCGACCTCCCCGATCAGGTGGTCCAGGCGCTTGTGATGTCGGTTGATGGCGCTGACCGCGAGGATAACGAAGGTATTCTCCCCGATACCGTGGCGCCGGCGCAGCTCCTCGCGGCCGGCGCTGCGGACGAAGCGGCGCGGGTCGGTCCCGACCGGTAGCATCGTCACACGGTCCGCACGAAGGCCACGCGCCAGCGCCTCGTCGCGATCGCGCGGCGTCAGGCAATGCCAGTGGTCCACCCAGCGGTATCCACCTAAGCCCTCGGGTCCGGCATCCGTGAAGAGCAGCCTGTACCGGCCGCGATCCAGGCGCCGCAGCCAGTGCATCCATCGACACAGCGGCGGATCGATGACGTGCACGACATCGAACCCGCCGCGACGCACCCGCGACCAGCATGACAGCGCGAAGCTGGCGAACTCGAGTTGGTACCGCCGGAACCGCAGGCGCCGGCCGCACACGCGATCGAGAATGCCCGTGCGGCTCAGGTGTCGCACCACCCACTCGTCCGACGTGCAGGTCCCGGCGCCCTTCAGCAGGACGACCTCCGCGTCGCCGCGCAGCAGCGCGCGCAACTCCTCCATGAAGCGCTCATAGCCGCGCTGCGTCTGGCCCACGGTCGGACATAGGAGTGCGATTCTCAATTGTCGATGATGTCGCTGATAAGGAATGAGTTGGTCACCGGTCCGAGGACCGAGTTCACGCCGGAGAGCGGCTTGTTGATGTAGTCGTCGATCCACCGCCCGACCTGCGAGATATCGCGTTCGGGCACGATGATAATGTCATCCGCCTGCAGCGGCGTCGCCTGCAGCGCCATATACGGCGCGGGCTGACCCTCGTAATCGACGGGGATCAAGTAAGCCCGCAGCCGACCCGATTCGGCCAGCCGGATCAGACCGATTTCACGCTGCTCGCCGGTATACCTGAACCCGCCGGCCAGCGCGATGGCCTGCGCCGCCGAACGGGCATCGCGAAGCGGCACCGCGCGCGGGGTCGCCACCTCGCCGACCACGTAGACCTGCGGCTGGCGCAGGAACGTCCCGATCACCGTGACCTCCGGATCGACCAGACGCGCTGAGAACCGGCTCGTCAGTTCCTCGTCGAGTTGCCCGAATGTCTTGCCCGCGGCCATCACATCGTCCACGAGCGGCAGCGTGATGTAGCCGTCCGGGCGCACCACGACGCCCGGGTTGCCGTCGCCGCTCAGCCGCGTGATCTCGGGGTGGCCGCGCACGATTACATCGAGCGCGTCGCCCGGAGCGATCAGGTACTCCTTGCGATACCGGTACACCGACTCCACCACGATCGGCTCGACCGCTATGGTCTGGGTCGTCTGCTGATCGTGGCATCCGCCGACGAGGCCCACAAGCGCCAGGGCCGCCATACTCACCACGGCGCCAACGAGCAACCTTCTGTGCATTCGGGCATCTCTGTTGTTCATGTCCCTTGTGGACTCCACGACCGGCGGACACCGCCGCGCAATCGATCACGTCACCGGTTCGAGCGATTCGAGCGGTTCGAGCAGGTCCTGATCGATCTCCAGCGCTGCGCCCTGCCCGAGCATACTCACCCCGAGCACCAGCCGCGTCGCGCCCTTGTGCTCGATCACAACGCCTTCCATGTCACGGAACGGTCCGGCGGAAACGCGGCAACGCGTACCACGCGGCAGATCCGCCACCCATTCCAGCCCACCGGACGCGGCCAGCGCCGTCTCGATGTCGATCAGCTCGCGTTGGAGTTGCTGCGAATCCGGCGGACTGAGCGTCTGGAACACGCGATTGGTCTGCATCGCCTCCAGCCGCGTCTTCTCATCGCCGCAGAAGAATACGTAAGAGGGAAACAGCGTCGCCATCGTCCGTCGCTTGCGGCCGCCGGAGAACCGCACCCGCTGCACCATCGGCAGGAAGTAGGGTATCCGCCTGCGATGCAGATCCCAGGCGAAAGCTTTCTCGAACCGGGCGCGGGTATGGGCGACCCACCACTGGCAGTGATCGGGATGCGCAGCCGCGTTGGTTTCCGTCGGTGAACCAGTCGGCGGGTTGTCTTCGAGCTTCAGCATTGAATGCCACCTTTTCGGTCGAGTCAGCGCGCACTCCGTCTCCGTGGGTGCACCGCTCATTCTCATGAGACAACCGCCCTATGGTGGAAGTGAGCGCCCCGGTCGCTCCCCCTCGTGGCACGTTCAATCATGCACCCAACTGCACGATCGATGAATTCTGCCCCCGGCCACGGCAATGTCAAGGTGAACTGAGCCATTCGTGGACACCTTTTGCAGGCGGCATGCCACCACCGTTCCGGCCGCGCCACTTGCCGCGATACGCCACGCAACCAATTGCCATCGCACCAATGAAGTGTTGCGGATCGTAAGAGCAACAAATCCCTCGATGCATACCGGAACATGAACAAATTCAGTCTTCATTCACGATTTGGCCAGGAAACAGTTGTCCCCGCCTCGTTCTACAAATATGCTGATCCTGAAGTTGGCGGGGGAAACGTCGGCTTCGGGTGGAGCCTCGGGGGTGGGGTCAGGTCAGAGTTGGGTCTCTCCAATCGACTCCAGAAACGCATCCGCCACGCAGTACGCACGCAATCGGTGCTCAACGTGATGCCGATCGTCGCGCGCGGTCGGAAGATCAATGGGCACACAGTGTGGATGGCTGGTGCACATAACGGATGGCTGAGGAGAAACCAAATGCTTGACAGTTCGAACCGAATCGGGACGCATCGCATTGCCGCGTTGTTCACCGCCTTGATGCTGCTGGCGGCATTCGCAACGCCGAGCCACGCGCTCATTGTTGCCCACAACGGCACGGCCAATTCCCTGCCGCCGGGAACGGGCGACGTGTCGGTCGTGCTCAGCGAGAACCAGGACGGTTCGATTGGGAAGACCTTCTTCGCGCCCGATCTGCACGTCCTGGTGAACAACTATCCCGCCGGCGCCGCCGGCCAGTTCTTCGCCGAAAACGTCGGAAACGCGACGACCGAATCCTGGATCGGCTACATCGTCCAGGTGGGCTTCGGCGATATCTACGGCTTCACGGGCGCGCCCGTGCCGGACGTGGACGCCGTGACCCAGGGCGGCACCTTCGCCGAGAACAAGGCTGAACTGGTCTCCATCGTGGGAACGGTCGGAGTCGATTCGTCCTTCGTCGCACGCGCGGCCGATTCGACGACACTTTTCATCAGCTTCAGCGATCCGGTCGATCCGAACGAGATCTTCGGGCTGGCGTTCAACGTGCAGTCGACCGCGCCCGGGCTCGAAGGGTTCGTCCTGCAGCAGCAACCCATCCCCGCGGACAACGCCGTGCCGGAACCGGCCACCGCCGGCCTGGGTTTCATGGCGATGGCGGCGGTGGGCCTCGGCGTGCTGCGACGGCGCAAAGCCTGACCGAAAGACAATGCCGCCCGCCGCCGGGGTCGCGATCACGCGGGCAGATCGAGTGCATGAACCCGGTGTTGGCCGGCGAGGCCGATACAGACAGTAGACGACGCGTTTGGAAATCGCTTGCTTCAGGACTGACCGCTGAGCCTGCCGTCCGGGACAGGCTGACGCGATCGGTGCGCCGTGACGGCGACGGCGAGAACAGCCGACTGTGCGCGGCATGAGCCGCAGCCAACCGGGCGGAGACACTTTGGGTAGAAGTATGGTCAGCATCACGCTCGTGCATCATCAGCAGGCTGGGGGTCGTATTCGTGTGCCCCGGCGCAGTGCGCCGCGCATCGTGTCCATTCCACCTTCGAGTCCCACGACTCGATCGCGCAACGGAGGTTTTACCGGATGACCACGGTCTACATGGCGGATCTGCGCCACAATTACGGCGGGGTGCTGTCCACCGACTGCATGCCCCTGAGTGTGGGATACATGAAGGCGGTGATGGATCGCGACCTGCCCCGCGACCAGGTGCAGGTCGAGATCTTCGCCTATCCGTCCGATCTGCTCGACGCGATCGCACAACGCCCACCCGACATCCTCATGGTCAGCAACTACGTCTGGAACGAGCAGTTGAGCCTGTTCTTCCTCCGTCGCGTGCGGCAGCACAACCCGAGGGCGTTGCGGGTTCTCGGCGGCCCGAACATCCCCGTCGAAGCCGACCGACAGATCGATTACGTGAGCCGGCATCCCGAGATCGACATCTATGTCCTCGGCGAAGGCGACGCCCTGGCCCGAGACATCGTTCGCGATTACCTCGACCACCAGGGATCGATCGAAGCACTGCTCGAACAGGGCATCCCTTCGAGCATCGTCCGACGCCCCGATGGAGCGGTGCAGCGGCACGATCAGTGGGAACGCGCCGGTGAAGGAGATGTCAATGACATCCCCTCGCCGTGGCTGACCGGCGTGATGGACAAGTTCTTCGACGGCCGCCTGTCGCCGATCATCGAGACCAACCGCGGCTGCCCCTTCCGCTGCTCGTTCTGCGTGCAGGGCACGAAGTACTACAACAAGATCACCAACTTCACGATGGACCGCCTGCGCGAGGAGATCGACTACATCGGCCGCATGATCAAGGCGCATTCGCCGGCCGTGGGCACCCTGCGCATCGCCGATGCGAACTACGGCATGTACGAGCGCGACACCGAGATCTCCAGTTACATCGCCGCCGCCCAGCGCGACTACGGCTGGCCCACCTTCATCGATGCGACGACCGGCAAGAACCGTCCGGAGAACATCATCCGATCGATGGAGCAGGTCAACGGCGCGCTGGTGCTCTACCAGGCCGTCCAGTCGCTCGACGAGGAGGTGCTCCGCAACATTCGACGGTCCAATATCAAGCTCGAGGCTTACCAGGACATCCAGGTCCACGTGCGCGGCCGGGGCTTGCGATCCTCGACCGATCTCATCCTCGGCCTGCCCGGCGAAAGCCTCCAGTCGCACCTCGGCGCCCTCTACCGCATGATCGACATGGGCACCGACCAGGCCCACTGCTTCCAGGCCATGCTGCTGCGCGGCGCGGACATGGAAACGCGTGAATCGCGCGAACAGTTCAAGTTCAAGACGCGCTATCGCGTCCTGCCCAAGAACTTCGGCGAGTACGGCGGCGAAAAGGTCTTCGACATCGAGGAGATCATCGTCGCCAGCGATACGCTGCCCTACGAGGACTACATCACCTGCCGCAAGCACCACATGACCTTCAGCGTCTTCTGGAACGACTCGTGGTTCGCCGACGTCGTCACCGTCGCCGGGCAGTTCGGCGTCAAGCGATCGGAATGGCTCAAGGCCATGCTCGCCGCGATGGAGCAGGACGACGGGCCGGTGGGTCAATTCCTCAACGAGTTCGTCGACGAGACGCACGGCGAGTTGTTCGAGACGCGCGAAGCGTGCATCGACCACTACGCCTCGCCCGAGAACTTCGAACAACTTCGCAACGGGCGGATCGGCGACAATCTGATGTACAAGTACCGCGCCATCGCATCCTTCTTCCTCTGGAATGAGGTCTGTGACCTCGCGATGGACGCCACCCGGACGATGCTGCTGGCGCGCGGCGCACGCGATGCGGTCGCCGATTTCGATCAACTGTGGCGCGACCTGCACGATTACATCCGCGTCAAGCACGCGACCGGCACCGATATCGACCAGTTGGTCCAGCCCATCGAACTGCAACTGACCCACGACATCCCGGCCTGGATCGAGGCCGGCGCGCCGCTCGAGACAACGCCCTACCGATTGCCGCAACCGCAGACGTTCGTCTTCCGCGTCACGTCCGGAGGGGCGCGCGAGCTGGACGCGGCCATGAAGGTCTGGACCACGGCGACCATCGGACTGAGCAAGCTGGTCACGCGGATCAAGGTCAGCGCCCAGGTGCGCGAATGCGAACGCATCGACGCCGCAGTGCCCGCCGCCGTGTGACCCGCCCGCCACGAACGCCATGACAGGAGGTAAACCATGCAAGTTGTGATTCTCTGCGGCGGGAAAGGCACCCGCGCCTATCCATACACCGAGTATCTTCCCAAGCCGATGATGCCCGTGGCCCACCAGCCGATCCTGCGGCACGTGATGGAGATCTACGCCGCGCAGGGCCATACCGATTTCATCCTCTCCCTCGGCTATCGCAAGGAGGCGATCATGGACTACTTCGAGGGCAAGGCCACCGACTGGAACATCCAGTTCGTGGACACCGGCGACGAGACGGACACCGGCGGGCGCATCTACAACCTGCGACACCTGCTCGATGACCGCTTCATGGCCACCTATGCCGACGGGCTTTCGGACATCCGCATCAACGAACTGCTGGACTTCCATGACGCCCACGACGGGCTCGCGTCCGTCACCGCCGTGCCGCTCGTCTCCCAGTACGGGACGATCGACATGGGTGTCGACGGCTGCATCGACGCCTTCCGCGAAAAGCCCGTGCTCCGCGAACACTGGATCAACGCCGGCTTCTTCGTGTTCGACAAGGCCGTCTTCGATCACTGGGACCACCCCAGCCTGGAGAAGAACGTGCTGCCCACGCTCGTGACGAAGAGACTGATGTACGCCTACCGCCATGACGGCTTCTTCAAATCCATGGACACGTACAAGGACCAGCAGGAAATCGAGCAGATGTTCGAGCGTGGCATGATCGGCCTTCCCGGCAACGGCCGCCGCTCGTTCCGCCAACTGGTGAAGGCCTACGCCCCGGCCGCGACCGGCGCGTCGCTGGCCGGTTAGCCCGACCGCCGGCGCCACTTTCAGGACCAGACGACCACCATGGACCAAGTCAACGCCCCGCTGTCGCCCGATTTCTGGAAGCGACGCAACGTGTTCGTCACCGGTTGCACCGGCTTCCTCGGCTCGTGGCTGCTCGATGAACTGCACGCGCTGGGCGCGCACGTCGTCGGCCTCCTGCGCGATGTGCCCGCCAACACCTGGTTCGACGCCGACACCACCGCCCGCCGCACCATCTACGTGACCGGCCGGCTCGAGGACCAGCCGCTGCTCGAACGCGCGATCAACGAACATGAAATCGACACCGTGTTCCACCTCGGGGCACAGGCCATCGTCGGCACCGCCACCCGCAGCCCGCTGGCCACCTTCGAGGCCAACATCCGCGGCACGTACAACCTGCTCGAATCCTGCCGCCGCGTGTCCACCGTCAAGCGCGTGCTCATCGCCTCGAGTGACAAAGCCTACGGCGCGCAGCCCACACTGCCCTACGACGAATCCATGCCGTTGCAGGGCTCGCATCCGTATGATGTCTCCAAGAGTTGCACCGACCTGCTCGCGCACACTTACCACCACACGTACGGCCTGCCGGTGTGCATCACGCGTTGCGGCAACTTCTTCGGCGGCCGCGACCTCAACTACAACCGCATCATCCCCGGCACGATCCGATCCGTGCTCCAGGACGAGCGGCCGATCATCCGCAGCGACGGCACTTTCATCCGCGACTACATCTACGTGCGCGATGTCGCCTTCGCCTACATGCTGCTGGCCGAGCGGATGGACGATGCGTCCATTCACGGCAAGGCGTTCAATTTCGGGCTGGAAACGCCCGTCTCCGTGATCGAGCTGACGCAGCGGATCCTCGCACTCATGGACCGGCGTGACCTGGAACCGGCAATCCTCAACCAGGCGAGCAACGAGATCCACAGCCAGTGGCTCTCGGCCGCCAAGGCCCGCCGGCTGCTCGACTGGTCGCCCTGCTACTCGCTCGACGACGGCCTGGGCCACACCATCGACTGGTACCGCCGCGAACTGGCCGGCACCCCCGCGGCCGACTGAGCGAGCCACGCGAGCGGGACCACCGTGGCATCCAGCGATCCCGCCACCGGGCGCCGGGCCGTGGATGAACCGGACACTGGCGGACAAGCCGCCAGTGGCACGATGCATAGGCTTAGCTCGAGAAACGCCCGATCGCCGTTTCCAGCCTGTGAGCGAGCGCAAAGCCCACAAACAGCACTCACACGTAAGAAATCCCCGGAAAAATGTGTCAAAAGTGTACACTTTT
>CAZHJL010000015.1:0-73624 GCA_964532795.1 uncultured Phycisphaeraceae bacterium | reverse complement strand
ACATACTGGAACCACGCCGCCTGAAACGGTGCCCCAGTCTGTGGTCGCACCCGGTGGGAGCGGGCGATGGTCGCGTGCTGGCGATGTGGGGGCGTTTCTGGTACAATAGCTGGCTTGTAAAGCCTTGCGTGTCAGTAAGAAACAGGCCATCGGGGCGACGGTGACCGGGGCCTGTAGCCAGGGACCAGAAGACGGGGTCGAGCCGGCCGATTCCGGGCCGCGCAGGCCCTGATCGCATACACGGGAACGCGACGTGACCACTGCATCCGACCTTCCATTGCCGGGCGATCCAGCACATCAGTATGGCGAGGACAGCATCAAGGTCCTCGAGGGCCTTGACGCGGTGCGGAAGCGTCCGGGCATGTACATCGGCGACACGACCACGCGCGGCCTGCATCACCTGGTCTACGAGATCACCGACAACGCGATCGACGAGCACATGGCCGGGCGCTGCGACACGATCGCGCTGAAGATCAACGCCGACAATTCGGTTTCGATCATCGACGACGGCAGTGGGATCCCGGTCGGGCCGTTCAAGCACGACAATCCGCTGCTCGACGGCAAGCCGACGGTCGAGATCGTCATGACCGTGCTGCACGCGGGCGGGAAGTTCGACCACGACGCGTACAAGGTGTCGGGCGGGCTGCACGGCGTGGGGGCGTCGGTGGTCAACGCGCTTTCCGAGTGGCTCGAAGTGGAAGTGGCGCGCGACGGCAAGCTGCACATGATGAGCTTCGAGCGCGGGGCGGTGCGCGAGCCGCTGCGGGTGGTCGGCGAGCGGGCCAAAAGCGGCACCAAGATTTCGTTCCGGCCCGATCCCGATCTGTTTCCGGATGTGTCGTTCCGCTACGACGCCCTGGCCGGGCGCATGCGTGAGCTTGCCTACCTGAACCCTGGACTGACCATCCGCGTGGAGGATGAGCGGGACAGTCGCAGCGACACGTTCCACTTCCCGGACGGCATCGCGGATTTCGCCCGCCGCTTGTCGGAAGGCAAGAACGTCCTCAACAACAAGCCGGTCTATTTCAGGGTCGAAGACGAGGAGAGCAGCCTGCAGATCGAGGTGGCGATTCAGTACAACGACAGCTACAACGAAACGCTGCTGTCTTTCGCGAACAACATCAACACGATCGAGGGCGGCACGCATCTCTCGGGATTCAAGACCGCGCTGACGCGCTCCCTCAACACCTACGCCCGGACGAACAACATTCTGAAGAATGGGGCCGCGCCGACGGGCGACGACCTGCGCGAAGGGCTGGTGGCCATCGTTTCGGTGAAAGTGCCGGACCCGCAGTTCGAGGGACAGACGAAAACCAAGCTGGGCAACGCCGAAGTCGAGGGATTCGTCAATTCGGCGGTCGGCTCGCAGCTCGGCGCGTGGCTGGAGGAGAACCCGTCGGATGCCAAGCGGATTTGCCAGAAGGGCGTGATGGCGGCCCAGGCCCGCGAGGCGGCGCGCAAGGCGCGTGAGCTGACCCGCCGCAAAGGCGCCCTGGATTCGGGCGGTCTGCCGGGCAAACTCTACGACTGCACGAGCAAGAACGTTGACGACTCCGAGGTGTTCCTGGTCGAGGGCGACTCGGCCGGCGGCTCGGCCAAGGGCGGTCGCGACCACCGCACGCAGGCCATCCTGCCCTTGCGCGGCAAGATCCTCAACGTCGAAAAGGCGCGGCTGGACAAGATCCTCGGCTTCGAGGAGATCCGCACCATCATCCAGGCGCTCAACTGCGGGATCGGCCACGATGATTTCGACATCGGCAAGCTGCGCTACGGCAAGATCATCATCATGACCGACGCCGACGTGGACGGCTCGCACATCCGCACGTTGCTGTTGACGTTCTTCTTCCGCCAGATGCCCGATCTGATCCGCGAAGGGCGCATCTTTATCGCCCAGCCGCCGCTGTACCTGGTGACGCGCAACAGGAAGAGCGAGTATGTGCTCAACGAGCGGCGCATGCAGAACGTGCTGAGCACGTTGGGCACCGAGAGCACGTCGCTGGTCATTTTGAATGACGAGGGTGAGAAGGTCCGCGAGGTCGAAGGCGAGACGCTGAGCGAGGTGATCGACCTGCTTCGCCGCTTGGAGGAGCAGGCGGTGATCGTGCGGCGGCGCGGCATCGTGTTCGAGGATTTCATCAAGCTGCGCCACCGGGATCCCGAAGGACAGGGGCGCCTGCCGCGCACGAAACTGCGGCTGGACAGCGGGCGCGTGGAGTTCTTCTGGTCGGAGGAGGAGGAAGACCGTTTCCGCGCCGCCAACGGCCTGACCGAGGTCGACCCGGACCTGGATGTGGCCGACGGCGAAGGCAACGGGCAGCGCGACCAGACGAAGTTGGTGGTGCGCAAGGAACTGCACGAAGTACGCAAGCTGGACCGTATCTTCGAGAAACTCGTCGAGTACGGTCTGTCGCTCGATGATTATGCGCTGCAGGCCAGGGAATCGCTGGGCGGCGAGCCGACGCGCACACGTTTTGAATTGCACACGCGCAACGCCAAGGATGAAACACAGGTGACCCAGGTGGCCAACCTGCAGGGCATCGTGCCGGCCGTGCTGGAAGTGGCCAAGCACGGGATGGACATCAAGCGCTTCAAGGGCCTGGGCGAGATGGACGCCGAGCAGCTCTGGGACACCACGATGGACCCCGAACGCCGCACGCTGCTGCGCGTGACATGGGATGCGGCGAGCCAGGCCGAGCAGCTCTTCAGCGTGCTGATGGGCGAGGAAGTTGAGCCGCGCCGACGGTATATCGAGGATCACGCGCTCGAAGTCAAGAACATCGATGTATGATTGCCGCGCTCCAGCGCTTGCGGGATTGCCGGTGTCGGCGGTGACCGGTATGCTCGCCGCATGGCGAACCAACCCAACATTCTTGTCATCCTGACGGACGACCACGGCCAGTGGGCGGCCGGGTGCTATGGCAATCGTGAACTGCACACGCCGAGCATGGACTGGTTGGCGGCCACCGGGGCGCGGATGGATCGGGCGTTCACGCCGTGCCCGGTCTGCTCGCCGGCTCGCGCATCTTTCCACACCGGCCGCATGCCGTCGATGCATGGCGTCCACGATTACCTCGAGGAACCGGGCATCGGGAAGGACCATCCGGGCATCCGCGGACAGCCGACGCTGGCCATGCTGCTGCAGGAGGCCGGCTACCACACCGGGCTGGTGGGCAAGTGGCATTGCAACGATGCATGGATTCACCAGCCGGGGTTCGACTTCTGGTTCTCGATGTCGGCCGGCACGCAGGCGCGGTTCGGGGATCAGGCGTTCTGCGACAACGGCCGGATCATCACGAAGCACGGCCAGCAGGCGCCGATGCTCACCGATCAGGCGCTGCGCTTCCTGCGGCAGCGTGACGACAGCAAGCCATTCTTCCTGTTCCTGGGATACACCGACACGCATTCGCCGTTCCGGTCCTTGCCGGAGCGGCTGGTATCCAGATACCGCGGCTGCGCGTTCGATGACATCCCGCACGAGCAGCGCGACGCGCGGCAGGCGATCGTGCGCTTCGCGCCCAAGACGAACGAAACCGAGCGCCGCGAGGAACTGGCGCAGTACTACGCGTCGGTGACGATGGTCGATGAGCAGATGGGCCGCGTGTTCGATGAACTCGAGGGCATGGCGCTGCTCGATGACACGATCATCGTGTACACCGCCGATCACGGGCACATGAACGGGCACCACGGGCTGTACACGAAGGGCAACGCGACGGTGCCGCAGAATTTCTACGAGGAATCGATCCTCGTGCCCTGCCTGTGGCGTTTCCCCGGCGCGATCGCGCCGGGGCAGGTGCGGACGGAGATGGTCGACCATTGCGACCTGTACGCGACGCTGCTGGACGCGGCCGGGGTGCAAGTCAGCGAAGCGCGCCGAACCGAGATCAACGCCCCCGGACGCAGCTACCTGCCGATGCTGCGCGGCGAATCGATGGAATGGCGCGATGCGCAGTTCGGTGAGTATGGCAATGCTCGCATGGCGCGCACGGCGCGTTGGAAGCTGATCAGGAGGTTCGACGGGCCGAACGGCCGGTTTCCGGATGAGTTGTACGATCTGCAGAGCGATCCGCGGGAGCGGGTGAACGTGTTCGAGGAACCGGGCAGCGCGGCGGTCGTGGACGAGTTGTCGCGGCGGATGGATGCGTTCTTCGATCAGTACGAATCGCCGGACGTCACGGGCAGGGAAATCGGCCGTCAGCCGAAGTGCAACAACCACGAACCGTGGCGGCTGACCGAGACGTGATCAGAGCATGAGCGCGGACAGGCGGTCCTGGCAACTGGGTATCGCCGGGCCGGTCAGCGCTTGGAGAACTGGAAGCGACGGCGAGCGCCGGGCTGGCCGTACTTCTTGCGTTCGACTTCGCGCGGATCGCGGGTGAGCAGGCCGTGCTCGCGAAGCGCGGGTTCGAGCTGCGGGTCCCAGTCGCGCAGGGCGCGGGCGAGCCCGAGCAGCACGGCGCCCGCCTGGCCGGCGAACCCTCCGCCCTTGCAGCGGACGTAGATGTCGACCTTGCCTTCGACCTCGGTGACCTTCAGCGGCGAGACGGCCATCTGGCGATCGCGCAGTTCGGTGAAGTACTTTTCGACGTCGCGGCCGTTGATGAGGAAGCGCGGCTTTGCGGCGTCCTTGACCGGGCGAACGCGCACGCGGGCAATGGCGGCCTTGCGCCGGCCGGTGCCCCAGATGAACCCGCCGCGGTCCGGCTGCGCCGGCTGACGCGCGGGGGCGGGGTCGGTCTGGAAAACGTCGGGCGTCGCGGTCGTGCTCGTCTGCGTCATGGCTTGATCCATCAATGCTCGGGTGGCGTGTTCCGGTGGCGGTTCGCGGCGGTTCAGTCGGCGAGGCCGAGCGGTTCGGGCCGCTGGGCCTGGTGCGGGTGGTCCGCGCCGCGGTAGACCTTGAGTTTGCTGAACTGCGCCGACGCCAGCTTGTTCTTGGGCAGCATGCGGCGCACCGCGTTCTCGATCAACTGCTCGGGCTTGTTTTGCAGCATCCAGCGGTAGCTGTAGGTCTTGCGCCCGCTGGGATGGCCGCTGAAGGTCTCGTGGAATTTCTGATCGAGCTTCGCGCCGGTGAGGCGGATCTTCTCGGCGTTGGTGACGATGACGAAGTCGCCCACGTCGTGATGCGGCGTGTACTCGGGCTTGTTCTTGCCCATGAGGATGGTCGCGATCTGGACCGAGAGGCGGCCGAGTATCTGGTCGGTCGCGTCGACGACATACCAGTTGCGATCGACTTCGTTGTTCTTGGCGAGGGTCGTCTGTCTCATCGTGCCACCGTGTTGGTTCCGCAGCTTCAGCGCAAGGAAGAAACGACGCCGCGCGGCGGTCAGGCCGCCCGGCGCGAAACGAGCCCAACAGTGTACATAGCCTGCCGAGGGTGTCAACATCGGTGGAAACAGTGTTCGGACCGGACGTTCAGCGCTCCGCGCGGCTTCGGATTTTGCTCTTTTGCGCAGCGCCGATACCGCCCGACGGCATAGGCTTAGCTTTCAGCTGCCGAAAAAGGCCGGAAACCGCCATGGCGCAACGCAATCGGGGGTGGGTGCACAAAATCATAACAAACGAGGCTATAAAACGATCAAAAGTGCACCATTTTCGCGCCGTTTTGGGCTCGTTTCGGCCGCTTTCTGTCAGATTGTGCAGGATTCGGCTGGATTCCGGAGCGAGCGGAGAAGCCGGCTCGCGGGCGTTTATTGGATTGCGCAAATGGGTGGCCGAGAAGGGCGGCATGGTGAGCGAGTGTCCGGGAAAGGGTCGGGATGTGTCAACCGCGATGCAACCATCGCGCACGGGCTCGCGCCGCGGATGATTATAGCATTCTGTTTGGGTTCGTCAAGGCCTGACTGCGGGAAATACGCTGCAGCAGGCGTGACGCGGCGGCGACGCCACTGACGTTCAGATGCCGTATTGCTCGACGATCTCGTCCCAGCGGTCTTCGCGTCGGAGCAGGTGTTCGATGGCCTCGCGCACCGCGGCGTGGCCGCCCTTGGCCTGGGTGATGTAGTTGGCCACGCCCTGTACTTCTTCCGGCGCGTCGGCGACGGCCAGGGGGTAGCCGCACTTGAGCATGGCGGGCAGGTCGACCAGGTCGTCGCCGACGAACGCGGCGTCCTCGGGCAGCACGCCGGCCATCGCGCAAAGCGACTCGAAGGCCTGCCCCTTGTCGGCGATGCCCTGCATGACGAGATCGACGCCCAGTTCGGTCATGCGCAGGTTGACCGCGCGGGTGGTGCGTCCGGTGATGACGCCCACCTTGATGCCCAGCGACATGGCGGCCTTGATGGCGAAGCCGTCGCGCACGTGGAAGCGCTTGGTCTCGATGCCGTCGTCGTTGATGAGGATCGACCCGTCGGTCAGGACGCCGTCGACATCGAGGACGATGAGTTTGATGGGCATGGGTGCGATGCTCCGATGGGCGTTGCCGCGTCCCGCGCGGCCGCAACTCCCGGGGCCGCCTTCCGGGTTCCGCCGGCGGGGCTATTCGATCACTTTCATGGTCATCAGGTCCTGCACGTCCAGCAGGCCCAGCGGCTCGCCCTGCCGGTTGACCACGGGCAGTTCGTCGATGCGATGGTCGCGGATCATGTGCACGGCGTCGCGGACGATAGCCGTGTCGTCGAGGCGGCGCGGGTCGGCGACCATGACCTCTTGGATGGGGCGGCCCATGGCGTCGGCATCGTGCAGCAGCAGCCGCACGAGGTCGCCATCCGTGAAGATGCCCGCGAGTTTGCCCGCACGATCGACGATGAGCATGGCGCCCGCGCGGCGGAGATTGGGCAGCGAAGTCGTCGCCAGCGTGAGTGCCTCGCTGACGGTCTTGTCCATGGGGATGAGCGGCAGATTCTCGCCGACTTTGAAGCGCATGATCTGTACGACCGGCGTCAGTTCGCGGCCTAGGTTGCCGCCGGGGTGGTAGCGGTGGAAGTCGTCCATGCCAAAGGCGCGGCGCTGGGCGACGCACATGGCCAGGGCGTCGCCCATGGCGAGCATGGCGGTGGTACTGGCGGTGGGGGCGACATTCAGCGGGCAGGCTTCGGTGATATCGCCCAGTTCGAGCGGCACGGTGACCAGCCGGCCCAGGTGGGTGCCGGCGCTGCGGACCATGCCGATCATCTTGACGTTGTCCTGCTTGAGGTGGCCGGCGAGGGTGACGACTTCCTCGGTCGCCCCGCCGTACGAGAGCAGGAGGACGACATCGTGCTGGCGCACGCGTCCGAGATCGCCGTGGAAAGCCTCGGCCGGGTGCATGAAGTGGCTGGGCGTGCCGGTGGAGGCGAAGGTGGCGGAGAGTTTGCGTCCGATGATGCCGCTCTTGCCCAGGCCGCTGACGACGAGCGTGCCGCCCCCGGAAGCGGGGCCGGGGCCGCTGTTGGGCGCGCCGATGTGCCGGAGGATCAATTCGACCGCGTCGTGGAAGCCCTGGCCGACATCGAGGCGTTCGATGGCCTGGGCTTCGGCGCGGAGCACCTGCCGCGCGAGGGATTCCTGCCGGGCGATCACGTCGGAAGCATCAGCCTGCGTGCCGGTTTCGGTGCTCATCGTGTGCGATCATCACGGCCGCGTGGGTGGCGGTCAAGTCTGACGGGATTGGTGCGGCGCTGCCCTGCTGGGGCCGACGGCGCATCACGCGTGGGGCGTCGTCTGGGCCATCTTGCGCAGAGCGAGCGGCGGATCGATCACTTCCTTCATCACGAACGCCTGGCGGAGTGTCGAAGCGTTGAGCTTGGGCACGAGCGATGGTCGCTTGGTCTTCCTGTGCTCAGTGACGTCCGACACGCGGCGTTGGGCGGTTTCATCGTCCCGCTGATCCGCGTAGGACGAGATCTCGCGGATCTCGGTGATGCCGTCGGCGATGTCGCCCTCGGCCGGTCGATGGCGCGTGGCGAGGCCGGACTGCAGTCGCCCGAGTCGCGACGGGCCGCCGAGCGGGACGCGCTGCGGTGTCTGGCGTGACGTGGCCGGGCGCTGGCCTGGCGGCGGCGGCGGCGTGACGCGGGCCTGCGTCCGGGCGGCCTGTTGTTGACGCTGCATCGCCAGTTCGCGCTGGCGCTGCTGACGCTCGGCCTCGGCGTGTTGGCGCTGGAGGGCCTGTTCCTGGTCGCGCTGCTGACGCGCGGCTTCGGCCTGGGCCCGCAACTGGCGGGCGCGCTCCTCGTATGCTTCCTGCGCGCGCTGGCGATCCATCTGCTCGGACATGGTGAGGTTGTCCGGCCGGGCTTGGGCACCGCGTGGCGGCGGGGGCTGCTGCTGCTGGCCAAGCTGCGCCTGGCGACGCCGGGCCAGTTCCTGCAACTGCTGGCGACGCCGGGCGGCCAGTTCGTCCAGCGACGCCTGGCCCGATGGCCGCGACGATCCGCCGTCCTGCGGCTTCGATTCTCCGAGCTTCTTGGCCACCGATGCAATGATGCTGATGACCGCGATCAGGACGAAAATGCCTTCAATCCAACCCATCGCGTACTCCTTCGCGTGGTGCGATCCGCACCCCGGCATGCCGGGGGCTATGGGTTCATGTTACCACTCAACGTGGCCGAGAACACGGGGCGGTCGGCCCCGTCGGGCCAAACTTCCGACATTTGCACGCGATACACCTGTGAAAGCCGCTCGGGGGAAAGAACCTGACGCCACGGGCCGGCAATGATCAGCTTTCCGTCGTCGATCAGCCACACCTCGTCGGCGTACCGCGCGGCCAGGTTCAGATCGTGCATGACGACCAGCGCGGCGTGGCCGGCCCGGGTGTGCTCGCGGACGACCGTCATGGTGCGGTGCATGTGCCACAGGTCCATGGCGCTGGTCGGCTCGTCCAGCAGCATCAGCCCCGCGTTGCTGTCGCGCCCGCCGGCCTGGGCGAAGGCGCGGGCGAGGAGCACGCGCTGCTGCTGGCCGGCCGACAATTCGCTGTAGACACGATGGGCATGTTTGAGCAGATCGCAGCGGTCCAGGGCCTCGTGCACGGCCTGCGGGTGCGGGCCGAGGGCGTGCCGGCCCATCTCGGCCACCTGCTGAACGGTGTACGCGAAGCTGACATGCGAGCGCTGCGGGACGTAGCAGATGCGGGCGGCACGCTGGGCGGGGGTATGGGCGGCGACGGGCTGGCCGTCGAGCGTGACCGAGCCTTCCCACGGCTCGAGGTGGCCCATGAGGAGCTTGAGGAGCGTGCTTTTTCCGGCGGCGTTGGGTCCGACCAAGGCGCACAGGACGCCGCGCGTGAGGCAGGCGCTGAAGTGGTCGATGACGGTCTCGTCGGGCACGTAGCCGAATCGCAGATCAGCGGCCTGGAGCAGTGGATGATCGGACAAGCGCGGGGTCTCCGTCGTCGGGGCGGCGCGTGGGTGAGGTCCGAGAAGTCCGGGTAGCGTCATGACAGAATAAGGGACGGTAACGGTTGGGCAAAACGCGGGCGATTTCGCGGTTGTGGGGCTTAGGTTTGAGCGGGACCGGTCCGATACCAGATAGAGAACAGCGCGCGTGCTTCACCGGTCGCCCAACCTGCGCCGGGCGGTCGTGGCAAGCAATGGAGTGTTTGCACAATGTCTGAGCAAGATTCACCGCAATCCCCGCAGGCCCAGGGCAAGCCGTCGGCTCAGCCGCAAGGGGAGAATCAACAGGTCTTCGAACTGCTGGGCGACATGGAGCGCCGGCTTGATCAGCTTCGCGACTGGCAGCGTGATTACGATCGCCAGGTGGCGGAGTTGACCTCGGAGCGCGGGACGATCGCGCGCAAGCAGACGCACCTGGATGAGCGGCGTCGGCGCATCAGGAGCATGTGCCAGGCGCTGCGTGACGGCCGCGCGGAGGTGGATCAGCAGCAGCGCACCATCGCGGAACAGCAGGAGGCGCTGCGGCAGCAGAAGGAGCGAATCGAGGCGCAGTCGCAGGAACTTGAGGACACGCGCCAACAACTGAGCGAGCGCGAAAGCGGTCTCAAGGCGAAGGGGCTGAAGCTGGAGCAGGTGTCGGAGCAGCTCCATGCGCGCCAGGCCGAGCTTGAGCAATCGCAGCAGGCATTCGCGCAGGAGAAGGAGTCGCTCGAGGAGCGGGTGCAGACGGTGGCCGCGCAGGAGCAGTCGCTTGAGGAGAAGTCCGGCCAGCTCGAGCAGGACGTGTCGGCGTGCCGCGCGAAGTATGAAGAGGTGAAGGGCAAGCTCGAGGCGCTTTCGCAGCAGCAGGCGGAGCTGGACAAGGCGCAGGAAGCGCTGGAGTTGGAGCAGGAGGCGCTGTCATCGGAGAAGGCGCAGGTCGAGTCGCTTCGTGATCAGTGCGTGCAGCAGCAGCACGAGATCGAGACACGCGAGCAGGCGTTGACGCAGAAGCAGGCGGAACTCGGGCGCAAGCAACAGGAAGCCGAAAAGCAGGCGGCCCAGTTGCAGGCGCGTCAGCAGCAGGTCGAGGAAGCGGAGGCCGCGGCCGAGACACGGGGCCATCAGCTCGAGGAGCAGGCTTCGGAGCTGGAGGCGCAGGCGGCCGAGCTCGAAGCGCGTCAGCAATCGCTTGAGGACCTGCGGCGGCAGAGCGATGAAGCCCGCCAGACTGCGCGCCAGGAGCGTGATGAACTCGAGCAGGCGCGTGCGAATCTGCAGGAGGAGCAGGCGGCGCTCAATGCGCGGAAGCAGCGGATCGAGTCGCGCGCATCGGAGATCGAGCAGCGCACGAAGCAACTGGACAGCCAGGCGGTTACCGGCGAAGAACTGGAAGCGAAGCTCAAGGTCATCAGCGAACGCGAAGCGACGCTGGAGGAGGAGCGCGCGCAGTTTGTGCAGGAGACACAGGAGGTCCGGGCCTCGCTCGAGAAGCTCGAGGCGCGCGAGTCGGCCCTGGCGCAGCGCGAGCAGCAGATCGAGCAGCAACAGGCTTCCATCGCCGAAGCGCAGAGCGAACTGAGGGATCGCGAGTCGCAACTGCAGGAGCGCCAGGAAGCGCTCGAGGAGCAGGCCGCGGCGCAGACGACGGACAGCGCGGCGGCGGAGGAAGCGGCGAAGCTAAGGCAGGAACTGGCCGCGCGTGAGGCGCAGTGGCAGGAGAAGATCGAGGCGCTGGAGAAGCAGCTTGCGGAGCAGCCCGCGGGCGAGGCATCCCCGGAAGAGATCGAGCAACTCAACCAATCGCTGGCCGCGCGCGAGCAGCAGATCGAACAGACCGAGAAGAGTCTCAACGAGACGGTGAAGGTGGCGCGCGAGAAGATCGAGTCGGAGAAGGCCCAGCTTGCCGAGCGCGAGCAGGCGCTGGCCGCGCGCGAGGCGGCGGTCGCGGAAGGCGGCGAAGGCGGGGTCAGTCCGGAAGCGGTCCGCGAGCTTGAAGAGCGCAAGCAGAAGCTCGAGCAGTACAAGGCGGCGCTGGCGGAGCGGGCGGATCAGCTTCGCGACGCGGAGAAGAAGATCGAGGGCAACCGGGCCCAGTACCAGAAACTGCTGCAGCAGCGGCAGGTGCTGCTGGATGTGAAACAATTCCTCGCGACCAGCGAAGCGCAGATGGTCTCGAAGTGGTCGACGCAGCACGCGGCGACGACGGTGGTGTGGCTGGCGATCGCCTTCGTGGTGCTGGCCATCGGCGCTTACTTCGGCGGGCAGCACTTCACCAAGCCGGTGTGGCGGGCGAGCGTGGCGATCTCAGTGGCGCAGAACGGCGAGATGACCGGCGGCAACTGGCAGGCGGGGCAGAAGGCGGCGCTGCTGAGCGAGGAAGTGCTCGGCGAGGCGATTAACCAGTTGGCGCAGCGCGGCTATCGGCCGTTCGAGAACACGGTGGAGATGCGCGAGGAACTGGAGAGGTCCATGACCGTCGACTTCCCGCGCCAGGGCGTCATCGAACTGGCCGTCGAAGGGCCGGACAGCGAGATGGGCACGGTGGTGCTCGAGATGCTGGCCCAGTCGTTCATGGCCTACAACCATCAGCGTCAGCCGGACTCGGTGAAGATCGAGCGGGCCGCGGCCCGGGACATGGCGCCGGTCAAGGACGAGCGGTTGATGTACGCCGGAGCGATCTTCGCGGCGTCGCTGCTGCTGTTCCTGGCGCTGTTCTTCACGCTAAAGATCATCCTGTCGCGCCGCAGGGGCGTGTTCGATCCGGACAGCGCGATGCTCCAGTCGATCGAAGCGGACGGCGACTGGCCGGACGTGCCCCCGGCGCATTCGGCGGCGGTGACGACCTTCGAGGGCGAGTCGATCGGCGGAGACGAGAAGGACGGGCAGTAGCGACTGGCTGTTCGACGGTCACTCCCCGGAGAGCCTTCGGCGGCGCGATGGTGCGCGGCCGGGTGGGGATGGACGCGAGACTACCGGTCGCGACACTGCCAACGGCCGGCGGCAGCACTCGCCCCTGCGAGTTGGCGGGCATGCCGGCGTCCGCGAGTGCACCGGGTCCGCAGACTGTCTTCCTGTTTCTCTTCGAGCCCAAGACGCACACCGGACGGACGCCAGCCGGGAGGGCACGGCGCTGAGCCGGGTCAATCAGGGATCTGCCGATCCAGCCATGTCTCTATGGTCGGGTGAAGCGTTGAGGCGAGCTCGATCAGCTTCGATTCGGCTTCGTCCGGCCGCCGACCGGCCAACTCCAGCAGGACCACACACCCATCGCTGCGGCGACACTGGAGTTCTTCGGTGAACTGCCGGAGCAGGTGCGAGGCGGGGGAGGCCGAGGTGCGGCCGGGGGACTGGTACCAGTAGAGCAGCGTGCGCGAGCCGCCGTCGTTCTCGATTTGCAGCCGGATGGCGGATGAGCCGCCTTCGAGCGTGACGATGCTGTTGGTGCGTCGGCGAGCGCCGGCAACGTGTTGTCGCTGGTAGGTCTCGAATCCGGTCAAGCGATTGTCGGGTTGGCGCGTGCGGCAGTAGAAGATGTGCAGCGTGGCGAAGGTTTTTCGATCAAGCGTGATGCGGCGGGCGACGTGGTCATCGCACGTGGCGGCGAAGTCGGCGAGGGCGGGGGCGGTCTCCGTTTTCGTGCCGGCGGGAAGGGGCAGTTGCGCGAGCGGTGGGCCGGTGAGCGTGGGGGAGAGATCGATGGTGGTGATCTGGGTGGCGAAGGCGAGAAGGAGGCAGATGCTGACGGTGCATGCGCCCAGGATGCGGCGTGCGGTGCTCGATGTCGGCCTTCCGGTATGCGTGCCGGACATGCTCTGTGGCTGTACAGTCGGTGTGTGGCGCCCGGCGTCATCGTTGAGCATGCCTGCGGTCAGCCAGAGGAGGGCGACGCCGGCGGCGTAGACGAACAGGACCCATGGGCCGTGCAGGAAGGCCATCGCGGCGTGGCGGTCGTCGAGGTGGGTGATCAGGCCGGCCAGGGCGATGCGGGCGATGTTGATCGCCAGGGCGATGAGGACGGCAAGCACGGCCAGGGCGATGCGCGGGGCGGGGCGCAACCGCGTGGGAAAAGCGCCGAACACCAGCGCGGCGAAGAGCATGGCGATGATGAACTTGTAACCGCTGCACGGCTCGGCAATGTAGAGCGACTGGCCTTCGACCAGCAGGTGCGCGTTGTCCGGCGTGGCGCTCAGCCCCGCCATGGCCAGCAGTCCTGCGGCCGCGTCGGTGGTGATTGTCTGCAGGTGGTGGTGGATGGCCAGTTGCGTGACGGCCTGGGGCGGGGGGATGGCGAAGGCGAGGAGGATAAAGGGCGTCAGGCCGTGGCGCAGCGCGGTCCGGCCGCCGGCGATGGCGACGATGCCCAGTCCCGCCACCCAGAGGGCGAGCGCGACGACGGCGACTTCGTGCACCATGGCGTCAAGGAGAAAGAGCAGCAGCGCGAGCGGCAGGCCAAGGGCGGCGAGGGTGGTGGCCGCGCGGGTGGCGAGAGTGGGGCGAGGAGAGGGCAGTCGCCGCGCTTCGCGCAGGCGAAGGAAGAGGATGGCGACGGCGACGGGCAGCGTGACGATGACGTGGGCGCAGTTGGCGTTCTGAGCGTATTCGTGGATGAGGCGCGGGGCCGCGACGGTGAGCAGGAGCAGGGCGCAGAGGATCGGCAGCGCGATGGCGATCACGCGCGGCGGCGACAGTCGCTTGGACTGGTGCAGGTCGTAAAGCAGGTTGGTTAGTGCGGCGGTCATGGGGTTAGGGTGTGGGGGTGGCCGTCAGTTCGGAGTTGCGGTCCGATGGCGGGCGAGACGCCCACCCCACTCTGGGTCGGATGGCGGGCGAGACGCATGCCGCCACCTTGAGGCGTCGCCGGCGCGAGGTGCGGCGGCCGGTGGCGGCGAGGAGCGGGCTGAGGCATAGGCATGCGAGCAGCGCGGCGGCGGGTTCGGGTGTGGCGCCGGCGCCGCCGCCGGCAAAACCGTTGATGGTGGTCATGATCCCCACGCCCCAGGCCGGGCCCATGCCCTGGAAGGTTTCCCATCGCCCGCCGTTGCCGACTTGGCCGGTCGTTCCCCACTCGTCGTAGGCGAAGTACTGGTTGCCAGTCGTGTCGTATCCGAAGACGGGGACGAAGTGGTCGCTGGTGCCGTCGCCGTTGGAATCGACGAGGAAGATGACCGGTTTCCCCGCGTCGATCTGCGCGGTGAACGCGCCCCAGGTGAGGCTGCTGTCGCCGGTGCCAACGTACTCGAGGTTGTTGGACGTGATCGTGTAGCCGCGCCACGCAGCGTAGTCGACCATGCCGGTCGAGATGCCGCGATAGCCGGCCATGGGGGTGTAGAAGGCGTAAGTGCCGCCGTTGGTGAGGTTGTAGGGGTTGAGGTTGGGCATGGTGTCGGTGTAGCGGCTGGTGCCCATGAAGTCGGCGATGCAGTCGTCGGTGTCGGCGGCGGCGAGGGGATCGGCGGTGCTGTAGGCATTGCTGTTGCCGCGATCGCCGACGATCGGGTTCTCATACCAGCGCCGGATATGGCTGGTGGAGGCGACGTTGGAATCGACGGATCCCTGGATGAGGTTGCCGTATCCGTTGCGGTCCCAGTAGCTGAAGATGGAGCCGCCGGCGGTCGGGCCGCACCCGTAGTACCACTGGACGTAGTCGTTGCCGATGGAGAAGTTCGGCACGAAGACCTGCGCGGCGTGGGCGCGCGCGATCGCGGTGATGAGGATCCCCACCGCCAGACAGAATATGGCCGGGCGCGCCACTGCTTGTCCCCTCCGTTGCCTGCTGCTCATCGTGGCGAGAAAAGTCGCACCGCCGCTGCTGGCTATATCGGCGGACAATCGGGACCGATTCAGGTCTCACAGGACGCAACCCTTTGAAGATCGCGCCGCGGATATGTCGACGGGGCGGCTACTGCTGCTGATCGGACGGTGTCTTCTCGGGGCGCGGCACGGCCAGACTGTCCTGCGCCGTGCGGCCGGGCAGGCCTTCGAGCCGCGCGGACCAGTGCGGGTCCTGTAACGTGGCCTTGTGGCGCATGGCGCGGGCGAGTTCGTCCTGGCCCTGGCGATCGTACAGGATGGCGAGGTTGATCATCACCTCGGTCGACCGCGGCGTCATGCGATGGGCGCGCTTGAGGAAGTTCTCGGCTTCCGGCAGGCGATCCTGCAGCAACATGATCCGCCCGGCGGCGGCCAGCGCGGCCGGACTTTCGGGCGCGAGGGCCAGGAGCATGGTCAGATAAGCGTTGGCCCGCGTGTGGTCATGCAGGTCGAGGGCATAGATGAGCGCGAGGTTGTGGGCGGCGGCGCGCTCCTGCTGCCGGTCACCGTGGGCGAGCACCTGCCGGAAAGCGGCGATGGCCAGATCGGTGCGGCCCTCCGCGTGATGCAGGTTGCCCAGCGTGAAGACCACCCCGGCGTGGGGATCGGCTTCCAGTAACTGTTCGACGACTGGCCGGGCTTCCTGCGGGCGTCCGAGCATCAGGAGCATATCGGCCCGGGGGTGCTGGAGTCTGGTCGCCTCCGGGTCCTCGGTGATCGCGCTCGCGAGCGTCGCCAGCGCTTCGTCGTGACGGCCAAGGTAGAACCGGGCCCATGCCGCCTTGGCGATGACGTCGCGCCGGGTGGGAGGCGCGAGGGGGCGAGGCGGTTGGTTCAGCAGAAGCTGGGCCTGTTCGAGACAGAGTTGCCAGTCGCCCTTGGCGAACGAGGCGGCCAGGTCGATGTGTTGCCGCGCGACCAGGCCGTGACCGGCGGCGTACTGGGCGGCGGTGACCGGTTGTGCGGTGTCGCGCGTGCGCGTCGGCAGGCGATCGATGACGGCGCGGAGCTGCCCGGTCTCGCGCGTCTGTTCAGCGATCCGTTGCGATAGTTTCGTCTGAAGCGTCCGGAATTGGCGCTGGAGGCGCAGGTATCGGCCGTAGCCGAGGGCGGTGAGGGTGATGGCGAAGGCGATGGCGAGGAAGACCGACAGGACGACGGCGCGGGTCGGCATGAACCATCCCATGCGGCTTTCGGACTCGCCGCTGGGCAGGTCCCATTTCATGCAGACGCGTCGTATGAACATGGCCGGCAGTCCGTTGCCAGGTTGAAGATGCCCGAAGGGGGCTTCCTCCCCTCCGACAGTCTGTATCGGTTGTACCGTTGATGATGTTTAGCGCGATTGGCGCGGCTATGTAAGATCGTGCCAGTCATCGCCGTAGTGGTGGGTGATCTCTTCACCGGGCAGGATGTCGCGCAGTGCGAACAACTGGTGGTCGTAGAAGACGGCGTTGGGCGTGGCCGCGTGGTTGACATAGCGCAATGCGTTGCGGCCTTCGATGCCGTAGCTTGGGCCGTCGTTGGGATGAACCCACAAGACGTGGTCGCCGTCGTCCTCCTCGCGGATGACGATCGGGCCCTCGTAATCGCCGATGTGGGTGTCGGCGGGGATGAACGCGGCGGCGAAGAGTCCGAGACCGTGGATGGTGCTGGGCCGCACGTGGTAGGACGGTCGCGTCAGCGCGATCGCCTCATGCTCTAACTGACTCATGTTGACTTCCGTGGCGTTTGGGGTTGTGGTTCGGGGTTCGGAGCGAGAGAACTATGCGCGCGGAATGTCGGACCGTCAAGGGGGGTATGCGAGAAAGGCACGAAGGCACGTACGCGTAGAGGCACGAAGGCGCGAAGCGGAGGCGAGCGTGTTCGAGCATACGCCGTTGTACGAAGGACGGGACGAATGCACGGACGTCCGTCAGACTGTTCTTTCCGACTACCTCGTGCCTGCGTGCCCGCTTCCTCCTAGACCATGTTCGCCAGCAGTTGCTGCAGTTCCGAAAGCGCCTTTTGATCATTGTCGGCCTGGGCGATTTCGATGGCGGTGTTGAGCGTCTGCCTGGCTTGGTCAGTCTTGCCCAGTTGATGGAGCATGCGGGCCTTTTGGTAGTAGGCGTAGTGGTAGTGGCTGTCGAGATCGATCGTCTTGTCGAACCACTCGATGGCGGGCTCGGGCTGGTCGAGCTTCACGTACTCCATGGCGATGCCGTAGGTGCAGAAGGTGTCTTCCGGGTCTGCATCGTGGAGCTTACGCAGTTGTTCGATTCGGTCGCTCATGCCTGGTCCTGTCGTGGATGCACGGGTCACCTGTACGGCAAGTGTAGCCGTTGGCGCTCGATGAGACGAGGCGTCCAGGCGTGTTGCTGCTTGCGGCGATGGGCGTGTCAGGCGCCGCCCCGGCCGTTGGTCGGTTCGCCGATGCGCGGCTCGGGGCGCGGGCCGACGATGCGCGCCTGGATGTGCAGCACCGCCATGCTGGCGGCGGCGACGGCCCAGAAGACGGTGGCCAGCACGGCCAGGACGAGCGTTTCGGTGCCGCCCTCGCGCAGGAAGCCGCGCAGCGCCCAGAGCGCGAAGGCGAAGCAGAAGAGGATGGCCAAGGACGATACAGTGCGGTGCAGATGGTACAGCGTCATAGGCGTGGACCTCGCATCACATTGTACGTTCACAAGCCGCCGCCGGCAGACTCATCCGACGAAAGTGGGTGGATTGTGGGCGACGGGATGCGATGGCCGGGCGTGGTCTTGGCGGCGGGGCGTCGGCTCCGCGTCTATGACTCCTTGTTGGCAAAGGCTTTATGGGATAGACTGCGGCCAAGTCGTGCGAATGGAGCGTCAGTCGTCGCCCGCGATCCATGGCCTTTCCGAGAATCATGCAATGAAAATCGGTGTCATCAGCGATACCCACGATCGGTTGCCCACGTTCCGACGCGCCATGTCGTTCTTCACGCGGCTGAAGGTTGAGGCGATTTTCCATGCCGGCGATTTCATCGCTCCCTTTGCCGCGGAGTTGATTTCGCCCAAGCAGGTGAGCATGCCCGTTTACTGCGTGTACGGCAACAACGACGGTGAGCGCGAGGGGCTCAAGCGTATGCTGCCGCAGGTGCAGGATGGCCCGCTGCAAGTGGAACTGGGGGGACGGAAGATCGTGATGGGCCACTTCATCGACTGGCTGACGAAGGACCAGATCGCTTCCGCGGATGTGGTCATCTCCGGTCACACGCACGAGGTGGTCAACGAGTCGCGTGACGGACGGCTGATGCTGAACCCGGGCGAATGCTGCGGTTGGGTCAATGACAAGCCGACCATCGCCACCCTCGATCTGGCGACGCTCGAGGCCCAGATCATCGAGGTACACGAGTAATTGGTCGGGAGATTGTCGCGGCCGGGGACAACTGCTACGATCTGCCGACTTTTTGCCCTAACCCACCCCGAAAGCAATGCCAAAACGCACGGATATCAAGACGATCCTGATCATCGGCTCAGGACCCATTGTCATCGGCCAGGGCTGCGAGTTCGACTATTCCGGCACGCAGGCCTGCAAGGCGCTGAGGGAAGAGGGGTACCAGGTCGTCCTGGTCAACTCCAACCCGGCGACGATCATGACCGATCCGGAATTCGCCGATCGCACCTACATCGAGCCGATCGCCCCGGAGGCGGTGGCCAAGATCATCGAGCGTGAGAAGGACGGGCCCTATCACATCGATGCGCTGCTGCCGACGCTCGGCGGCCAGACGGCGCTCAATTGCGCCTGCCAGCTCTTCGATGACGGTGTGCTGGACAAGTATGGCGTGGAGATGATCGGGGCGACGCGCGAGGTGATCTACCGCGCGGAGGACCGCCGGCAGTTCCGCGAGATCATCGAGTCGATCGGGCTGCGGTGTCCGGCCTCGGGCATCGCCCATTCGATGGATGAAGCGTGGGAGGTGCTCGAGGAGGTCAAGCTGCCGGCGATCATCCGGCCGGCCTTCACCCTCGGCGGCACCGGAGGCGGCGTGGCGTACAACCGCGAGGAATTCGAGGACATCGTGCGTCGGGGGCTGGACGCTTCGATGACGCGGCAGGTGCTGATCGACCAGTCGGTGCTCGGATGGAAGGAATACGAACTCGAAGTGATGCGCGACGAGGATGACAACGTCGTCATCGTCTGTTCGATCGAGAACTTCGATGCGATGGGCGTGCACACGGGCGATTCGATCACCGTCGCGCCCGCCCAGACGCTGACGGACAAGGAATACCAGCGAATGCGCGACGCGTCGCTGGCGATCATCCGGGCGGTCGGGGTGGAAACGGGCGGCTCGAACATCCAGTTCGGGATCAACCCGGATGACGGCGAAATGGTCGTTATCGAGATGAACCCGCGCGTTTCGCGATCGTCGGCGCTGGCCTCGAAGGCCACGGGCTTCCCGATCGCCAAGATCGCGGCGAAGCTGGCGGTGGGCTACCTGCTGTGGGAATTGAAGAACGATATCACCGGCCAGACGGTGGCATGCTTCGAGCCGACGATCGACTACGTGGTGACGAAGATTCCGCGTTGGACGTTCGAGAAGTTCCCGGAAGCGGACGAGACGCTGACGACGCAGATGAAGAGCGTGGGCGAGGCGATGAGCATCGGCCGCACGTTCAAGGAGAGCCTGCAGAAGGGCATCCGCTCGATGGAGGTCAAGCGGTTCGGTCTCGGGCTGGACCGCCAGGACAAGTGGCTCAACAGCCTGCGGGCGTTGCTCGACTGGCTGAATGGCGAGCACCCCGGTGCGCTGGAGGCGGTGATGGGGGTGGTGCAGCGCGAAGTGGGCGGTTGCACGCCGTTGCAGGCCGCGGCACTGCTGCAGGAAACGGCGCCGCTTGGCTTTGAGCTGAGCGAAGCGGCCCGGGAACAGATTTCCATTCTCGTGCAGGGCCTCGGGGCCGGTCACGGCGCGGTGCATCGCGGGGCGCGCGAGCATGCGTCGACGGCGCAACTGGTCGATACCGAGTATCCCATTCCGTTGGAGAAGCTTCGCCGCAAGCTGAACGTGCCGTCGCAGGGACGTCTGTACTACATCCGGTACGCGATGAAGATGGGCTGGTCGGTGCACGATGTGTACGAGACGACGAAGATCGACCCCTGGTTCCTCGACCAGATCAAGCAGTTGATCGACTTCGAAGCGCAGTTGATCGGCTACCAGCGTCTGGAGGATGTGCCGCGCGATGTGCTGTACCGGGCGAAGCGCAACGGCTACTCGGACGCGCAACTGTCTAACCTTTACGTCGGTGAGATCAGCAGCCGTTCGATCCTGCACGTGCGGAGCCATCGCAAGAGCCTGGGCATCGCGCCGGTCTACAAGCTGGTCGATACCTGCGCCGCGGAGTTCGAGGCGAGCACGCCGTACTACTACAGCACCTACGAGGCGCCGATCACGCGGATCGAGAACGGCCGCGAGACGGCCGTCATCGACGACGAGATCCGCATCACCGACAAGAAGAAGATCATGATCCTCGGCGGCGGTCCGAACCGGATCGGGCAGGGCATCGAGTTCGACTACTGCTGCGTGCAGGCGGCGTTCGCGGCCGATGAACTGGGCTTCGAGTCGGTGATGGTCAACTCCAATCCGGAGACCGTCTCCACCGACTACGACACAAGCGACCTGCTCTTCTTCGAGCCGCTGACGCTGGAGGACGTGCTGAACATCTTCGAGCGGCTCAACGGCGATGCGTCGCGCGTGCACGGGCTGATCGTGCAGTTCGGCGGACAGACGCCGCTGAACCTCGCCCACGGGCTGGAGGCGGCCGGGGTGCCCATCATCGGCACCAGTGTCGATTCGATCGACCTGGCCGAGGACCGCGAACGCTTCCAGCATCTGCTGCACGAACTTGACATCCGCCAGCCGGCCAACGGGATCGCCTACAGCGTCGAGGAGGCGACGAAGATCGCCAACGACATCGGTTACCCGGTGCTGGTGCGTCCGAGCTTCGTGCTGGGCGGACGGGCGATGGAGACGGTGTTCGATGACGAACAGTTGCGTCACTACATGTCCATCGCTCTGGGTGCGAGCGATTTGGAGGACCAGCCGATCCTCATCGACAAGTTCCTGTCCGAGGCGATCGAGTGCGATGTGGATGTGATCGGCGATTTCGCCGAAGGCGTGACGGACGATTGCCGCGCACTGGTGTGCGGCGTGATGGAGCACATCGAGGAGGCGGGCGTGCACTCGGGCGACAGCGCCTGCGCGATTCCGCCGTTCTCCCTGCCGCGCGAAACCGTGGATCAGCTCAAGGATCACTCGCGGCGCCTGGCCGAATCGCTCGGGGTGCGCGGCCTGATGAACGTGCAGTACGCGATCCGCCGGCCAACCAACGACGACGGGCAGTACGAAATCTACGTGCTGGAGGTCAACCCGCGTGCTTCGCGCACGGTGCCGTTCGTGTCCAAGGCGACCGGCCGGAGCTGGGCGCGGCTGGCCGCGAAGGTGATGGCGGGGCGCCAGCTCTCGGAACTGGGGGTGACGGAGGAAGTCGAGCCGGACCACACGTCGGTGAAGGAGTCGGTCTTCCCGTTCAGCAAGTTCCCGGGCGTCGACGTGATCCTCGGGCCGGAGATGCGATCGACGGGTGAGGTGATGGGGGCGGACGCGGAGTTTCCGCTTGCCTTCTTCAAGGCGTCGCTGGCCGCGGGCACGGCCCTGCCGCGCGAGGGCAAGGTGTTTCTCTCGGTTCGCAAGACCGACAAGCAGGCGGTGCTCGAGGCGGCGCGCTCGCTGGTGGCGATGGGGTTCGAGGTGGTGGCGACCGGCGGCACGCACGCCTTCCTGGAAGATCGCGGCGTGGCGGTGTCACCCATCCGCAAGATCACCGAAGGCCGGCCCAACGCCATCGACCTGATCAAGAACAGGGAACTGGCATTGATCATCAACACGCCGACGCGCAAGGGCGCGGGCAGCGACGAGGGCAAGCTGCGGGCGACGGCCGTGCGGTTCGCCGTGCCGATGATCACGACCACCACCGGCGCCGCCGCCGCGGTGCGGGCGATCTCGGCACTGAAGGCCGGCGACTGGTCGGTCAAGGCACTGCAGGATTACTTTCCCCAGACAGTACGGTAGCGTGGCGGGCTTGTTCACGTCGTGTGGCCATGCTTGGCGCGATGTGTGCGCCGGATGCCGGGATCATCCTCCACGGCTTCGGCTTCCACGATGAGCGTGGCGTTGTAGAGCATCGCCGGCGACAGCAGGTGGCGGAACATCTCGAAGTAGGGCGGGGCGATGTGCAGATCGATCTGTCTGTCGGCCTTCACCTTGTCGAAGATCCGCTTGGCGTGGTACTGCGACAGGGCGGTGCCCAGCGCGACCAGCGGCGCGAGCGGCCACAAGGCGACACTGGTGGGGCTGAAGTTGGACCGCAGCACGCGACGAAGGCGGAAGCCGCAATGGTGCAGGCTGTAACGCACCTGGTGGTAGCTTACGAGGAAAGCGTGCCCGTGGTAAGTGCGCTCGCCGTCCTCGGAAACGCCCCAGACGCTGGTGTATTCGTCGATGTGGCTCTTGAAGGCGCGCGTGCCGGCGAGCATGTAGGACAGGCGGCCGCGCAGGGACAACACGTTGGGCGTGGTCATCAGCATTTTCCCGCCGGTCTTGAGCACGCGCCGGAACTCGCTGAGCGTCTGGTGTCGGTCCACCATGTGCTCGATGCCCTCGGCGCTGAGGACGATGTCGAACGCGCCGTCGTCGAAGGGCAGGCGGTCCTGCATGTCGGCGGCCACCGGCTCGAGCTTCTCCGGCCAGGGCGGGTTGTCGGTCCTCTCACCGAAGAGCGCCTCGGTCACCGCGCGCGGCACGGTGCCCTTCGTGAGGTGCGCAAACACCTCGTTCATGGGCTGGCCGGCGTGCTTCTCGAGGGTCCGGGTGAAGTATTCGGGAAACAGATCGGCGGGCGTTACATCGAAGCCGGCGGACGCCAGCGGAACGCTGAGCACGCCGTCGCCGGCGGGGATGTCGAGCACGCGCGTGCGGCCGCGCTGCTCGGGCTGAATCGCGGCGAAATACCGGAGCACGAACGGGTACAACGAGCGAATGCGCAGGCATTCCCAGACCGATGGCGATTGTCTGAGCATAGGCGGATCCGGTGGCGGCTGACGACCCGCGTGGCAGGCTATCACGGCGTGGAAGCCGGGGCAATCGTCAGGGGTTCGTCGACTCTGAAACGGTAGCGACCCGCACCGGTGCGGCAGATGGTCTCCTTCTCGCGAACCTCGATCGCATGCAGCCCGGCAGCGCGGTCCAGGGGCTGGTCCGACTCGGTGACCGCCTGCGGCCGATCGGTGGGCAGATGAATACCTGCGCGGGTGTTCGGGGGGATCACGACCTCGAGTTGGAACGCGCCTTCGCTTCGCGACCAGCGCGACTCGATGCGACCGTGGAGCGAATCGTAACGGGCTTCGGCTCGACCGATGCCGCCACCCGGGCGGGGTTGGATGATGATGTGCTGGTAGCCGGGTTCGTCCTCATCGATGCGCAATCCCGCAACGGTCTCGTACATCCACTGGCCCACGGCGCCGTAGGCGTAGTGGTTGAACGAGTTCATGCCCGGGTTGCCGAAGCCGTCCTTGTGCGTATAGGCGTTCCAGCGTTCCCACATGGTGGTGGCGCCTTGGTGGATCGGATACAGCCACGACGGGTAGGTCTCGTTGAGGAGCAGCCGGTACGCCAGGTCGACGCGTCCGATGCGCGTGAGGGTCGGCAGCAGCAGCGGCGTGCCGACGAAGCCGGTGGACAGATGGCAGTCGCGCTTCTCGATACGACCGATGAGCCGCGCGATCACGGCCTCGCGCTTGCCGGCCGGCGCAAGGTCGAAGGCCGTCGTCAGCAGGTAGGCCGTCTGCGAATGGCCGGCCACGCGGCCGTTGGCGGTGATGAACTCGCGGTCGAAGGCGACGCGGATGTCCTTTCCGAGCTGGGCGAAGGCAAGCGCGTCGGCGCTGTTGCCGACCACCCGGGCCACCTTCGACATGAGGTCAGCGGTGTGCGCGAAGTAGGCCGTGCCGATCAGGTCGCGCGGCGTGGGGTCGTCGATGTTCAACCAGTCGCCGTAGCCGAAGTCCGGGCGGATCAGATTGTGGCTCGAGTTGTGCTGGTAGTCGAGCCACTTTGACATCGCGTCGTAGTGCTGTTCAAGGATGCGCCGGTCGCCGTAGCTAAGGTAGATGGTCCACGGGCAGATGATGCCCGCGTCGGCCCACGCGGCGCACCCCGCGTTGCCGGCGTTGCCCTTCTCGTCATTGAGGATGTTGGGCGCGACGCAGGTGAAGCGCCCGTCGGCGAACTGGGCGTCGGTCAGGTCGGTGATCCACTTGGTGAAGAAGGCGGCGGCATCCATGTTGAAGCAGCCGGTCGCGATGAAGACCTGTGCATCGCCGGTCCACCCGAGCCGCTCGTCGCGTTGCGGGCAGTCGGTCGGCACCTCGAGGTAGTTGCCGCGCTGACCCCAGACGATGTTGCTTTGCAGTTGGTTGAGCAGTTCATTGTCGGTGGCGAAGTGCCCGGCCTCCGGGGCTGCGGTATGCAGAACGACGCCCGTGACGGCATCGAGCGGCGGCCGCGCGCTTTGGTCAGCGCCCGGCCAGTTCGTGATCTCGATGTATCGGAAGCCGTGGAACGTAAACGACGGTTCGTAGGTTTCCCCTTTCGGGTCGCCCCGGAGCGTGTACGTATCGGTCGCCTTGGCGCTGCGAAGGGCTTCGGTGTAGAGCGTGCCGTCCTGCTGGAGCATCTCGGCGAAGTGCAGTTGCACGGTGTGCCCGGCCGGGCCGGTGACCCTCAGCCGCGCGAGACCCACCATGTTCTGGCCGAGATCGAAGATGAAGACGCCCGGTTGCGGTTCATTCACGGTCTTCGGTGCGAGTTCACGCATGCGTCGGACGGGCGGCCCGACCTGAGCCGTGATGGTTGTGTTGTCCAGCGGTTCGCAAGCGACAGTCTGCCACTGGGCATCATCGAATCCCGGCGCATCCCATCCGGGCATCTCGCGTCGTGCGTCGTAGTCCTCGCCGTTGTAGAAGTCGCTGCGACGAATGGGGCCTTCGCTGGTGCGCCACTGTTCGTCCGTGGTGATGCATTCGACGGATCCGTCACCCAGTTGCACCTCGAGTTGTGCGAGCAGGCGCGTGTGGCGGCCGTAGTAGGGCGGCTTCACACGGTGCATGAGCCGGCCGCGGTACCAGCCGTCTCCCAGCACCGCCGCGATGACGTTCTCACCCGGCTTCAGCGCGTCGGTCAGGTCGTACGTCTGGTACTGCAGTCGCTTGCGATAGTCGGTCCAGCCGGGGCGGAAGTAGTCCTGGCTGACGCGCCGGCCATTGACGCGCAGTTCATGGATGCCCCGGGCGGTGACGTAGATGCGGGCACGGGCAACCGGCTTGTCTGTCGGAAGGACAAACCGGCGGCGCAGATAAGCGCAGGGCCTTTCGTGCACTTGGTCGCCGTCTTCGGTTCGGCCGATCCATCGGCCGTCCCAACTGCCGTCCATCAGGCCGGTCTCCCAGAAGGTTGGTTCGGCCCAGTTCGATGGCTGGTCGCCGGCATCCCAGCTCCGGACCGTCCACCAGTACCGGGTCCGGGCCGGCACCGGCGGGCCACCGTAAGGAACGTGCGTGGTGCGGCTTGAGGAAACCTTGCCGGAATCCCAGACGAGCGTGTCGGGACCGCTCAGGCCTGATGGGGTGGTCGCAACGCGGAGTTGGTAGGCGGATTGCGCGAGTCCGCGCTCGTCGCCGCGCAGTTGCCAGGATAGGCGCGGCGAGGCGGTGTCGATGCCGAGGGGCTGGGTTTCGTATTCGGTGCGCAGCGCCGCGACGCGGAACGGGGCTTCAGGTTTTTCCACATGCATGGCTCTTTGTCCGTGGCAGAAGGTGGGGTTGGTCTTGGCCGGATCTGGTCCGGCGATCATACCGATTCCACTGCGGGCTGTCGGCGAGGTCGGGGGCGATAAGTACTTTTCTGCGAATTGGATAGGAGTACCGGCCACACGCGCACCGTGTGTGGCGTATGCGGCTGGCTGGTTACTGTGTGAAGCTGGGTAAGCCGGCTGGCGCTTGCTGAAATGTTAGCGTCCAATAAAACCACACATTTTCGCTGGAAATACCCCAGGAAGGCTTGCATCATTGTTACCGGACCAGTATAGTGCGGGCACTTGATTTTGCTCTCTCTCTCTTCCCACCAGCACCGTTGCTTAACCGCACGGTGCTGTTTTTGTTGCCACCACCGATCACGCTGGACGGTTGCCCACGCGACCCCAGCGCGCCTGCAAGGCGCTGAACAGGTGGGTCGATTGATCATCGTTCGCAATTCTTGGAGTTTCTGCCTCAAAAGTTCAATATTTGTGCTCCAAGGGTTGTGGCGAAGGAGTAGGGGTAGTAAACTGTCGCAGTCTTATCGGAACGAAAGGGGTTTTTCGCAACATCTTCGCTACCAGGCCAAGGACGGCCGCATATAGGTCACCGATCATGGAAGATCACGGCCCGCGTCACCTCAAGAGCGCCATACTGAATCATCTCAGTTCGGTCGAACGACTGGTGTTGGTGCTTATCTATCACGAGAAGCTGAACCTGCACGAGATCGCCGGCGTGCTCGATCGCAGTTGTGACGAAGTGATCCACATCGTCCGCGCGATGGAAGGCAAGCTGCAGACCGTCATGTCACCGGCGGCTTGAGGCCGCCCGGACTGAGCGCTGCAAGCCACCGGTTCGCCTCACGGCGGTTTGGCTGGCGTGGCGTGTTCGGTCGGCGCGGCGAACTCAGGGCAGGGACGGCCCTTCAGGCTCCAGCCGCTCGTCGATGGTGGGCGCGCTCTTCTTCGTGGACGCGATCGACTTGGTGTAGAGATCCACGTGCATCGGCCCGGACTGGCTGCCCGTCAACCCCAGCGCCTTGCCCTCGAAACTGAAACGCGCGTGGAGCGAGAACTGTGGGATCATCTCGGAGAAACGCAGCGATGCGTCGCCGCGAATCGCGGTCTGCTTGTCACCGACCACCATGCGGCCGCGGAAGCTCGCCGTCGTCTTGATGCCGCGGTCTTCCTTTCCACTGTACACGCCGTCCCATTGCCATCCTGTGAACCGGTCGAAGTGGACAACGAAGTGACCTTCGCCCAATTCATTTGCCCACACGCCGCCCGGGATCTTGTCAGCCATGCCCTGCTTCCGGGCCGCGCGCGTGATTTGCACGGCGAACGCCCCTTCCTGCTTGACCGCGACCTCGCCCGTAAGGAAGTCCTCGCGGGCTTCGATGTCGACCGTACCGGCATGGTTCGTGCCCACCCAGAAGCTGGGGTACATGTTGTCGGGCTGCCGGATGACCATGTAGACGCAGGCGCGGTGCGGGTCCCTGGTCATGTCCCACTGGCCGCGCATCGCCGCGGCCATCCGCCTTTCCTGTTCGCCGGCCTGCAGAAATGACGCGGCGCTCATGGCCGCGACGAGCACGATCAGGCTCAGCAGTAATGTTCGATGGTTCATCGTGCATCTCCGGATGGCGGGGGCGATCTCAAGCCGGTCGCATGTTGCGCTGTTCCTGCCGCGCGCCTCATTCTTCCCACGTTCGCTCAGGGATGACCGGCGGCCTGGGTTCGGCTTGCGTGTCGATAAGCATCACGTACGCATCACGATCACCGCCGCCGAACTCCGGCTGCGTGGCGTGTCGCGTGATGGTGGGAACTTCCATGCGGTAGCTCGTGTGCATCTGGCCGGCGTGACCGAACACAAGCAGCCAGCGGCCGCGATCGGCCAGCTTCTGGTTGCCGACCGCCGGTAGCACGCTGGAGAACTTGAGCTTGCGGAAGTCGGGGCTGAAGATCGCCAGGTACGAGCCGCCGTGCGCTTCGGCGTACTGGTTGGTCTGGAAGTTGACCCACCATGGGCTGACCCATGCGTCATGCGTTTCGATCAGTCCGAAGGCCGAACCGCCGGTGAAGGCGATGTCGCCGTTGGTCATGGCCAGGAAGTCCTTGATCGACGCGCCGTTGGGCACGTCATCCAGCGGCAGGTAGGACAGCCATCGGCAGTACGTGCTCACGCGCATGGTCTGGGCGTCCATGCGGATCATGTAGGGCACGGAAAGCACGCCCGCGCCCCAGATGCTGCCGGCGAAACCGTACACCGGCACGTTCTGGTGCAGGTCATACGGTTGGCGGGTGAATACCGAGTTGCCGCCGTCCGACCAGCCGGTGACGATCAGGTTGCCGTCGTGGTCGAACCGCACGGCCTTCACCGCGGAGTCAGAAACCAGCCGCAGTTGATCGACGCCGACCACCGGACCGGTCCAGTTGTAGGCTGTCCACTGGCACTCGCCCTGGTCGCTGAACTTGTGGAGGAAGGGATTGCGGTAGGGTTCGCGGCCCGTACCGCTGTGGTATTCGCCGCCGACGAAGATGGAGCCGTCTTTCGGACTGACACACAGCGGCGTCCGGGCGCGGCCGCCCCAGTCCTCGTTGTAGCGGGGGCCTTCATCGACGGCGCCGTCCGGCCGCACGTAGAAGAGCGTCTTGTCACGCTCGACGAGCACGCTGCCGTCCGGGTGCAATCCGGCGTAGATGCGCGCGTGTCGGAAGCGCACCAGCCACAGGATGCCTTTCTGGTCGGGCGTCAGTTGGAGCACGAAGGAATCGCCCGGCGGCGTGCGATTGCGCTGCTTGGCCTTCTCGACCGCTGCCGGATTCTCCACGGTACGCTTGCGCGCGGCGGGGCGCTCCAGCGCCTCGAAATTGCCGCCCGCGTGGCCGGTGAGGTAAACGGAACCGTCCTTGCGCCACAGCGCCTGTGACAGCGTGCCCGCGGCCCAGGGCAGGCGCGTGATGCGCTCGATCCTGCGGAGGTCGGCGGTGTATTGAACGAGCACGGGCGTCAGCCGCGGGTGCGGCGGTGGGCGGCGGCGCTTCTTGTCGCCCGGTTTCGGCTTTGGCAAGGGCTCCGGTTGGAACGCGGTGTCTTCCGGGTCCGTCCCGATCACGTGGATGGTTGCGCCCTCCACGAATGACAGGTCATGGAAACTCCCCAACAGCAAGATCGAACCGTCAGGAAGGAAGCCTCCATCGGAGAAGGACTCACTGCCGCTCTCCCCGCCGAACCACGTGGCCGCGGCCGGCTGCACGATGCCGTTCGACCCCTTGGCGGCCTTGCTGTAGGCGACGAAGCGACCGCGATACTTTTCGCGGCGGTAGTGCTCGGGCAGCTTGAAGGTGATGGATTCCAGTTGTTCGACCGGGATGCGACGGAAGCTCGGGCGGTAGCGGAGCCCCAGCCGCACCGCCGGCTCTTCCTCGCCGTCCGCGGCAGGCTTGCCCGTCTCGGCTTCTTCGATGGCCTCATCGAGTTTCTCGAGTAGCGACTCGTCGCGCGGGGCGTCGTGATCATCGGCGATGGATTCATCCAGTTGTCCGGTGTCGCTCAGCTCAACCGGAATGGACTCGAACGGGAACGTGATCTTGTACTCGCCGCGGTACTCGTGCAGCGTGAAAACAGGCGTCTTGCCCTCGGCCTTGCGATCGCGGCGGATCCAGATGTCGCCCGGCTCTTTGGGTACGAGTTCCTTCATGCCGAAGCTGCGCGGCGTTCTGCCGTCGATGAGCGTGGGCAGGCTGGTGAAGAACAGCTCGCCGCTGAGCTTGGCGGGTTTGTCTGTTCCCGCGTCGAGGTAGACCACGTCGACATGAATGCCGCGCGGCGCCTCTTCCTCGTAGGCAAGCACGGGCGACGCGGCCAGCATCCACAGCGCGGCCGCGGCGAGCGCGAGACGGTGGCGAACCGGTTCGTAGGGCATAGGGCATGACTCCAAGGCCAGCGCCGGCCCGGGACCCGGTGATGACCGGTCGGCCGGCGGCTGTCGGTCAACGGACGTTTACAAGCCGGTATTGCCCGGATTCAGGCGCGGCGAAGGATCTCGGGCACGCCGGCCAGATCCCGGCTGAACGGCTGCACGCCGTCCGTCTCGCGGCGCACCAGGATTGCCGGAATGCCGGCCTGCCCCGCTCCCGCGAAGTCGGCCCTCGGATTGTCGCCGATCATCCAGACGGTGACGCCGTCGGGCAGCGTCTCGAGGACATGGCGGAAGAGCGCCGGATGCGGCTTCTCGTAGCCGATCAGCGCCGAGTTGTGGATGGCCTCGAACCGCGCGGTGATCCCCAGGCCGTCAATGATCGTGTCCAGTTCGGGCACGTGGTTGGACAGAATCACATGTCGCCATCCCGCTTCCGTGAGGACGCCCAGCGTCGGCAGCGTGTCGTCGAAGAGCCGCCAGAATCGCAGGTCCAGATAGGCGGGACGGAACTGACCGGCGAGTTCGGCCGCCTGCGTTTGCGAGAGCCCGGCACCCTCGACGTACATGCGCGTCAGGACCGGAGCCACCGCATCCCACCAAGCATCAGCGCTGCGCTGCCCGTAGTGGCGATCGGGGTCGTGCCAGGGGAATCCACTGCGGAGGAACGGCCGCAGGTCATCTTCGGTGGCGGGGTGATCGGGGAAGACCTGCCGCAAGACGTGCAATGCGGTCCCGCGCCACATGCCTTCGCGGTAGGCCAGCGTTCCGTCGAAATCCCAGATCAGGTAGCGCGATTCGGGTCCCATTCGCTCTGCTCACTTCTTGCTAGGCAGCGGTGATGTCTCCAACTTCACCAGGTCCAGCCACGCTTCGGGGAGCACCTCCAGCCAGTAGCGGCTGTGAAGGCGTTTGACGAAGACTTTGCAGCCGAACGTCTCGGAGAGGGATTCGGGCGTGATCGTTTCTTCGGGCGTGCCCGAGGCGATGAACCGGCCCTCACGCATCAGCAGCACCTGCACGGTGCGTGGCGATAGCTCTTCCACGTGGTGCGTGATCATCAACACCGTCGGCGGATGAGGCGCGGCCATAATCATCTCGATCGTCGCGAGCACCCGTTCGCGTCCCGCGATGTCGAGACCGGCCGTGGGCTCATCGAGGATCAGCAGTTCGGGCCGGTTCACCAGGGCGCGGGCGATCAATGCGCGGCGTTGCTCGCCGGTGGAGAGCAACGAGAACCGTAAGTCACGCCGGTGCTCGAGGCCAACCTGACGCAACAGGTGATCGGCGAGCCCGTGTTGGGCCGCGTCGACGGTGTCGTACAGGCCGATGGTTCCGAAGAATCCGGTGCAGACGGCGTCGTGCGCGGACAGATCGCCGTCGACAACGGCACCGCTCAGGTGTGCGCCGGCGACGTCGGTGGTGGGGTTGACCACGCCGATCCGCCGCCGCAGCGCGCGGACATCGGTCCGCCCGAACGTTTCGCCGAGGACATGGACGGCGCCGGAGGTGATATACATTTGCCCGGTGAGGCAGCGGGTGAAGGTTGTCTTGCCGCAGCCGTTGGGGCCGAGGATGGCGGTGCACCGGCCGGCGGGGATATCGCACGATACGCCTCGGAGGATATGTGTCTGGCCGCGCGTCACGTGCAGATTGCGCACGGAGGCGGCGGGCGGTGGGGGTCCCTCTTCGCTGGTTTGGTTGGACGTTGCTGGCATGGTGTATCGCTGACGTTACTATCGTCCGACCGGAACAACCCGTGGCCGCACCGAAGGCCACATGATAGGCGAACTGGAGCGTGCACATGAGCAAGACGGACCATGACGTGCTGATGGCGTTGACGGGTTTGCCGACGGCGGCGGGATGTGAGGATCAGGTGATCGGGTGGGTTCGCCAGTGGGTGCGCCAACGCAGGAACCTGACCGTCAGCCGCGACCGCTTCGGCAACCTGATGATTGCTCGCCGGGGCGTCCGCTCGCGCCGACCGATCGTGCTCGAGGCGCACATGGACCACCCGGCCTTCGTCATCACGGATGTTTCGCGCGAAGGGCGGGAGGTCGAGGCGGACTTCCGTGGCGGCGTGCACGAGCCATTCTTTGTCGGTACGCGGGTGCGGTGGCATGGCGGGATGGATTCGGCGCGGGGCAAAGTCGTTTCCTTCGATGATTCGGGCGAGTTCAAGCATGTGACGGCGAGGTTCGCACAGCGGACCGCGGCCCGCCCTGGCGATGTGATGACGTGGGACCTGCCCCGGCCGCGCGTGACGGGCAGGCGGCTGCGTGCGCCGGCGTGCGATGATCTGGCGGGGGTGGCGGCGGCCCTGGCGGCGATGGATCGGCTTCGACGCAGCCGCACGCCCGGGCTTGATGTACGGGTGCTGCTGACGCGGGCCGAGGAGATCGGCTTCGTGGGCGCGATCGCCGCGTGCGGCAGTGGGATCATTCCCAAGGGCTCGCGCATCATCGCGTTGGAGAACTCGAAGAGCTTCGACGAGTCGCCGATCGGCGGAGGGCCGATCATTCGCGTCGGTGATCGCACCAGCACGTTCAACCCGCAGCTCACTTGGCGGATCGACCGGGTGGCTCAGCGCCTCGGCCGGCGGAACGATGGCTTTCGCTGGCAGCGCAAACTGATGCCCGGCGGCACGTGCGAGGCCACCGCTTTCCAGGAGTTCGGCTTCGCGGCTACGTGTCTCTGTCTGCCGCTGGGCAACTACCACAACATGAATGAGGCAACCGGGAAGATCGACTCTGAAGTGATCAGCCTTGACGACTTCGACGGGCTGGTGACGCTGCTCGTGGCCACCGCCAAGGGACTGGATGACACGGAGCGCCTGCCTACGCTTCGGGCGCGACTGAGCGAGCATTTCGACAGGCGATCGTTCGTGCTGGACTGAGTTGGGAAGCGCGGCAAGCCGCAGCGCAAGGCCTGCGCGGGTGGGGCCATAGTTGCGCTGTGCGCGTGATCAGTGGGGGCTGATCGCTGTTCTGCGCGGCTGGCCGTTGACGAGCCCGCAGACCGGCGAAGCGTCGCAAACCGGCGTTGCGGCCACCGAACACCCGCTCTGATCGCCGTTCCGGGACCGTGCCGGACGGATTGGCATTGCGCTTGCCTCTCGTGTGTTGAGGCATTGCCGCCGTATCGCGCGGCGGCGCGGAAGGAGTGCATCTGTGAAACGGTTAGGAAGTGAAATCCTGCGGCAAAGCGCGCCCGGCGACCTGGGCAAGACGCTGATCCGGCTGGCGAAGCTCGCGGAGGCCGCGCACCAGTACGAAGTGGCGGCTGCGCTGGCCCACGACCGCGCCCAACGCGAAGAGGCGCCGGCGATGGACGCGATCCGGGAGGCGGCGCGATGAATTACGGCCTGTACCTGTCCGCGGCCGGGGCCCAGGTGAACATGTACCGGCAGGATGTGTTCGCCAACAACCTGGCGAACCAGAGCACGGTCGGCTTCAAGCGCGACCTGGCCGATGTGCGTCAGCGGCACCCGGAGTCGGTTGAGGACAGTTTCGGCTTCGATCTGCGCAAGGATGTGCTGGACATGATCGGCGGCGGCGTGTTTGCCGACCCGGCCTACATCAACCTCGAGCAAGGGGATTTCAAGCGAACGGGCAAGGAACTGGACGCCGCGCTGGAGCAGAAGGACGCGTTCTTCGTGGTGCAGATGAAGGACGGCGACGGCAAGGCGCAGGAGATGCTGACGCGCGACGGGCGCATGATGATCAACAGCGATCGCCAATTGGTGATGGCCGCCAGCGGGCTTCCGGTGCTGGATCAGTCCGGGGCGCCGATCGCGGCTGGCGAGGGTGGTCGGGTCAGCCTGACGCATTGGGGCGATGTGGTGCAGGACGGCGAAGTGCTGGGGCAGTTGGCGATCAGGCAGGTTTCCGACGCGACGCAGTTGCAGAAGGGGGCGCACAACCTGCTGCGGATGGAGGGTGGTGACGATCAATGGACGCCGGCGGCGGACCGCCGCATGCGGGTGGGGTTTATCGAGTCGAGCACGGTCGATCCCATCAAGACGCTGATGGACCTAGTCGGGGCGACGAAGGCCGTGCAGATGAACAGCAACATGATCCGCTACGCGGACGCGATGATGGATCGCGCGATCAACACGTTCGGGCGGGTGGCGTAGCCCGGACACAGGTGTTGGAAAGGTAGGCAGACATGGCGATCACCGCATTGCATTCGGCATCGACAGGTCTTTCAGCGCTCTCGCAGGAGCTTGACATCATCTCGCACAACCTGTCGAACGCGAACACGACGGGTTTCAAGAGCTTCCGCGCGAACTTTGAGAACCTGCTGTACCAGGAGAAGGTGCAGCCGGGCGTGGAGACGGGCAATGGTGAGCAGCGGCCGGCGGGCCTCTTCGTGGGGCTGGGGACGCGAATTGCCAACACGCAGCCGAATCTTGAGATGGGCAATCCCGTGCCGACCGAAGGCGACTTCGACATGATGATCGAAGGCCAGGGCTACTTCCAGGTGCAGTACACCGCTGACGGTGGCGCCGGTACGGCCTACACGCGTGCGGGCAACTTCCTGCGAAACGTGGATGGCGATCTCGTCCTGGCGAATTCGGATGGCGTGTTCCTTGAGCCGAACATCAACATCCCCACGGGTGCGACGGATATCAACATCGACTCGACCGGGCTGCTGACCTACAAGCTGGGCGGCACGACCCAGGAGGGTGGGCAGATTCAATTGGCGGTATTCGCGAACCCCGCAGGGCTGAAGCCTATCAGCGGCAATCTCTACATCCCCACCGAGGCGTCGGGCGACGCCACCGTTGGCAATCCGACTGATGATGGGTTCGGGCGGGTTCTGCACAAGTATCTCGAGTCCTCCAATGTGGATCCGGTAAAGGAACTGGTTTCCCTGATCAAGACGCAGCGGGCGTTCGAGATGAACAGCCAGAGCATCCAGGCCGCGGACTCGGCCCTGGAGACGATCACGAACATGCGTCGCTTCTGATCGAAGCCGGCGTGAGCACGGCATGTTAGGCGGAGCTTGACATGATGAAAACGAGATGGATGACGACATTCGCAGCGGCGCTGCTGGCGTCGACCGCCTTCGCCGGCGACGAACCGGCGGAAGCGACGCCCGAGACCGAGCCGCGCTCGCCGGTTGCGCGTTACGCGGCGACGACGGGCGAAGGCACGGTCCTGCTGCACGCCGAGGCGACGAGCAGCGGTACGGACGTGCGGCTTGGGGACATCGCGCGGCTGAGCGGCCCCGGCGCGGAGGCCCTGTCCGACCTCGTGGTGGCCACTCTTGGCGGCGGTGACGGGACGGTCGAGATCTCGATCGAATCCCTGCGGGCCGCACTGGCCAATGCCGGCGTGAACTGGGGACGGCTGGACCTGCGCGGTTACGCGGTGTGCCGCGTGTCCTATGTGAGCCCGGCTTCGCAAGCGGCACAGTCGCAGGCGGCCGAATCGAACCCCGGCCGCGAGGTGGACGTCAGCGCGATGGTGACGGTGCGTCGCTACATCGTGGCCGCGATCCGCGAGATCGCGCCGTTCCCGGACGATGAGGTGGTCGTCGAGTTCCGCGAAGAGGACGCGGCGCTGGTGGATCAGCGTTTCGATCGTGATCGGATGGTGGTGGATGTGCGATCGCGGATCGTGCCGGCGCGTGTGCTGGTCACGGTCCTGTGGCGCGAGGACGGGCGCCTGGTCGATCGGCGCAACATCAGCGTGACGGTGAAGCGTCGCGTCCTGGCGGCCGTGGCGAGCAGCATGATTCGCAGCGGCGACCGTTTCACGCGCGACAACACCGAGATTCGGCAGATCGACCTGGGCAGTGCAAACGTGGCGCCGGTGACCGATCTTGACCAACTGCTGGGGAAGGCGTCAACGACGCTGTTGAAGACTGGCGGGATCATCTCCGCGCGGCACATTGAGACGCCAGTGGCGATCCGCCGCGGGCAGACGGTGACCGTGCACTACCGGCGCGGCCGGCTGCAGATTCGCATCATGGGTGAAGCGAGAGAGGACGGCGCGGTGGGCGACTGGATCGAGATTCAGCGCCTCGGCAAGCGCGAGACCTTCACCGCCCGTGTGGACGGGCCGGGGGTGGCGATGGTTGGAGACAACACAGACGGGAACCGCAATACGCGGACGAACGACGAACGAGGAGACTGAATATGTTGCGACAAGGCGTGATGATGAGCGGACTGCTGGTGCTGGTAGCCGGCCTTTCGGTGTGGCTGGTCGGCGGCGAGCGGTCGCATGCGGACGGGCCGAGCTCTTCGCTTTACGTCAACGTGCGGACGTACGACCCGCAGCTTCCCCCCGGCCAGCAGAACGAGGCCGACACATTGGCGCCGGCGATCAAGCGGGTCAGCCTCTGCGCTGTGAAACTGCCTGCGCCGCGTTTCTTCAAGGTGCACGACCTGGTGTCGATCGTCGTTCGCGAGTCTGCGGAGAACACGTCGGACGCATCGCTGGAGACGGAGAAGGAATCGAACATCGACGCGGCGGTGGAAGCCTTCATCGATCTCAAGGCGTTGCTGGAGGCGCGGGTGCGGCCGACGGCCCTTGCCGGCGGAGCGCCGACGGTGGATGTGTCGCTGAACCGCGACTTCGAAGGCGACGGCGCCTACGAGCGAAAGGACACGATGACGATGCGCATTCAGGCGGAAGTGATCGATATCAAACCCAACGGCAACCTGGTGCTGGAAGCGCGCAAGTACCTGCGCAGTGACAAGGAATCGGTGTCGATCGTGCTGTCGGGCGTCTGCCGCGCGTTTGATGTCAACGCGAACAACGAGGTGCTCTCCACGCACATGCACGATCTTCGAGTGGTGAAGGAGCACGAGGGCGAGATTCGCAAGGCCACGAAGAAGGGGCTGATCACTCAGTTCCTGGATGCGCTGATCAACATCTAGCAGCGGGAGGGATGGAGTCGCATGATGAAGAAGCAACGGATCATCATCGCAGCAGTTTTGGCCGTGGCCTGCATGACCGGCTCGGCCCTTGGCGCGCAGATTCAGGATTTGGTGCGGATCAAGGGTTCGGAATCGAGCAAGGTCATCGGCATGGGACTGGTGGTCGGCCTGAACGGCACGGGCGACGGGAAGATAAACCCCACGATGCGCTCGCTGGCATCGACGGTTCAGCAGATGCTGGATCCCAATACGGTCGAGGCCGAGCTGGCGAACGTGAAGAACGTGGCGCTGGTCTCGCTGACGGCCGTGGTGCCGGCGTCGGGGGTGCGCGAGGGGGACCGCGTGGACGTGCACGTCGCCTCACTCGGCAACGCCAAGAGCCTTGTGCGCGGGCGGTTGTTCATGATCCCGCTGGTCGGGCCGACACCGAATGCGGAGGTGTATGCCTTCGCGGAAGGGCCGGTGACGGTGGAGGATGAGGATAACCCGACGGTGGGCGTGGTGCGGGCGGGGGCGACATTCGTGGAGGACATCCGGTCGCAGTGTGTTGATTCGGACGGGCGCATCACGCTCGTGCTGCGCAACTCGGTGGCGACCTGGCCGGTGGCGAACAACGTGGCCGGGATGATCAACGGCCTGATCGCGCCGGACGGCCCGGAGATCGCGCGGGCCGTGGACCAGAAGAACGTGGTGATCGAGGTGCCCCGCCATGAACTGGCCAACCCGGGCACCTTCATCAGCCAGATTCTCACCACGTACATCGACACCTCGCAGATCAACACCGGCGCCCGCGTGGTGATCAACGAGAAGACGAAGACGATCATCATCACCGGGGACGTCGAGATCTCGCCGGTGCTGATCAGCCACGGCGACATGACCATCTCGACGGTCGCGCCGGAGCCGCAACCGACGCAACGTAACCCGGTCATCACGGAGACGACGGTGGTGGCGATGGACCCGCAGCAACGCGGCGGGACGAAGCTGCGCGAACTACTGGCGGCCTTCGAGCAGCTCAAAGTCGCCGCCGATGACCGCATCAAAATCATCAAGACGCTGGACAGCACGGGCAAACTGCACGCGGAACTGATCATTGAATCGGAATGAACCTCACCATGGATATCAGCGCGCTGAACAACCTGACGGACACGCCGCGACTGCAACAGACGCGGCGCGACGGCGCGCAGTTGCATGCTTTCGAGCGGCGCCTGGCGTCCCTGAAAGAGGGGTTCGAGTCGAAACGCAAGGAGGTCCGCGAGGGCGTGGAGCAGTTCGTGGCGTTCGCTTTCGTCAAGCCGATGCTGGACATGCTCCGCGATGATCCTTTCAAGAGCGAGCTGTTCCATGGCGGGTACGGCGAGGACGTCTTCGCCCAGGAACTGCACGTGCACTGGCGAAATGCCATCACGAGCAGCCCGAAGTTCCCGCTTGTGGATGAACTGACCGATCGTTTCATGGGCCAGGCGGCCAACATGTACGAAAAGTCGGCCCGCGCGGCCGCGAGGAGCGAAGTGGATGAACTTGGATAGAGAGATCGCGCAGCTTGAGCGGCTTCTTCGGGAGGAATGCGAGGCGCATCGGCGCGTTGCAAGGGCGATGGCGGCGAAGATTGACGCGCTGCGGCGCGGCGATCGGCAGGCGATGGAATCGCTGTGCGAGAGCGAGAACACGAGCGTGCAGCGTGCGGCCGAGGCGGCCAAGGCGAGGCTGGACCTGGTCATGCGCATCTCGCACGCGATGAATCCGAATGCCCGCGAGCCCATGCGGCTGTTGGAACTGGCCGAGTCGCTGGAGGAGCCGGCGCGGGGGCGTGTACTCGTGCTGCGCCAGCAACTCCGCGAGCAGATGGAGGCATGCCGCGAGCGGGCCGGCAACGCACGGCGGGCGACCGAATCGATGGTCAAGCACATGCAGGGGATTATGCAGATGATCGGGGCCAAGTTGTCGGGCGTGGCGACATACGGGCGACGCGGGGCCCCGCCGCAGATGGCGATGAGCACCTTCTCCGCTACGGGCTAGCCCGTGGCATGTGGTTTGCTTTGGATGGTGCAAACCACGGCTTGAGGTAAGCGCAGATGGGACTGACCAACGCACTACGAATCGGCCAGACCGGCCTGACCGCCAACCAGGCGGCCATCGAGATCGCCGGTAACAACCTGGCCAACATGGCGACGGAGGGCTATCACCGCCAGACCGTCACCATGTCGCCGCTGGGCGCCGATGAGATGGCGCGGGGTTTGTTCATCGGGCGCGGCGTGCAGGTGCAGTCGATCAATCGCGTCATCAACGAGGCGCTCGAGCATCGCGTGCGCAACGGCATATCCGACGAGGCCAACTCCCTGACACGGAAGGACGTGCTGGCGCAGGTGGAGGCGATTCACAATGAACTGGGCGACCAGGACCTTTCAAGCTACCTGAACGCTTTCTTCAACGCGTGGAGCGAGCTGGCCAATCGCCCGGAGGATCTGTCGCTGAGAACGCTGGCGGTCGAACAGGCCGAGTCGCTTGCGAGTTTCACGCAGAACCTGCGCAACGACTTGAACCTGGTGCGCGACCAGCTCGATGCGGCGATCGGCCAGGCCGCCACGCAGGCCAATGATATTCTTGAGCGCATCGAGGAACTGAACACGCAGATCGTGCAGGCGGAAAAGGGCACCCGCGGGGCGCATGGCCTCCGCGATGAACGCGACCAGTTACTTACCGAGCTTTCGGAACTCATCACGATTTCGGCCAACGAGCAGCCGACGGGCGTGATCGATATCTTCGTAGGCTCCACGCCCATCATGCTCGGAGGCAAGAGCCGCGGGCTGGAAGTCGTCACGCAGACGATCAACGACGATCTGGACATCCGCCTGGTCGTCGCCGATGACCAGACGCGACTCAATCCGCGCGGCGGCAAGCTCGGGGCACTGATCACCGCCCGCAGCGAAGATGTCAACGGGGCGATCGAAGAACTGGATGGCATCGTCCACGAGCTGATCTACGAGGTCAACAAGATCCAGAGCACAGGCCAGGGGCAGATCGGCTACAACTCGCTGATTTCGAAGTACTCGGTGAACGATCCCGCGGTGGCGCTGACCGATCCGCTGGCGGAGATGTACTTCGAGCCGCAGCATGGCAGCTTCAAGATTCATGTGACGCAGAAGTCTTCGGGGGTGCGCACGACTTCGCTGATCAATGTCGACCTCGATGGCATCGGCGCTGATACGACGCTGAACACCCTTGCGGCGGACCTGAATCTGGTGGGGAACGTGACGGCCACCGTGCTGCCCGATGGTCGGTTGCGGCTCGACGGCGCCAGCAACGACATCGAGATTACCTTCAGCGAAGACAGCAGTGGCGTACTCGCGGCCCTGGGGATCAACTCGTTCTTCACCGGCAAGAACGCGTATGACATCGCGGTGAATACCGAGTTGGAAGCCGATCCGCGGCTGGTCGCAGCGACCAACCAGCACCAGCCGGGCGACAACTCCAACGCGCTGTTGATGGCCCAGCTCAAGGACAGGGCTTTGACCGCACTGACCGGGCAGAGCCTCAACGAGGCATGGCGGCATCACGTGGAGGAGTACGCCATCCGTTACGGCCAGCAGGCGCAGCAGAACGAGTCGGACCAGGTTGTGCTCGAGAGCCTCAGGATGCAGCAGCAGGCGATCAGCGGCGTGAACGTGGATGAGGAATCCATCAACCTGCTCGCATTCCAGCGGGCTTACCAGGGCAGCGCGCGATTCATCACGGTCGTGGACGAGATGTTCCAAACGCTGCTGGGGATCGTGTAAGAGGCCTCGGCACCACCGGTCAGTATTGACCGACTGAGCGAGATGACGCGATGAGCAGTCCGATTGTCGGCCGCACTTCCGTGCAGATGAGCAGCAACAACCTGCTGTCGGCGATGCGCCGTACGCAGCTCGAACTGCTCAAACGCCAGCAGGAGGTGTCGAGCGGTCTGAAGGTCGAGCGGCCGAGCGATTCGCCCGCGGATGTCTCGGTCATCGAGATGCTGCAGGGCCGGCAGGAGGACCGCGAGCAGTGGGATCGCAACCTGCAGCACGCGCTGTCGGTGCTTGATGTGACGGACGCCGCGATCGGTGATGTGTCGGACATTCTGCTGGAAGCGAAGACGATCGCATCGGACCAGATCGGCATCGGATCCGACACCGAGACACGCAAGGCCGAGGCGACGGTGATCGATGCGCAGATTCAATCCCTGCTTCAGATTGTCAACCGGGAGGCATCCGGTATTCCGCTGTTCGGCGGCAACGCCATCGGCGAGGACAACCGCATCTTTTCCGAACACATGGGCGGCATCCGGTACCTGGGCAGTGACCAGAGCATCACCAACCTGGTCGGCCTGATCGACCCGATGGAGTTCAACGGCAATGGCAAGGACGCGCTGGGCGCGCTGTCCAGCCGCGTTGTCGGGCAGATCGATCTTGATCCGCAACTGACAGCCAACACCCGGCTGGTGGACGTGCACGGCGCCCAGGGGCGCGGCGTGCGGCTGGGTCAGGTCGAGGTGGTCATCAACGGTGGTCCGGCGGTGACGGTCGATCTGCGTGACGCGTCCACCGCGCAGGATGTGATCACGCGCGTGAACAACACGCTGGGGGCGGCCGGCTCGCTGGGCATCAACGGCGCGGCGAACGGCTTCGCGCTGACCGTGGCCGGCGGCAACACGGTGGAGGTGCGGGACCTGACCGAAGGCGAGACGGCCGGCGACCTCGGCATCCGCCTCGGACCGGCGGCCGGCCCGACGGTTGTCAATGGTTCGGACATCGATCCGAAGCTTCACGAGCTGACCGACCTGGCCTCGTTCGGCCCCGCGGTGGACTGGCTCAGTGGCCTCAAGATCACGCAGGGCAACACCACCCGCATCGCCGATTTCTCAACGGCGACGACCGTGCAGGATCTCGTCAACGAGATCGAGTCACTGGACATGGGTCTGCGTCTGGAAGTCAACGATGACGGGAAGAGCTTCTCGCTCATCACTGAAATCAGCGGCATCGAGTTGTCGGTCGGTGAGAACGCCGGCGGCACCACCGCCACCGACCTGGGTATCCGCACCTTCGGGCTGCAGACGCAGCTCGACGATTTCCAGTTCGGACTTCGTGGGGTGAATGCCGAGCCGCTCGTCGATGACTTCCAGGTGGAACTGTCCGACGGCACGACCTTCAACGTGAATCTTGACGGTGCGGCGACGGTGCAGGATGTCATCACCATCGTTACCACGGCGGCCGAGAGTGTGCTGGGCGTCGGCAACGTCGGCGCGCCCGGCGCCGGCGCCACGCTGTTCAACTTCGGACTCGCGCAGGACGGCAACGGCTTCCAACTGGAAGACAACACCGCCGGCGGCGGCAACTTCAGAGTTGTGCAGCTTGGTCAGAGCATGGCGGCGGCCGACCTGGGCATCTACAAGGATGCCGGAGCATCGACGGTCATCAACGGTGACGACGTGGTGAAGGTTCGAGTGGAAAGCGTGTTCACCCATTTGATGGCATTGCGTGATGCGCTGGTCGCGGATGACTCGACTGGCATCACGTTTGCTGGAGGGGGGATAGAGATGGACATCGATCAGGTGGCTCGAGCACGGGCCGAGGTCGGTGTGAAGGCCCAGAGGGTCGCGAGGCAGCAGGAAAGGTCGTCAGAGATGCAGATTGCCGAATCGAGCATGCTGAGCATTCTGAGGGATGCGGATCTCACCGAGACCATCACACGGTACACGCAGTTGATGCAGCAGCTTGAGGCGAGCATGCGGCTGGCGGGTTCGACGCTGCAAACTAGCTTGTTGGACTTCTTGCGCTAGTAGGCGCAAGAGTTGCGCAGGTTGCTTCGGCTCACGGCCGGGCGGGGCGACCTGGAACGGACGGCAGGACGCCGGCGGCATGGTTGGAAACTTTGCCGCGCAAATCAGGATGGCAGGCCGCAGGAAAAGGACGACGTGTCATGTTGATCAACACCTCACGATTTGGAGAAGTCGAGGTGGACGGCAGTCGGGTCATCACCTTCGAGAAGGGATTGCTCGGCTTCCCCAGCTTCCGAAAGTTCGTGCTGATCGAGACCGGTGAAGACAGCTACTTCTGGTGGCTGCAGTCGGTGGAGGCGCCGGACCTGGCCTTCGTGGTCACTGATCCGAGTCTCTTCGTCAGCAGTTACCGGGTGCCGATCCGGCGCGAACAGATGGACGAGCTTGACCTGGAGACGCTGGATGATGCGCAGGTGTTCGTGATCGTGAACAAGCGCGACAACGTACTGACGGGTAATCTCCAGGGCCCGCTGGTGGTCAACTGCAAGAACCACACGGCGGAACAGCTTGTGCTCTCGGATCGTCGGTTCACCACGCGGGTGCCGCTGATCGAGCTGGGCGCCAATGCTGAGGCGATGTCGGCTTGAGCGTGGCGTAAGCCGCGCGGTTGTTGAGACGGACGCTACGGGACCGGCGCACGGAGGCGCCGGAAGGATGAACCCCCGAGCTGGCAAGGGACCGGTTCGGACAGGCCCAAGGAAGGAGCCGCGCACATGTTGGTGCTTTCCCGTCAGCGCGACGAGACGATCATGATCGGTGACCAGATTGAGATCACCGTCGTGGATATCAGGGGCGACAAGGTTCGCCTGGGGATAACGGCCCCGAAGGAGATCCAGGTCCATCGCAAGGAAGTGTACGACGCGATCAAGCGAGAGAACGCGGAGGCCGCGTCGGCCGACCTGGGCAGTGATCTGAACGTCGCGAATCGAAATCTGCGAATGAGGCAACGAGGATCATCATCGCAGCGACCATAGAACCGTGGACTCGGGCACGACAGGGCCCGCAACGAGGATCAGAGACGGGGCCGGCCTGACGAGCCCTGAAGGAAACGGGTAGCCGGCAAGCGTCAAGCGAGGCGACAATCAAGGAGGATTGTCATGACCAGGATCAATACAAACGTCGGAGCGATGATTTCCCGGCACAACCTGAACCGTTCACACGCCGACATGCAGGTGCGTCTGGAGCGGCTCAGCACGGGCCTCAAGATCAACCGGGGTGCGGATAATCCCTCGGGCCTGATCGTGTCCGAGCGGTTGCGCAGCGAGATCGAAGGTGTCGATCAGGCGCTGACCAACGCGGAGCGCGCGATTAACGTCATTGCGACGACGGAAGCCGCTCTGCAGGAGGCCTCGACGCTCCTCGTCGAGATGAAATCGCTGATCATCGAAACCGCCAACTCCGGCGCGTTCTCGAAGGCGGAGATCGAGGCCAATCAGTTGCAGATCGATTCGGCCGTCGAATCCATTACGCGCATTTCGAACACCGCGAGCTTCGCGGGCCTCAAGCTGCTTAACGGCTCGCTCGACTACGTGGTCAGCGGTGTGGACGATACCGCGCTACGGGATATCCGCGTGTACAACTCGAACTTCGGGACCAACCCGTACATGCCGGTCAACGTCGAGGTGCTCGACAGCGCTCAACATGCGGAGTTGTTCCTCTCCGGTACCACCGACCCGCTCAATCCCGGTCAGTTGCTTTCAAGCGTCACGTTTGAGGTCATGGGCAACTACGGTGTCGAAGTGCTGCAATTCGTCAGTGGCCAGAACATGTCCGCGGTGATCTTCGCCATCAACCAGGTCAAGGACGCCACGGGCGTATCCGCGTCCTACTACGACACGGTCGGCAGTAACCCGTCTTCCGGTGTGGTGCTCTCGAGCATCGATTACGGCTCGGATTCCTTCGTGAGCATCACGCGCCGCGAAGACGGCGATTTCTTCGACGCGTACACCGCCAAGGGCGGCACGGCCATTAACCGCGACTACGGCACTGATGTGGTCGCTCAGGTCAACGGCGCACTGGCCCTCGGCGACGGACTGGAGATCAGCCTCCGCACCTCGACGCTGAATCTCGAATTCAGCATCACGGAGGCGTTCAATACGGTGACCGGTACTTCATCGAGCTTCGCCATCACGGGAGGAGGGGCGAAGTATCAGGTGGGGCCGCGCATCACTACGCACGAGCAGATCAACTTCGGCCTGCAGTCGGTGGCGGCCAGTCGATTGGGCAATGACACCGTGGGGTACCTCAGTTCGATTGTGTCCGGTGGGGCGAACAGCGCCCTCGAAGGCAAGGAGAAGGAAGCCGCGGCCATCCTTGAGAAGGCGATCGATCAGGTCGCCGTGCTGCGTGGTCGGCTGGGCGCTTTTCAGCGGAATACCTTGGAGACGACCGTGCGCAGCCAGGAGATCGCGTTGGAAAGCCTCACCGCCAGCGAGAGCGCCATCCGCGACGCCGACTTCGCGGCCGAGACCAGCCGCCTGAGCCGCGCACAGATCCTGGTGAACGCCGGCACATCCACCTTGGCCATGGCCAACTCGACCGGCCAGTCGGTTCTGTCGCTGCTCCAGTAGCAGCAGCATGAGAGCACATAATGATCCATCGGCCAGGGCGCAGCGTCCTGGCCGATTTCGTATCTGGCCTTCGCACTACGCATACGGGTCAACTGCCGTCGAGCATGCGCCCAAGACCGCCCAGGACCGACCCTTCACCTTTCGCTGATCCGCCGCTGCTGGGAGCGTGGGCGATGACGCGGTCGGCCAGCCGTGAGAAGGGAAGGCTCTGCAGCCAGACCTTGCCCGAACCCGACAGCGTCGCGAGGAACAGCCCTTCGCCACCGAAAAACATCGACTTCAGGTTGCCGGCCCGCTGGATGTCATACTGGACGGTCGGCTCGAAGGCGACGAGGCAGCCGGTGTCAACACGCAACGTTTCGCCGACAAGCTGCCTTTCGATGATGGTGCCGCCGGCGTGGATGAAGGCCATGCCGTCGCCGCGCAGACGTTGCAGGATGAATCCCTCTCCGCCGAAGATGCCCGCCCCGAGTCGCTTGTTGAACGCAATGCTCACCTGCGTACCCAGGGCTGCGCAGAGAAACGCGTCCTTCTGGCAGATGATCTCGCCGCCAACCTCGGCCATGTTGATGGGGATGATCTTGCCCGGGTACGGCGAGGCGAACCCGAGTTGTCGCCTGGCGGCTCCCTGGTTGGTGAAATGGGTCATGAAGAGCGATTCCCCGGTCAGAGCGCGCTTGCCCACCTGCAGCAGCTTGCCCATGAAGCCCTGGTCGGCCTGTGAACCATCGCCCATGCGGGCTTCGAAGCCGATGCCGTCCTCCATGTAGGTCATGGCGCCGGCTTCGGCGATGATCGTCTCGCTGGGGTCCAGTTCGACGATGACCATCTGCATGTCATCGCCGACGATGTGATAGTCCACCTCGTGGCACTGCATATCGGGCTCCTTTCCTGTTGCGGGTATCCAGACAAGCGCCGATTATAGCGGTTGGCCCGGTGGCGGAAGTGACCATCGGTGACGTGTTTCCACCGCATGTGGGAGAGAAGCGCCGGTCGCGGCAAAGGTGGGTCAGCCGCGGGCGCCGGCGGGGTCGGCAGGTGTGGCCGCGTGGGTGGCGAGGTATGATATCGCCATGATCCTGCTCATCGACAACTACGACAGCTTCACCTACAACCTCGTGCAGCGCATCGGCGAGATGGACATCCGTCTGGACCTGCGCGTACATCGCAACGACAAGATCACGGTTGAGGAAGCGCTGGCGCTGCGGCCGGACCACGTTATCATCTCGCCGGGCCCGTGCACCCCCCGTGAAGCCGGCGTGTCGGTGGAGATGGTGAAGGCCATGGCCGGTAGGGTGCCGCTTCTGGGCGTATGCCTCGGACACCAGTCCATCGGGCAGGCTTTCGGCATGACCGTCGACCGCAACTACCGGTTGATGCACGGCAAGACCTCGCTCATCCACCACGACGGCAGGACTGTCTTCCAGGGGCTGAGCAACCCCTTTGTCGCCACCCGCTACCACAGCCTGGTCGTCACGCCCGACACTTTCGACGGCGATCGCTTCGAGCGCAGCGCCTGGACGGAGGATGGCGAAATCATGGGTCTGCGGGCCAGGCCGGGCGTTTTCGGGCCGGCACCGGTCGAGGGGGTGCAGTTCCACCCCGAGAGCTTCCTGACGACCGAAGGCCCGCGGATCCTGGCGAACTTCCTCGGTCTGCCGGCGCCGAGGCCGGTGGCCGCGGGCTGAGCGCCGGCGCTCCCGCCCGACGTCGGCCCGAAGTTTTTTTCGCCCGCGGCCGCGCTACCCCCTTGCATTTCCGTCCGGATGGGTAGAATTGCTGCGTGTTCACGCAACGGTCGGGCGCGCAAGCCCGGGCGGTGAACGGCAATCTCCGAACTCGACCGAGTTCACCTGGTACCCAAGAAATGATTCATCCGTCCACCGAGCTGCGGCTCGTCAACACCCACATTGGTGTCGGTGTGTACGCCACCGCTTTCATCGCGAAAGGCACGCTTGTCTACGTGCGTGATGCGATGGAGATCGAGATCGGTCCTGACAGCCCAATGTTGAGCGATCCCCACCTCGGCCCTGTCATCGACCGGTTCAGCTACATTGATGCGCGGGGGTGCCGCATCGTCAGTTGGGACATTGCGAAGCACGTCAACCATTCCTGCCGGCCGAACACGCTGACGACAGGCTATGAATTCGAGGTCGCCGTCCGTGACATCGAGGCGGGCGAGCAGATCACGGATGACTATGGCCTGTTCAACCTGGAGCGGCCGCTGACGTGTGCCTGTGGCGAATCCGCTTGCCGGGGCGTCATCCAGGCGCAGGATTTCGATCGACTCGCGCCCGACTGGGATGCGCTCGTGCAAGATGCCTTGGGGTGTGTGGACGGCGTGGAGCAGCCGCTGGCGCCTTTCGTCACCTCGGTGATGCGCCGGCGCCTGCGGAGCTACCTCGCGACCGGGCGCGGCTACCGGTCGGTGCGGTTGATGAAGTTCGAGCCGGAGGCCCGCGAGCGCGCGGTTCGTCATTCGGTCCGACGCCGCGAGGGGGATCTGGCGGTGGCGACGCGCGTTCGGTAGTTCAGGGCTCAGCGACAGGGGGCGGGGGCTTGAGGGCCGGGTGGTCTTCCGGAAGCAGGTCGGTCATGCTTGTGACGTGGTCCTGGGATGGCCGACGCCTGCGCCGTCGGGCGAACCGCGGGTCGCGTCGCGCGTAGTCGCGCCGCGCCGCCACCTGGTGGTTGATCCACTCGATGATCGCCGCATGGCCGTGGCTTTCGGGGTCGCCGGACTGGTGGTGGCGCACCACGGCGATCACGCGGAAGCCTTGGCGCAACTGGAACGTCAGTGTCGGGTCGTCGATCTCGCGGTTGACCACCCGAATGACATACTCTTCGGGCGACATCTGGTGGGCGTACCGGTGGTAACCGCGGATTCGGGCGCCGGCGCGAATGCGGCGCAGTTTGAGCGAGCGACACAGTTCCCGGCGCGCGGCGTAGATCTTCTTGCCGATGCCCATGCGCCGTCGCTCGGGATCGACACACACATCCGCCCCGTAAAGCGTATGGCCGTGGGCCGGATCGTGGTTCGTGAACCAGCCGTCGGCGGTCATGTCGTCATCGGTGTCGCCGAGGTTGTAATCATCCCAGTTGACGACCACCGAGGAGGCGTTGGCGACCACCGCGTTGTCCCGCGTATCGATCGCGACCAGTTGACCATCCGGAAACACCTTGGTGTGCATGCACAGCTGGTCATACGTCCACGCGAGGTGACCGTACACCCGTTGTGATAGCTCCAGGACCGCGCGGGCATCGTCGAGGGTGCGGGGCCGCACAATGATGTACTTGCTGAGCCGGCTTCGACTCATAGAGAAACCACTTCCAGGTGCGAAGTTACCTCGGCCGTGGTGACACTGTCGCGCAAGGGCAGGACGGTGCCGTGCTCACGGCTTCGCTGGATTGTATGCAGGTCGAGTTCGCCGATCACGACCATTTCCACGTTGGACTGTCCCTCGGCCAGTATGCCGTCGCGCGCGAAAGGAAAATCGCTCGGGGTCAAAATGGCGGCCTGCCCGTAGTTCAGCGACACCTCGGGGATCATCGGCAGTGAACCGACGGTGCCTGAGTGGACGACGTACATCGTGTTCTCGATGGCGCGGGCATGCGCGCAATAGCGCACGCGGAGGAAGCCCTGGCGGTCGTCGGTGCAGCTCGGGACAAACAGGACATAGCACCCCTCGCGCGCCGCGGCCCGGGCAATCTCGGGGAACTCGACGTCATAGCAGATGGCCACGGCGATGCGGCCGAAATCCGTTTCGATGACTCGCACGCCGCGCCGAGTGCTGACGCCCCAGTCTTCGGCTTCCCAGCGTGTCATATGCAGTTTGCCCTGCTGCACGTAGTCCCCGCGCGGGCTGAAGACGTAGCAGTCGTTGTAGATCCGACCGTTATCATCACGCGAGGTGATCGTGCCGCCGACGATGTAGATGCGGCGTTTCCTGGCCAGGTCGCTGAACAACTCGAGGTAAGCCGGCAACTGGTCGGCCAGGTCGCGCACCTGTTCGCGGGCGGGACGGCTCACGTCCCCCAGCGTCATCAACTGAAGGGTGAAGTACTCCGGGAAGGCCACGACCGCGCAGCGGTAATCGGCGGCCGTCGCCACCAGGCCGCTGACCTGGTCGGCGAAGTCATCAAACGACTGGATGGGGCGGATCAGGTATTGCAGTGACGCAACGCGGATGCGGTGTTCGTCTGGCATGGGGAGCTTCCCTGCGAGTTCCAGTATGATAGCTGTACCCTAGCACACCGGAATGCCGCGGGCGCGGAATCTGCGGTGGCGCAGTCGAATATCGGTGCATATGGCAATGCAAGTGATAGCGGTCTCAACTCACGACCACATTCACGAGCTTGCGCTGAACGACGATGATCTTGCGCACCGTCTTGTCCGCGATCGAGGCCGCAACATTCTCCTGGGCTTTCGCGGCCGCTTCGATAGTCGCGTCATCGGCGTCGGCGGCTACCGTGATCCGGCCGCGCAGCTTGCCGTTGACCTGCACCGGAATCTCGATCCGGTCCTCGACGAGCAGCGCTTCGTCGTAATCGGGCCACGGCCGGTAAGCGATGGAATCGGCGTGACCGAGACGCTCCCACAACTCCTCGGCGACGTGGGGCGCGAACGGGGCGAGCATCGTGATCAGTGGTTTGGCGACCTCGCGCTCAAGGCGCTCGCGCGTGACCTGCCTGTTGTTCAGCTCGATCAACGCGGCAATGGCGACATTGAACGACATGGACTCCATGCACTCGCTGACGCGCTTGATGGTTCTGTGCAGGGCCTTGCGCATGTCGTCCGGTGCGGGGTCGTTGACGACCTTCCAGTCACCCGTCTCGTCATCGACGAAGTTGCGCCACAGGCGTTGCAGGAAGCGGTGGACACCGACGATATCGCGGGCGTTCCACGGCTTGCTCTGGTCGAGCGGGCCCATGTACATTTCGTAGAGCCGAAGCGTATCGGCGCCGTAAGTTTCGCAGATGTCGTCGGGAGCGATGGCGTTCTTCAGGCTTTTGCCCATCTTGCCGTAGCGTTCGGTGACGGGCCGACCCTCGTGCAGGAACTGCTGGCCGGGCTGTCCCTGCACCTCGAACGCGGGTTTGCCTTCTTCATTCACTACGTCCGCCGCCGGCACATATACGCCGCGCTCGTCCGTGTACGCATACGCCTGGATGTACCCCTGGCTGAATAACCTCCCAAACGGTTCCGATGTTGACACGTACCCGAGATCGTACAGCGCCTTGTGCCAGAACCGCGCGTACAGCAGGTGCAGCACGGCGTGTTCCACGCCGCCGACGTAGAGATCGACACCCGGCACATCGCCACCGTTCATCCAGTACTGCTCGACGTCCGGGTTGACCATTTGCTTGCTGTTGGCCGGATCCAGAAAGCGCAGGTAGTACCAGCACGAACCGGCCCACTGCGGCATCGTGTTGAGTTCGCGCTCGTAGAGTTCACCATCGATCTCGACCTTCCGCCACGACTCCGGCGCCCGCGAGAGCGGGGTCTGCACTGGGGCGTTTGGGTCCTCGCTCGCATGTGGCGTGAAATTCTCCATGTCCGGCAGCTCGACCGGCAGATCGGGTTCCGGGACGCCGCGCACTTCGCCGTCCGGCCCGTGCAGGATCGGGAACGGCTCGCCCCAGTAGCGCTGGCGGCTGAAAAGCCAGTCGCGCAGCTTGTACTGAACCATGCCCCTGCCGATGCCCTTCTCTTCGAGCCAGGCGGTGATGATTCTCTTGGCTTCGGGTGTCGGGTGGCCGTCCAGCGAGACTTCACTGTTCGCGGAGTTGATGCTTTCACCCACATCGCAGAATGCCTCCGGCAATTGTGCCGGGTCTTCGAGATAGGCCAGTTCGAGTTCCTCCGGGCTCGATTCCGCCCCGTTGTCGATGGAACCGGCGAACCTGTTGAGCCACTGCTCCGGGGGTGTGAGTACGGGAATGATCGGCAGGCCAAACTGCTTGGCGAATTCGAAGTCCCGCTGATCGTGCGCGGGGACGGCCATGATGGCGCCGGTGCCGTAGCCCATCAGCACGTAGTCGGCGATCCAGATCGGAATCTTCCGGTCGTTGACGGGGTTGATCGCGTAGCTGCCGGTGAAGACACCGGTCTTCTCGCGGTTTTCGGCCTGGCGATCGATCTCGCTGCGCGACGCCGCCTGTTTGCGGTACGCCTGAACGGCAGCCTGCTGCGGGGGTGTGGTAATGGCGTCAACCAGTTCGTGCTCGGGGGCGAGCACCATGTAGGTAGCCCCAAACAACGTGTCCGGCCGCGTGGTGAAGACGGTAATCGACTCATCGCTGGGTTGGTCCGCTTCGTCGGCAATCGGGAAATCGACCCGGGCACCCTCGCTGCGGCCGATCCAGTTGCGCTGCAACAGCTTGATCGATTCGGGCCAGTCCACCTCGTCCAGATCGTCGAGCAGGCGCTCGGCATAAGCGGTGATGCGCATCATCCACTGCCGCAGCGGCCGCTTGTAGACGGGATAGTTGCCCCGCTCGGACCGTCCTTCGTTGGTGACTTCCTCATTGGCCAGCACCGTGCCCAGGGCCGGGCACCAGTTGACCGCGACTTCGTCCATGTAGGCCAGGCGATGGTTTTCGATCACCTCGCGCTGCTGGTCCGCCGACAGTTCATGCCACTTGCTTGCGCCGAAGGGCGTACCGGTCACGGCGTCCAGCCCCTCGGGTGCGGGGCTGACCAGTTCGCCCGAGATGGAGACGAGCAATTGTTCGTTCTCGAGTAGTTCCACCAGTTCGCTGATCGGGCGTGCCTTGTTGGCGGCGGGGTCGAACCACGAATGAAACAACTGAAGGAAGATCCACTGTGTCCACTTGTAGTAGTCGACGTCGATCGTGGCGATCTTGCGATCCCAGTCGTAGCTCATGCCCAACTGCTGGAGTTGGCGGTCCATGTTGGCGATGTTCTGCTCGGTGGTGATGCGCGGATGTACCCCGTGCTCCACCGCGAACTGCTCAGCGGGCAGGCCGAACGCATCGTAGCCCATCGGGTGGAGCACGTTGAAGCCCCGCATGCGCTTGTAGCGGGCCACGATATCCGTGGCGATATAGCCCAGCGGGTGACCGACGTGCAACCCCACGCCTGATGGGTAGGGGAACATGTCGAGTACGTAGTACGGCTGGCGGTCCGGGTCGAAGCCTTCGTCACCGGGGTTGGGCGTCTTGAAGGTCTTGTGCTCCGACCAGTAGGTCTGCCAGCGCTTCTCGATGGCGGTGAAGTCGTATTTCATAGCGCAAGAGGATATTCGGTTGGGGTCAGCGGGCCAAGTGAAGCACGATCAATACAAAGGCCCAGGCGTTGCTGCCTGGGCCTTGTGGTTTCGGTCGGGCGTCGTGATCGACCGGCTAAGCGTCAGGCAGCATCTTACCCGTGTTGATCAGGTTCAGGTGCAGGTCGAAGCACTTGCCAAGGTCGTGGCGAATGTGTCCCATCGGCGCACTCTCCATGTAGTTGTGCAGGTAATCACGATACATGGGATGAGCGCACTTCTCAATGATGGTGTTCGCTCGCTCGATCGGTCCGAGCCCCCGCAGGTCGGCCAGGCCCTGCTCGGTGACGAGTATCTGCACCGAATGCTCGTTGTGGTCCACATGGCTGCACATGGGCACGACAGCCGAGATCGCTCCGTCCTTGGCGATGGAGGGCGCGACGAGTATCGACAGGTACGAGTTGCGGACGAAGTCGCCCGACCCGCCGACGCCGTTCATCAGTTGCGTGCCGCACACGTGCGTCGAGTTGGCGCATCCATAGATATCCATCTCGAGCACCGTGTTGATGGCGATGACGCCCATGCGTCGGATGATGCCCGGGTTATTGGACAACTCCTGCGGCCGCAGCACCACGCGCTTGCCGAAATAGTCCATGTTGCTGTACATGTGCTGCTGCTTCGGATCGCTGAGGGTCAGGCTGGTCGCGCTGGCGGCCTTGAGCGATCCGCCTTCCATCAGGTCCAGCAGGGCGTCCTGAAAGACCTCCGAGTACATTGTGAACGGCGGGATATCCTCGCTGCGCCCCAGGCCGTACATCACGGCATTCGCGACGTTGCCGACGCCCGACTGCAGCGGCAGAAAGTCAGGCGGAATCCGCCCGGCGCGCATCTCGTTCACGAGGAACTCGAGCACGTGGGTCGCGATCGATTCGTGGACATCGGTCGGCGGGCTGAACTCACTGATCCCGTCCGGTTCGTCGTTGATGATGATGCCGGCGATCTTCTCCGGGTTGGCGAAAGCGAACGGCGTGCCCATGCGATGCAACGGATCGAAGATCGGGATGCCGCTACGGTAAGGCGGCGGGGGCAGGATTGCCACGTCGTGTACTTCCCATAGTCGCTTCGAATGGTGCTCGTTGACCTCGACGAACACTTTGTCAGCGTGGCGCAATGCGCTCGGTGAAATCCCGATCGAAGAACTGAGATAGATGCGTCCGTCCTTGGTGACGTCGATCGCTTCGACCACGGCAAAGTCGATATGGGGGATGAAGCCGAACTCGATCATCTGGGGCACGTGGGACAGATGCAGATCAAGAAACTCGGTTTCCTGCTTGTTGATCCGATTACGCAGCGGCTTCGACGACTGATAGGGGGCGCGCCAGGAAACCGCGTCGGCGTCCGCGAGTTCGTCGTCGAAGGCCTTGCCTGTCGAGGCGCCGGTCAGCACGCGGATCTGGTACTCGTTGCCCTCGGCGTGTTCGTCGCGGGCGCGCGCGGCGATCGCCCGGGGGATGGCCTTCGCGGCGCCGGCCGCGGTGAAGCCCGAAAAGGCAACGGTTGAACCGTTCGAGATCATGCCCGCGGCCTCCTCGGCCGTAATCATCGGGAACGGAACGCCCTGTCGTTGGGGCGAAGCGATTGAAACGCTAGTCGACATTACCAAGCACCTTTACGATTGGGGTAGAGTAAGCTTCATCCTTTCAAGCAGCGCCGGCGGCGCCGACCCTCCGGTTATCCCGCGATGCGTTCGTTGCGCGGCCCAGCCGCGCCGGTCGGTCGCAGTTCCGTGATTTCGCCTCCGTCGTAGGCGCGTTCCGCGCCGGCCGCGAGGAGGCGGAGGCGACCCGAATGATCGATACCCAACAACATTCCGGCCACTTGCCCGTCGCCCACGGTCATCTGTACGGCCTGGTGGCGCCAGGCGAGGCGCTGCTCGATGTCATGCAGGTGCGCCTGCTTCAGCAGTCCGCCTTCCAGTTCATCCATGAACTGGAGAAATCGCTGCACGCAACGTTCGATGGTCCGGCTGATGTCCAGTGCCTTCCCGGTTGTGGCCAGCACACTTGTCGCCGGGAAGCGCATCTGTCGGGGCAACTGGTCTGGCCGAAGGTTCAGGTTGATGCCAATACCGATCAGCACGGTTCCGCTGTTGGCCGCGTGTGGCAGGATCCGCTCGCACAACACACCCGCGACCTTGCGCCCGTCGAGCAGCACATCGTTGGGCCACTTGATCGACAACCCTACGCTGCCCGAGCCCAAGGCCGACTCCAGGCAGTTGATGACCGCCAGGCCCGCAAGCAACGGTGCTGCCCGCATCGCATCGGGCCCTCCGTGATACGGGTAGCCCAGAGTGAACCAAGCACCGCCCTCCGGCGACGTCCATGCCCGGCCGTGGCGTCCGCGTCCGGCGGTCTGCGTCGTCGCGCTGACCAGCACGCGTTTGCCGGGGAAGCGCAGAGCGGTGCGCCGCGCCTCGGCGTTGGTCGAGTCAATGGATTGGCAATGTGACCGGATCATAGCCATGCCGTGTGTATCGACCGTTCAAACGGGCGACGCCGACCGGACCGTCCGGTAAGCGACTCATGAGCCGACGAGCTTGGACAACAACACGCCGGCCGCCACCGCCGAGCCGATCACGCCGGCGACGTTGGGGCCCATGGCATGCATGATGAGGAAGTTCTGCGGGTCTTCCTCCTGTCCGAGTTTGTGCACCACGCGGGCCGCCATGGGTACCGCGGACACGCCCGCCGCGCCGATCATCGGGTTGATCGGCTCCTTGGTCATCCAGTTCATGATCTTGCCGAACAACACGCCCGTCGTGGTGGCCACGCCGAACGCGAGCACACCGAGGACGAACACGCCGATGGTCTGCATCGTCAGGAAATTGGCGGCCGAAGTCTTGGCGCCCACCGAGATACCGAGCAGGATGGTGACGATGTCGATCAGCGCCGTCTGCGCCGTCTTCGCCAGCCGCTCGGTGACCATGCATTCGCGCAACAGGTTGCCGAAGAAGAGCATCCCCAGCAGCGGCAGGCCGCCGGGACAGATGAACGCGGTGAGCAGGAAGCCGATGATCGGGAAGATGATCTTCACCTTCCGCGACACAGGCTTGGTCTGCTGCATGCGTATCAGGCGTTCCTTCTTCGTCGTCAACAGGCGGATAATCGGCGGCTGAATGATCGGCACCAGGGCCATGTACGAGTAGGCCGCGAGGGCCACGGCGCCGAGCAGGTCGGGTGCGAGTTGCGAGCAGGTGAAGATCGCGGTGGGCCCGTCCGCGCCGCCGATGATGCCGATGGATGCCGCGTCCTTGAGATCGAAGCCGACCGCCTCGGGAAAGGCCGCGCCGAGGGCCAGCGCGCCAAGCAGGGCGCCGAAGATGCCGAACTGCGCGGCGGCGCCGAGCAGAAGTGTCTTCGGGTTGCTGAGCATCGGACCGAAGTCCGTCAGCGCCCCGATGCCCAGGAAGATCAGCGGCGGGAAAAAGCCCGCGACACCGACGCCGGCGAAGATGTACCACAACACGCTGGCACGGTGTGGATCCTGCTTCTTCATGCTCCACAGTTCGGGGTACCGGCCGTCGCCGCGCTGTTCAAGGACAAAGATGCGCCTTCCCTGCCCGTAAGTGGCAATCGTTGGAACCTCGACGTCCCCACGCGCTGCAAACATGCTGTGCGTGTTCACCATGACAGCCTCACCGGCGTAGACCAGCGATTTGCCTTGCTCGTGATTCTCGATCAGCTCCGGCTTGCTGCTGAAGCGCACCGTCTGTGTCGAGTGGATGAAGTCCATCAGTGCATCATGGTTGAACACCGCATCGGCGAGTCGATCAATGTCTTCCTCGGCGACTTGCGGTCTGTCCCAATCGGTATTCAGATGCCGCTTCCAGACGACTGCCCACGGTCCTTTCTGCGGATCCTCTGCCGATCCACCGTTCACCGCCAGTTCTTCCCTGAGTCGCGTACCGAGGTGATGTCGCTTGTACTGCGAAAGCGTGATGCTTGTGCCGGATTGTTCACTCTTCAGCGTCAGCGGATCGACCAGATCGATCTTTCGATCCAGTTCACCTTTCTCGATGTCAATCCGGTAGTAGGTCAGGTCGTGCTCCGACACCGGTCCGTCATAGACACTCAGCGGCAGCTTGTCCGCAGGGTAGGGGATGTTGCCGATGAGGATGCCGAAGCCGATCGGCACGAGCAGCAGCGGCTCGAAGCCCTTCTTGACCGCGAGATAGATGAAGGTCAGGCCGACGAGGATCATCACGCCGTTCGACCAGTGGAACTGTCCGAAGCCCGAGTCGAGGACGTAGTTGTAGAGCGTTTCGAGCATGGCTGGCGTATCCGATGCGCATCGACCGGTCACTGCCGGGGCGCGGGTGTGGCGTCAGTCGCGGCCTGCATCACGCCGCGTCGCTTTGATCAGGCGAAACGGACGAGCACGTCACCGGGACTTACCGACGCGCCGGGCTCGACGCATACCTCCGCGATCTTCCCGGCCTGCGGCGAGGAGACGTTCGTTTCCATCTTCATCGCTTCCAGCACAACCAGTGTCTGGTTGACCTGGACCTCATCGCCGGGCTTGACCTCGACCTTGAACACGTTGGCCGCGATCGGGCTGGTCACCTCGTTGTCGCCGCCGGCGGAAGGCGCGGCGGCGGGCGGGGCCTTGGGAGCCTTGGGCGCTGCCTGTGGGGCGGCGGCGGGCGCCGCAACGGACGGCGCGCCGCTCGTCGACGATGCTGTCGGCAGGCTCATCGCCGCGGCCGCCGCTGATGCATCGTCCTCAAGCACCTCAACCTCGACCTCGTACTGCACACCTTGAACCGTAATCAGAAGTTTCATGTTCGCTCTTGCCTCGTTGGGTCCGGTGGGATCGCGTGTTCCGTTTTCGTTCTCATTGCTTACCGACGCGGGCGACTGCTGGGCGTGCGCCGGCCGGTCATCAGGCTGTTGCGTCCCTGCACCACCCATCCATGCGGCGTGCCGGGCACGTAGCCCATGAACCGCACCTTTCGAATCCGCGCCGGGCGGCGCACGACCACCGTCACCGCCGCGGACAGCACCGCGATGAGTTCCTTGTCAACGACCGGTGTGCCGCCCGTGGATGCTTCGGTTGCCGGTTGAGCGGGCGTGGCGGGCTGGGCCGCCTTCTCCTTGCGCGTGCGGCTGATCGCCAAGACGGTGAACATCAGGACCGACAGCGAGGTGAAGACCACCAGCATGCCGACGATCGTCAAGATCAATCCGCCTTCGACCGACGCGTCGCCGCCCTTGGCCAGTGTTGTGATCAGTTGCAGTGTCATGCCGCAATCCTGTCCTGCCGCGTCAGAGCGGAATGTTGCCGTGCTTCTTCTCCGGCCGCAATTCGCGCTTGTGGGTGAGCGCATTCAGCGCCCCGGCGATGTAGGGCCGCGTTTCCGAGGGATGAATAATGTCATCGATCATCCTTCGCCCCCCGGCCATGAAGGGGGTGGAGAACGTGTCGCGATACAGGCTCACAAGCTCCTGGCGTTTGGCTTCTTTGTCTTCCGCCGCTTCGATCTCCCTGCGGAAGACCACCGCCGCAGCACCCTCGGCGCCCATGACGGCAATCTCCGCCGTCGGCCAGGCGGCCGTGCGATCCGCGCCCAGGTCCTTGCAGCACATCGCGATGTACGCCCCGCCGTAGGCCTTGCGGACGACAACCGTCACCTTCGGCACGGTGGCCGCCGAATAGGCGAACAACATTTTCGCCCCATGCCGGATGATGCCGCCGTACTCCTGCTCGACGCCCGGCAGGAAGCCCGGTACATCCACAAGCTGCACAAGGGGGATGTTGAAGGCGTTGCAGAATCGAATGAAGCGCGCCGCCTTGTCTGATGCATCCACGTCCAGGCACCCGGCCTTCACCATCGGCTGGTTGGCCACGATGCCCACCGAGATGCCGGTGAAGCGGCCGAAGCCGATGATCACGTTGTCCGCGAAGCCTTTCTGCACTTCGAGGAAGTCGCCGTAGTCAACGATGCCGGTGATGACATCGAGCATGTCATACCCGCCGCGCGGATTGTCCGGCACGATGCTGTCCAGCGCGTGATTCGGCGTGACGGTGTCCTTGTAGTCATGTCGCGGGGCGTCCTCCATGTTGTTGGACGGCAGGAAACTCAGCAGTTTCTTCGCGATCTGGATCGCGTGCTCGTCATCATTGGCGATGAAGTGAATGTTGCCCGAATTCAGCATGTGGGCGTCCGGTCCGCCGAGATCCACCGCCGAGACCTCCTCACCGGTGATCTGCTTGATGACCTGCGGGCCGGTGATGAACATCTGCGCCTGGCGGGTCTGGATGATGAAATCGGTGAGCGCCGGGCTGTAGGCCGCGCCGCCCGCACAAGGCCCGCAGATGACGGAGATCTGCGGCACGACGCCCGAAAGCAGCGTGTTGTGGTAGAAGATCCGGGCATAGCCGCCGAGCGCGTCAATGCCTTCCTGGATGCGAGCGCCGCCGGAGTCGTTGATGAAGACGAATGGACTGCCGGTTTTCAGCGAGCCCTGCATCATGTCCACGATCTTGTTCGCGTGCACCTCGCCGACCGTGCCGCCGACGGAAGTGAAGTCCTGGCTGGCGACGTGAGCCAGCCGCCCGTCTATCGCCGCGCACCCGGTGACGACGCCCTCGGCCGCCACCTCCTTGCCCTCCATGCCGAACGACGTGCAGCGGTGTTTCGCGAACGCGTACATCTCCTGGAAACTGTCCGGATCGACGAGCAGACCCAGGCGCTCACGGGCCGTGAGCTTGCCCTTGCCGTGCTGCGTCTCAATACGCTGCTCGCCGCCCATTTCGGCCACGGCTTTGCGCTTCTGATTCAGTTCTTCGATGCGGTCCGCCATCGTGCGGAACGCCGGGCTCTCGTTCTCGGCCATGGTCTTCAGCTCTCCTGCGGCTGGCACAACTCGGTCAGCACGCTGTGACTGCTCTTGGGATGGAGGAACGCGATCTGCGTGTGGTGCGCCCCGGGGCGCGGAGACTCGTCGATCAGTCGAACGCCGGCATCCTTGAGGGCATCGAGACGCGCCTGGATGTTGTCCACGGTGTAGGCGACGTGATGCAGGCCTGGCCCCCTCTTTTCGAGGAACTTGGCGATCGGCGAGTCATCGCCCGTGGGTTCGAGCAGCTCCAGCCGCACCTGCGCGCCCTCCGGCCCGACAAGAAAGAACCCGACTTTCACCTGCTGGTCGGGTACTTCCTCAACGCTTTCGAACCTTGCGCCGAGCGTCTCTTCGTAGAAGGCGCGCTGGTCGTCGATGCTTTCGACGGCGATGCCAATGTGGTTGATGGCCTTGGCTTGGATCATCCTGCGACTCCTTGTGGCGGATGGCGGTTGGCTATCCCTGAGCGGCGCGCCAATCAGCGCGAATGAGGACACGGATGATACCGGGAATCTCATGCCGGGTGTTGCGCCGGTGAAGAGCCGCCGTGGTCGGCTCAGCGCGGCACGGCTCGGCGTTCCATCGGCACGGTCAGTGTCAGGCGGGGCATTCCTGCGTGGCGGTTGCGGGCCTCGCGGACCGTTCGGCTGGTCCGCGTCCGTCTGCAGCGCGACGTCGGCATCAGGACGATCAACCCGTTGCCGGACCACCGGCGCGCCTGGCCGGAAACCGCTATCGCCCAGATACTTACAACCGGGATGCCCGGTAGGGTTGTCTTCGCCGGCGTGATACCGTCGCGTTCGCAGGGCGGGAAGTGTATCAACTCCCCTTCCGCCGTTCAAATCAACGGACTGATCGGTCGGCCGATGCCACGCGAGCGGGGCGTTGCGGGATGGGTGCAGGGGACGCCGCCTATTGAGTATCAACCTCGATCCGCGGATCGACCCATGCGTAGGCGATATCCACGATGAGGTTGAAGACGACCAGCATGGTGGCATAGACCACGACCACGCCCAGGAGCACGGTGAGGTCCTTGTTGTTCACCGCGGCCACGAAAGTCCGGCCCATGCCGCCGATGTTGAATACCTCCTCGACGACGAACGAGCCGGTCAATGTCGCCGCGGCGGCCGGCCCGAGGAAACTGAGCACCGGGAGGAAAGCGACCTTCAGCGCGTGCTTGAGCAGTACGTCCGGCTTGCTGACGCCCTTGGCCCGGGCGGTGCGGATGTAGTCGCTGCCGAGCACATCGGCCAGTCCCAGGCGCGTCAGTCTTGCGATGTACGCCGCCGGTGCAAGGCTCAGTGCAAGGGCCGGCAGCGCCATCTGCCTCAACAACGTGCCCAACCCCGACCACCACTGTGCGGAAACGATGCTGCCCTGTGGCCAGGTCATGTCAGCCGTCGGCACCCAGTTGAGAATCGCGGCGCATGCCAGCAGCAGGGCGGTCGCCGTCACGAAGACGGGAAGGCTCACCCCGAGCAGCGCGAGCGACAGGCTCGTCCAGTCGAGCGGGGAGCCCGGCCAGGCGGCGCCGATCACGCCGCTGACCAGTCCGATGGTCAAGGCCAGCGCCAGGGCCGCCAGACCGAGCGACACACTGATCGGCAGCCGGTCGGCTAACAACTCGTTCACCGTTAGCGATTCACTGGTCAGGCTGAAACCCAGGTGCGGCGGACTGTGCTTCTCCGTGCCGATGAATATCCCAGTCAGGTAGGCTTCAAGGAATGCCCATGGGCTGTGGAGATTGTACTGCCTCAACTTGTTCTCGAGGTCCTGCTCGCCTGAGCCTTTCTCACCGATCAGCGGATCACCGGGCACGGACCAGATGAGCGCGAACGTGACAATGAACACCAGCGCGATGATCAATGGAGCCTGAATCAGGCGTGAAGCGATCATGCGCGTCATGGGATCAGTCCGTGGATGGCGGCGTGACTTCGATCAGATCGAGTCGCTGTCGCACGAGAATGTCCTGCGAGAGCCCTTTGACACGTTCAGGGTCATACATCTCAACCCAGACATAACGGAACAATGGCGCGATGGGCGCTTCCTCCAGCAGGAGGGCCTCGGCCTGGCGCAGCATCTCCATCCGCTTGGCGGGATGCAGTTCCATGTCGGCTTCCTCGACCAGTCGGTCGTAGCGCTCGTTGGCCCACTTCGCGTCGTTGTTGTTGCCGTCCGACAGGTACTTGGTAAGAAAAGTGGTCGGATCGGGATAGTCACCGAACCAGTTGCCCCGGGCGATGGCGTACTGCTGGGTTTTGCGTAGTTCGCCGAAGAGCTTGGACGGTTTCTGATCAGCCGTGACGTCGATGCCCAGGTGGGTGCGCCACTGTTCGGCGACGAACTGAAACATGACCTGGTCGCCTTTGCGCTCACTGGCGATCAGGATGCGAAGGCCGCCCATGCCCTTTCCACCCGCGTGACCTGCCTGTGCGAGCAGTTGGCGGGCGCGCTGCGGATCAAACGTCGGGCCGGCCTCGACGGCAGGCCTGTAGCCTTCGAAGCCCGGCGGCACATACGTTCGGGCCACCGGTTGGCCGCCGCGGATCATGGTGTCGACCAAAGCCTGCCGATCGATCGCCAGCGACAGCGCCTGTCGGACCTGCTTCTTGGCCAGGGGATTCGGCTTGCCCGGCTCCAGTTCATCGAGGCAGTTGAACTCGAGGAAGTAGGTGCCCGCGACGGGGTAATGGCTTACATCATTGCGCTTGCCCGCGCGAGCCGCGGTGACCAGCTCGAAGGCGATCAGGTTCGTCGAAGGCACATCAGCCCACCAGTCGGCGTCGCCCTGGGCCATCGCCAGTTGCGCATTGCCCGGGTCTTTGTTGACCTTCATGTGTACGCTCTTGCTCTTGACCGCATCGCGATTCCAGTAGTGCTTGTTCGCGGTCAGGAGCAGGTCGCGTTGCTTGTTCCATTCGCTGAGGATATAAGGCCCGTTGCAGACGACGTTTCCCGGTTCGATCCAGGTGGGGTCGTAACGGATGCGCCCGGTGGCGGCGTCGGGGCCGGATTTGAATCCGTCCATATGCGGCTCATGCAACGGGCTCAGCGTCGGGAATGCCGCAACGTGCAGGAAGTAAGGGATCGGCTTCTCGAGCGTGACCACCAACGTGTGCTCATCGGGCGCCTTCAGACTGACCATCTCATCGAATTGCGCGAGATGCTTTTCATACAGGGCCTTGGCCGCCGCTTCGCTCTGGCCGGCTTCGTCAGCGGCATAGGCTTCCAGGTCGCGACGCCGCAGTTCGTACCAATCCTTGGCGCCTTCGATATACCAGAGGAGGTAGGAGTAATCGGAAGCGGTGTCCGGCATCAGCGCGCGTCGCCAGCCGAAGCGAAAGTCCTCGGCCGTGACGGGCCGGCCGTTGCTCCACCGCGTCTCGGGATTCAGGTGGAACGTGTAGGTCCGCTTGTCGGCCGAGATGTCATCCGCGCCGGGCACCGCCGCCACGCCCGGTTCGAAGTCGCCGGTCTCGGGGTTGACCAGCACCAGCGTTTCGAACAGACCTCGCAGGATGCGGAAATCCACCATCCAACTCGACCGGTGGGGGTCGAGCGTGTGCAGGCTGTCGCTGGAGATGAACTGAAGCTCGGCTTTCCGGTCGGGCCGGCCGCCATCTCCGGTCAGCATTGGCAGGACGACCATCGCGGCGACGGCAAGCGCCAACACGAGCACCAGTCCGATCACGAGTTTCTTCATCGCGTCACTCCCTGGTCAGTTGTCATCGAACAGCGCGCCGGGCACATGGGCCAGGTCCGGCGCGGTGAAGTCCGCGCCCGCATCGAGCAACTCCTGCTCACTGAAACTGCTGGTGATGCCCAGACAGCGCGCTCCGGCGCTCTTGCCCGCACGGATGCCGCTGGGGGCATCCTCGATGACGATACAGCAGTTGGCCGGCAACCCCATGCGATCCGCCGCCTTGAGGAAGGCTTCCGGGTCCGGCTTCTTGTGCGTCACGTCACTGCCGGTCAACACCGCGTCGAACATGGCCGGCGGCAGGCCCAGTTGCTGTAGGTTGCCATCGACCTTGATGCGGTCGGCGCTCGACGCCACCGCCACCTTCAGGCCGCGTTGGCGGCAGGCCTCCACAAAGCCCTTGGCGCCGTTGAGCGGCTGGAGCTGGTCCCTGATCAGATCCAGGTAAATCGCATACATCGCATCCTTGTCCTCCGGCAGCTTGACGCTGATGCCGAGCGTGGCCGCGGTGCCCGCCAGGAAGCGGTCATCGCCCATGCCGGTGAACGGCCGAAAATCCCTGTGTTGGGCGTCGGCTTTGTACCGTTCGCGCAGCACGCGGCAGCCGGCCTCGCAGATGAACGGCTCTGAATCGCACAGCACGCCGTCCATGTCGAAGATCACGCCCTGAAATCGCAGCGATGGTGACATGTTGACACTGTATCACAGCAACCCGTGCCGGGTCGAGTAAGCGCGGCTGAACAGATCGCTCATGCCGCCTGGGAAGTGAAAAGAACCTGTCGCACCTGTTGCGACCCGAGCCACCACGGTCGACGTATCACCTCCCGCCACAGGTGATCGCGTCCCCGTTGGGCGGCAAGCATCCGCCGAACGTAGCCGCTGCGACGCCAGTGCCGCACCTGGTCGGCCGGCGACAGGTGCCTGCGGTAACGGGCTTCGACGCGAAGGTGCTCCTCGACGAAGCGCGACGAGGCGGTCACGGATTTGCTCTGGCCGTGGAAGCGGTAGGTGGCCAACGGCGTCTCGATGAACGCCGGGCGGCAACCGGCGCACGCCAGGCGGCACCACAGGTCGAAGTCCATGGTGTAGTGCAGGCTTTCATCAAACAGGCCGACCTCATCGAACAGCCGCCGTCGCCAGAAGACGCTTGGCTGCGGGATCTCCAGTTCACCGGCCTTGCGAAGGAGAATACCTTCCGGCGTGAACCGGCCGGACGGGCGCATTTCCTTGAACGACTGGCCATCCTCGTCAATGCCTCGACACACCCCGACCAGCCATACGCACTCGGGATGCGCGCGGAAGTGGCGCCCGACTGCCTCCAGCGCGCCGGGCAGCAATGTGTCGTCCGAATTGAGATAGCCGACAATCTCGCCATCGCATTGCCTCACGCCCTTATTGATCGCTTCGGACTGACCTCCGTCCGGCTCAATGACGGCGAAATCGAGCTGCTCGCGATACCGCTCGATGATCGCCCGCGACCCGTCCGTCGACTGTCCGTCAACGACGCCGTACTGCAGATTCGGGTACTGCTGGTCGAGCACACTGCGGATCGTCGCCTCCAGGAAGGGCGCCTGGTTGAACGAGGGTGTGACGATTGAGATGCGTGGCCAGTCGCTCATCTGTCTTCCGCTGTAGAGTCGTGTCAAATCCGCACCACCGACCAGCCACCGCGCGATTGCCTGTTGACGCACTTGGTCTGGGCGCGGAGGAATGGCAGCCATTGTGTCAGTCGGCGCATCCGCCACGGCATGTGTTGAACGCAACGCCCAAGTGCAGCCGACCATCGCCCGTATCGTCTGCCGCCATGTCTGGCGAGGACTGCCTCGGCCTCCTGCAGGTATTGGTCGCGATAGTTGGCCATGAGTTGTCCATCGTGGTTGCGATAGCCGCCGAGCGGCGTGTCCACGCCGTAGAGCGGTGCGTGCTCGAAGAAGCGCGCCCACAGCTCGAAGTCGCCCGCCAGTCTGAGCGAATCATCCAGCCGGCCGCCGGCCCGTTCCCACAGTGACCGTCTCCAGAACGTCGTCTCCTGCTGAATCGCGCCGGAGGCGTACCAACGACCGAAGGGCAGGTATTCGCCCCGCATGAACCCGCGCTTCGTAAAGGCGGCGCGCTGCCGGCACCGCGCGGCCCGGTCATCCTCGTCCCAGACCATCGGAAACAGCGAGGTCAACCATTCGACCTCCTCCTGCTCGGAGAAGATCTGCGCGACCGTCGAGAGCGCCCAAGGCGTGTAGAGATCGTCGCTGTTCAGCCACGCCATGATCTGCCCCGTGCTGCGGGCGAAGCCCTTGTTGATCGCGTCGTACATGCCGCGATCCGGCTCGCTGCACCACCATGTCAGCTTGTCGGCATGGCGGCGGATGATCTCGACGCTGCCATCCTCCGAACCGCCGTCCACGACGATGTGCTCGAGATTCGGATATCCCTGGCCGTGAATGCTCTCAATGGTGCGATCGAGGAACCGCGCGCCGTTGTAGACCGGCGTCACGATCGAGATGCGAGGCCGCGCACTCATGCCGCCTCCCGCAATGGTGATTCGCCGACCGCCTGCTCAAAACATCGCTGGTAGCGATGGGCGTGCAGCTTGAGGTTCCAGTGTTGGGCGGCATATGCGCGGCAGCGCGTGCGCCAGTGCCGCTTCTGATCGTCTGAGAGCTTGAGACAGGCGTTGATCGCCTTCGCCAGTGCCGCGACGTCACCGACGGGCGTCACCCATCCCGTCTCGTCGCGCACCACGGCCTCGCTCACGCCGCCGCGATCGAACGCCACGCTCGGCGTGCCGCAGGCGGCGGCCTCGATCAGCACGTTCGGCAGGTTGTCCACCAGCGTCGGCAGCACGTGCACGTCCGCCGCGTTGTATGCCAGCGCGAGCAGGCGTTCGTCGCCCACATGCTCAAGCGGGATATGCTCGACGTAACCCGGTAAGTCCGGCGGGTCGCCGCGCCCGGCTGACAGCCAGAGAATCTGTCGGCGCGAGATTGAACTGAGCGTCCCGCAAGCGATGTCCGGCCCATCGCAGGCGAACAGCGCCTCGCCGAGATAACGGATGCCTTTCTGCGGGTTGTTCAGCGGCACCGCCGTCATGATGACGGGCCGATCCATGGGCAGGCCGAGCGCGGCCCGCGCCGCGGCGCGATCGACGGGGCGGTACACCGTCAGGTCGACCCCGTGCGGGATCACCTCGATGGGCATATCACGGATCATGCTCTGACTGGCCTCACCGGCGAGCCATTTCGACGGCGAGACGAAGCCCAGGCGTCCCGCATTCGCGAAGCCGCGCTGCCGCTGGCGGAATGCGCCCGCCACGCGTTGCGGGTCTTGCTTCGGATACTCCTCGTGATACGGACAGTCTGCGCCGCACTGGTCCGTAAACTGGGGGCAGTCATGCGCGTGCGAGCAGCCGCCGGTGAAGGCCCACATGTCGTGCATGGTCCACACGACCGGCCATCGCTTGGAGAGCGTGGCGGGCAGTTCGGGCGGGAGGTCGGCGAAATGCAGGTTGTGCACGCTGATGATGTCGGGGGCGAACTTCTCAATGATCTGCGTGATGCGCTGCACGCGCTGTTGCCGCTGGAGTTTCGTGGCCATCGCGGGGACGAACCGACGCGCGACCTGCCGCGCGACGTAGCCGGGCAGCGGCCCGTCGTCGTACTGGAAGGTGTCGGGCCCGAAGTGATCGACCTGCGCCGCGGCCCAGCCGACGGTGTGACCGGCTTCGGCCAGCGCCTGCTTCAGACGCCCGGCCGCCACCGCCGCGCCGCCGCGTGAATGCAGGTCGGATAGCAATAGGATGCGCACAGTCCAATGCTCCTTGATCCGCCGACGATCATCCGCGCAGACCGTCCCCGTTCCACTATCGACGCGCTGCATAACTGACTTAACCCATACAGACCGTCCGGGGTCTGCGACGGCCCTTCGCCGGCCACTGCGCGACCCATAACCGCCGATGCGGGCGGTCAGTCCTCAGCAGGTTTCATCGTCCAGATGGTCAGTCCGTCAAGCGGCTTGCGGTTGGGGACGATGAGGGAGGCGATGTAGCCGACGATGATGCACACGGTCATCGCCAGCGTGCCGTAGATGAAAACACTGGTGTCGGTATGGAACTTGATCGCCCACATCGTCGCGGCCCCCGCAACGATGCCGACCCAGGCGCCGAAGGCTGAGGCGCGCTTGGTCAGCAGGCCCAGGAGGATCACACCGCCAAAACCGCCGCCGATCAGTGCGGAAATCTCGATGAACGTGTCCCACAGACTGCGGATGTTCAGAGCGCCGAAGTACAGCGCCATGCCGGTCCCAAGCATCCCGGCGGCCAATGTGACGATGCGCGCCGCGCGCAGCCGGGTCCGCTCGTCGGCTTTCTTGCCGAACACACCGTACCAGTCGGTTACGATGATGGTCGAGACCGTGTTCATGCCACTGTCGAGCGTGGACATGGCGGCGGCGAAGAGACCCGCGATGACCAGACCGGCCAATCCGATCGGGAGTTTCTGGGCGATGAACAGTGGGAGCGTGGCATCTGTGCCAAGCACCGGGTTGAGTTCATCGGGATGGGTATGGTAATAGCCGAAGAGGGCGCTGCCGAGGCTGTAGAAAATAAGCGTCCCGGGGATGGAGACGATGGCGCAGACGATGAGCGATCGCCGCGCGCTCTTTACGCCCTCCGTAGAGAACGCGCGCTGCATGTACTCCTGTCCCATGCGCGCGCCGACGAGGTCGCTCAGACCCCACAGCAGGAAAACCCAGATGGTCGCCGATGTGAAATCCAACGCGAAGTCAAATGACTCGAATTTTCCGTAGGTGCTGCCGATATCGATCATCCCGCCAAAACCGCCCTCCGTGCCAGCCGCGATGATGAAGAACGCCAACACGGCACCACCGAAGACGACCACCACCTGCAGCACGTCCGTCCATATCACTGCATTGATGCCGCCGGCAACGGTGTACGCGGTCGCCAGGCCGCCCATGATCAGAACGCAGACGCCGAGCGGCAGATTCGTGACGGCGGACAGGGCAAGCGATGGGAGCATCAGGACAACACCCATGCGGCCCATCACCTGCCCTGTGACCACCAACGCGCTGGCCAGCAGGCGGATGGATGCATCGAATCGCTTGTGCTGATACTCCATCACCGTGGTGATGTTCAGTCGTCGAAGAAGCGGTACGAACAGGTACGCAACGATGAATGTCGCCAGCACCGGCAGGATGCCTTGGGAAATGTACGTCCAGTTCGTCGCGTACGTCTTGGCGGGGATCGCCATGAAACTGATCGCGCTGATGCCGGTGGCGTAGATCGAAAGCCCGGCCGCCCACCACGGTACCTTTCGACCGCCGAGGAAGTAATCCTCCGTGTTCCTTTCTTTCCTTGCGAAGTAGCCGCCGATCACGAGCAATGCGATGATGTAGATGGCGATCATCGTCCAGTCGAGGTAGTGAAAGAGCGACTCGCTATGGCGGATGACCGCGACGAGTAGCTTAGGGTTGGTGGCGTCCGAGGCAGGCAGTATGGCGAGCCATGGATCGATTGAGACAGGTGTGGCGTCGTTAATCACCTCGTGTTCCCAACCCAGATCGACCCAGCGATTGGTGAAGGTGTGATACAGCAAGGTGGACGCCGCGCCCTCGCGTCCCAGCGCCTGGCCCAGGCCTGATGCGGGCGGTCGATTGGCGTCGCCAAAGAGCAGGATGTGCGATTGGCCGAGCACCGATGCCCTGGTCAGCAACGTGCCTTCCGGGGCGGGGGCCATGGCGAACCAGCCGGCGCGCTGGGGCGGCTTGTCGAGGTACTTCCACACGCCGCGGCTTGGAACGAGTTGGCCGCTTGCCACATCACGTGTCCAGCCGCCGAGGATGTAGATGGCATCCCGGTTGGCGATATCATCCTTACGCAGCAGGAGCAGGGGGCGGATAACGCCGCCTTGGAGCGCGTTGGGCGGCTCACCGGGATCCCCCGGCTGCTTGAGCGCGAGTGACTGGGGCTTCCACTCGGGTGTTTCCTCTTGCGTTGCTTCCTTGTCGTCTGATAGCAAACTCTTGATTTCGAGCGAGAAGACATCAGCCAGCGGCTGCGGATCGCTGAGATCCCGTATGCCACCCGCGACGTACAGCACCCCGTCCTTGACGACAGCCCCGGCCAGCGCCGTGGGGCGCGGAAGCGTCGGCAGGAGGACAGCTTCGACTTCCTCCGCATCGGCCTCGCCTTTCAGTCGGAGGGCAAACACCTGGGCGGTCACCCCCTTGGACGTGATCCCCCCAGCCACGATCAGCCAACCGTTGTGCGCCGTGGCAGCGCTGTAGGCGACGTTCAGATCAGCCTCGGGGATATTCGTCGCGGCGAAGGTTTCCCACGCGAACGATGGGACCTCCTGCGAGTGCGTAATGCGGAATGTCCGCATCAAACGGGTGGCGAGAGATGTTTGCTCCTTCCCGAAGCGCAGTTGGCGCCACTCGCCGTTGAAACTCGCATTCGAGAAGTCGGAATCAGAAGGCCAGGCGTCAACGCCGCCGAAGATCGTCAGCTTCCCGTCGACCACCTGCGTCACCGCACCATGCGGAACGCGTGGCATGCTGGCCGCCTCTTGCACTTCAAGTCGCACGGGCGTGGCTGCGGCGATCTCATACTCCGCTTGGACGGCGTCCTGCGCGTCTGATGCTCCGAGCAGAGACGCATTGGCAACCAACACCGCGCCGATCGTGCATAGAAGCGTCACAATGATGATCCAGCGTCGGATGCGAGACGAACGGTTAGGGCGACGAGGGGCTTGAGGCGTGCTCATCAATCATGGTTCCTTGCGGGAGTCGAAGCGACGTAGCGCAACCTATGAGATGGCCGGAATATAGCAGGCAGGACGTGGATTGCGAAGCGACACCATGGCGGCCTGTGCGATCACCGCCATCCGGCAACCTTCAGCCCCCTTCGCTTCAGTTCCGCATTGATCTGACCGGTGTGATGCTGGGCATGTCGGAGCGTGTAAAGGACATGGTCGAGAGCGGTCGGGAAGAAGCCGGCGTAGTCCGGGCCGAGCAGGCCTTCGGGGCCGAGCGACGCCAGCCGCGCGTTGACCTTGGCTTCCACTTCATCCAGGTACGCCGTCAACTGCGCGGCGTCCGGCAGGATCTGCGGCGGCGCTTCCTCCCAGTCGAATCCAAAGCGATTCCAGTCGAAGGCCTTGGGATCGGGGTCGAGGTGGAAGTCCGTGGCCTGCACGAGGTGGAACGCCAGCCGCGCGGGGGCGAAGAAAGTCGGCTCCGCGGTGCGCCACTGATCGGGCGGGCAGCTCTCCGCCGCGTCGCGGAGCATGCTGTGCACCTTGGCGAACTGGCGATTGAGGACATCGATCAGCGTGGTGTCTGACATGGTTGCGTTCCCCGGCGCGTGGATCAGACCGGCATCGTCTCAACGGCGCGGCGGTAGGTCTGGGCGCATTTTTCGGCCGCGCCGTCCCAGGTGAGTTGTCGCACCTCGAAGTCGGCCTGTTCGCGAAGGGTGGATGAAAGCGGCGGATGCTTCAGGACGGCGACGATCTTGTTGGCGATTTCGTTCGTGTCCCAGAAGTCGACCTTCAGAGCGTGGGTCAGCACCTCGCTGGCCCCGGAAGTCTTGGAGAGGATCACCGGCACGTCGTGGCTGATTGCCTCGAGCGCGGCGATGCCGAATGGTTCGGACACCGACGGCATCACGTACACATCCGCCATCTTGAAAACCTTGTCCACATCCGGTCCGCGCAGGAAGCCGGTGAAGATCAGGCGATCGCCGAGGCCGACTTCCGCGGCAAGCTCGACCACGTCCGGCGCCATGTCGCCGGAGCCGGCCATGACGAACTTCGCATTGGGAATCTTGTCCGCCACGAGCTTGGCTGCCTGCACGAAATACTCTGGGCCTTTCTGCATCGTGATGCGTCCGAGGAACAGCACGATCTTGTCGCCCTTGCGAATCGCGGTGCGCGGCTGCCAGGGGGCCATGTGCATGTTCTCCACGCCGTTGTAGACGACATCAATCTTGCTCTCGGGGATCGCGTAGCGGCGCACGAGGATCGATTTGGTCAGGTGCGAGACGGCGATGACACGGATCGCACCGATGCAGCCGCGCCGTTCGATGTCGTAAACCTGGTAGTTGATCGATTCACCGGACCGGTCGAACTCCGTGGAGTGGACCTGCACGACGAGCGGCTTGCCGGTGATGGCCGCCACCGCAAGGCCCGCGGGGTAGGTCAGCCAGTCGTGGGCGTGGATGACGTCGAAATCGGCGCCGCGCGCCAGGTCGACGCACAGGCCGGCATAGCGGCGGGTTTCGTTGAGCAGGTCGCCGCCGTAGTGCAGGCCCTGCCCGGGGACGAAGTGTGGGCCGTCGTTGTTGCCGCTATGGCCGGGTGTAGGCTGCGTCCAGTTGCCGAGGAAGCCGATCGGCGCTTCGGCCGCCGCACGCGGCGCTCTGCCGGTGCGCTCGGCGCCGGGCTTGGGGTTTGAGCCGGCGTACGGATTCGGGACGTGGGAAGGCACGGCTTTGAAGGTCACGTTCTCGAATTCGGGTTCGGTCTGGCGGCTGTATCGGTAGGTGCTGGCGACGCTTTCCGGCGAGCGGTCGCCGGCGGCCGCCTGGGGTGCTTGCGGTGAGAGCAACTGGACGTGGCTTGGGGCTTCGTAATCGGTGCCGACGGACTTGGGCAGAACGAAAGTGACCTCGATATTCTTCTTGCTCAGCGCTTTGGTCAGGCCGTGACAGGCCGTGCCGAGCCCCCCACTGATGAAGGGCGGGAATTCCCAGCCGAGCATGAAGACGCGCATGTCAAGACCTTTCTGCAACCAGGGACCGCCGGTCAACTGCGCGTGCCCCAGTCGCTGCCGCATTTCCACCTGACCGACCCCGCATCGAGCTACTTCAGACCGCCTGCTCGATGATCGCTAACCAAAGGAAAAAGCTGGACCTTCGGCGAACTTATGCTGAGTAAACCACATCGGTTGCGACAAGTCAAGATGGGCAAGTTGTACACGCATCCACAAACCTTATTCCTCACGAAGGTCGCCCAGATCCGCAAAGCACGCGGCATAGGCTTTGATCACCGAGACAATCGATTCCTGGGGTATGTCGCCTTCCTGGTCCGGCAGCAGCGAGCGGAACACGTACCGCTTGGTATCGTCCCGGTAGTGCTCGATTTGCAGCCGACCGGCGTACCCCTGGTCAGCCAATTCCTCGGCCAGCAGGTCTTCTATGTCGTCGCCGCGGAACATCAAGTCCGCCTCGATCGATTGGGAGAGCCAGCGATCGGTCGTGGAAAACCCGACGGCGATCTGGTGCGACGCTCCATCCATGGTGACGAAGTAGCAGGCCTGCGCATCGACGCTTGTCACCGGCAGTTCGATCCGGTCGTCGAGCACGGCGGGCGCGTGCCCGGTCGCCTCGGCCAGCCGCGCGGCGGTCTTCTGCAGGTCGCTCTTCCACGATGTCTCGTTCATCGCCGGCTCCTGATCACAGAACGTTTCCATGTTGACGGCGCTGACGCGCGGCCTCGAACAGCATGATCGCCGCGGTGTTCGAGGCGTTGAGTGAGTCCACGCCGGACTTCGCTGCGCCGGGCATGTCGATCGACACGATCAAGCCATCCCGCCGCGCTGCCTCAAGCCACCTCTCATCGAGGCCCTGGTCTTCCGGGCCGATGACGATCGCGACGGCGGCGGTCAGGTCCGCCTCATCATAGGAGCGCTCGCCTTGCGGGCTGGTCGCGACGATCTGGATGCCCCGGCCGCGGAGGAACTCGATCGCTTCCGCGGTGTCGCATGCGGCGACCGGCAACGTGTAGACGGCGCAGGTCGAGGCGCGGATGGCGTTGGGGTTGAAGATGTCCACGTCGCCATCCACCGCCAGCATGCCGCACACCCCCGCCGACGCGGCGGTGCGGGCCATCGCGCCGAGATTGCCCGGCTTGCCCGTGCCCACCGCCACCAGCCACAGGCCGCGATCGATTGCCGGTAGGTCCTCCAACGACCATCGCGGCTGGGCGAAGACCCCGAGCACACCCTCGGGCTGATCACGGTACGACATCTTCCTGAACGGCGCGGCCGCGACATCCCACGGCTGCACGCCACGTGCCACGGCCTCGTCGAGCAGCGATGACAACACTGCGGCATCGCCGGCCAACGCGCGGCTGAAGTACAACTGGTCGCACGCCAGCCCGGCCGCGAATGCCCGGACGACCTCGCGCCAACCCTCCGCGACGAACAGCCCGCTCGCCCGGCGCTCGCGGCTCTTGCGCAACTTGCACACCCCGGCGATGCGCGGGTTGTCGATGCTGGTGATGGTGGCTGTGGTGGGCATGGGGCGGTTCTGTATCCAAAGGAGTGCCGTGTTCTGACACTTCAGGCCGTCGTCGTGAGCGGCATCGCAGCTACAATACCAGCATGAACAGCGAAACGGTGAGGGAACTGCTCAGTCGCCGGCCCTTCGAGCCATTCGAGGTGCGGATGTCCAGTGGCGAAGTCCATCATGTGCGACATCCTGAGTTCGCGATTCTGCTTCCGAGCCGGCTGGTGCTGGCCGATCCCGCGGCCGACCGGCTGAGCATCCTGTCACTGATCCACATCACGGCGTTGCGCGGCGATCAGGCCGCTTAGTAACTATCTCAAAAGGCTCACTTGAGCCGATAACCATCCGTAGGATCCC
>CAZHJL010000014.1:0-73954 GCA_964532795.1 uncultured Phycisphaeraceae bacterium | reverse complement strand
CCAAGCTATCGGCCGGAAAGGCCTGATGGAATGAACTATTCATGCGTCAATAGGACTTGTCCGGCTTCCAACTCCATCTCAGGTACAGCGCGTTACCCACCACGCTCACACTGCTCAGACTCATCGCCGCGGCGGCGATCATCGGGTGGATGATATTGAACGCGGCGAAGGGAATCAGCACCAAGTTGTAGATGAAGGCCCAGAACAGGCCGATCCAGATGCGCCGCATCGTCGCGCGGCTGAGTGAAATCGCGCGAGGCACGCCGACCAACTGGCCACCAACGATCACCACGTCGCCCGCGTCCATTGCGATATCGGTTCCGCCGCCCTTGCCCTCCTCGCCGCCGCCCATGGCGATGCCCAGGTCCGCTGCGGCCAGCGCGGGCGCATCGTTGATGCCATCGCCCACCATCGCCACCACCTTGCCCTCGTTGCGCAGCGATTCGACCTTCGACTGCTTCTCGCTCGGCACCACTTCGGCCATGACATCGTCGATGCCCACCTGCTCCGCCACGCGTTTCGCCGCGGCTTCGTGGTCGCCGGTCATCATGGTGACCCTGAGTTTCGCCTTATGCAGCCGCGCGACGATGTCACCGGCTTCCGGCTTGATCGTGTCGTTGTACCCGATCAGCGCCACCGCGCGGCCGTCCACCGCCACCATCACCGCCGTGCGCGCTTCTTCAAGATGCTGCTGCCACTGCGGCTTCACTTCGTCGAGATCGCTGACCCCCTCCTCGCGCAATGTCTGAAATCGCCCGACGACGACTTCGTGGCCATCCACCTTGCCGCGCACGCCACCGGCGGTGATGCTTTGAAAATCGCTCACGTCGCTCAGTTCGATCCCCCGCTCGTACGCGTAATTCACGAGCGCCTTGCCCAGCGGGTGTTCGCTGGAGGTCTCGACCGAAGCCGCGAGTTGCAGAATCTCTTCCTCGCTTAGTCCCGCCCCGTCCTCGCCCCCGTTGGACGCGTACTCGATCCGTTTCACATCGCTCACCGAAGCGCGGCCCACCGTCAGCGTCCCCGTCTTGTCCAGGATGACGTGCGTTAACTGGCCCGCCCGCTCGAGCACGGAGGCGTCCTTGATCAGTATGCCGTGCTTCGCCCCGAGCCCGGTACCCACCATCATCGCGGTCGGCGTCGCCAAGCCGAGCGCGCATGGGCAGGCCACGATCAGCACCGCGATCATCGCCCGCAGGCCGTACACCGGCTCACCGGTGATCCACCAGCCCGCCAGGGCGACGATCGAGATAGCCACCACGATCGGCACGAACACCCCCGCCACCCTATCGACGATGCGCTGGATCCGCGCCTTGCTCGCTTGGGCCCGGCGCACCATCTCGATGATCTGCGAGAGAACCGTGCTCTTGCCGGTCGCTGTCGCCTCCACCGTGAACGCGCCGGTCTGGTTGAGCGTGCCGCCGATGACTTCATCGTGCTTGCCGATCTCGATCGGCTCCGACTCGCCGGTCACCATGGACTTGTCGATGGTCGATTCGCCGTCGACCACCTTGCCATCGACCGGCACGCGTTGACCCGGCCGCACGCGCACGTGGTCGCCTTGGCGGATCTCGCTGACGGCGATCGTCTTCGTTTCGCCATTACGGATGACCTGGGCCTCAGCCGGCTGCAGTTCCATCAGGCCGCGAATCGCGTCGCCCGCGCGGCGGCGTGCCCGTCCTTCCAGCACCCGCCCAAGCCCGATGAGCACCAGGATCATCACCGCCGTCTCGAAGTAGACCGTTCCGAAACCCGCGACGGTCGCCACCACGCTGTAGCCGAAGGCGACCGTCGTGCTGAGCGCCACAAGCGTATCCATCTCCGCCCGTCCGCTCTTGGCCGCCTGCCACGCGCCTTTGTAGAACGGTCGACCGAGCCAGATTTGCAGCGGCAGCGCGAGGGCGAACTGCACCCAGTGCGACCAATTCGCGTGCGGCCGGATCATCGCCAGCGCCATGATCGCCACCGCCGCCAACCCCGCGATCAGCAGTTGCCTGAGCGAAAGATCGCCTGTCTCATGCGTGTGCCCGCCCGCGGCTTCGCTTTCGCCCGCCTCGGCCTCGTATCCCGCTTTGCTTACGGCCTCCACCAACTGCGCGGCGTCCACCTGCGACTTGTCGTGGCTTACCACCGCGTCGCCCGTGGCGAGGTTGACCGAGGCATCGCTCACGCCCGGCGTGTTGCGCAGCCCCTTCTCAACCGAAGCCACGCAGCCGGCGCAGCGCATGCCGTGCACTTGCAGTGTCGTCTGCGTCATCATGGCGAGGTCGTATTCGCCTCCGGTGTGATGTGGAACCCCGCGGCTTCGACGGCGGCCTGGATCTCGCGCGGCGTCACCTTCGTCGAATCGTAGACGACACGGACCTCGCCGCCGCGTATGCCGACGTTGACGATGGAGACACCCGGCACCCGGTGCAGGAAAGACTGCACACGCTGAGGGTCGCCGTCGTGCGTCATGTCCTCGATATGAAGCGTGGTTTGTCGCATACATGACATCTTAGCGGGAGCGATTGGTGGGGGCGACCGTTGTTGTCGCCTCGCGGACACCGCATCTGCTGCCGCAGCGCGTCACATCTCCTACAATGTGCGGCCTATGGAACCATCGCCATCGGACATGACCCTACGCGGATTTCAGCAGTTCATCCGTGAACACTACTACGAGACGGACAAGGCGCGCGGCACGCCGGCGACGTTCATGTGGTTCGTCGAGGAAGTCGGGGAACTGGCCACGGCCCTGCACAAGGCGGCCGGCCAGGGCGGGCCGACCTCCGGCGGCGAGAACCTGGCCGAGGAGTTCGCCGACGTGCTGGCGTGGCTGTGCACGCTGGCCAACATCAACGAGATCGACCTTGAGCAAGCCATCGCCGCGAAATACCTTGAGGGCGAAGGGCCGAAGGGCCACAAGTAGTGACGGCCGCCATCGTGATGTGAGGGATTCACCGTGAAGCTCCTGAACCGGATGGAAATGCGATTCGGCCATCTGGCCGTGCCGAACCTCACGCTCTGGCTGGTCCTCGCGCAGGTGACGGTGTTCATCGCGTGCGTCGCCAAACCCGGCCTGTTCGACATGCTCACGCTCGTGCCCAGCAAGGTGATGGCGGGCGAAGTCTGGCGCCTGATCACCTTCGCCCTGATCCCCCGGTCGATGAGTCTGCTGTGGATCTTCATTGCGGTCCTGTTCTTCTATTTTGTCGGCACGGTGATGGAGAACCAATGGGGGACGTTCAAGTACAACCTGTATCTGCTGGTCGGCTACTTCATGACTGTCGGCGCGTCATTCCTCGTCCCGAACACGCCGACGACCAACTACTACCTGCTGATGTCCGTATTCCTGGCGTTCGCGACGCTGTATCCGGAATACGTGATCCGGCTCATGGGGATTATTCCGGTGAAGGCGAAGTGGCTGGCGACGGCCGCGTGGGTGATGTACGCGCTGGAACTGGGCGGCGCTGTCTGGATGGGCAAGTGGCAGTTTGTCATCGCCACTGTCGCGGCCCTGGGCAACTACCTCCTGTTCTTCGGGCGCGACATTCTGCGAGCCGCGCCGGGCGCGATGAAGAAGACGTACAAGACGGTCAAGCCGCAATACACCTCCGAGGATCCCGACGGCATCTTCCACAAGTGCGCCGGCTGCGGCGTCACTGACAAGAGCGCCCCCGATCGCGAGTTCCGGTATTTCCCGACATCGGAGGGAACCCAGTGCCTGTGTGACGAATGTGCCAGAGCGCAGGGGCTGATCCAGGACGACGTGTGATGGTTGCCGGGCCCGCGGCGTCACGACGACGCCGACATCAGAAGCCCGGGAGCTTCTCCCCGACCAGTTCTTCCATCCGCGCTTCGATGATCCGGTCACGCTTCTCTTCACGTTCGGCCACCGCTTCGCGCATGCGCTGCAGGCGCTGCTCGTAGAGCGCCAGTTCGTGCTGACGCAACTGCTGGCGCACCTCGAAGTGCCGGGCGACGACCTGGCGCAGGGTCAACTCAGCGGCGCGCATGGTTTCGCCGTCGCCGCGCGACTTGGCCTCGAGGATCTGCTCGGTCAACTCCTGGCTGCGATGGGCCAGCACGATGTCCTGCACCCGCAACTCGTAGCCGGTTTCATCCTGCTCACGCAGGTCCGCTAGCCGACCGACTTCCCCGAAGTGCGGCTCCAGCAGCTTCCACGCAAGATCGGGATCGCTTTCCTGAAGCTGGCGAATCTGCTCGGCCAGCGCCTCGTCGATGTCGGCCAGCACCTGCAGGATGCGGCGCAACTGCTTCGGATCCTGCGTCGGCAGCGCCGCCGGCTCGTCGCCCGACGTCGTGTTCGCATCGTCTGCGTCCGCGGCTCCATCGGCGCCGGAATTCTCCGGCGCCGCGCCATCACGTGCCGGCGCTTCTGCCTTCGCGGATCGGTCCTCGGCCGTGCCCCCGTCTTCCGATGCCGCCCGACCGGCGCTGACCGATGTCAGCAAAGCGATCGCCATACACACTGCGGCCAACGACCGCATCCCGTTGACTTCGACTTGCCACCATTGCATATCGAGCACTCCTTCCCATGTCGGAAAGCACATACGTCCACGAAGTTCTGTTGGAGCACACCGGGCGAGCCGAAGCGCCGGCGTTTCGGTCGATCAGAAGAGCAGTTCGTACGGCAGACCGTAGCTGAGCATCCAGTCGTCGCCGCCGTCGTACTTCATCTCGGATTCATCCGGCGTGAACAGGCCGTCATTGATCGACTGGGTGAGGGACATATCAATGTCCATCGCCAGCACCTGGACTTCCTGGTCGCCCTCGTCGAAGTACGTCGTCTCGACCTTCATGAACGGGCGTAGCGATTCGAGTTGCCGACCGGCCGCGGCGAAGGTCACCGCCGTCTCGTCGGTCCTGGCGATCGGGCGCGGCTCAGCCGTGGGATACAGGCTCAGCAGCATCGCCGCGCCGTACCCGACGACGATGAGAACCGCCGCGGCGACGCGCCAACTCTCGGACAGGCTGCGCATCGCCCCGCCGATGCGGGCCAGCGGACGCGGATGGCGCATCTGGTGCATCGCCATCACGCGTTCGAGGATGCGATCGTCCATGCCCTGCGGCGCCTCGTCCGGCGCGAGCGCTTCGCCGAGCAGGAAATCGAAGCGAGCATCCACCCGGTCGGCCGTCGCGGCGACCACGCGATCGCTCAGCCCTTCCGGGGCCGGCGCGGGGGCCAGGGCCTCGTCCAGAAGCGCTTCGAGTTCGGCCAGTTGTTCTCGTTCGTCCCTGTTCATCTCGGTCTACTCATCGCGGGCGCAACCCGTATCGCCCTATCTTGTAGCGTTCATCGGCTCGCCTTTCTTGCATGGGCTCCTTTATTTACTGAAACCAAACCTGTAACCGTCGCGGACCTTGCGCGGCCGGACTCGTTCGTCGGGGTTTTCACCATGGAACAACTGCGGGCTCCCCGGGGATTGGATCGACTCCTAGCCGCCGCCTTGCGCGCCGGCCTCCTCCATCTGCGTGAGCAACTTTCGCAGTTTCCCCAACGCGCGATGCCCGCGTGCGAGCACCGTACCGAGGGGTTGCTCCAGCACCTCAGCAATTTCGGCAAATCTCAGCCCGGCCGTGTGGCGCAGGTAGAGGATCTCCCGATCCGCGTCGCTCAGCTTGGCGATCGCCTCCTTGAGCAGCTCGACCTGCTCCTTGCGCGACGCCATGTCGAACGGGTCGCCGATGGCCATTTCGTCGCGATCGACAATCTTGTCCTGCACGGCCTGCCAGGAAAGCCCCGCCCCGCTGCCCTCGTTTTCGTCGCCGCGACCGGAACTCATGTCCATCGGTCGCGCCTGCCGCTTGCGGCGGCGCATCTCGTCACGCAGGCGGTTCATCGCGATCCGGAACAACCACGGCTCGAACTTGCCCTGCTCGTGGTAGCGATCGATATGGCTGACGACTTTGACGAACGTTTCCTGGGTGATCTCCTCGGCCAACTCGCGATCGCCGCACTGCTTGAGCAGCAGCCCGTACACGCGCCGGGAGTACATCTCGACCAGCGTCTGCCACGCTTGCTGGTCCCCGCGACCAGCACGTCTGAGCAGTTGGTCCAGACCGCTCGCTTGGGTCTTTTCAGCCATACGCGGCGTTCCCGTTTCCCCCGAAGATCCCGCCATCGGTCGGCCGCCGATTTCCCTTAACGGGGGACACGCCGAACCGAAGCCTTCCATCACGTTAGCCCGATGCACCCGCTCTCGCCACACCGCCACGCGATCTACCGGAAGCAGCCAGCGAGGTCGACCGGGCCGTCCATAGCGAGGGCCCGGCGCCCGCCGCGGCGGTCGGGGCCGCCGGTGGGTGCGGTCACTCGCTGGTTCTGTTCGCCCAATTCTGACACAATACCGGCGATGGAGCAACACTTTTCGAATAATTGCAGCGGCGAAGAAACGCCGATCCCGGGGGCCAACCTCGACTTGCGCGACCCCGAGACGGTCATCGGCCTCTTCCGTCGCGCCGCCGAGGCCAACCTGCACGACCCAGCCCGCAAAGGCGGATCCACCCACCTGCAGGCGGCCGGCAGGCTCCTCATGTCCGGCGACCTGCACGACAACGGGCCCAACCTCCTGCGGCTGATCAAACTCGCTCGACTCAACCAATCGACCGACCATCACCTGATCCTCCACGAGATCATCCACGGCCCGAATTTCTTCAACGGCATGGATCTGTCCGTCCAGACGCTGGCTCGAGTCGCCGCGCTCAAACTCGACTTCCCCGCGCAGGTCCACATCCTGCAGGCCAACCACGACCTGGCGCAGTTCTGCGGCGTGGGAATCCTCAAGCAGAACACCAACGTGATCGAGGCGTTCGACACCGGGCTCGAGTACATCTTCAACGAGCAGGCCGACGCCGTGCGAGAGGCGATGTTCGGGTTCATCCGCAGCTACCTCCTGGCCGTGCGATGCGAGAACGGCCTGTTCTGCTGCCATTCGCTGCCCTCGCCGCACGACATGGCCCGGTTCGACGCCGCCGTGGTCGACCGCGTACCGACCGACGAGGACCTGCACAAAGGCGGCAGCGCGTATCGCATGGTCTGGGGACGCAACCAGTCGCAGCAGCAGGCCGACGATCTGGCCGGCCGCTGGGACTGCAAGCTGTTCCTCATGGGCCACCAGCCGGCAGAAATGGGCTACGCGCGGCAAGGGGACACGATGATCATCCTCGCTTCGGACCACAACCACGGCGTGGCCCTGCCGCTGGATCTGTCCCGGCCGTACACGATGGACCAGATCGAAGAAGATCTGGTGATGCTGGCGGGGGTGACGGTCTGAGCCGCTCTGGCGTGGCGGCCAAGGGGTGGAAACTTGGCACAACCACGCTGACGGTTCTGAATGTTTTGGACCATCGAGCGACATAGGCTTAGCTCGTTGCAACCGGCAGCTCCGTTTCTGGGCCGTAATCGCGGGTTTGGGGTGGAAAGTGCGCTATCGTAGAAATATTGGCCCAATAAATTGCGCAAAAGTGCATGGTTTTCGGGCCCGTTTTGGCTCGTTTCATTCGGTTCCGTTCGGTTTGGGTCGTTTGCTGCATGATTCTGTATTCAGGGCGGTTCACGCTTAATTGTTTTGCACGTTTCAGTCACCGCTGCAGACGTCACGCCGCGCCGGGCTCTCGCCACGCCGGCCACTGCCACCGCTGGCCCAACCCCCAGCCGCGCGCCGCCGCACGAAGGGCCCTTCCACATAAGGACCAAGGGCCGCCCTGGCGCGCGCAAGATGGCCTGTTTTCACCCCCTCCAGCCGCGCAACTCTCGGCGCGGCCGAAAGAAAGAAAATCTGCGCGGCTCGGAAATGCCACAAAATCTTGGGGCCACGATCTGCGCACAACACGGCGCGAAATCTGGAACCACTGGTGAACACGGATGCACGCGGATAATGCCGACCGCCGCTCCCCACAGCGAGGCCGGGCGTCGATGAACTCCCGGCGTGGTTCTGTCGGTCGCTGCGGATGGTGCTTCGCGCGGCGAGCCGGCGACGGCAAGCGTCGCCTTGATTGGCAAACCGGGGCCACCGTTGGCACAGGCTCCCGCGAATTCGGTATGTTTGGATCCCCCCCGGTCGCTGCTTCGCTTGCCCGCCACGCGGCCGGGCGAAGCCGACACTGCATCCCCCGACACTCAGCAACAGGAAACGGCCCGATGCCCGACACCCCACACGACTACCTTCATCAACTGCACGATTCGCTCCACGACACGCCCATGAAGCGGGAGTTGCGGCGGCTGGCGCCGATGCCCATCGGGTGCGTGTTCATCCAGTGGCCGAGCATGAGCGAAGAAGATGTGCGCGGCCACTTCCGCGCGATGAAGGAGGCGGGGTTCACGTGCCTGAAGGGCCTGATGACCTGCCCCGGCACGTCGCGTCCGAAGCTGCAGCACATGGCCATTGATGAGGGGCTCAGCCCCTGGTGGTACGACCAAGGCGGCTGGGAGGATATCTCGCCGCAACTGCTGACGAAGCTGGGGCTGCCGGCCGACATGGATGTGGACGAGGCGATGGCGCATCCGAAGATGCTCGAGCACCAGAAGCAGTTGATGCACGATCGCGTGGACCGGCAAGCGGCGCGGCCGCCGGTGCGCGGCGGGCGGTTTCTGCCGGCAAAGCATGATCCGAACGCGGTGCCGGGGCAGAACGTGCTTTAGGGCGCGGAGATTCCGGACAGCGCGGCCGCGCGCTTCGTCGAATGGCTCCGTGCGAAGTACGGGGACGTGGCGGCGCTCAAGCGGGCGTGGAACTGCTACAGCTCGAGCCACGGCGGGTTCGCGGCGCGCTGGGAGACGTGGGAGGATGTGGCGGCGCAGTGGGATCGGTACCCGCGCCGGGAGTTCCGTCACCTGTGCGACATCCTGCGCTTCCGTGCGGACATGAAGCTTCGGGACGTGCGCGAAGCAATGGCCGAATCGCACGCGGCCGATCCATGCGAGCCGGTCCGCGCCGGCGGGGAGATGTCCATCTTCCTGCCGCACGTGGCCTCGGGTATCGACATGGATGGGTACGCCGACCTGATGGCCGAAGGCGGCTGCTTCTATCCGTCGATGCACCCGGGATGGCACCTGGAAGAGGTGGCGTTCGAGCTGGTGCGGCCGACGTACATGCAGGCATCGATGTGCGCCGACTGGGCGAAGGGCAACTGGTCGGCGCCGATCGAGTCGACCGGCGGGCCGCAATGGTGGTCGGGCGGCGGGAAGGTGCCGTTCGTGCCCGAGGCGCGCGACCTGCAGCCGGCCTTCACCATGCATGAGGGCACGCTCTCGCAGTTGATCTGTTCGTACCTGGCCGCCGGCTTCAAGGGGTTCGGCCTGTGGTGCTGGAATCCGCGCGAGGCGAGTTGGGAAGCGGGCGAGTACGCCCTGTGCGACCGCAACAACGAAGTGACGGCGCGGGCGCGGCGCGTGGGGCAGTTGGGCCAGGCGATGGTGCGCCATCGCCGCGAGCTGTGGGAAGCGCACAAGGAGCCCCTGGTCGGGCTGTACCAGAGTTTCGAGAACGATGCGATGTGGGCGGCGCTGGCCAGTTCCGGCCGCGACCGGTATCGCATGGAACCGACGAAGGCGCGGATCGGCGCGGCACGGGCGATGATCAACGCCAACGTGCCGTGGGAGCACGTGACGTTGCGGCAACTGAAGAAGGGCCTCGCGCCGCGGTACCGAGTGATCTACCTGCCGGCGACGATCTGTCTCTCGGACGAACTGTTGGAGATCATGACCGACTACGTCGCCGGCGGCGGGCGCGTGGTGGTGGACATGCCCGGCGCGTGGCTGGACGGCACGGCACACCTGGTCAACACCGCCACGGGCAGCGCGTTCGAGAAGCTGTTCGGGGTTGTGCTGCATGAGTATGCCCACAGCAACAACGAGCCTCACGCGATCGGCGACCTGACCGTCGAGGGATTCGCCGCCGTGCTGACGGCGACGACGGCGGAGGTCGTCCACACGTACCAGAACGGCAAGCCGGCCATCACGGAAAACGCCCTCGGCGACGGAACGGCCGCGCTGTTGGGCGCCCAGGCGTCGCTGGCCTGCATGAAACCGGGCAACGCGGCGATGGAACGGCTGCTGATCGAGACGGTGCTGGGCCGGATCGAACCGCCCTTCGCGTGCGAAGGCGCGATCGTCTACCGCACGGCCGCGCCCGGCGTGGATCACTACTTCCTCGTCAACGACGGGCCGGCGGTCGATGTCTCGCTCGACGTGCGCGGCAAGGCGTACGCCGCCGTTACCGATGCCGTCACCGACGCGGCGGTCGACCTGCAACACATCGCCCTCGATGCGCACAGCGCGCGATGGCTGCGATGCATGTGCGGCTGATCGAACGGCTTCGCTGGTCTCACGCCGCTTGCCCGGCAGCGCGCCGTTTCAACCCGTGCCTTGGTCGCGGGATGGTCGACACAGGAAACCTGTCTACCCGATGATCTTGCGGCGATGGTTGACGTAGTCCCACAGGACATAGCGGTCCAGGTCGTGGCCGCCGGTGTAGAAGACGCGGCCGGATGTCGCCTGGGCCATGCGTTGGGCGAAGCGCACGTCCTCCTCGGACTGGCTCCAGTTCGGGACGAGGAAGACATTCATGGTGATGCCTTCGCGGGCGCAGGCCATCGCCTCGCGCATCGTCGCCTCTTCGGTCAGCGGGTCGGGCGGGTAGAGCATGTAGAGCATGGCGTCGTCGAAGTGCGCCGTGGGCAGGCCGTCGGTGATGAGGATGATCTGCCGGTTGGGCGTGTCCTGCGCGCCGAGGAACTGCCGCGCGAGCCGCAAGGCGTGCTGGATGTTGGTGAAGTGCGGCGGGATCAGCGATTCGGTCACATCCTCGCGACTCATGTCGACCCGCAGCCGCACGACCGGGTCGTAGACGGTGACCGGCTTGGGCAGTAGCTGCGGCACCTGCGAGATGTGTCTCGGCGCAGCGAAGGTCGCCATCTCCAGGAACTGCAGGAAATCACCGGGATACTCGCGCCGAATCAAACCGTCCATCGCCAGCGCCATGCGCTTGGCGTCGATGAACAGGCCGCCGTAGCGCATCGAGCCGGACATGTCCATGATGATGCACGTGGCGCACTTGGGGTTGTTGCGCGTCTGGTGGATCTCGATATCCTCGGCGCGCATGCGGATGCGCGGCCCGGACGACGCGCCTTCCGCCGCATGCGCATCGCCCGCTTCGCGCAGCAGCGCGTTGATCATCGATTGCGGCACGTCCATGTGCGTCGGTGAATCGCCGAACTCGTACGGCTTCGTGCGCGGCAGCTCCACCGCCCCGTCGCCGGTGATCCGCCCCTCATGCCGGCCGGAACGCGACGCCTCAAGGTCGTCGAAGATCTCCCGCAGCAGCTTGTTCTGGAACGTGCGGTAGGCCTGCGGCGTCAGTTGATAGTTGCCCTCGTCATCGATCTCCAGCCCCTGGCGCTCGGCCATTTCGCGCATGTAGTCCTCGACCTGCTGCTGCAGGCTGCGCAACTGCTCGACATCCGCGTCCTGCACGAATTCGGCCAGCGCGTCCATGTCGATCATCGCGATCTGCGCGTTTTCCATCGCCTCGCGCAACTGCTCGAGCAGCCGGTCGATCGCCTCCAGTTCCTCCTTGACCTCCAGCGCCCGCGGCACATCCATCGGCGTGCGGCCGGTGAACGCGTACTTGGCGTCCAGTTCCTCGACCTGGTACTTCTCGCCGAGGCGTTCGGTGATGTTCAGCAGGTCGGCGGCGAAGCCTGGTTCGGCGCGCTCGACGCGGTACCACAGTCGCTCGAGATCGCGCACCTGCTGTTCGCGGAGGAGCCGCATGAACGGCTCCTGCATCCTGCGCGGCACACGGGCCTGCGCCGCGGCGTCAACGTACTGCTTGGCCGCCTCGCGCAGGACGCGCGACGTCTCGTAAGTCTCGAGAATCTTGCGCTTGCGCTCCTCCAGCAGCTTGATCAGCGATTCGAGGCTCAGACCCAGCCCCGCGATCTGCGATGGATCGATCTCGATCGCGTTGGCCAGTTCCTCCGGCGTGAGGCGGCGCAACGAGCCGAAGCGCATCATGTGTTCGAACGCGGCCGACGCGACATCCGGCTGCGACGCGCGCGGGCCGGGCAGCCGCTGCGGGTCGTACTTCTGGTACGCGTGGATCAGCCCGCCCAGCGGGCGCGGGTTGTGTTCTCTGGAAGCCATGGCGAACTCGACTCGAGCGATCCGTCACATCTCATACTCAATCCGACCATGCCGTTCGGCGCGGCTGATGCGGTCCGTGGCGTACAGCCCGGCCAGTACGAACTCCACGCACGCGGCGCGCACCGCCTCGTCCTTGGCCGGGTTGATCTCGAACGCCTTCTCCCACGCGGGCGGCACGCGCTTGAGCAGCGACGCGTAGTGCGAACTGGGCAGCATGTCGCCGACTTCGATCTTCACACCCTTGCCGAAGATGTCGGCGATCTCGTCCAGCCCGTGCTCGTCGACGTACTCCTGGAAGACGTCGCTGATCGCCTCGGCCGCGATGGCGTCCAGCACCTGGCGCTCGGACATCTGGTGCGTGCCCATCATGTCCAGCTCGACCTTGCCGATCGCCGAAGCGTGGAAGTGCGCCAGGTCGCTGATGCGCGGCACGGCCGGCTTCTCGCCGATACGGATCGCGCGTTGCCTGGCGCTGGCGACCATGGTGCGGTAATTGGCGATGCTGAAACGCGCCGAGACACCGGAGGCGTGATCGACGAACTTGCTCCGCCGCGCGACCTGGGCCATCTGCTCGCAGATCTCGGCCATGAAGCGCGGCACGACCACCGGGTACTGACCGTCCAGATCAATCGCCGCCTCCTGCACCATGATCTCCACGCCCAGATCGCGGCTGCGCGGGTAGTGCGTCTGGATTGTCGTGCCGATGCGGTCCTTGAGCTGCGGGATCACCTTGCCCGAGCGGTTGTAGGTCTGCGGGTTGGCGCTGAAGAGCACGAACACGTCGATGCCGAAACTGATCGGGTAGCCGCGGATCTGCACATCGCGCTCTTCCAGGATGTTGAACAACCCGGTCTGCACCAGTTCATCCAGGTCCGGCAGTTCGTTCATGGCGAACACGCCGCGATGCATGCGCGGGATGAGCCCGAAGTGCAGGGCCTCCTCGGCCGACATGCTCGAACCGGCGGCGAGCTTGGCCGGGTCGATCTCACCGATCACGTCGGCGAACTTCGTGCCCGGCGCGAGCCGCTCGGCATACCGCTTGTCGCGCGGCTGCCAGGCGATGGACGCGTCGTCGCCATACTGATCAAGGAAGGCCCGTCCGGCGGTGGTGATCGGCTGGTACGGGTCCTCGTGCACCGGGCAGCCGCCGTGGTAGTCGCCCGGGATGTCCAGGTACGGCGTCTGCTCGTCGAGGAAGTTGACCAGCAGCCGCATTAATCGGCTCTTGGCCTGGCCCTTCTCGCCGAGGAAGAGGATGTCGTGCCCGGCCAGGATGGCGTTGATCAGCTCGGGGATGACGGTGTCCTCGTAGCCGATGATGCCGGGAAACAGCTCGTCGCCGCGCTCGAGGGCGGCGATGAGGTTCTCGCGCAGCTCCTGCTTGACGGGTCGACTCCGCCAGCCGCCGGCTCGGAGCGCGCCGAGGGTGGTGATCCGCGTGTGGGAGGTCATCATGGTGGTCATGCCCCGATTGTATGCGCGCCGTCGCGGCGGCTCGCGAAGGTGGCTCGGCGGTGCGTGATGGTGACCAGGCGACGCCGCACCTGCGTTGCGTGTTGGTGGTTTTGACAGATTCGTTGTCTCCGTCGGGCTTAGGCTTAGGTCCTGCGGGGCCTGCCCCCCCTTCAGAGGCTGGAAATGCCGATTGGGGGCGGGCAGTGCGCTCATACGAAACAAAGCAGGAGAAAAACCGATCAAAAATGCACGCTTTTCGCGCCGTTTTCGCCGAGTTCTGCCCGCTTCTGTCGGATTCATCCGGATTCTGTTGCCTTCTGCGGATTCTGTTAAACAGACCAGAAAACCGATGACGGTTATGAATGTTTTGTCAGCCAAAGGGCGGCTCCTTGATGAACGCGGCGACGGCGGAAGGACAACATGCCCTCCCACCTATGGACGAAAGGCCGCCCTGGTGCGCACGAGATGGCCTGTTTCGACTAGGTCGGGCCGCGCAAGTGCCGGCGCGGCCGGACGAAAGAAAGTTTTGACCGATCGCCGGAATCCCCCGAATCCGGGGGTCGGCTTCGGCGCACAACATGGCGCCTTTTGTGCCGGACCGGCACCATGCACGTCGGCATCACAGCTCGTCTGTCTGTCACATCATCGCACCGGGGGTCGCCAGCCCAACCCCGACCAGCCCCCGGCGACTGTCTGACACACGCCGCGCCTGCGTCAGCCCATCGCGTCTGACACCGATTGGAGCGGCCGCGTGGCTCAGTCGGTTAGAGCAGTTGGTGTGGTCCAGGGGGTCGGGGTTCGGATCCTCGCTCACCCCTTTCTTTGCCCTGTTTCGCCGCGTACCATGAATACGGTGACGGCGCAACATTTCAACGGGGTGCGCTTCGCGTCCTGGAAGAGACCGAGAAACAACTTGGGGGTGATGGCGCCGGTCGGGTGATCGGTGGCGCTGGTGGTTGGTGTCCGGCCGCGGTGGCGGGCGAATGGGCGCGGGGTTTGGTGTGGGGGCTTTCTGATCTTCTCCGGCCGGGCAGGACAGTGGGATTTGCGGTGGTGGTGTTGAGCCATCCGGCGGCGTCGCCGGGTGGGGTTCTGGGTCATTTCGTATGCAAGGAGGAATATCATGGAACGTCGAATGCTTCATCTGGTTGTCGCACTGGGGGCGGTATTGACCGGGGCGACGATGGTGTCGGGCGAGGTGGTGCTGTTCGAGGACCACTTCGATGGCGGGACGATGTCGCCGCAATGGGTGCACATCCGGCCGGCGCAGTGGGTTGAGAGCGACTGGCTTCACACGAAGAGCGATGGATCGGCGCTCGGGCGGGACTCGGCCGCGTTTGTGCATTAGGGCTATCCGACGTGGACCGACTACACGCTGACGCTGAAGGTGGATCCGCTGTTGACCACGACGTGGGAGCGGGCGCGAGTTGACTTTCGGATGAGCAACATCTTGCTGGCGCCGAACGGCATCTGGTTTGACGGGTACCGTCTTGCGCTGCGCGGTCCTTCCGACGGCATCGGGCCCGCGCTTTCGCTGTTTCGCAGTTACGCGGGGTCGGGATCCGACACGCTGTTCACCACCACGGCGCTGCCGACGACCAGCGACCCGTGGCATGTGAAGATTGTCACTGAGGGGCCTTCGATCAAGGTCTGGCTCGATGATGATCCGGTGATTGATGTGGTCGACCCCAATCCCGCCCTGTATGGCGGCGTGGGCATCGGGGCGGTCTGGGAGGCGGAGGCCCGGTTCGATGACATCGTGGTGATTCCTGAGCCGGCGTCGCTGGCGCTTCTCGGCCTGGCGCTTGCCATGGTCCGTCGCCGGCCGACGGCGCGTTGATGGCATCGATCGCGGCCGGGCGAGTCGCATCCAGGCTTCGCCTGACGCGCGGCGATCGGGCCGCCGCGCGGCGCGGCCGTTGTGCGGGGATTTCGACTGCGTCGCTTGCGGCCAGGCCGTATCATGCTGAGAACCACGATCGACCGGGGCGCTCGTCCCCGAAGCGCACGGAGAAAGGAGATTCACATGCTTCGCTTTGCACTCGCGCTGCTGGTGGGATTGGCCGCGTCCGCCGCGTTTGGTGACTACATCTGGTGGGAAGGCGAAGGGCCGCACAAGTCGACGTTTCCGCGGCGGTCGTGGTTTGATCCGCAGGATGAGCGGGAAGCGGGCTTGCTATCCGGGGGTGACTGGCTCACGGCGGATGGGAAGCGCGCGGCGGGCGAGGCGGCGTATGGGGCGCAGTACGTGGTGGATGTGCCGCGGGCGGGGGCGTACCAGTTCTGGGTGCGCAAGTTCTGGAAACACGGGCCATTCCGGTGGCGGTTCGATGGCGGCGCGTGGCGGCAGGTGGGGCGCGATGTGGCGCTGGCCGACAGTGTCGTGCTGCGGACGCATGTGCCGGCCAACTGGGTGCACCTGGGCGAGGTGCGGCTGGCGGCCGGGCGGCGGACGTTCGAGATCGAGCTGACCGCCAAGGTCGGCGAAAGCCAGGCCGCGGGGTTCGATGCCTTCCTGTTGACGCGCGGGCCCTTCATGCCGCGCGGGAAGCTGAAGCCGGATGAGCGGTACGGCCGGGCCGACCCGGGCTTCTCCAGCTACGAGCCGACGATCGATGCGTTTCGCGAAGATGCAGCCCTCGATCTGCGGGGCCTGAATGAAGATGTGGCGGGTCAGAACGGGCGCGTGTCGCGTAAGGGCGACGACTTCATTCTCGGCGACGGGAAGCGGGTGCGCTTCTGGGCGGTGAATGTCAGTGCGGGCAACGCCGCGCAGTCGCGGGCGAGCATTGACTACCTCGCGCGGGCGCTGGCCAAGCGCGGGGTCAACCTCGTGCGCTACCACAGCGCGATGATGCAGCGGTCGGGCGACTGGTCGAAGGTTGACGCCGGGAAGTTGGACAACCTGCACTATCTCGTTCACGCGATGAAGCGCGAAGGCATCTACACGGAGATCAGCTTTTTCTTCCCGCTGTGGTTCGATGCGAAGGCGGCCGGCTTCGAGGGGTTCAAGGACCTTCAGAACAGCCGGCCGTTCGCGCTGCTGTTCTATGACGAGACGATGCAGCGCCTGCATCGCGGGTGGCTGGGGCAGATGTTGGCCGCGCCGAATCCGTACACGAAGCTGCCGCTGGCGCGCGACCCGGCGGTGGGGATGATCGAGATCGTCAACGAGGACAGCTTCTTCTTCTGGACGTTCAACCGGAAGTCGGTGCCGGACCGGGCATGGACGGCGCTCGAACAGCGCTTCGCCGCGTGGCTCAAGACGCGGTATCGCACGCTTGAGGCGGCACGTCGGGCCTGGGGCGGGGCATCGTGGAAGCGCGACGGCGAGAACGCGATGGAGATTCGCGAGGCGTGGTGGATGACCGGCGACGGGCTGAAGCGACTCGATGAACCCGGGAGGCGGCGCATGCGCGACCAGGTGCGCTTCCTCGCCGAGACGCAGCGTGGCTTCTTTGCCGACACGATCCGCCACATGCGCGGCAAGCTGAAGTACGACGGCCTGGTCGTCTGCGGCAACTGGCACACCGCCGACGCAACGCGCCTCGATCGCATCGAGCGATGGACGTACACGGCCGGCGATGTGATCGACCATCACGCGTATTTCAGCGGCAATCACAAGGGCGAGGGGGCGAGCTACTCGGTGCGGGTCGGCCACACCTTCAGCGACATCGACATCGTACGGCATCCCGAACGCATGCCGGTGCAGGCGATGCAGGTGGCGGGGCATCCGCAGATCGTGAGCGAGATGAACTGGACGAACCCGAACCGCTACCGCGGCGAGGCGACGCTGCTTGCCGCCGCGGCCGCGTCGCGACAGGGGCTGGACGGCGTCATGTGGTTCGCCGTGGGCAGCAACTTTCTGAACGACACGACGGTGAACAAGTTCGCGGTGTCCAGCCCGGCGATCGCGGGCACGTTCCCGGCCGCGGCGCTGATGTACCGGCGCGGGGACGTGGAAGAGATGCGGCCACTTTCGGTTTCCCGGTTCGACGAGCAGTCGATCTTCTCGCTGGAGGCGGAGCCGGACGTGGCGAGGCCGATGCTGGATGCCTTGCGTAAGGCCGATGTACCGGCGGCGGCGCTGGGACAAGTCGAGCCGCGCACGGCATGGCAGTTGGGGCCGCTGATGCGGTCGTACGGCGAAGGGCCGGTGGCGACCGGACAGCCATCGGCGTCGGCGCTCAAGCAGGTTGATTGGGATGCAGATTCGGGGCTGGTGAGGATCGAGACGCCTTTGAGCCGCGCGGTGATCGGGCTGCTGGGGAAGGCCGGTCGCGTCGCGCTGGGCGATGTGACGATCGACTGTCAGAACGAATTCGCGTCCATCGCGGTGGTATCGCTCGATGGGCGGCCGATCGGTCAGTCGGAGAAGTTGCTCGTGCAGGCGTTCACGCGCGAGCAGCTGTACGGCTACCGCGTGGAGAACGATCGCATCACCGACCTGGGCGGCCCGCCCTTCGGCGTCGAGCACGTGCGTGCGTCGATCAACATCGCGGCAGACGCATGGTCGAAGGCGCGGGTAGCGGCGCTGGATGAGAACGGCTACGCGCTGAAGACGAAGGTCCAGGTGAAGCGCGGCGGGCAAGGGATAGCGATCACGCTCGAGCCGACGGTGGTGCATCACGTGATCGAGCGGTGAAGCGCGGCAGGCGTGGGGCGCGGTCGATACTCGGCCCTTCGGGCCGATGGCGGGCGAGACGCCCACCCCACCAGACAGCGCGCCGCCGGACAGCGCCTCACCAGACAGCCCCCCGCCGGATAGCGCCTCATCCGGACATCTTCGCCTATACTGCCGCGCTTCGATGAGCAGCCGCCAGCGCCCAGGGCCATCCAGTCGAAAGCACGATCCGTACGCCGCCTTTCGTGTGCGCGACTATCGCGTGTTCCTTTTCACGTCGGTGCTCACGCAGATCGGCGGCGGCGTCCGGGCGACGGCCATCGGCTGGGAGGTCTACGCACGTACGGGCGAGCCGTTCTCGCTCGGCATGGTGGGGCTGGCGCAGGCCGTCCCGATGCTGCTGCTCACTTTGTTCGCCGGTCATCTGGCCGACCAGCGCGACCGGCGCAGTCTCATCGTGATCAGCACGATCGGCGACGCGCTGATGTCGGTGTGCCTGGCGTGGATCTCGATCACGCAGGCGCCGGTGCCCTTGGTCTTCGTGGTGCTTTTCGTGGATGCGGGGTTCCGCTCGCTGGGCTGGCCGGCGCGTTCGGCGTTGATGCCGCTGCTGGTGCCGCCGCACGTCTTTGAGAACGCGGTGAAATGGCGGACAACGCTGGGGCAGATTTCCAGCATGCTCGGTCCCGCGGCGGGCGGTTTCATCATCGCGGCGAGCATTCCGGCGGCGTACCTGCTCGCGGCGGCGAGCGCGATGGTGTTCGTGCTCGCGATCAAGCGGCTGAAGATGACCCAGCAACAGGATCGCGAAGCGGCCAAGGCATCGCGCGATCTGCTAGGCGGTATCCGGTATGTTCGCAACACGCCGCCATTGCTGGCCGCGATTTCGCTGGACCTGTTCGCGGTGCTCTTCGGCGGCGCGGTGTACCTGCTGCCGATCTACGCGAAGGATATCCTGGACGTCGGTGAAGCGGGTTTCGGCTGGTTGCGCATGGCGCCGGCCGCGGGAGCGTTCTGCACGGCGTTCGTGCTGACCCAGTTGCCCCCGATGCGCAAGGCGGGACGCAACATGCTGCTGGCGGTGGCGGGGTTTGGCGTGGCGACGATCGTGTTCGGTCTCTCCCGATCGTTCTGGTTGTCACTCGGAATGCTGTTTCTCACCGGCGTGTTCGACAACGTGAGCGTGGTGGTGCGGCAGACGATGATCCAGATGCGCACGCCCGACCACATGCGCGGGCGCGTGTCGGCGGTGAGCGCGGTGTTCGTTTCGTCATCGAACGAGTTGGGCGGCCTGGAATCGGGGACGGTCGCGCATCTCTTCGGCCCGGTCGTCTCGGTAGTCAGCGGCGGTGTCGGCACAATCGTTGTCGTGCTGACGATGGCATGGCGATCCCCGGCGCTGCGGCGATTCGGCGCGCTGACCGAGAAGGCGACACCCATTGAGCAGGAAGCGCAGACCAGCGCTACCACTGATCTCGCGGGGGGAAGTTGAGGGCGTAGTGGCCGCCGTTGTGGCGCTGGGTGTAGCCCTCGGCGTCGATCCACTGGCCGTGCCCGTCGGTGAAGCTGACCGAACCGCCGGGCGCCTGGAGTTGGTTCATCTGGCCGATGGTGTTCCCGCGCCCGTCGGTTTGCGCCACGTCGCGCAGGACGCCGTCGTCGTGGTTGCCCATTCCCGCCTTGCTGCGCGGCCAGCCCTTGCTGACTTCCGTGACGGCGTCGGTCACGAGGATCTTCATGTCCCCGTCGTCGGCGGTGTAGGCGAAACTGTCGTACTTGACATCGAACTTGTTCTTCGGTTTGAAACGCGCGGCCCAGTAGATGTAGTCCATGTTGATGGACTTGTCCGTGAGGTCCTTGTAGAAATCCGGTCGCCCCTGCGACGACCAGCCGCGCGGACAGACCAGGTGCTCGCGGTTGAACACGTCGTTCTCTTCCATCGCCAGCAGACCGCTGCGCGCGCCGGGGAAGTGCAGCGGCGAGTAGACGATCCTCGGCAGGTAGCCGGGCAGCGGGTTGTTCGGCGGCAGTTGCCCGTAGTCGGTCACATAGACCTGCGACCCCAAAGCGAGTTGGCGGATGTTGCTCATGCACTGCACGCGCACGGCAAGTTCGCGGGCGGCCCCGAGGGCCGGCAGCAGCAGCGCGATCAGCAGCGCGATGATCGAGATCACCACGAGCAGCTCAATAAGGGTGAAGGCTTTTCTGCGATTCCTGCGCATGGTCGGTCGGTCCCGACCCGGAAATGGTCCTGTCCATTCCAACAATCACCGGTCGTCGCGGCACCCGGGGTCTTACCAGTGGCGTCACCACTCACCCGATTCTAGTTGACGCCCCGCGGCCAACTCAAGCATATCCCGCCGAGGCGTTGCTGCGGCGCCGGCAAGCGCATATCTGACACGGATTCAACCTTTGTCGAACCCATGGTCGATCTGACTGGTATAAATGTCATACTCAGGCCGCCTATTGCCGTACTGGGAGAGGCTGAATGCAGCGTGGTGAATGGTCGCGTAGTCGGTACTGGCTCTGCCGCTTTCTTCACAGCAGGCACCTGCGTGACCGGATCGACTGGGACGCTGGCGGAAGCGCGGCCGCCCACGCGGCGGCGTCCGAACTGCTCGAGTCGCTGCCCCGACGCGATGAACATGATTACGCGTGGCTGGTCGGGCGGTCGCTACGTTGGGAACGCAGCGACCCGGCCTTCGTGCAGTCACTGCGGCTGTTCGTGAAGGAGTTGCGTTTCCAGCAGGGGCTGCTCAGTCGGCTGGGGCGGGGGTCGGCGGCGCGGCAGCGGTCGCCGCTGCCGGTGAGAATGTGGGCCGGCATCCGCCGCGCACTGGGGCTGCGTTTCGAGATGTCATGCCTGCTGATGGGTCAACTGGTGCGGCAGCGGCTGAGTCGCCAGCTCGCGGCATCGTCGCCCGACGCGGCGCTGGCCGGCGTGTGCCAGCAGATCCAGCGTGACTGCGACGCCCACATCGCCTTCCTCTCCGAGCGCCTGACGCGGGAGTATGCGGACTTCAATTTCATCCGGCGTAACGCCCGGCGGCTGCGCTTGCGCGTGATGTGCCTGGTGGAACTGCATCGCGCCCGCCGCGCGGCGCGGCGCGCGGGCTTGCCGAGCGCCTTTACGCCAACGGATGCGGCCGACTGCCGACACCAGTTCGAGGCCGTGCTCGAACGCATGGTCCCCTACCACCGCGACGCCCTGCTGGCCGCCCTGCTCGAGCAGACGCGCGAGCCGTATGCCGAGCCGCGCGTTATCGGCGCTGCGCCGGCATCTCGCTGAGCGGCATCCACGCGTCATCTCACCACCGCCGCACGCACGCCACCCCCTGCGTGAACTGTCCCGGCATGGACGCGCGTCTGAGGTTGTAGATGGGCAGTTGCGGCGGGCAGAAAAGGCGGAGGGGCAGCTTGGTCATGCCCACGCCGCGCGAGACGGCGGCCAGCGTGTTGCGATGGCGCAGGATGCCGCTGGTCAGGCGCAGGGGCAATTCGGATGAATTGACCAGCGCATGGCCGGTGGGCAGGCGGATCTGGCCACCGTGCGTGTGGCCGGCGAAGACGGCCTGGAAACCCATGTCCGCCGCCGACGTGACATAGTGCGGCATGTGCGAAAGCAGCATGCGGAACGGTTGCGTGCCGCCGGACGCGCGGCTGCGGATCGCGGCGTCGACCCGATCGAGGCTGGCTGTCAGCGCCAACAGGTCGCTGTTTTCGTTGGGGCGGAAGCGCAGCCCGGCCAACAGGATCGGCCCCCGCTCGACCCACACGGCCCGGTCGTCCAGCCAGTGGATCGGCAGGTCGGCCGCGCGGTCAACCAGTTCCTCGGTGTCGTGGTTGCCGAAGGCGCCGAAGATGCCCAGGCGTGGTTGGACGGCTTCGCACAGCAGTTTCAGCGCTTCGGCGGCCGCCTCTTCATCGCCGCGACGCTCCATGTAGTCGCCGGTCAGGACCAGCAGGTCAAATCGCGATCGGGCGAGGCGGTCGGCGATGGTCCGGTCGCGGCGGCGAACGCGGCGGACGCGGCGGACGTGAAGATCGGTCACGTGGGCCATCCGCAGGCCCTCCAGGGCCGGCGGCAGGTCGGGGAAGCTCAAATCGACGGTCTCGAGCATGCGGGGGGCCTGTCCCGGGGGCATTTGCGGGTGGTGTTCGGGCAATCCGGCTTGTTCGGGCGGCCGAGTTCCCGTAAAGTATTGTAATGAGTCGGCCTGCCGATCGTTGCGAGTCAGCGGCAGGCACACCCGCCCCACTCGGCGGACATGCCTCGTCCGCCCATCCATCCAGGAGTCCAGGATATGGCCAAGATGTTCTACTCACTCGAGGAGGCGGCGCAAACGCTGGGTATGGATGAGGATGCCGTGCGCGATCTGGCCGCGAAGGGCGAGATCCAGCAGTTCCGCGATCGCGACAAGCTCATGTTCAAGCGTGAGCAGGTGGACAAGATCGCCGCGGACCGCGGGCAAAGCCAGGACTCCGGTTCGCTTCCGCTGACGCCGGACGCGCCGAGCAGCGACGACACCGACGCCATCCAGATCGAATCCGACGACGCGAAGCCGGAGAAGGAAGACCCGCGCCAGGCGACGGGCATCAGCGTCTTCGACGCCGGCGAGATCGAGTTGGCCGACCCGATGGCGCAGACGCAGATCACCAACCCGCCATCGACCGACGACGAAATCGCCATCGAAAGCGTCGGTTCCGGTTCGGGCCTGCTCGACCTGACCCGCGAGAGCGACGACACGAGTCTCGGCGCTGAACTGCTCGACGAGATCTATCCCGGCAGCGAGAGCGCAGAATCCGGCGTGGGCGCCTCGGCCATCGGCGGGTCGGCGCTTGGCGGGTCGGCCTTCGGCACATCGAGTTCCGGCTCGGGCGTGTTCGATGCGGGGCTGGCGTTCGAGCCGTCCGGCAGCGGCCTGGAGAACATGCAGGGCCAGGCGCCTCAGCAGGCGATTCCCGCCGTGGCGGTGGCGGAAGCGGCCGACGAAGTGGATCCCGCCGGCGCCGGCTACGGCGCGGGGTTCCTGCTCGGCGCTTTTGCGATTCTCCTCATCGGCGCCTTCGCCGTGGTGCCCTTCGCGTATGGCCGTCCGCAGGCGCTCAGCAGCGCGTTGATCGAAGACGGCAGCGCCATGATGCTCTGGGTGCTGTGCATCGCCGTGGTGGTGCTCAGTGCGATCCTCGGCGTGGTCGGTTACTTCGTCGGGAAGATGATGCGCGGCTGAGCGTCAGGGAAGACGTCGGGCACCAGGTAAAGACCGACCGGGCGGCGGTGATTACGCAACCACCCGTGCGTTTTTGCCCGACACGCCGCGTGCAGGGACGCAGGCTGAATCCATGCTCACACCCTACGGCAAACGCGAATGGACGGCGATCCTGCTGATCGGCGCGGTGGGAACGTTGGGCCTCCTTCTTCTGGGCTGGTGGCCGGTAGCGATCGCCATCGCCCTGTTGGCCATCGCCCTGACCGGCTTCTTCCGTGATCCGCGACGCGGGATCCCGACACAACGGGCGGTCATGGTCAGCCCCTGCGACGGGAAGGTGGTTTCGGTGCATGATGTCGAACACTTCGAGCCCTTCGAAGGTCCGGCCAAGTGCGTGCGCACCTTCATGAGCATCCTGAATGTGCACGTGAATCGCAGCCCGTGCCACGCGATGGTCGGCGCCATCGAGCACCGGGCGGGCAAGTTCGTCACCGCGCTGAACCCGGAGTCGGCCGAGGTCAACGAGGCGAATCTGGTCGTCCTGCTGCACCCGGCGCGGCGGACGCCCATCGCCGCGATGCGCCAGATCGCCGGGGCGGTGGCGCGGCGGATCGTGTGCGACCTCCAGACGGACCAGATCATCCAGCGCGGGCAGCGCATCGGCATGATCAAGGTCGGCTCGGCTGTGGAACTCTACATCCCCACCGCCATGAATCCGACGGTGCGCGTCCACGAAGGCATGAAGGTGACCGGCGGCGTGACCATCCTGGCGACTTACACGCCGCTATCGGAAGCCGCGCAGCTGGTGCGCGATGAAACGGACGAATCGGAACGTGACGCCGCGGACGTGCAGGCGTCGGCGGTTGAGCCGTCAGTCCGCGACTGATCCCTGCTCGCATCGTTCGCCCGCGGACACCCTCATTCCAGGTTGCCCTTGATGCCCGAGGGCGTGGGTGTCAGACCCGCCATGTGCAGGTGCGATACGTCGGCAAGGCCGAGGCAGCGCGGCACGGCGATGCCATCACTGCGCTCATCCAGCAGCACGGTCGAGACCGAACTGGGCCACAGGAAGAAGCCGGCCCACATCAGCGGCAGCGGGATGCGCAGCAGGTGCGACAGGAAGGTCAGGCCGAAGCCGCCGTGGCAGAAGATGGCGATCTTCTCGGTGTTGCGCCGCCGCACGCGGTAGACGGCGCCGTCGCGCTCGTAACCGTGACGGGCGAGAAAGGCCTCGGATGATTCGGCGAGCGATTCGTACTCCTCGCGGATCATCGGCTGATCGAGCGGCGGATAGGTGTGCCAGTTCTCAACCGTCGGCGGGGGCGACCAGCGATGGATCGTCTCGCCGTGCAGGTCCCACGCGCAGTACGAGCCGGCCGGCGGCTGCTCGATACGCCAGTGCGCCATCTCCTGGGTCCAGTCCTCGACCTCGATCGGCAGGCCCGTCGCATCGGACGTGTACTGCGCGGTGTGCATGGCGCGCCCGAGCGGCGAGCTGTAGATCCGATCCACACCGACCTTCGCCAGGTGCGCGGCCAGCGCCTGCGCCTCCCTGTGTCCGGTCTTGGTGATCGTCTTGTTCGGATAGTCGGGGTCCGCGTGACGGATGATCAGCAAACGCATGAACTACTCACTTTGCATGGCGATGATCGTGCGGTAATTCTCGCGAAAGAAGGCCGACCACGCGCGGCGATCATCTTCCTTCAGGTCACTGACGTGATCCCACGGGCCGGTGATGCTCTTGCGGAACTGCTTGAGCAACGCCTTGGTTTCGTCGTGGCGCGGGTGTTGCACGTCTTCCAGGTAGGTCAGCCAGTGCTCGGCCATGTCCGCATCAGGCCAGGGCACGATCAGTTGCGGGGGCATCGCGTCGAACCGCTCGAGCATCTTCGCCTTCGTCGCGGGGTCCGGTTCGCGATTGATCGCCGCCCACGCGGCCTTGAGATCATCGTGATTGTCGATGGCCATGGCGTGTGCGACGACGGGAATCACGTCCCACCAGTTCGGCGCGCCGTCGGGCATCGGTCTTGCGAGCGCCCAGATGTGCAGGCCGCGATCGACCCAGTGGTCCCATTCCTGCGGACCGGTCGGCTCGGCACCCACCGGCGGATACATGTCCCTGCGGATCGGCATACGTCGCAACTCGAACTTGCGCGGCAACTGGCGATCCTCAATGCCGGCCGCCCGACGCGCGGCGGCCTGCTCGGCCGTCTCGCTGCCGAGCTTTCGCAGTTGCCAGATGCGCTGGCCCTCCTTCGAGATCAACCAGGTGATGAACTGGTTGGCCAGTTCCCTGTTCGGCGCGTTGCGCAGCAGCGTGATCGGGTCCGCGGTGATGGCGGTCATGCCCGGCGGGTCGACGTAGCCCATGCGATCGTTGGGCACGAAGCCGGACTGGTAGCGTCCGTAGAACCCGATGCACACCCCGGCCGCCGATTCGCCCTTCGAGACATCCACCGGCACGGTGCTCGCCCCGCCGGTGAAGTAGGCGGCGTTGGCGAACATGCGTCGCATGACCCACCAGCCGCGCTCCCAGCCGTAACGCTGGAGGATGGTGAGATACGCGGCGTTGACCGAACCGGACTTCATCGGGTCGGCCACGCCGATCCAACCGGCGTAGCGCGGGTCGGCCAGGTCCTCCCACATCACCGGATCGTCGATGGCCAGATCATCGAGGACATCGCGGTTGAAGATGATGCCGAAGCTGGAGAGTACGACGCCCACCCACAGGCGGTCGGGGCGATACAGGTCCTCGCCCCCGATGGTCTGCACGGGGAAAGCTTCAGCAAATGCCTCTTCGGGTATCACCGGCCGCTGGACGAAGTGGAACTTGCGCTGCTGACTGTTGTATTCGACGTCGATGCCGCGCGTCATGCCGTCGTGCGGAAACGGCCCGCCGCCGAAGAACAGGTCGGCGTTGGCGCGGCCGGCATCGCGCACCGCCTTGAAGAACGTCGCCGCGCCGTCCGGCAATGGCTCGCAGCGTTTCGCGACGAACTCGCGCCACTCATCGTCGGTCATTTCGGCCGACTGTTTCTCGACCTCGGCGATGAGCTTGTCGGCTTCGGCTTGGTCGACGCTGTTCTTGACCAGGAATGCGCGCAGCTTGTCGAGGGCCTCGAACACCTCCTTCGCCTTGTTCACCATCTCGCTGTTGACTTGCTTGACCAGGTCGCCGGTGCCGCCGGAGCTGCGCCAGTCGAAGTAGACCGGATCGAGTCCGCGCGCGATGCGATGGCGGTTGTACGCCTCGCCGACCTCGAAGCGGATCTGCTCGTTGTGGGGGCTGTAGATGACAAGTGCCAGTTTCCGGTCGTCGGGCGCGGCGGTGGTTCGCGGGCGCAGCAGCAACGGCAGGCCGACGATGGCCACCAGCAGCACGAGGATGATGATGCGTCCGGTCCAGTGCTTCATCAGGAACCCTTGGACAGGTTATCCACTGTCGCCGCCATCGTCATCACGGGGGCGTCTTCGCCTGAACCCGAGCGTGGGCCGGTGGCCTGCCGTCATCGCTAATGGCCTGCGCGCGATGAAAGCACCCGACCGGTCGTCTTTCTGACCAATTCCGCCGCCCGGTTCATTGACTCGATTGGACTCAACCCCTCACCGATCGCGTGATACGACCGCAGGCCCGCTTCCAACGTCATCTCCACGCCCGGGCCCGTGCAGCCAACGATGGCGATGGTCGGCACGCCCCGCCGCGCTGCGGCCTGGGCCACGCCGATGCAGGCCTTGCCTTCGACGGACTGGCCGTCCAGCCTGCCTTCGCCAGTGAGGCACAGGTCGCAGCCGGCGACGCGCTGTTCGAATCCGACGACTTCGAGGACCAGGTCGATGCCCGGGCGCAGCGTCGCGCCGAGGAAGGCGACGAGTCCACCGCCCAGCCCCCCGGCCGCGCCGGCCCCGGGCAGCCTTTCGACATCGACCCGGAGTTGCTCGCGCCACAGCGCGGCCAGGTGGCGCAAGCTGGCGTCAAGCATGTCGGCGATCGGCCGGGTCGCGCCTTTCTGCGGGCCGTAGACGTGGGCCGCGCCGTGCGGGCCGGTCAGCGGGTTGGTCACATCGCAGGCGACTTCGATGTCCAGCCGCCTGATGTCGTCCGGCAGGCCGCTGGTGTCAATGTGCGTGATCGAGCGCAGCATGCCGCCGGTGATCGGCTGCTCGAATACCCGCCCGAGCGGGTCGAGGAAGCGCACGCCGAGCGCTTGGGCCAGGCCGCACCCGCCGTCGTTGGTGGCGCTGCCGCCGATGCCGAGGATGATACGTCGGCAGTCCCGCCGCGCGGCTTCGGCGACCAGTTGCCCCACACCGTGGGTGGTCGTGCCCAGCGGGTTGCGGTAGCCGTGCGGAACGAGGGCAAGCCCGGCGGCGCCGGCCATCTCGATGACGGCGGTGCGGGGCCGGTCGGCGCCGGGCGGGAGGATGACGAAGGTCGCGTTCACCGGCTCGCGCCGGGGGCCGTCGACGGTAAGCGCGACGGACTCGCTGCCGTCAGTCGCCGCGCCGATCACGTCGGCGAAACCTTCGCCGCCGTCGGCGACCGGGCACCGATCGATCGCCGCCTCGGGCGCGGCGTCGCGCACGCCGCGGGCCATCGCCTCGGCGACCTCCGGGGCGCTGAGCGATTCCTTGAAGCTGTCCGGGGCGCAGATGACCTTCATGCCTTCGCAGTGTAGCCTGTGCGGGTATGGTGAACACGCGCGAAGAGCACGAATTGACGGCCGCCGACGAGGCGATGATGGAACACGCGATCCGCATGGCGGGGCAGGCGGCGCAGCTCGGCGAGGTGCCGGTGGGCGCGGTGGTCTATCGCGACGGCAATATCCTCGCCGTGGGCTACAACCTGCGCGAATCCACGGCCGATCCGACGGCCCACGCGGAAATCATCGCCATGCGCCAGGCGGCGCAGCAGTTGGGCACGTGGCGACTGGATGACTGCTCGCTGGCGGTGACGCTCGAGCCCTGCCCGATGTGCGCCGGGGCGATGGTCAACGCGCGGCTGGGACGACTGATCTACGGCGCGACCGACCCCAAGATGGGCTGCGTGGACACGCTGTATCAGCTTTGCGAGGAGCCGCGGTTCAATCACCGCGTGAAGGTGATCGCCGGGGTCAAGGCGGAAAAGTGCGGGAAGGTGTTGACCGAGTTCTTCCAGTCGAGACGAGGTAGCGCCAAGCCACCGAAACCGCGGCCGCCGGTGGTGTGAGGGGCTGGCAGTTTTGCGAAGACGTCCCGGGGTGAGGCGCCCGGGTAGATATACCGGGGATCTGGAGGCGAATACAGAGGCCCAGGGATGGCAATCCCTGGGCTTCGGGGGTTTTGTGAAGGAGCAAAGCAGCACAACAGCAAACCAGCAAATGCGCACCGGCGCCTTCGCTCTGCTTCGTGCCTACGTGCCTACGTGGCTACGTGCCTTTCTTCTCCCCTTCGTCGCTTCGTCGCTTCCGCCACCTTCTCCTCAACTCAAGCAGCGCCGGCATCAACACCAGACATGCGAGCAACGTGAAACCGATGCCGGTGGCCATGACCAGGCCGAGGCTGAACATGCCGCGATGGTGGGAGACCATGAGGGCGCCGAAGCCCAGCATGGTCGTGAAACTGGTGATGGTGATGCCTTTGCCGGTGCCGTCGGTCAGGCCGGCCGGGTCACTCTTCGGGCTCTGGCGATCGCGATGGAGCATGTGCACGCCCGCATCCACGCCGATGCCGAACATCAAGGGCAGCACGATGATGTTGGCCAGGTTGATGGTCACGCCAAGTAACCACATCACCGCGAAGGTGATGGTGAAGCCAACGGCCACCGGGATCAGTGACAGCAGCGAGTCGCTCAGGTTCTGGTAGTCGAAGAGCAGGAGGATGAACACCACCAGCAGCGCCATGCCGCCGGCCTGGATGTACGAGCGGCGAATGAGCCGGCCTGAGTTGTAGACCTGCACGATCGGCCCGGTCGCGTCTGCGTCGACTTCCTTGACCGCATCCACGAACTCGGGCAGGAAATGGCGCTCGAGCGGCCCGCCTTCGGGCGCGTTGGGGTGCACCTGCAGCATGTACACGCGCTCTTCCTCGCCGTCGTCGTCATGGTCCATGTGGCCGGTGTAGTCTTCGATCAGCGGCATCGGCAGGTCCGGATCGTCCGGCTGCCAGGGGTCGGTATTGAGCGTGCGGCGGATGGTGTCGGCAGTCGCGGCGCGCCAGTGTTCGTACTGGCGCTCGAGCGATCGCGCCCGCCGCGTACGTTCGGACGGGTCCCAGCCGCTGAGTCTCTCGTTGGTCGTTCGCACCGACGTCTGCAGACGCTTGAGGCCCCGGGCGATCTCGGACTCGCCACCGGCCAGGCCGGCCAGCCGCGCGGCGAAGCTCAGGCTCTGTTCGAGCGTGTTCAGTTCATTGATGAGAGGCCCGGCGATGGCCGCGGGCTCGCCGAGCGCCTCGGGCTTCGGTATCTCATCGAGCTTGGTCTCCCGGTTGAGTTCTTCCCGCAGCTTCGCCATCGCGTCGAACTTCCGGTCGCGGTCGGCCGGGAACAGCAGCGCGATGCCGTTGACCTTGGCGACCATGTCCTCCTTCGCGCGGTAGCGCCGGGCAAGATCGCGTGCTTCGTCGAAGTCCTTGCAGACCGACGCGGCCGGGTAGATCGATTCCTGCCCGTCGCGGGCAATGCGTTCCTGCCATTCCACGCTGGGTACGCCCTCGGCCTGCAGCTTGAGGAGGTCGAAATCGAAGTACTGGTGGCCGGCGATCCAGGCGCCCAGGCCGGTGACGAGAATCGCGCCAATCAGCGTTCGCCACGGGCGGCGGACAAAGGGCATCGCCCACTGCTCCTCGAAGAGGTGCAGCTTGCGGCTCTCCATGCGCTTGACGTGCCGATGGGCGGGCTTGGCCAGCCGCAACATCGCGGGAAAGACGCTGACCATCGCCAGCAGGCAGAAGACCACGCCCACGGCGGCGATCTCGCCCATCTCCGCCACGCCCTGGTACTGGGTGAAGAGCGTGGTGCAGAAGGCCGCGGCGGTGGTCAGGGCGCCGGTGACGATGCCCGGGCCGATGGTCTCCAGCGTGTCCTGCAGGGCGTGGGCGAAACCGTCGGCGCTGTCGTCGTAGCGATGGCGAATCAACTCGAAGCGCGAAGCCAGGTGGATGCCGTAGGCGATGCCCAGCCCCAGCAGAATGACGGTGAACACCACGCTGATCACCTGCAGGTAGCCGATGGAAATTACGAGGTAGCCGAAGGTCCAGGCGATGGCGAACAGCAGCGTCGCCAGCGCCAGCAGCGGCGTGCGGAAGCTGTGGAACGCGACGAAAAGCAGGATGGCGATGAGCGAGAAGGCGATGATGGACGAGAGAATGCTGTCGTCGGTGGCGGCCTGGGTCTCGTCGGCCTCGACGACTTCCAGCCCGGTCAGGCCGACCGGCACACCCGGGTGCCGGGCGCTGACTTCATCGACGATCCTGCGCACCGACGCGATCGACGTGGCCAGCATGCTCAGTGTATCCGTCTCGCGGCGCGGCGCGACCTTGATGAACATGAGCCGGCCGTTTTCCGTGCGCAGGTACTCGAACGGCTGCTCGGCCTGGTCGTCCATCACACTCGCGAACGAGGAGGTAGCCTCGGTTTCACCGCTCGCGTCCGGGGGGTTGGGGGAGCCGGCCGCGAGGCCCGCGTTGATCGCGGTGATGAGCGACTCGAACTCGCCGAGTTGCGCCGCGGCGTCGGCCATGTTGGCCTCACCGCCGCCGGCCGCGAACTGCCGGTTGATGTAGCCGATCAGTTCGGGCAGCGTCGGGCTCTGCAGGATGGGCCGGCTCTCGCTGACGCGCGCCAACTGCGCCTGGAACTCCTCCCACGGCGCGATGCGGATGGTGCGCGGCGACAGGTCGGCGGGATCGAAGCCCCAGACCACCTTCTCCGTGTCCGGATGCTTATCGAGCTGCGGGCCGAGTTCATCGATGAACTGGCGCGCGCGGTCCACGGCCTGGGGATCGGCCTCGGAAGCGCCGCCCCAGGCGTCCACGACCACGATGAGGTTGTGATTGCTCGGGAAGGCCTTCTGCCAGCGCTGGAAGCGTGCGTTCCAGGTCAGTTCGCCGGAGATCAGCTTGTTGCGGTCGGACTCGAAGCCCATGCCCAGCACAGCGCCGACGATCGAGGCGAGCGCGAACAGGACCGCGATGACCAGAATCCACTTCGGGTGGCGGCTGACCAGCCGGGACCACCAACCCATGAACCGATGTCTGAGTTTCTCGTGCATCTGTTAGAATTCGGATTGTTCAACCGTCTCGTGCGGGATGGCGGTGCAGCGTCGCTGTTCCCGGCCCGGAGCGGGACAGACATTCAAGCATACGCGACCGGCAGGCGGCTGCAACCTTCGCATCCACCTGCATGTAGGAGCGATCGTGGCACTGGAGGACGGGTCCAACCAGCCGGCCGACGACGGCGTGACCGGTCTTGAGCGGTTGAGCGACGGCGACTTGGCCGCGAAGGTCGCCCAAGGCGATCGTCTGGCCGCGCAGACGCTGATTCTGCGCTACCAGGTGATGGTGCGCAGTTTCCTGCGGCGGCTGACGCCCGACCACGCCCTGGCCGACGATCTGGCTCAGGACACGTTTGTCCGAATGCTCCAGCACGCGGACCGTTTCGACCCGAAGTACGCGATGAAGACCTGGCTGCTGACGATCGCCCGTCGCCTGCTGATCAACCACAGCCGCCGGGCCGAGCGACGGGTGGTGCACAGCGAGTTCGAGTTGACCAGCAGTCCCGTGGACACGCCCGCGTCGATCGCGGCGGTCAACGATGAGCGACGCGATGCCCGCGAGCGCCTGACGCGGGCGCTGGCCACGCTCAGCGATTCGCAGCGCCAGGCCGTGGTGTTGTTCCACCAGCAGGACCTGTCGATTCAGGAGGTGGCTGACGTGATGCAGATTCCGGTGGGAACGGTCAAGAGCCACCTGCACCGGGCTCGTGCCTCGATGCGGCAGTTCCTGGCCCCGCAGATGGAGCAAGTGCGGGTACCGAGGAACCTCAACGGATTGGCAACCCCGGCGCCTGGAAGCCGGTAGGCATCGACGGAAGGGATGGCGACGCGCCATCGGAGAATTGACGGATGTCCGAGCACCAGAACGAGCAAGTCAACGACAGCGATCTGCGTGATCCGCACTGGGACTGGTCGCCCTTGATCGAAGACGAACGCCGCCAGTTGGAGTCGACCGGCGCGGCTTTCGCCCAAGGCGTGCTTGATGCCTGGGCGGGCGATCGCCCGGTCGTCGGTCGGATCAGGCGGCGTTGGACGAGTCTCGCCGCCGGCATCGCCGCCGCGGCGATCATCGCGGTGGTGGTGTGGCTGGGCCAGTCCGATCGGGGTGCGGAACGGAACACGGCGATCGTGCAGGAGCCTGTGGATCAGGCCCCCATGGTCGAGGCCACCTGCCCCACCACCGCGCTGTTCACCGGGGTGCGGGATATCACCACGCCGTCGACGGATCTGCGCGAGCGGCTGTCGTCGGTGATGTCGAAGCTGAGTCTGGAAGCCAAGGCGCAGCAGAAGCAGCGTGAGGCGCAGCGCATGACCGTGCAGGCCGGGGTCGCGCTGCAACAGGTCGACATGGAGCCGCTGCGGCGCATCGTCTGGCCGCGGGAGGAAAGCGAATGATCCGCCTGCGCCAGAACCGACGAGGGATCCGGCTTCCGGCGCCGGCAGGTGTCCTGCTGACGGCGATGCTGCTGTGTCCAAGCGCGGGCCACGCCCAGTCGGCCGCGTCGATGGCGCCGGCGGATACGGGGCTCTTCGTGCAGATGGACGACCTGGCGACGTGGCGGCGGGAGTGGTACGACCACCCGCTCATCCACATGATCGGCGATGAACTGGGCTTCAACCCGCCGGCGGAAGACGAGCGGGACAAGCGCGGCAGCCTGCGGCCGTTGACGCCCAACGCCGTGAACCGGACGAGCGCGTGGGTCGTGGCGATGCGCGACCTTGACATGAGCGGCGCGGAGTTGTTCGACACGTACTTCGGCAAGCGCGTGGTGCTGATCGGCAACAAGCGACCGGGCGGGCGACTGGTGCTGCTGACCCGGGTCACGGAGAAGGATGCGAAGCACGCCGCCGCGAAGCTGCGTTGGCAGCAACTGAGCGAGGCGGGCGGCTATCGGTTCTACGCGAGCGCGGACCTCCAGACGTTCGTGGCGGTCGGCCGCGGGTGGATCGGTTTGGCGAGCATGGCCGACCGGCAATACCTGGTCGATGTCGTTTCGCTGCGGGCGAAAGACAAGCGACTGGCCGGGGACAAGACGTTCCAGACGTGGATGGGCCGCCTGCCCGAGGGCGAGCACGCGATGGTCGGCTACGTGCGTCAGGGCGCGTCGTACAACGCACTGGCGGTGGATCGCGCCGGCGACGAGGTGCGGCTGCACTACGCGGGGTATTCGCCGTCGAACGCGTTGCTGCTGGCGGCGGTCGGCGAGGCGTCGGATGCGACCTTCGGCCCCGTGCCGCGCGAGAACGTGCTGCTCGCGACGTCGAACCAGTTGCGGCTCGACATGGAGACGTTGCGCGGCCTTGACCCGGCTACCGCCGCGCAGGCGGGCGACCTTGTGCAGGATCTGCTGCCGAACATCCGCCCGCCGGGCGTGATGTTCATCGGTCAGTTGCCCCCCGGGCGGCTGGTGGATCGCAAGTTCGCCACCCCGGTCTTCGGCGCGGCGGTCCGTGTCGGCGCGCCGGAAGCCGTCGATTCGATGAACGTGATGGCCGGGGCCCTTGTCAAGCGTATCAACGCCCTCGCGGTATTGAGCGGATACCCGCAGATCAGCGTGAGCAACCCCAGCTACCGCGGGCACTCGTTTTACGTCGCGGACGTGAGCAACCCGCTGGTGCGGACCACGGGCGCCGAGGAGCTGCGCGACACCGTGCGACTGGCGTACGGGCGGATCGGCGACTGGTATGTCTTCTGCACGCACGACACGTTCTACCGGCAGTGCATCGCGGCGGTGGAGGATCGCGAGCAATCGCTGGACGCGCAACTCGAGCAGGCCGGCTTCACCGAGGCGCGCCGACCGATCGCACGGATGTGGGTGCGACCGCAACAGGTGGCCTTGCATCTGCGGACGTGGCTGACCCACTGGGAGGCATCGGGGATTCGTGACGGCAGCAGTCCGGCGCGGACCGTCCTCGACCAGGCCGGCAACGAACTGGCCGATGGCATGGACCGCGCCCGTGAGGTTTTCGCGCACTTCGAGAACATCAACTTCGAGTTGTGGCGCGGCGAGCGCGACGAGGACCAGACGCTCTACGGACGCATGGTGCTGCGCCGTCGCCATGTCGAGGCCGATCGGGACGAGCCCGCGACATCCTCATCCGACATCGATCAATGAAAGCGCGTCGCCGTACTCGCGGATGAGCAGCTTGCGCAGCAGCGACAGTTGCGGATCGGCGAGCGCCGGGTCGGCCTCGACGATCTGCCGGGCGTGGCGCTGGGCCAGTTGCAGCAGCTCCATATCGCGTGGCAGGCTCGCGACGCGCAGCGGCGGCAGGCCGTGCTGACGGGTGCCGAAGAAGTCGCCCATGCCGCGGATCTCGAGGTCCTTCTCGGCGATCACGAACCCGTCGCGCGTCTCGGCGATGGCCCGCATGCGCGACTTGGCTTCGTCGGTGACCGGATCGGTGATGAACACGCATACGCTCGCGCGGACGTGGTCGCCGCGCCCGATGCGCCCGCGAAGCTGGTGCAGTTGCGCCAGGCCGAAACGCTCGGCGTGCTCGATGACCATGACGGTGGCGTTGGGCACATCCACGCCGACCTCGATGACGGTGGTCGCCACCAGCACATCGATCTCGCCGCGCCGGAAGCGATCCATGATCCCTTCGCGCTCTTCGCGTTTGAGCCGCCCGTGCACCGCCTCGACGCGCGCGGCCGCGCCGAAGCGCTCGGCCAGAAGCTTCTTGTGCGCCGTGACGTTCTTCAGTTGCAGTTCGCCGCTTTCTTCCCCCTGCTCGATGGTCGGCGCCACCACGTAGGCCTGCTCGCCCCGTGACACGCGCTTGAGCACGAAGTCGTACACGTCAGCCGATTTCTCCGGTGGCACGACGCGCGACTCGATGGGCGTGCGCCCCGGCGGCAATCCGCGGATCACGGACACGTCCAGGTCGCCGAACACCGTGAGACTGAGCGTGCGCGGGATGGGGGTTGCGGTCATCACCAGGTAGTGCGGGCTGTGGGGCTTGCCCTGCTCGTTCTCATCGGCCCGCTGCTTGAAGGCGGCGCGCTGCAGTACGCCGAAGCGGTGCTGCTCGTCGATGACGACCACGCCCAGCGCATTGAACTTCAATTCGCTCGAGATCAGCGCCTGGGTGCCGATGACGATGTCCACTTCGCCGGCCTCGACCCGCCGGACGATCTCGCGTCGCCGGGGGCCGGTCGCGGTGCCGCGTCCGGCGGTGATCAGCGCCAGCCGCACGTTCGAGCCGGCCAACATGCTCGACACCGATGCGTAGTGCTGCTCGGCCAGCAGTTCCGTCGGCGCCATCAGCGCCCCCTGCTTCCGGTCGGCCACCGCCATCAGCAGGGCGTAGAGCGCGACGACGGTCTTGCCCGCCCCGACATCGCCCTGCACGAGGCGGTTCATGGGACGGTCCCGCTTCAGGTCCTCGCGGATCGCGGCGATGGCGTCCTCCTGGCCGGGCGTCAACTCGAAGGGGAAACGGTCGCGGATGTGCTGATCAATCGCCTGCGACCAGCGCAGCGGCCACGCGACCAGCGCCGTCTGATTGTGGTGGCGCTTCAGTTCGATGCCCAGTTGCAGCAGGAGCAGTTCATTGAACGCCAACCGCCGGCGCGCGGCCAGGGCCTGGTCCTCGTGCTCGGGGCAGTGCAGCCACGTGAACGCCTCGGCCAGCCCGGGCATCGCCGCCGCACGCACCAGCGCCTCGGGCAAGGGATCGGTGATCTGCGGCAGCACCTGCGGCAGCGCCTGTTCGATCAGTTGTTCGATCGTGCGGCTGGGCATGTCCTCGGTCGACGGGTAGACCGGGCGGTAGCGCGCCGCCTTTTCCGCGGGCGGCTGCGACTTCTCTTCGCCCAGCCGCTCCCACCGGGGGTTGATCATCTGCAGATAGTCGCCGAACCGCCCCACCTTGCCGTGCACGCGCAGAACCATTCCCGGATGGATTTCCTGGCGGAGGAACGCGGCGTTGAACCAGACGAGCGCCAACGTGCCGGTCGCGTCCTGCAGCGTCGCCTCGAATCGGCCCTTCCTGGGCCCGGAGCGTCCGACCCAGCGACAGCGCGCCACCGTACCGCGCGCCGAGCCCAGCGTATCGACGACCAACTCGCGAATGCCGGATTCCGACTGCTCGTACTCGTAGCGCAGCGGGCGGTGGCGGATGAGGTCACTGATGGATTCGATGCCCAGGCGGCGCAGGCGCAATGTGCGCGATCGCCCGACGCCCGGAAGGTCGGACACTGGCGATGAAAGTTTCAGCGAGGCGCAGGTGCTGTCCCTGGACATGACCAGATCTTACTTGGAAAGGGGCAGCGATGGCCGGAGAAAAAAGTCGGGCCTCGCGCTGGGAGGCACCTGCGCGAGACCCTTATCCAGGGTAGTGAGAACTCTGTTGCATCGTGAAACACATGCAACGCAATTGGGTCGCACCACCGACTGAGTCAAACTGATCTGCGGTTGCGAACAACCAGGAGTAGCACTCCTCCAGTCAGTAGCAGTGCGGAAGCTGGTTCGGGAATCACACCGTCGCCCCCCCCACCACCGCCATCGCCGCCACCGCCATCGCCGCCATCGCCGCCACCACCGGGGGGGATGACCGGCGGAATCACGAGCGGAGGGATGATCAAGGGCGGCTGCGCGAGGGTCACGGGTGAAGGGAAGAGGCCCGCCGGATTCGGCGCAAAGCCGTTGAAACCGACACCGTTGTTGGGGAAGCGCGGATCAAGCACGGGCAGCAGCGGATCGATGCCCAGCACCTGGAGCACCCGCTGGCCCGAAAGCTGGTCGTAGACGAGAATCTGTCCGCTGGGACCGCGGAGCAGGATACCGACGGGCGTGCGCGCCATCTCGAGCCCGTCGAAAGCATCAGAGAGCCCCGGCGCATCCGGACCGCCGGTGCGTCGAAACAGACTGTTGTTCTGATCCAGGATCCAATGGGTCAGGCCGTAACTGTCGAGCGAACCGCTGCCGCCCAGGATCCGGGTCGAGCCACCTTCGACGACCTCCAACTGAATGTCGGCGCCGAACGAGCCCTGACCGGCGCTCAGCACGAGAACCGCCGCCGCCGCTGCAGCCATGTAGCACTTCATCAACCTTACTCTCCTTTCCCCCGAAAACGCCTCTCGACAATCCTTCACTGTTAATCTGCCTCACGGATCTGCCGCAGGCCAGTGAAAACGGGTTGGCCGGCCGAAAAAAGCCGGGCGATTTCTCGTGTCTGCCGCTAAGTGGGGCCAGAATGGGCGTTCCGGGGTCTGCTATACTCTCGCGAGGTAGACCGTTTTCGTTATCGGACGATGCGGCAATGAGTTACGCGTCCTCGTTGCGCCACCCAGTCACACGAGGTCGACCGCGACGAGCCCAACCATGGACCTGGAATACCGCATCATCAGCATCGGCGCCCTCAGCCGGCACGAGCTGTGGGATGAGCAGGGACCGGTCCGCACCGCCCATGCCACCTGCACGCTGGTCCGGGCTGGCGACAGGGCGATCCTGGTCGATCCCGGCCTGCCGGGCCCGGTCATCGCCGCGCGGCTGCAGGAGCGCTCGGGACTGCGGCCGGAGCAGGTGACCGACGTCTTCCTGACCAACTTCCGCCCCGCTCACCGTTGGGGACTGGACGCGTTTGCCAAGGCCCGCTGGGCGATCAGCGAAATGGAGCGTGAAACGGTCGGCCGCCAACTCGTCGAATCGTTCCAGGCCGAGGAGGATGAAGAGAAAAAGAAGCTCTTCCGGGAAGAGATCGCCCTGATGCAGAAGATGCAGGCCGCGCCGGACCGGCTGGCGCCCGGGGTGGACCTGTTTCCCCTGCCCGGTTTCACGCCCGGCACGTGCGGCCTGCTGCTCTGCCCGCCCAACGCGACCATCCTGATCGCCGGCGACGCGGTGGCGACAAAGGAGCATTTCGACCACGGTCGCGTGCTCAAGGGCGGCTACGACGCCGAGCAGGCGCGCGAAAGCCTGCGCGAGTGCATCGAGATCGCGGATGTGATCATCCCCGGGCACGACAACCTGCAGATCAACCCCACGCGCCGACCGATGTGACGTCCGCAACTCGGGGCGGCGATCGACCATAGGGAATGTCGGGCCCCATCCTGCTACGCTTTTCTGCCCATGCCCGACACCACGAGAACCCAACCCGCACTGGCCCGGCCCAAACAGTCGCTGGTGCGCAACATCAGCTTCATGCTCATGTGGTCGAGCGTGGCGGCCAGCGGGTTCGGGGATCGGTTGATTCAGCTCGGCGCATGGGAGATCCTCGGATTCAGCGATCCGGATGCGCAACGTGCCAGTATCCAGGCGGGGGTGACTCTCTTCTTTTTCCTGCCGTTCATCGTGTTCGGTCCGATTGGCGGCTGGCTGGCCGACACGTTGCCACGAAAGTGGTTGCTGCTCGCCTGCGACGAGTCGCGCGCGGCGGTTCTGCTGCTGGCCGTGTTGCTCCTGTATCACTACGGCTACGCGGGCCGCGGCCCGGTCCCGGCGGACCATCCGCAGGCGATGACGGCCTACGTGTGCACTTACGGCATCATCTTTCTGACCGGTCTGCTCGCCGCCATCTTCAGCCCGACGCGTGACGCCACAGTGCCGCAGATTGTGCCGCTGCGCCAGTTGCAGGGAGCCAATGCGATCATCCTGGCCATCGCGACCATCGCTTCGCTGATCGGCATCAAAGCCGGCGATAAGGTGATCGAGCATCAGAGCGTACAGGTCGCCATCATCATCGGCTTCGCGTGCTATCTGATCAGCGGCTGGTTCTTCGCCTTTCTGCGGCTGGCGCCGCTGCGCCAGATGGCGGAGCGCCGGAAGACAGGTCAGCTCGAGCGGCTCATGCAGGCCTACCACTACGTGAAGAAGCGCCCGCGACTCGTGCAACTCTACGGCTTGAGCCTTCTGTTCTGGGGACTCTCCGGCGTCGTCATGGCCTCGCTCACCGCGATGGCCGGGCGCAACTACGGGATCACCGACCCTGACAGCATCCGCGGCGCGGCGACGACACTGCTGACCATGCTCGGCGCGGGCATGCTTGCCAGCAGCGCACTCATGGCCGTTGTCAGCGTCGTGCGCGAGTCGCAATGGACGCTCATGCTGGGCGTGCTCGTCTCGGGCATCGCGTTGCTCGCCTTTTTCTTCACACCCGTGTTCTGGATGGCCGCGGTCATGGCATTCTTCGTCGGCTTCGCCAGCAACATCATGCGCGTCTCGACCGATACCTTGACTCAAGCTCTTTCCCCCAATTTCATCCGCGGCCGCGTCTTTGGACTGCGCGAGATCTTGACGAACACCGCTATCGTCGTCGTCAACTTCATCATCTGGCGAATGCCCAACGCCGATCCGATCATGATCGGATCCATCCCTTGGATGTCGATCCTGCTGATGGCCGTCGGTGCCTGGGGGTTCGTCTACCTCATCACCCGCGGTCCGCTCTCGCCGGTCAGCAACGCGCTTTGGCGTCTGACGCGGCTGCTCAGCCTCGCCTGGCACAAAATCGAGTGGATCGGCAAGGGCAACGTGCCCGCGTCCGGCCCGGTGATCCTCGCCTCGAACCACACGGCCGGCATCGATCCGTTCCTCATCCAGGGCGGCATGATGCGCCGCGTGCGGTGGGTCATGACGCGCTCGTACCGCTTCAAGGCGCTCGAATTCCTCTGGAAACGCGTCGACCCGATCGTGCTGGAGGCGGACGGCAAGACGTCCGAGACGCGCCATGTCCGGCAGATGCTCAAGGCCCTGCGCGACGGCGATGTGCTCGGCATGTTCCCCGAGGGCACGCTGCAACGCGATGTCCGCGAACTTGCCCCCTTCCGCGAAGGCGTGGCCATGCTGGCCCGCAAGACCGGCGCGACGATCGTCCCCATCTGGATCAGCGGCACCCCGGCCACGAAGAAGATGATCTGGCACTTCCTCAAGCCCAGCCGCGCGACAGTGGTCTTCGGCAAGCCGTTCGAGGTGGACCCCGAGGCGTCCGATGCATGGATCGTGGAAGACCTGCGCCGGCGGATGGTGAAGCTGGCTGAGTCTCTCGACCGAGATTGATGGCCTCCACTGCGTCGTGCCTCGGTGCCTTCGTGCCTCCGTCTTGCATTCGGCCACCGATCAACGCAAACTAGCGGCTCGAAACACCCGTCACGCACACCATGGAGAGACCACGCATGGCACGTCCCGTCACGCTATTCACCGGACAATGGGCCGACCTTCCCTTCGAGACGATCTGCGCCAAGGCTGCGGAGTTCGGCTACGACGGCATCGAGATCGCCTGCTGGGGCGATCACATGGATGTCGACCAGGCCTCGCGAAGCGACAAGTACTGCCAGGGGCGGTGGGAGATCCTGATGGATCACGGGCTGACCGCCTACTCGATCAGCGCGCACCTCGTGGGCCAGGCCGTGTGCGACAACATCGACCAGCGCCACAAGGACATCCTGCCCGAGGACGTCTGGGGGGACGGCGACCCGGAAGGTGTGCGCAAGCGGGCGGCTAAGGCCATGATCAAGACCGGCAAAGCCTGCCGGCGCTTCATTGACAACAAGCCCGGCCGCAAGAGTAAGGACGACTTCCCGGCCGTGGTCAACGGGTTCACCGGTTCGAGCATCTGGCACTCCATCTACGCGTTCCCGCCGACCAGCCAGGCGTACTGGGACGCCGGCTTCAAAGACTTCGCCAAGCGCTGGAAGCCGATTCTCGACCAGTTCGACAAGGTGAACGTCAACTTCGGTCTCGAGGTGCACCCGACGGAGATCGCCTTCGACATCGCTTCGGCACAGCGTGCCGTTGAGGCGCTCAACGGCCACAAGCGCTTCGGCTTCAACTACGACCCGTCGCACCTGGGCTACCAGGGCGTGGACTACGTGAAGTTCATCCGCGACTTCGCCGACCGCATCTACCACGTGCACATGAAGGACGCCTGGTGGGGCCACGGCGACGGCAGCGTGGGCGTCTTCGGCGGCCACACGACCTTCGCCGACCCTCGCCGCCACTGGGACTTCCGCTCGCTCGGCCACGGCGACATCAACTTCGAAGAGATCATCGTCGCGCTGAATGACATCGGCTACACCGGGCCGTTGAGCGTGGAGTGGGAAGACAGCCGCATGGACCGCGACTACGGCGCGGCCGAGGCCTGCGACTTCGTCCGCAGCATCGACTTCCCGCGCAGCGAGATCGCGTTTGATGCGCAGTTTGATAACTGAGGCTTCCCGAAGCAGCGCCGAGCCAAGCGACCCCCGTCTGTCGGGGATCGCTGTCTGTTGACCAGTGCAGGCACTTCAACGTTCCGCTTGCGGATCGTGATCCGCGTGCTACATGTTCTATCCGGAGAGAGGACCAGACCCGCGCGGTGGCTGTCGTTGGACCAGCGCCGGGTGGTGATGGGCGGGGTATGCCGGGCATTCGGTCGGCGCCAAGGGAACGGAGAGACGAATGGCAAAATATTCTCTGATCGCAACTTGCGCCCTCTTGGCGACGGCGGCGATGGCGACTGCGGCTGTCACGCCGGGCGTGGGCTTCAACGTGGACGCCTCGCTCGATACCGACGGTGACGACCGCTGGGAGGACACCACGGCCGGCAACGGTATGGAATTGCTGCTGGATGATTCTCCAGCGGTGACGCGGGTGCCAGTCGTCAGCAGTTTCGCGGGCATCACCGCGGCCTACCAGATGCCCGGCGGCTCGATCGGCAACGAGGCGGGCGCCCTGTTCGTCAGGCCCGGTTCGACGTCGGCGGCATCCTTCAAGGACGACGCCGTGGGCGGGTGGGACGATGAAGATGTCTCCATCGAAGTCTGGTTCAGGCCCGACAACCTCACCCCCACGCCTGACAACGGGCAGATTCTCTTCGAGGACGGCGGCGGCACGGGGCTGGGCCTGTTCGTCGATGACAACCAGTTGCGGCTGCGCAAGCAGGGCGGCAACGGTGTGGTCTCGTCCGACATCTCCGCGATCGGCGGTGACTTCATCCAGGCCATCGGCACATATCGCGTTTCGACCGGCGATCTCGAACTGTTCGTCAACGGCGCGCCGGCCGGCACGGGCAGCGCCAGCGGCGGCAGTTGGACCGGCGGTGACGGCGCGGCCGTGGGCACGCGCGGCGAGAGCAACGTCGGCGGCATCGGCAACGGCCAGTCCGACACCGAGAGCTTCGCCGGCCAGATCGCCATCATGCGCATCTATCGCAATCAACTGCTCGGCGCGGGGGAAGCGGCGGCCAACTACAGCGCGGTGGCCAACAACGCGCCCGAGTACGTGCTCGGCAGCGGGCTGGTCGAACTCAACGCCGCGCGCGACGACGGGCTGAACAGCACGTGGGAGAATACAGGCAACGCGGGCGGCTTCGACGCGGCGCTGTCCGGCCAAACGCACAACAGCGCGCCGAGCACCTCGCTACCCGGCGTCACGGCCGCGTATGAATTCAACGGCAGCGGCCAGGCGACCTTCGATTCGCTTTCAGGCCTGGCCGGCGATACCGACGTCAGCATCGAGATGCTCGTGCGGACGTCGGACCTGGTCGGCAGCGAGATCCTCTTCGAATCCGGCGGCAGCAACGGCATCGGCCTGCTGCTCGGCGCGGGGACCTCCGGTTTCCTCACCGGCGTGTCGGACAGCGCGTTGACCTTCGCCGTGCAGAATAACGATGAGCCGGCCATTGTCACGGTGGACCTGGCCGGCATTGGCGTGAGCGAGTTCATCCACATCATCGCCACGCTGGATTCGAGCACCGGCATCGCCACGCTCTACCTCAACGGGCTGGAAGTCGGCACGGACGACGGGGTCAACCTCGGTACGTGGTCCGGCAGCGACAACGCCGCACTGGCCGGGCGCGGCGGCTCGAACGTCGGGGGCCTGGGCAACGGCGACCAGGGCTTCGGCAACTTCGAGGGCGAGATCGCCCTGTTCCGCGTGCTCGACAGTGAACTGGGCCAGGCGGAAGTCACGGCGCGCTACCAGGCCGTGGTGGTGCCCGAGCCGGTTTCGCTGGCCCTGCTTGCCGCGGGCGGCCTGCTGTTCACGCGGCGTCGATGCGGACGCACGCGTTGAGTGCCCCGACTGCCGGGCACAGACGACTGGATCGCTAAGTAACCGAACAAAAGGATCTCAACGTGAAAGCAACCATCGTCATCGTCGCCACCTTCATACTCGCCGGTACTGCGTTCGCCAGCGCCCTGGTCGATGAGGGATTCGGCCCCGGCTACACCGATGACGCGACCATCGTCGGGCTGGCCCCCGCGCGCACCGGTTTCTCCGGTGGCGCCTGGTCGGCCGGTACCGTCGACATCAAGCGCGACTTCTTCCATCGTCCGGGCGGACTCGAGCATCCTGTTCTCGATGCGGAGGTCGCGGGCCACATGGACGCCTGGGTGGACAACCTGCAGAGCCCACCCAACGGTGGCAGCGTCAGCCGCGACCTTGCCTACGACTATGCCGATCCCAACACCGTCAGCGAAGTGTGGGGCGCTTTCCTGTTCCAGTTCAACGCGGTGGATGGGTCGATGACCGTCACCCTCGGCGACGCGACGGGCAGCGGACGTCCGACGGCCTTCGAGGTCGAGGTGTCCGGCGGCGTCGGCACCCTCACCACGAAGTATGCCGGCAGCAGCGCGAGCAACGTCAGTGTCGCCGGCCTCGCACCGGACACGCCGCACCTTGCCGTCTTCCGCCTGACTGAGAATCCCGGCTCGTTCTACGATGGGCACACGCTCTGGATCAACCCGGCGCCCGCCGACGTGTCGGGCAATGACATCGCGGGCGGACAGTCAGGCGACGCCATCACGCTCAACCCCGACCTCGATACCGACTTCGCCAGCGCCTGGGGCAGCCTGACGCTGTCCACGAACAGCCAGAACGGCTCGAACATCCTGTTCGATGAACTGCGCATCGCGGAAACCCTCGGCGGCGTCGGCATCGTGCCCGAGCCGGCCACACTGGCGCTGCTGGCCGCGGGCGGACTGATGTTCACGCGGCGTCGGCGATGAGAAGTCGCCGGCTTTGTGCGGACCACCGGCCGTACCTAGACTGCGGCGATGGCCACATCGCATCCCTCTGTCCTTTTGATCATCGCCGACGACTGGTCGCCCATCGCGGGCTGCTACGGCGGTTCGGTGATCCGGTCGCCCCGCATCGATGCCCTTGCTTCGGCAGGGGTGACATTCAATCACGCCTTCTGCACCACGCCGAGCTGCGCCGCCAGCCGCGCTTCGCTGCTGACCGGTCAGCACTCGCACACGAACGGCCAGTATGGTCACTGCCACGGCATTCACACTTTCCGCACGCATGAATGGATGCGCACCATCCCCGCCGTCGTGGGCGCGGCCGGCGGACGCAGCGGACTGATCGGCAAGTCGCACGTCCTGCCGCGATCGGTCTACCCCTTCGATGCGTGGATCGAGCGCCCCGCCGCCGACTGGGCCGCGCCGTCGCGCTCGCCGCGCACCATGGCGAAGCTCGCGCGGCAGTTCATCGATGACTGCGCCGGCAGGCCGTTCTACCTCCAGGTCGCATCGACCTATCCCCATCGCATGGGCGACGGCTTCGGCACGGACATGTACCCCGATGAGTTCGAGTCGGGCAGCTACGACCCCGACGACGTGCCTGTCCCCGACTGGTTGCCCGACACGCCCGAGACGCGCCAAGATCTGGCCGGCTACTACACGGCGGTTTCGCGGTGGGATGCGTGTGTCGGCGCGGTGCTGGATGCATTGCGGGCATCCGGCCGGGCGGAAGAGACGCTCGTGTTCGTTCTCTCGGATCACGGCATGCCTTTCCCGGCCGCGAAGGCAAGCTGCTTCGAGGCCGGGCACCACTGCCCGCTGATCGTGCGGCATCCGGGCGGCATCGGCGCGGGTTCGCATCACGAGGCGCTGGTCAACTGGCTGGATATCGCGCCGACGGTGTACGACTGGATGGGGATCGGCGAGGGCGTTGCGCCGGATGACCTGCCCGGACGGTCGCTGCTTCCGGTTCTGGGCGAGCCGCGCTGCGAGGGATGGGACGAGACGTACTGGTCGCACAGTCTGCACGGCGTCCACCGCTACTTCCCGTACCGCGTGCTGCGGCATCGACGGTACAAGTACGTGCGCAACCTCGCGTGGGAATTGCCCATGCCGTTGCCGACGGACCTGTGGCGCTCGCCCACATGGCAATCCGTGCGTGACCGCGGCCTGGACATGATGGGCAAGCGACCGACCCGGCGCGCCCTGCGCCACGATCGCGAGGCCCTCTTCGATCTCGAAGCCGATCCGCTCGAACTGAACAACCTGATCGCCGACCCGGCGCACGCAACGCGTCTTGAGCAGATGCGGACGAAACTGACGCAGCATCGCGTCGCAACCAGGGACCCCTGGCTGGAGATCGACTTCCAGGAAGGCGCCCCGGGGGTGGAAGACCCCGGCGGCTGACCCGGTTCGGCATTTGCCCGATCGCCCCGCGTCGCCGTAAACTCTTGCCCACATGCTCGCACAAGTGCATAGCTTCGTGCTGCAGGGCATCGATCCGATCCCCTGCGAGGTCGAAGTGGACATCGCCGACCGGGGGATGTCGAGATCACTTATCGTGGGGCTGCCCGACGCGGCCGTGAAGGAGTCGCTCGAACGCGTGCGCTCCAGCATCGCCAACAGCGGCTACATGCTCAACCAGGAGCCGATGCTGGTCAACCTCGCCCCGGCGGACGTGCCCAAGCAGGGACCCGCCTTCGATCTGCCCATCGCCGTCGGCCTGCTGGTCGCGCAACGCGTGATCCAAACGCAAAAGCACCGGCGCGTGATGTTCGCCGGCGAACTGGCCCTCGACGGACGCGTGCGGCCCATCAACGGCGCGATCAACCTCGCCATACTCGCACGCGACATGAAGATGGACGGCGTGATCGTGCCGGTCGATAACGCGCCGGAAGCCACCACGCCCGGCGGCATCAACGTCTACCCCGCCGACACCCTCGCCAGCGTCGTCGGCTTTCTCAATGAGCAGTACGAGATCGAGCCCTACGCGGAACTCGATGTCGAGTCGATGCTCGAGCACGACAAGCCGCCGATCGACTTCGCGGATGTCAAAGGCCAGGAGGCGGCCAAGCGCGGGATGCTCATCGCGGCCGCCGGATCGCACAACATCCTCATGATCGGCCCGGCCGGCACGGGCAAGACGATGATGGCCCGCGCCCTGCCCGGCATCCTGCCCGTGCTCACGCGCGACGAGGCCCTCAACGTCACCCGCATCTTCTCCAGCGTCGGGCAGATTCCGCGCGGCAAGCCGCTGATCACCTCCCGCCCCGTACGCACGCCCCACCACACCGCCTCGGCCCCCGCACTCATCGGCGGTGGCACCGTACCCAAACCCGGCGAAGTGTCGCTGGCCCATCACGGCGTGCTGTTCCTCGACGAGATGCCCGAGTTTTCTCGGCCGGTGCTTGAGACGCTGCGCCAGCCGCTGGAAGACGGCGTGGTGACCATCGCCCGCGCGCACAGCTCGATGCGCTTCCCCGCGCGTTTCATGCTGGTGGCCGCGATGAACCCCACGCCCGCGGGCGACAAGCCGACCGATGCGTTCTCGCAGCGGCAGATGGAGCGGTATCTCAGCCGCATCAGCGGGCCGCTGCTGGATCGCGTGGACATCCACGTCGAAGTGCCCAAGGTGCCGTACAAGCAGCTCGAGTCCTGCGCCAACGGCACGAGTTCGGCGCAACTGCGCGAGCAGGTTACGAAGGCCCGCGCCATCCAGGTGGCGCGCAACGGCGGCCCGACGAAGCCCAACAGCACGCTCTCCGGCCGCGAACTGGACAAGCTCGCCCCACTGGACAAGGACGGCAAGCTGCTGCTGCGCAACGTCGTGACGGAACTGGGCCTGAGCGCCCGCGCCTACGACAAGATCCGCCGCGTGTCGCGCACCATCGCGGACCTGGAGGACAGCGCGGATGTGACCGTGCAGCACGTGAGCGAGGCGGTGCAGTACCGGATACTGGATCGGAAGCTGTAGCGTGATCCAATCAAGTGTGGGCTTGTCTTCCTGTCATCTGTAACATGCTCAAGTCCTCATACGTCCAACCGATGACGTCTTTGCGGACCGTGCCCACCGATTGCCGAGGATTGCCTGCGTGGAAGTTGATCTGAAAGCCTGTCTGGACGGCCGCCCTGACGCGTGGGCGGCGTTCGTGGATGAGTCTTCGGCCATCATCCACGCCGCGGTCGGACGCGCCCTGCGTGCCCACGGACGAGCGAATCCTGAACTGGCCGAAGACATCGCCCAGGATGTCTACGTGCGGCTGGTCAAGGACGATTTCCGCCTGTTGCGCAACTACGACGCCGAGAAGGCCGCCCTGACCACCTGGCTGACCATCGTCGCCCGCAGCGTCACCATCGACGCCCTTCGCCGCAGGAAGCTGCCCACCGTGCCCATGACGGACAAGATGCCGGAGCCGGCCGCGCTACCGGCACAAACGGATCAACCCGAACCGGCCACGCGCCAGCTTCCCGACGGCGTGCTGACCGGCCGCCAGACACTGATCCTGGGACTGCTGTACGACCGGCAGCTATCGGTCGAGGAAGCCGCGGCGGCCCTGGACGTCAGCGCGCAGACCATCCGCAGCACCAAACACAAGGCCTTGGAGCGACTGAGGAAGCACTACGGCGTGAAGCAGGACTGATTTCGGTCGACCGCCGGGGATGCGCCCGCGGCCGACACCGTAGAACGCAAAGGACAGAATACCATGCCACCGCTTGAACCACACAACCCGGACGACCTGGCCCTGTGGCGACGCCACGCCGGGCAGGCCCCCCAAGGCGACGAGACCGCACGCGACCACGACCTGTCGCAGACCGACGTGCTCGCCCTTGCGGCCTACCTCGACGGCCGCATGAGCCACGAGCAGGTCGACCGGTTCGAGGCCCGTCTGGCCTGCGAGCCGGCGCTGCTCGACGCGATGCTGGCGGCGCGGCAGGCGCTGGCCGCGACGCCGGACCAGGCGCCCGAGACCATCCGCGAAGCCGCGCGAGCGCTGCTCGCGACAGACGCGGCCTCGTCGGATGCCATTCCGATCGAGCGCTACCGCACGCCGTGGACGGGCACCGTCCGCTGGGCGGCGGCCGCGGTGTTGATGATCCTCGTCGGCGGGGCCGGCTACCTCGCCGGCGTCAACAGCCAGCAGGCCTTTGCGCCCGCCGCGGCGGTCGCCGCGGACGAAACCGGCGATCCGCTGGAGATCGTTCCGATCGACGAGGGCGATGAACAGTCCTTCGACATGCTGCTGGCCATGGATACCGCCTCGCGGGAAGGAGGCCGGCCATGACCCGACGATGGATGGGCATCCTCCTGGCGGTTTCGCTTACGTTCAACCTGGCATTCGCCGCGGGCTTCATCGCCGCGAAGGTCCGTCAGGTGCAGCAGACTGCTTCACGGCAGCCGGTGGATGACGAGGTGGCTCTCGTCAAAGATCTGGCCCTCAACGAAGATCAGCGCGAGCAATACGAGGCCCTGCGCAGCTCCGCGCAGGATCGCGCCCAGTCGCTGCTCAATTCGATCTACGTCACTCGCGAAGAACTGTGGGCGGAGATGAGCAGCGAAGACGCTTCGCCCGAGAAGATCGAGCAGATCCAGACGCGCCTGCACGAGCTTTACCGTGAGTCGCGCGAGCTGAACGCCGAGCATATGCGCGAGTTCACGGAGTTGCTGACCCCGGCGCAGCGCGGCCTGCTGGCGAAGAAACTCCGCCACCACGAGCGTGAGCGTCATCCGATGTCGCGCAGGCTGATGGAGAAGTTCGATACCAACCGCGACGGCAAGCTGGACGAACAGGAGCGCCGCCGCGCCCGCGAGGAAATGTCCGATCGCTTCCACGAGCGGCTCAAGCGCAACCCCCGCTTCCTTGAGCGCTATGACCTGGATGGCGACAAGCAGATCAGCAGGGAGGAATGGAACGCCTTCCAGGACGAGTTGCTCAAGAAGTTCGACAGCAACGGCGACGGTCGCCTGGACGATGACGAGAAGATGAAGGCATGGAGGGGCTTCATGGACCGTCGTCGCCCTGGGCATTGGCCCCACCGCCACGATCGCCCGGGTCCGCCGCGGCCCGAGCGCCACGAATAACCCCAAACCCGGCGTCAGTCACCAGGGCCCGGTGATGATGTCTGGTTGAGGCAGGACCGGCGTGTTGCCGGTGGGATACCGCAATCACCAACGAAGAGCCCTGTGAGTTGAAAGGTTTATGAAATGAAGACACGATTTGCCCTGATCCTGATGATCGTCAGCGTGATGACTCTCGGCGCCGCGACGAGTTGGGCCGAGGACAGCGACCGGGAAGGCGACGAGGCGCGCCGTGAGCGCCGCCATCGCCCGCACCCGCGGATGCGCGCCCATGTCCTCAAGGAATTCGACAAGGACGGCGACGGCAAGCTCAGCGAAGAGGAGCGCGAAGCGGCCAGGGCCGCGATGAAGCAGAAGCGGGATGATTTCATCAAGGAGCACGACAAAGACGGCGACGGCAAGCTGAACGAGGAAGAGCGCGCCAAGGCCCGCGAGGCGATGCGCGAACAGGCCAAGGAGAAGATCGAGGAGCGCATCGCGGCACACGCCAAGAAGATGATCGAAGACTTCGACCAGGACGGCGACAGCAAGCTGGACGAAGAAGAACTGATCACCGCGCTGAAGGCGATGCAGCGTCAACGCATGGAACGACGTCCCGAGCGACCGCGCGGCGAAGGCGAGCGCCCCGGCCGGCGTGGCGAGCGTCCCCGCCCGCGTCGCGGCGCTGACCGTGACAACGAAGGCGAGGAATGAACGCTGACAACACCTGAAGGTTCCCCCGCCAAGCCCGGCCGGCGCGCCCAACGCCCGCCGGGCTGTCTTTACAACCAGACGCCCTGCGCTGGAACGCCGCGAGATCGGGGTTTCCGCGCTGATCGAGATGGCGCCCTTCGAAATGGAGTCGCCTCGACACCGCGTGCATCAGAGCATCCAGTGCATGGCCGCACCCCGCAACGTTCGCTCCCGGCCTGGGCACGGCTGGGTTTGCTCGAGCAAGCCCGAAGCAGGGCGCGAAGCCAGAGCGGCGCCAGTTCCGTCTCTCGGCACCCCTCACCTTTCTGGACCAGGCCGATGTTCCAGGCGCCTCACCGGCGCCGCGGCCGTCAGGCCCGTCCGGCCGCGCTGAACCCGCCGTCTATCGGGAGAATCGCACCTGTGATGAAGGATGCTTCATCTGAGGCAAGGAACACGATCGGAGCAGCCACCTCGTCCACGTCGGCAATCCGACCGATCGGGTGCCATCTGTTCGCTCGTTCGAGCTCGGCCGGGCTACGGAGCCAGTCGTCAACCAACGGCGTCCGCACAACCCCCGGGCAAACACAGTTGACCCGGATGCCCTGCTCGGCGTGTGCGATCGCCATGTGCCTTGTCAGGTTCACCAGTCCGCCCTTCGCCGCATGGAAGGATGGACCATGGTCGCACCCTCGGATCCCGAAGACTGAGGCGACATGCACGATCGCACCTCGACCGGCTTCGATCATCAGGGGAATGCAGTGCCTCGAGATCAGGTACGCCCCCCGAAGGTCGATACCAACGACCCTGTCGAAGACGTCGGGCCCGGTATCGACGACGGTCTGCCCGCCGCCATGGATGCCCGCACAGGTAACCAGGACCTCAACAAGCCCGAATTGCCGAACCGTCTGGTTGACGGCCTGCCCACAGGAGTGATCGTCAGCCACATCGCAGAAAGCCGCCATCGCAGAACCGTCGCCGGCCTGTATTTTGCCTGCGACGTCCTGAGCCCGGTCAGCGTCGATGTCAGCTACACAGACCGCCGCCCCTTCTCCCGCGAGTTTTCTGGCGCAAGCCTCGCCGATGCCCGAGGCGCCGCCGGTGACAAGGGCAACCCTACCCGCAAAACGTTGCATTTGGTGCATTTGCTCGACACCCCTTCCGACAGGCAAGGTCCGGCGGCAGGCCATGCGTGGGCGATACGTCTTTCCGAGAAGCGGAATTGGGGGCGGCAGGATTCGAACCCGCGACCGAGCGATTATGAGTCGCCTGCTCTAACCACTGAGCTACGCCCCCGTAGCGAAAATGATCATACCCCCAACCGCCCCGGGGCGCAAGACGGCGCTTGGGCCGGGGCCGCGGCGCGGGATTGTGCGTGCAAATTGTGCGGCGAGGGATGGTCTTACCTCTCTGTGGTGGTATAACAGGGACGAAAGGGGTTCGCATCGTCAAGCACAATAGCCTTTCGCGCGTAGAGGAGACATGTCATGACACGCACACTCACGAAAGCCGCGGTCCTCACGCTGTTGCTGACGTTGCTCGGCGGCTGCACCATGGCCGAGCGATCGGCGCTCATCCTCGGGGCGCTGGGCGCCGCAGCCGGGGGCGCCATCGGGGGCGATGGCGACTCGGCGCTGATCGGCGCGGGCATCGGCACGCTCTCGGGCTACATGATCGGCAATGAGATGGATAAGGCGCGGGCACGGGACACCATTGTCCTCCGAGAGCCCTGCCCGGGCGATCGCGCGGTGCACCGCAGAACATCAACCCGTCGATATCCGGACTATCCCGCGCCGTCCTACCGCGTGCCCGAGCGGACGTACCCGCCGCCCTATCGCGAAGCGCCGTCCGAGCCGGAGGTCCACAACTTCCCGCCGTATCCCGAGCGGTACTGATCGCGATGGGCTGGCCGCACTCATCGCCGCGGCCGGACGACCTGGTAACCGGCCAGCAGCGCCAGGACGATGCCGCACACACCGATTCCGACGATGGCAAGCCGACGCCAGGCTCGACGATCGCTCAGCGATGGCGGCCGGGCCGCTTGCAGCACCACCTGGTGAGCCGTGGTGCGCTCGATGGCGATGGACGGGGCCATGTCCGACAGCACCGCCGCGAGGGCCTGCGGAGTAAGATGCGTCCGCACGGCGAGGCGGGCCAGGCCGCCGGCCTGCTGTTCCTCGACCGTGGCATCGTAGATTCCCGCTCGCTGTCTCAGCCGCCGGGCGATGCCCTCAACCGCGTCGCGCGAAACGCCATTGATGCGCACCTCGATCCGTTCCCCGCCGTGCGGAGCGGCCGCCTGCCACCAGTGCGTGGCCAGTTGCGCCAACGCTTCGCGCAGCGCCCCTTCGATCACGCGTGACGAAGCCAGCCTGGTCGCGGCGTCCTCGCTTTCGCTGCGCACCACCGTCTCCACGAGACGGGCGGCGACTTCGCGCCCCGTGTCCGCCTCGACGATGCGGATGATGCCCGTCGCCTCCACACGGTGCATCGCCACGCCGTATACGTCTTCGGGCGGGTACCGCATGCCCTGCACGGCCGCAACCAGCAGGTAATCGGCGCCGACCTCGCCCGCCAGTTGACCGGCCGCCGCATCCTCGCCCCTTCGCGCGGCCTCCTGCAGCGCTTCGCGCCGCCGCGCGTCGACCATCGCGGCGTCGACCACCCGAAGCCCGGCCTGTTGCAGATGGTCGGCGACTTCGGCGGCCAGGCGCTCGTTGAACGGCTCACGGCTCACGGTCCGAACGATCATCATCGACGGCATGCCTCGACGCGCGGCCAGTTGCCGCAGGCGATCGTAGTCGCCGCTCGCCTCTCCGCGCCGAACGGCGGCGCGAATGCGCACGGCGTATGTCCCCGCGTCCTCCGGGTTCTCCTGCAGCACCTCGTAGGACTCGATATACCCGGCCGCCCGCAGCATCACCACGTCTCGCACCAGTGCGAAATCCTCCGCCGCGCTTTCGCCGGTCACGTGCAAGCCGGCCCCGGCCTCCACCGCCCGTCGCAGCGCGGCCTCGATGGCCAAGTCACGTGCGTCCGGCAGCCCCGCCGCCGCGCGGCCTGTCGACGTGACGATCACGCGTTCCGCCGCGGTTTCCCCTTGCGCCCCCATCGCGCACACATGCCACATCCCGCTCGCAAGCAGGCACACCGCGAACAACCACGCTCTGCGGATTGCATGCATCGGCATTCGCTCAATCGGTCGCCGCGGTCATCACGCCGCGGCCGGTCACCACGATAACCTTGCGCCGCGTCTGCTGCTCCGTGCGCTCGGTGGCTTTCCGCGCGATTCGTTGGTCCACCTTGGCTTCATCGATCATGCGGCGGGTGGTCGTGACCAGCTCGTAGACCGTCAGCTCCATCGTGACCTTGACAACGCCATCCGCGCCGTACTCGATCCCGCGGAGCCGCGCGCCGCGCAGATGCTGCTGCACCGCGGCGTCGATGCGATCATTCGTCGCGGCGAAGTCGCGGATGGTGGATGAGGCGCTGATCCGCAGGCCGTACACGTGTTCGACCAATCGGCGGTAGGCGTCGATCTCGGCCGCCCGTTGCGCCATGAGGCGGCGCTGGGCGGAGTGCTGCTGATAGATCTCCGGCAGTGACGGCCCCCTGCCCGCGCGCATCAGCACGCCGGCCACGATCGGCGTGTCACCGTCCGAAGGCTCCGCCGATGCGCAGCCGTAACCGGTTACCTCGATTACCTGCTTCTCCGTCCGCTCGATCACCTCGTCGAACTGCTCGCGCTTCCACCCCGTTTCGTCGCGCCGGCGCTCGTGGATGCTGTTGAGCATCCGCACAACCTGTTCCACCGTCATCTGCGCATCAACCTCGCACGAACCGTCGTCGAAGTGCCGCGGTGGGCCGTAGTCGATCCCGCGCAGGTGCTGATCCATCTCGGTCATCAGAATCTCGTCGTGGCTGATGAAATCCCGCACCCGCGTCGTCGCCGTCACGTAAAGGCCCAACACCTGTTCGGCCAGCTTGCGACCGGCATCCAGTTCGGCCGCCCGTTGTGCGCGCAGCTTCGCCTGCGCCGCGGCCAGGGCCTCGGCTTCACCCGGCGCCGGCAGCGTCACCGCCGCCAGCACACACAGACCAATCAGTCCCCGGAGCCATACGCCGTTCAATCTCATGTGTCACCTCGGCTGTCAGGGAATCCGAGGTTCCAGACGCTCGCGGCCGGCATTCTTGCGATCGACGATGGCTTCATCCACCTCCAACACCACGCGGAAGCCCAGGTAGTTGAACCGCGTGCCGGGCGCGGCGGCCGAGCGATTCGCACTGCGCGACCGCACCGCGCCGTGGCACCAGCCGCTGCCACGGATCACCCGCATCGATCCCCGGTTCGGGCCCTGCGGATCGGTCTCTTCGCGGCTCGGATACTCGCCGTACCAGTCGCTGCACCATTCCCCGACATTGCCCTGCATGTCGTAAAGGCCCCAGGCATTCGGCCTGAAGCTGCCGACCGGGGCGGTGTAGACATGCCCGTCATCGAACGGCAGGCCTGACCACGAAGGAAACACGCGCAGCGCCGCCCGGTCCGCCGCATTGAGACATCTTTCGCCGCCGGCCGCATCATCGCCCCAGGAGTAGGCCCCCTCGCTTCCCGCGCGGCAGGCGTACTCCCACTGCGCTTCGGTCGGCAGGCCATAGCGGCGGCCTTCCTTCTTCGACAGCCACCGGCAGAAGGCCACGGCGTCGTTCCAACTCACACCCACGACCGGGTGATCGTCGCGCTGCGAGAAGCCGGGACTGTGCCAACTCAGTCGCAGCGCCGGACTCCACGCCCCGCCGCGCTCGCGCCACGCCTGCTGCACGCGCTCCTGCTCGGTCACGTAGCCGGTTTCGCGAATAAACCGGGCGAACTGGCCGCGCGTCACCTCCGTCTCTCCCATGTAGAACGGCCGGGTGAGGATCACCACGTGCTGCCGCTCATCGGCGCGATGCCCCGTGGCCTGCCGCGCGCTGCCCTGCTTGAAGCGGCCCTCGGCGATGTACGCCAGTCGCATGCCGAGGTCATTCGTCAACGTCCGCGGCGCGCGGGCGTACGCCTGAACCTTCACCAGCAGTTCGCTCGCCTCGCGATGACCGGGGTCGATCACCAGCAGTTGGCGCAGCGCTTCGAGGGCCACCGCGGCGTGGGCCGGGCTGTCATGCTCGCGTGCCCGCGTCAGCAGCAACTCGATGCGGCTTTGCCGTTGATCCGCCTGGATGTCGCGCCGCAACGCGAGCGCCGCCTCGTGCTCAGGATCGATGGCCAGAAGGCGCGCCAGCTTGTCCAGCGCCTGCTGGGTCTCGCCGCGCTCATGATGCGCCTCGATCTCGCGCCACAGCGCCGCCAGCGCCGGGTCAACTGCTGCCGCCGGGGCTTCATCGCCGCCGAACTGCACCGCCACCGCCGCCAGCGCCCGATCCAGTTTCGCCGGCGAAAGCCGCCCCTCCGCCACCGCCACGTACTCGCGCAACTGCGCCGCCTGGTACGGCGTGAGCTTGCCCGGCGTCTCCGTCAGCAGCCGCACGCCCAACTGGTACTGCGCCAGCGACAGGTCATCGTCGAGGTAGAACTGCTTGAGCGCCGCCAATTGCTTCTCACGCGCCGCCCGGGTCGCCTCCGCTTCCTCCAGCCGCGCCGCCAGCGTGCCGGGGTTGACCGTGAGGGCGAAGCGTGACGGCTGGGCGACGCGTTCCAGCCGCACCACCGGCCGCTGCAGTCCGCCGCGCCTGCGCGCTTCGTCCGACACGCGCGTGTCGGTGAAGGCGATCAACTCCTGCAGCACCACCACCCCGTCCGAATTCGCATCCGCTTCCCCGCGCAGACCTTTCAGCACGTAGTAGCTGAACACCGAATGCTTGAGATCGTCCGCCTCGATCGCCTCCTCGCCGTCCCCGGCCGCCATCAGATACGCGCGGCCGGTGCCCGTGAACCGTCGCAGCAACTCATCGAACTGCGTCGTCGCCTTCGCATCGCGATTGACCATCGCCGCGGCGTAGCACGAATCAATGATCACCACCACGCGGCGGCTGGGAATGCGGCTGACGAGCCGGCGAAACTCCGCGTCGGGCATCGCCGTGCCGCCAAGGTCGTCCAGTTCCGTGTCGTAGGTCAGCCAATAGGCTTCGTCGCCCTCCTTGCCGCCGTGGCCGGACATGAAGATGAAGATTGTCGCGTCCTCCGGCGCCTGCCGCAACGCGTTGATGGCAATGCGCAGGTTCCGATAGGTCGCATGGCGGCCGAGCAGCAGGTTGGCATGATCGCGCTCCACGCCGCCGATCTGCGGATCGGTCAGCAGGCGATAGAACGCCTGCGCGTCGCGCTCGGGCGTGTCCAGCCGCGTGACCCGCTCGTCTTCGTAGCTGTCGATCCCCACGACCAGCGCGTAGCGCTGCGAGCCGACATGATCGACCGCCAGCACCGGCTCGACCCCGATGCCTTTCCCATCCGCGTTTCCACTGTTCGCTTGGCCACTCGCGCCGAAGGCCGCTCCGCCGATCAGCGCCAGGCAGAAGGCCGCCGCCCGCAACACATGCCGCCTGGTTCGATGAGATGAATCCGTTCGCATCATGACGCCCCGCACGACGGTGGAACCCATATGACTCTCGATAAGGATACCACGCACCGCGCCGGGAATCATGAATCTTTCACATCTTTCGACTGCCGAATAAGGACCACCACGACGGGAATGGTCAGCAGCACGCACGCTGCCCCGCCGATTCCCAGCGCCCAGTCCCGCATTCGCCCCCGTTCGACCGCCTGGGATAGCGCGGCTTGCTCCTGCTGTTCACTTTCAGAAATCGCCTGCCGCGCATCCAGCGCCTGCAATCGCTGCATCGTTTCAGCGCCCGGCGGCGGGTCGGCCAGTCGCCACGAGGCGAGACTCACCACCACGCAAGCCGCCGCCGCCCAGGCCACACCCAGCCACGGCCCCAGCCACCGTCCACCGGGGCGCGCCTCGCCCCCGCGCGCCTCCAGGCGGCCGATCGATGCAACGGTCTGCCCCGCGTCATCGTCGCCCGCGATCCGCCGCAGCACCTCGTCGCGCTGTTCCCGACCCAGTTCGTCGATCCGGCCCTCCAGCAGGAGCGCCACTTGTTCGTCCTCCGGCGGCGCGCCCGCCTCGCGTGCGGCCTGCGTCACCGCGTCATCCAGCAGGCGGGCCAGTTCCCGCTCAGTCGTTGGTGTGGCCTTGCTCATGGTGAAACCTCCACGCTACACCGCTTCAGACGTCGGCGAATGCAAATCTTGCACTTCACGCCAGCACGACTGCAGGCAGCGCGCCCACGCATCGGACAACTCCCGCGACCATGCCACGCCCGACACCTCGCACATCGCCTTGCGCAGCGTCGCCATCGCCTTCGAAAGCTGCCGGCTGGTCTTGAATTCACTCCAGTCGAGCAGCGCCCCCGCTTCCTTCTGCTTCATGCCGTGCCGGTAGACCATCGCCACGAGAAACTGCTGCTCGCCGGTCAGCGCACGAAACCCCTTCATCAGCCCTTCGCGCATCGCGGCCGCCTGCTCCTGCCGTTCCAGCGCCTCCGACGGTTGCTCGCCCCCCGCATCCGGCAGCGCGGGACCGCGATCCTCCTCGTCCTCGCCGCCGCGATCGATTGACAGCGTCGGGCGCATGCGGCGACGGCGCGAAATCGCCAGGCGCTTGGCGATCACCACGAGGTAGTTGACCAGCTTCACCATCCCCCGGTAGCGATGGATCCGCGCCGGCATCCGCCCGTCGTCCAACGCGTCGGCCTCGTCGTCATCGGCCAGCAGGCGCACACGCGTCTCGGCCCACACGTCATCCGGCGTGTAGTCGGCCATCGGCTGATGCGCCATCACGCGGCGGCAGGCCGGCCCCATCGACTCCTCGATCTCCACCCAAGCCTGCTCGACGCGATGCCCCGCCGCGCCTGCCAGAAAAAAGTCCTCGATGAATCGCGGCTTCTCGCCGGCCAGGTGCCGTTCGAACGCTTCGACCGACCACGCCACGCGCGGCCAGGCCCGCGCCCCGCGCTCGTACAACAGCACATTGGTGTCGTCGGCCATCGCCTCAAGGTATCGCACACGTGCCACCCGTCCAAGTGCCGCTCAGTCCTTGCGCGGGGCTCGAGCGCCGCCGCCATCGTTGATCTGCTTCGTCAGCTTGTCATTGAAGCGCTCCAGCGCCCGCGTGACCCGAAGGATGCCCCGGTTGAGTTTCGTGTAGTTGCTCACGTCCACCGGACCGGTTGTCGCGTCCTCCACCACTTCCGCCAGTACGACCGCTTCGGCCGCCGGCGGCGGCGATGTCGCATGCTCATTGACAAACAGATCGGTGTCATCGGCGAGCGCGGGCGGATCGGGCAGCGGCTGCACCGGTGGTTGCGCCGCCGGCGACGGCTCGTCCTTGTCGAGGTCCTCGTCCTCCGTGTCCTCGATCATCGCCGTGACCATCTCCGCCACGTGCTCCAGCGCGGCGCCGGCCTTCTCCGCCGCCTTCGACGCGTGCTCGACCGTCTTCTTGCTGACGCGCTTGTTTGTCGGCTTGGGCGCCGGCTCACGCGCCAGCAGATCGTCCAGCCAGCCGTTGGTCCACAGGCCGTACAGGATCGCCAGCGTCAGCGCCGCGCCGAACGCCATGATGAATAGGGTCTTCATGGTTGACCACTCCGTGTCTGGATCCGTGTGATGCGAAAGGCCAAGCCCCGGCCCGCCTGCTCGAAGCTGCCGCCGAAGTTGCGCACCTCGGCCAGCCCCACGCCGTGCCGGTACGCCGCGGCCAGTTGCGCCGCGTCCAGCATGTGTTCGATCTTGTCCGGCACGAGCACCGCCAGCCGCTGCCCGCTTCCCAGGCGCGCCGCCCGCACCGCCGCGGCGAAGGCCGGCACGTCGTCGACGATGCGCAGGCGGTTCGAGTACGCCGGACCCACCGCCGGCACGTACGGCCGCACCTGCCAGCGCGTCTCTACCCATTCCAGTTGCGAAACGATCATCACCCCGCTGCTCGGTGCATCGATCACCACCAGCCGCATCCCGCCGTCCTGCAGCACCTGCCGCGCTTCCTTGGGCGAACCCCAGTCGATGCGCAGCGCCGGGCGCGGCTGGGCATCGCTCGTGCCCGCGAAATCCCCGCGATCCGCCGGCTCGGCGAGCGTCGGCGACGTGCGGCGCGGCGGCAGTGGCTGCTGCACCGACTCGCGCCGCTGGGGCTCGGCCCGCTCACGCTCCCGCGGCGGATCGGGCCTCGCCGCCGGCTCCGGCTTGCGCTCCGGCACGCGATCCTGCCGCTCCGCAACCGGCATCGGCATCGGCAGCACCTGGACGCGCGGCGTTTCGGCCACTTGCTTCTCGACGTCATCCGCCTGCTCGTGCGGCCACCACAACGCCGCCGCGTGCAGGGCGGCGGAGACGATCAGGCCGAAGATGAAGATCGAACGTGACATCAGGGAACCGTCCTCCCAGCCGCGCCCGTGTGCGCCAGGGCGTCGCCCCCGTCCTGCGACGCCAGCTCGCGCTGTGTTCTGTCGATCACGCCGAAACGCACGGCCACGCGCCGCTCGCGCAGTGCCGACCAGACATCCATCATCCGGTGGTGGCTCACCCGCTCATCGCCGCTGACCAGCAGCACCGTCTCCTCCGCGCTCACCATCTCGGCCAGCGCCGCGGGCGACGCCACATCGCCCTCCTCGAGCACCAGCCGTTCCTCGTACACCGCCACGACGCGCACGTCATCGGCATTCACCTCGGAGATGCCCCCGCCGCCGGCCTCCGCCGGGGCGATCTCCACCGCCCCGATGTGCAGCGACTGCGAGAGCAGCACGATCGCGCTGCACAGCAGGATGAACAACAGATCCACGAAGCTGCTTCGCATCATCATCGCGCCGCTCCCGTCGACAGCTCGGCCCGCGCCAGCATCCAGTCCAGCATGTGCCCGGCCACGGACGCCACGACCGCAATGCCCAAGCCGAAGAGGGTGGTCATGCAGGCGGTGGCCAGCCCGGCGCCAACATCGGCCCCGGTCGGGCCGCCGCTCGTCAGCGAGAAGCACTGCACCACGCCGATGATCGTGCCGATCAGGCCGAGGCTCGGCGGCACGTCGACGAAAAAGGGCAGCGCCCGGCGATGCCAGGCCCGCTGCCCATCGGTCAGATCCAGACGTCGCACGCGCCCGCGCCAGATCACGACCCACGCACGCTCGATCAGCACCGCCAGCAGCAGCACGGAGCAGCCCAACAGCGGCCACATCATCCAGCCGCCCATGGCCATGTATTCACGCAACATGGGCAACTCCTCTACTCGTTGGCGATGGCTTCCAGGTCCAGCGACGCCAGCATCTGCTTCGTCTCGCGCTGCAGTTCACGCACCGCGCGTTCGCGGCCACGGGCGAAGGCCTGGTTGGCCACGGCCGTGGTGTTGTCCACCGTCACCACTTCCTCTTTCATCGCCAGCTCTTCCGGCGTCGGTTCGGGCGTGACGGTGAGGCCGTAGCGAGCACCCATCATCTCGAGGCGGGTGCGGATGAGGTCCAGCTTGTCCTGGGCCGCCACCTGCTTCGCGTACGTTTCCACCGGGTCCTCGCCCTGCTTCATCTTCGTCGCCGCCTCGACATCCAGATCATGCAGCTCGCGCACAAGCTGGTCGCGCTCGCCCATCAACCGCTCGAAGGTGTTCTGGGTCGCCTTGCTCGGCTCCGCGGCCTGCGCGGGCGCCACGCACATCACGAGGGTCAGGGCGAAGATCATTCCTGCAATGCTCACGTATTTCATGGCTCAGCTTCCTTTCCTGGGTTCCGGGGCGGGGGTGCTCGACGCCGTGCTGTCGCCCGAGGCCGGCCCGGGAGCATCGCCGGCGCCGACCTTCTCGACGCTGCCCGGCGTGGTGGTCAGTTCCTTCTCCTCGCCGGTCAGCCGCTTGAGGCGCTCGCCCAACTCGGCGTCGGCATTGATCGACTCGTTCACCGCGGCCGTGTCCGTCGGCGTGGTGCCCAGCGCTTCGACCTGGTCGTCCAGCCGCTGCATGTTCTGCTCCAGGGCCGCCTCGACCGACCGGTTGAAGGTCGACAGACGCGACTGCAGGGCCTGCATGTTCTGCGCGAACTGGGCCATGCCTTCGCCGGCCTCGCCGATGCCGTTGACCATGCCCACGAGCTGCGACGCGCCGTCCACCGTGTCGATGAGCTTCAGGTAGTCCTTCAGGTTTGTGCTGGTCGCTTCGAGCTGCGCGAAGAGCACCTCGGTGCCCATCAGCAGTTGCTGGTGGGCGGTCGACGCCTCTTCGAGCACACGCAGCACGTTGCCCCACAGCTTGCGCTGGTCCGGCGAGAGCTTCTCGCTCAACAGCTTGACGTGCGCCAGGCTGCGCACGGTGCGGTAATGCGAGACCAACCGCGCCTTGCGCAGCGGGTCCTTCTCTTCGGCGATGCGCAGGGCGATGCGATCGAGCATTGATTCGGTCTGGGCATCCAGCGACACTTCGCCGCGGAAACCCTCGCTGGCCACCGCCCGCGCCAGGCGAATGCGCACCTGCCCGATCTGCTCGTTGAGGAACGCCTGTCCCTCCCAGATCGGTTCGAGCACATCCTCGCGCACCACCAGCACCGCATCGATCGCCGCCGCGCAGGTCTGCACCGCATCGCGGGTGCGGCCTTCATCGAGCTGCGCCTCGGCCTTTTCGATGCTGTCGAGGAACACGCGGAAACTCGCGTCCATCTCGCGTTGCAGCGGATGCACGGACGATTCCATCTGGTTCACGACGTGGCCGAAGTCGTAGCCTTCGAAGTCGCTCTCGCTCGCCGCCGCGGCCGCCTGCGCCGCCGCCGGCTGACGATACGGCGAAGTCTCCACGACCGTCCGGCGATACACCGTCTCGCTCGTCGTCGCCGCATCATCGCCAGTCGCCGCCTGCCCCATCGCCACGCCACTAACACCCAGCAGCGCCATGAGCATCAACGGAAGTCGCACCATGCACCTCATTTCTGCTTCGTGCCCACGTTTCTTCGAGGCTAAGCGCTTCTCTTCTGGCCCTCGGTCGCTTAGTCGCTTTGTCGCTTCGTCGCTGCATCTCATGGCGCCACCTCCTGGCTTGCCAGCGGTGTCGTCGGCACGGAAACACCCATGTTCCCGGCCAGTCGGCGCACCTGGTTGCTCAAGTCCGGGTCCTCGATCTGCGACCACTGGACGCGCGCGGCTTCGACATTCCCTTCCATCATCGCCGCCGCGCCGCCGCGCAGTTTCTCGAGGCTCTCCACCCGTTCGACCTGGCGCTCGGTCATCGCCAGCGAACGTGCTTCCGTCAGATGGATCCGCGCCGTTTCGAGTTCCGCCTGGGCGATCGCGTCGGCCGCCGCACGCATCCGCATGCGATACAGTGCTTCCGCTTCGCCCTCCACCAGCGGTGTCGAACTGCACCCCGACAGCACGCTGACCAGCATGATCAGAAGGAACACCACCGTCAGCCATAACCAGCCTGAGTCTTTCATCTTGGCACCTGCGTATCTCATGGCCACTCCTTTCCGGGTCCGCCCATGGCTAAAGGGTCCAACCTTGCTACCGACGCACCGATCGCGCCGTCTTGCACCCGGTTGATGGGAAAATGGGAAAGCTGGTTGAGAGGAGGCTCAGTCGCGCGAACTGTTCATCCGGACGAGTCCCCCGGCCGCACACTGCCCGCGCAGGGCGGGCAACCGATGCGCCTCGCCCATCAACTGCCGGATGACGCGCCGGGGCGTCGGATCATCCAGCCGCGCCCACGCCGCCGCCGCCGCCGCCGTCGCGTACGCCGCCGCGTACGATGTGCCGCTGCGCACCGACACATCGCCCCGGCGCGGGATGCCGAGGATCAGCGTGCCCGGCGCGGCCACATCCACGCTCCTCGCCCCATGGTTCGAGTAGACAGGCCAGTTCCCCGAATAGACGCCCATCGTCCGGCCCGGCTGACCCGCCGCGTCCACGGCCATCACCGACAGCACGTTCGCCCGCGGCAGCGAAGCCGGGAACACCGGTCGCCGGTCGTTGTCCTCGGCATCGTTGCCCGCCGCGCACACCAGCAGCACGCCCCGCCGCTCCAGATCATCCCAGATTGGCAGTTCGTTCAGTTCGGCAAGCTGAGCCTTCGTCACCGGAACGCCGAGGCTGAGATTCACGATCTTGGCGCCTCGACGCACCACGTAGTCAATGCCGCGCAGCACGTCGGCCAGTTCACCGCTGACCCCCTCGCCCGGGCGCGACCCGGATCGCAGCGCCACCGCCGTCACGATGCGCCCCTGCGGCAAGGCGCCGCACACATCGCCCGCATCCTCCGTGAACTGCCCGGCGATGATCGACGCGACGAACGAACCATGCTGGAACCGATCGGCCGGGCTGCACAGCGCGCCCGAACGCGTCAACACGTTCACGCCGTGCACGTCATCCACCCAGCCGTTGCCATCGTCGTCCTTGCCGTTCCCGGCCGTCTCCTTGGCGTTCACCCACAGCGCCGCCCGCAGGCGCGGCTCGTCCACGTCGATCGCCCCGTCCACCAGGCCGATCAACGGCAGACGTCGCACTTGCGCTTCGCTCAGCCGCGCGGGACCGCCGACGTCGCAGCCCTCGGTGAACGTGTTGCGCAGCCCCCACTGCACAACCCCCAAACGCGTGCGCGGGCCGCCGGCATCCATCGCATACACCGCGTAGTTCGGTACGACGCCGCGCACCCCCGCCTCGCCGCGCAGCTTCGCAAGCTGCGCCTTCGCATCACCCGCGCCCATCGATACAACTTCCCACGCGACGCCCCCCTGCCGCTCCCGCGCCACCACCCACCCATGGGCCTTCGCCTGTCCGCTGTTGACGGACGTGAGACTCCCACCCCCGCGCGGCAGGTGCGCGCCCATCAACTGTCGCCACGCACTGAGCACCCGCGCATTCGCATCCGCATCGCGATCAAGATCCAGCGGGCGGCCGTAGTAGTGCACCTTGCCACCCCCGCCTGCCCGCCGCGCCGCGGTCTCCGCTTCGCCCTCCCCCTCCACGATCACCGTCAGTTCCGCCGTCGCCACCTGGACGCCGTTCACATCCCCCGAGCCGCCGGCCGCCTCCAGCAGCGTCTTCGCCGACAGCGAGACGAATGCCTCGTCCTGCAGGCTCTTCGGTGTCACGCCCGACAGCCGATGCGGACGGCGCGTCGCGAGCACCTTCACCCGCGTCGGCCCCGGCGGCGGCAGGATCGGAAAACGGTACGCCGCGCCCTCGCCCGGCACCGTCGTCGCCACGCCGCCGCGCAGTTGCGTGTTGCGCTCCCAGCGGTTGGGCAGCAGCATCGTCATCTCGCCGCGGCTGTCGATCGCCAGCAGCGTCACGTGGCAGTCCTCGTTCGCCTGCAACGCGAAGCTGATCGTCTCGCCTTCGCGGTACAGCCTGCGATTGCCGCTCGTCCGCAATGTGATCGACAGCGCATCGCTCGCGTTCATCGTCCCGGCCAGCGGCGCCAGTCGCACCGCCCCGCTGCGCCCGTCCGCCCCGTCGGCCGCGACCGCTTCATCGCGCAGTCCCAGCAGCGAGGCAAGTTCCGGGATGCGCGCGGCCGCATCATCAACACTCGTCGCCGCCACCCACGCGCTCGAAACCACTTGCCCCGTCCGGCAGTCCGCCAGGTCCGCCTTCACGTGGTACCCGCGCGGCAGGCGGATCAGTTCGCCCAGCACCAGGTACCGCACGCCGCGCAGCCCCCCGCGCTGCACCACGACCCACGTGCGATCAACAAGATCCGACTCCTGCAGCTTCGCTTCCTGCAGGATGTCCCGCAGCCGCGTGCGCACGCACCGCTCGTAGCGCGGGGTGTTGATCGCCGACAGCATCAGCGAGGCGAGCGACTCGCCGACCGCCGCATCGCCGCGCGCCGCATCACCCGTAACCGCGAACCGCGGCACGGCCAGCCCCGGCGCACCCGGATCGGCCCGCGGCTCCGCGGCATCGCCGCCATCGGGATCATCCTGCCCGACCACCCCGTCCCCGCGCGGCTCACCGCCGTCCCCGACCGGCTCGATCACCGTCTCCTCCGGAATCGGCTGATCCGTGATCTGCCCCGGCGCCGCCGCGGGCGATAGCTTCGTTTCCGTGACCCCGCCGGGCGCATCGCGCTCGCCCGGACGCGCCGACTCGCGCGACGCCAGCCACGTCGCCCCGCCCACGAGGCCGAGGCCGACAAGCAGCAGAATGAACCATCTGACTCGACGCATCGCGCACCATCCCCGTCTCAATCGACGCCCGACCGCCCCATTATTGCATGATCCGGCGGCCGCCCAAGCACCATTTGCAGGTTTGGCCCCATCGCCGCGAATGTCTATCATTGCGTGATTACCCCCCGCCGCCGACCGATCCCCACCGGAGAGCACCATGGCGATCACAAAAGACCAGATCATCGACCAGCTTCGCACCGTCAACGATCCCGAGCTGCACAAGGACCTGGTGACGCTGAACATGGTCAAGAACGTCGCCTACTGCGACGGCCACGCTACGATCACCATCGAACTGACCACCCCCGCCTGCCCCATGAAAGACACCATCCGGCAGGATGTCGAGCAGGCCGTGCAGGCCCTCGGCGACGAGATCACGCAGGTGCAGGTCGAGTTCACCGCCAACGTCAAGACCCCGCAGCAGCAGGCGGCCGAGGACAACCCGTTGCCGGGCGTGAAACACATCATCGCCATTGGCGCGGGCAAAGGCGGCGTGGGCAAGAGCACGGTGTCGGTCAACGTCGCCGTCGGCCTGGCGCGGGCCGGGGCCTCGGCCGCGGTGCTCGATGGCGATGTGTACGGCCCATCCATGCCCACCCTCCTCGGCCTGCATGAGATGCGCCCCAGCGTCGGGCCCAACAACTCGATCATCCCCTTCGACGTCCACGGCATCCGCTCCATGACCGCGGGGCAACTCGTGGACCCCGAGAAGCCCATGATCTGGCGCGGCCCGATGGCCCAGAGCGCTTTCAAACAGCTCGCCACCCAGACCGCCTGGGGCGAGACCGACTACCTGATCATCGATCTGCCACCCGGTACGGGCGACATTCCGCTGACCATGGCCCAGAGCCTGCCGCTGACCGGCGCCGTCGTCGTCTGCACGCCGCAGAAGGTCGCCCAGGACGACGCGCGTCGGGCGATCCGCATGTTCCAGCAGCTCGAGATCGAGGTCCTCGGCGTCATCGAGAACATGAGCTACTTCATCGGCGACGACGGCAAGGAATACGACATCTTCGGCCGCGACGGGGCACGGGACATGGCCCACCAGATGGGCGTCCCCTTCCTCGGCGCGATCCCGATCAACATGAACCTGCGGGCCAACAGCGATGCCGGCACCCCCCTTGCCAACTTCGACGACGAGAAACTCGCGGGCGAGATCGAACAAGTCGTGCAGAATCTTGCGGCTCGGGCGAGCACGGTGACGCTCGGCGAGAAGCAGCCGACGCTGAACGTGAGTTGAACAACTCGCGATCCGGCAAATGCGCCCGCCACGAGCCGCGACCGTGAGGAAGCGATCCGGGTTGTCCCGAATGTCGGAAGGAAAGACCGCCTACTCACGTGCGCGGCTCTTGGCGGGCGCCGGCATCTTCTCGTGGCCGGAATACCTTCCCTTCCATCGCGGTTCTCCTATCATCAAGCGATGCCCTTGCACGGAGAACCCGGCATGATCACTACCCCCCGCGCTCTGCTGACGGCCCTCCTCGCGGCCGCCGCGATCGCCGGCTGCACGCGGCAGCCGGACCAACCCGTTCACGCGCACAACACCAGTTCACGACTGATCGAAAAGGATCCGAACATGACCACTGAGTTCGCCACCTTCGGCGCAGGCTGTTTCTGGGGCGTCGAGGTCACCTACCGCAAGATGGACGGCGTCGTCGCCACGGCCGTGGGCTACATGGGCGGCAACGTCGACAACCCCACCTACAAGCTCGTCTGCAGCGGGACGACCGGCCACGCCGAAGTCGTCCACATCGAGTACGACCCGAGCAAGGTCAGCTACGAGCAGCTCCTCGACGCGTTCTGGAAGTGCCACGACCCGACCCAGGTCAACCGCCAAGGCCCGGACTGGGGTACGCAGTACCGCACCGTCGTCTTCTACCACAGCGACGCCCAGAAGCAGACAGCCGAGGCGTCAAAGCGAGCCCTGGCCGAATCAGGCAGCCACCGCAAACCCATTGCCACCCTCATCGAGCCGGCCAAAACCTTCTGGAAGGCCGAGGAATACCACCAGCAGTACCTCGAGAAGCAGGGCCTGGAGAGCTGCCACATCCCGGTGGAATGAAGTGACAGATTGCCACCTTGCAGGCACCGAGGGCCCGGGGGCGCCACGAACAGAAGCGGAGCCTTCCTCAAACATAACGCCAAGAGCGCCAAGAAACCAAAGAGACCGCCAGGCGAAGTGTTCCTGGCGGTCTCTTTCTTTCCTTGGCTGCCTGGCGTTGGGTTCCCGACCCCGACGCACCTTTGTCTCTTCTCTGCTTCGTGCCTTGGTGCCTTCGTGCCTACGTGCCTTCTCCCTCACACCTGCGGAATATCCGCCGCGGTCGTCGCCAGTTCGCCGCGCTTGATCCGGTCCCGCTCCTTCGCGACCCATTCGATCTTTTCCGCGTTGCGATCGATCCACAGCGGCAGCGGCGTGCGCAGCCCTTCCTTATCGAGTTCGGTGAACTCCACGATCATGTCCTGCCGCGTGTAGGCGGACAGGTCGTGGTTCTTGCCCATGTGGATGCAGTCGGTCGGGCACGGCTCGGTGCACAGGGCGCAGAACATGCATTTCTGGTAGTCGATGGCGTAGCGAAGCAGTTCGCCGCCCACGGCCTTGCCGGTCTCCTTATCCACCTTGCGCGGGGCGGACTTGTCGATGTAGATGCAGTCCACCGGGCAGGCCCGGGCGCACGCGTCGCAGGCGATGCACTTGTCCGCCTCGAACTCGTGGATCCCTCGGAACCGGGCCGCGAACGCCAGCCGCTCGTACGGGTAGTGGATGGTCACGCTTCGGGAGAACATGTACTTGAGCGTGATCCGCAGGCCGATGGCGATCGACCGCAGTGTCATGTAGATGCTGCGGAAGTACCCGAACTCTCGCGGCCGGGCCGGGCCGCCACTTGCGGATGTCTCATCGACCTTGCTGATCATGGGCACGTTTTCCCTTCGCACAACTCCCCAGTGGGGCGGGCGTCCCGCCCGCCGTCAGGCCGCGGGCCTGAGCGGTCTCTGGAAGTGTACACCCGTTCCTCTACGGGCTTCAAGCAAAGCGTGTCTGCGGACAATCGGTGGGTGTGGCTTATCCTCGGTCGCATGTTTCATACGGGTAGACGAACAGGCAGATGCCCTGCGCGGGCAGCGTTCGTCAAGCGCCGAAATGGCATGGAGACGCTGGCGCGGGTGGCGCCTGGGAGTTTCGTGCTCGGCAACGGTCAAGGCACGCTCGACCGCCCTCCGTGAGCGCGACCAAAAGGGCGTTCACCGCCATGCCACCTTTGGCCCCCGGATGACCCCCGGCGGCTCGCCCGGATCCCCTCCAGCTGGGGCCCCCTCCACGGGTTGCGCTGGGAATCGAGCGTTTGAAGCACACCGTCGACCACGCGGGGCGGCCTCCCCAAGTCGGGCGAGCGGCAGGGCAGCGATCTGTCCCTGCAGGTCAATGAGCCCCGGACACATACCGCGTCCAGACGGGGCGCCTTCAAGCCATTCCGGCGCTTGAGGAAGCCCGGCCGGCGAGGCCATCGGCCTCTGTATCGCAGCGACACAGAAACGCCACCGGCAATCAACCGCCCTCACGGGATGCCACGGCACACCGACCGCACCGACCGATGGTCCTCACCGACACGGCATTCGCCCCGGCTGCTGCGCGCCCTGTTGTGCGCAGAACCTGACACCCAAAAACCGGGGATTCTCCGCGCTCGCGAAGTTTTTCTTCTGTCGGTCGCGACGGGACTTACGCAATCGAATCGCGAAAGAAGCGCCACCTTGCGCGCACCAGGGCGGCCCTTCGTCCAAGGGTAGAAGGGCTGCGCGCCCGCGTCGTGGGATCAAGCCGCGCCGTTCCCGGCCTTCGTGGGCCGGCGCGAATGCATGCGCCATGCCGGCGACGCGCCGAAACTGTCGTTTCTTGCTCAGCCGCCAGGAGGACCTTGCTCGTGAACCGCACGAAAACGACTGAATCCGACAGAAAGCTGCAGAACCCAGCAGGAACGAGCGAAAAACCATGCACTATTTCACCATTTTTACGAGCATTCACTACATATCAGCGCATCTTGCGCCAATCACCCGCATTCCTGAAGCGCCAGGCCGCTTCGCCCCGCGAGCACCCTAAGCCTATCGCGCCAGACGCCCGCCCGGACCACGACAATTGTCGAAACTTGCTTCCCGTCCGGTTGCCAGACAGCCGGTCCAGTCGCCTCGCCCGCAACCCGGCACCCTTTCCCCGGTGTACCATGCTCCGGAACGTACGGATCGGAAGGCACACATCATGACGCAGCCTGATCCACCCAAAGCGCCGCGCTGGGCCGGCCGCGTGCCGCGGTGGAAGATTGCGCGGCTGTACGAATCCAACGCCGCGGGCATCTGGGACGACGCGCTGATCGACGATGTCGGCATGAGCCTGTGGGCCCGCTGCCGCGACTGCCTCCGCGTGACCGAAGCCCATCGCGGCCGGGCGCCGTGCCCCGTGTGCGATGCCGCCGTCGAACACCAGTGGGAGCGCGACCGCGCGCTGGTCTGTGCCCGATGCGGCTGGGAAGGCAACTGGCCGGACTACCTCGCCTCGTACCAGGACAAGCAGCTTCACGCCGGCGGCATGGAGGGCTACTTCGCGCAATACATCGAGCAGTACCCCAAGGCGCGGAGCGCCCGCGACAGGATGCTGTTGATCGACCTGCTGATCCACCGCTTCCATCGCGAGTACGCGGGACACGCCGCGCGCGAGGCCGACCCCGGCCGCCCGGGCGGCGTGAACCTCATTGGCGGCCGCCTGAACCGGATCGTCAAGTTCCTCGATGCACTGGCCTGCGGCGACCGGACAGCGCCTGAACTGCATGAAACCAAACAGCGATGGCGTCGCTACGTGGCCGACGCCCAGACGGCCCGGGCGGCACGGTTGGCGCAGAAGCGCCGCCACGGAGAGGGAGCGCCATCAGATGAGTAGCAACCCCGGTATGACATTGCGTGCTGCCGCGGCGCGTCGTACACTATCGCCGTACAGAAATCGGCCAGGGTCGGCCGTCAACATCGCATCCCATGGAGGGCATGCCATGCGTACGATCATCTCGTTGGTCCTGTTGACAGTTGCGATCAGTTTGTCCGGTTGTGAGCGTCCGATCTGGGAGACGCGCGCCGTCGCGCCGCCGCCGCCCGAGATCGAGTCGTCCACCGCGCCCCTGCCGCCGGCGCACACGCCGGTGGCCATGCAGGAAGACGGCGGGGATGTGCGTTTCGACTCGCCCGGCACGCCGCGCGCGGCCCAGCCGGTGGATACGTTCCGCACGCACGTCATCCAGCGCAACGACACGTTGTGGAGCATCGCGCGGCAGTACTACGGTGACGGCGCCAAGTGGCGCATGATCGCCGAGTACAACAACATCTCGAACCCCAACAAGCTGCCCATCGGCCGCAAGATTACGCTGCCGTAAGCGGCACGTGCCCCACATTTTCGTTTCACCATCGAGCCGGCTGATCGATGGCGTCGGCCAAAAGCGCCATGTACTGCTCGTGATCGACCTCGACAATCCCGAACTGCATCATGTGCTCGTTGGCCAGTTGGGTATCGAGCAACGTGAAGCCCCGCTCCCGCAGATGCTGAACCAGATGAACCAGGCAGACCTTGGACGCGTCAGTCGCGCGGCTGAACATGGACTCGCCGAAAAAAGCCGCGCCGATCGCCACGCCGTACAACCCGCCGACCAGGCGCCAGCGCCGGTTGCGCATCATCCGCGTGTGGGCGGGCGCGGGAGCGTGAGGCGTCCCGATGGCACGCTGCGGCGAGGCGTCCGACGGGTCGGTGGAGGCAGTGTCGGGGAGCCAGGCCTCCACGCTGTGGGCGAACCCCATCGTGTGCAGTTGCGTATAGGTCTCGATGATTTCGTCGTTGATCCACGTGTCCTCGGCGTACGGCCGGGGCTCGGCGCAGGCCCGAATGACATGCTCAAACGCACGGTCGAAAGTGATCAGAAATTCGCCGCGCTGCACCCGCCGGCGCAGCGAGCGTGGCACGCGCAGCCCGTCAAGCGGCAGGATGGATCGTGGGTCGGCGCTGTACCAGTGGACCATCCCGTCGCGACGCTCGGCCATCGGGAAGAAGCCGCGGGCGTAGGCCCAGAGCACCATCTCGGGGGTGAGCGCCTGTTCGGGATCGCCGGTGGGATCGGCCATGGCGGCGATTCTACTTGCCGGCAGGAGACGGCGCACCCGCGCGGGGGCACGCCGGAACGTCGCTCACCGACACGCAATCGAACAAAAGTTTCAGTTTGCGGGCGATGTGGAAAGGGCGAAGGTCCGCAAATCGGTTATAATCACAACGTCGTGAATCAGGGGCCCTGTGCCATGGAGGGCACTATGCGATTCGATCCGAAACTCAAACATTGCGACATCCGGATGCCGATCCTGGCCGACGGGCACATGCTCGTCGATGGTGTCCTCGTGGATCGGCGGAGTTTCACCTCGCGGGCCGCATCGGAGCGGCAGAAGTGGATTGAGCGGACGGAGAGGAGCGACGGCGTCTTCGATCATCAGTCCGAAGCGGGCTGACGCGGATCGATTCCGCGAGATGCGCGGCACGCGCGCCGGCAGGCGCCTCGGTGACCGCGCAGCGAAGTGCGCGTTTTCGCGGCACGATCCGCAGGATGATCCAGTTCCGGTCCCCAGTTTGTCCACGATCGTCCAATAAAAACTCCGTCCGAGGCACGTGTTGCCAAGTCTTGTCCGATAAGTATTTTGCGCGCCAATTTCTATTCACTTCGAGGGCTTTATCGGCCATAATGGGCAACCGCTGAGAGAGCATCCTGCCTCAAACTCATCTGATAGGAGGCGTGTCGGAAAGTCATCTGAGAGGCTCCTGTCCATTCGGCGGGAGGAAGGTCTGAAAGTGGGTTGAGAGAGACGAGGGTCAAAGCATGCGAAGTCACGCAGTCCGGCCGGGGTTGGAGATTTATCTAAAACAAATTGACGAAGCCAATCTGCTGACACCAGAGGAAGAAAGAGAGCTTTGCTGGCGCATCATTCAGGACAACTGCCCCGACGCACGTGACCGGATGATCCGTTCGAACCTGCGGCTGGTGGTCGCCATCGCCAAGAAATACATGAACCGAGGCCTGCCGTTGCAGGATCTGATCGAAGAGGGGAACGTCGGTTTGCTTCGCGCGGTCGAGGCGTTCGATCCTGAACAGGGCGCCCGGTTCGCCACGTACGCGGCATGGTGGATCAAGCAGGCCATCAAGCGAGCCCTGATCAACGCCGTGCAGCCGGTGCACATTCCCGCCTACATGGTCGACCTCATCGCGCGGTGGAAGCGAGCGCACCGTGGTCTCGAAGAGGAACTCGATCGGCCGCCGACGTTGCCGGAGATGGCCGAGGCGCTGGATCTGCCGATGCGGAAGATCCGGATGATCCGTAACGCCCTGCGGGCCTACCAGAAACCGGCGCAGACCGAATCGCCCCAGAGCGACGACGGCTTCATCCTCGCGGATGTCGTGCCCGACCACCGCATGCCCACGCCCGATGAGGACATGTATACGCGCGACGATCTGAACACCGTGCGCCAACTGCTCGACCGGATCGACAGGCGCGAAGCCACCATCCTGCGGCTGCGCTTCGGCCTCGATGGCAAGGAGCCGCTGACACTCAAGGAAGTGGGCAAGGTCATCGGCCTGACACGCGAACGCGTGCGGCAGATCGAGATCGAGGCCCTCAACAAGCTCAACGCACGGATCAACAGTGATTCGCCGTTCGCCCGTCAACACGACCGACCGGCGCGGCGAAAGAGAACCGCCTAACTTGCTCGCCTCCGGGAATCTTCCGTCTGACCGGATGCGAACAGAACTGAGAGAGGCCGGCCCCACACGTGTGCGGCCGGCCTTTTTGTTCGGGCGACCCTCGGGGATGCAGACCAGGTGACGAGAATGACCGAAACCGGCAGGGATCCACGGCCACGTCGGTAAGGATTCACATGCGGCTTGTGGGCTGCCATAGCTGCCTGGAGGTCTTGAATGCTTCGTGTTGTTCGGCCATTAGGCCTTAGGTGTCCCTGGGTCGCGGATGGGACTCGTGATGGTTTCGACAGTTTGCGGACCATCGCGTGATGCTCCGAACGCGGCGAACCGCCTGGCGCTGAGAGGGCGCGCAGAATGGCCTGTCTTGCAGGGGTCAGGCCGCGCAAGTCCCGGCGAGGCCGGGTGAAAGAGGATCTGCGCGGCCCAGAGAACCGTCCGCAATCTGGTGTCAGCTTCTGCGCACAACGTGGCGCGGAGGAGGGAACCGCGGATGAACGCGGATGGACCGGACCGGTCTACTGCAGTTGCTGCGCACCCCTTTCCCCCGCCCGCCTTCGGCACGGCACGCCCGCTGACCTGCCCCCATTTCATGTACCAGTCCCAATGAGAGTCATGGGTGATGGTT
>CAZHJL010000013.1:0-74784 GCA_964532795.1 uncultured Phycisphaeraceae bacterium | reverse complement strand
TAACCCCTGATTCGGCAATCACTCACAGCGCGCCCCAGTTTGTGGCCAGACCCTCACCCCCCAACACCCCCGCACCTCTTGCCTCCGCCCTTCGTTTCTGCGACCATTGCCCCGGCATGGACGCATTCACCATTCAAGGCGGTAAACGACTGCGCGGCGAGGTCCGGATTCACGGGGCCAAGAACGCCGCGCTGCCCCTCATGGCCGCGGCGCTGCTCACCGATGAACCGGTCATTCTCCAGGATGTGCCGGACCTGGCCGACATCCGCAACATGGTGCGGCTGATGGGGTCGATCGGTTGCCAGGTCGAGCACGATCGGGCCGGGCGGCAGGTCACGGTGCACGCGACCGACCCCGGCCAGTCGCTGGCCCACTACGACATCGTGCGCACCATGCGGGCCAGCATCTGCGTGCTCGGGCCCATGCTCGCCAAGCGCCGGCAGGCCAAGGTCTCCATGCCCGGCGGATGCAACATCGGCGACCGGCCGGTCGACCTGCACCTGCGCGGCATGCGCGCCCTCGGGGCGCAGATCGAGCTCGACGGCGGCTACATCGTCGCCGAAACCGATCGACTCAAGGGCACGCGCGTCTTCCTCGGCGGGGCCTTCGGCTCGACCGTCCTCGGCACGGCCAATGTCATGAGCGCCGCGACGCTGGCCGCGGGCCGGACGATCATCGAGTCGGCCGCGTGCGAACCGGAGGTGCAGGACCTGGCGCGGCTGCTCAACGCCATGGGCGCCCGCATCACCGGCGCCGGCAGCCCGCGCATCACCATCGAAGGCGTCGAGAAGCTGCGCGGCGTGACCCATCGCGTGATTCCCGATCGCATCGAGGCCGGCACCTACATCATGGCCGCCGCCATCACCAACGGCGATGTCACCCTCGCCAACTGCCCGACCGATGCGCTGACGGCCGTGCTCGATCGCCTGGCGGAGGTGGGCGTCGATGTCGAATCGCTGGACAGCCGCGACACGGCCGAGGACGACGTCGTGCTGCGCGAGCGCGTGCGGATCGGCTGCCAGCGCCGCCTCGCGCCGGTGCGGGTGGTCACACAGCCGTATCCCGGCTTCCCGACGGACCTGCAGGCGCAGATCGTCGCCCTGCTCGCCCTGGCCGACGGCAACAGCGTGCTGACCGAGAAGATCTTCCCCGACCGCTTCCTGCACGTGGCCGAGCTGCTGCGCATGGGGGCCGACTGCATGCGCAACGGCGACAGCGTGCTGATCAGCGGCGTGCACCACATGGAAGGCGCCCCGGTGATGGCCAGCGACCTGCGCGCCTCGGCCGGCCTGGTCATCGCGGGCCTGGCCGCGCACGGCCAGACGACCGTCCACCGCGTCTACCACCTCGACCGCGGCTACGAGCGGATGGACGAAACGCTGCAGCAGTTGGGCGCGGCCATCGAGCGCGTGGATATCCAGGCGGTGTAGCGGCGGGACGGAGCAGTAAAACAGCAGAACAGCAAACCGAAAACAGGGCAACGAGCGCCCCCTCCGCTCCGTGCCCCGCGCCCTGCGGGCGAGGCAGGTGACAGTCGAGCAGGAGAGCCCCACTTCCCGGTCCGCTTCGTGCCTACGTGCCTACGTGCCTTTCCTCTCGCTTCGTCCCTTCGTCCCTTCGTCGCCTCGTCGCCTCGTCGCCTCGTCGCTGTACTCTATAATCCCCCCATGCCCGATCTCGCACCCGACAACCGGCCGCCGACAATCGACCCCGAGCTGCTCAGCATCCTCGTCTGCCCCGTCACGCGCTCGCGGCTCGAGCAGCGCGGCGACCAACTCGTCGCCACGCAGGGCGGCCTGCACTACCCCATCGAGGACGGCATCCCCATCCTCCTGCCGGAGCGGGCGATTCTGCCCGACGACATCCCCTCCATGGACGAGTTCCGACGCCGGCATGCCGCGATCATTCCGTAGCGTCCGGTGCGGCTTGAGCAGTTCTTGCTGGCCCGTCACTGGCAGCGATAGGTAACATTCCGCAAAGTCGTCCCAGATTCCGGGAAGGGATTGCAATCGCACCCCGCTGCGTTCGCTCATCTGGTACAATCGCTACTGATATCTCTTGTGATGCTGTTCTTGCTGTCCGTTGGAGGCCGCTCTCAGGCCCAAGGAGACCCAACCATGACGACCACTGGGAGAAACCAGTCCTTCCTGCTGTCCATCTGCGCACTGTTTGTGTGCGTCAACCTCGCGTCCGCTCAGCCGGTGCACGTGACGGGTACGCTCGTCGTCGATGAAGACACCGACCTGCCCACGACCGGGGGCATGATGCTCGACGGTGGTACGCTGCAAGTGATCGACGACGCCACCTTCACCGCCACGCAGTATGCCGGCGCCGCGGCCACGAACCAGCTCTTCACTGCGCCGTCACCGGCCAACGGTACGATCGACATCGCGCCGGGCAAGACGCTCACGTACGATGGCACCTACACGAGCGGCGGTGATTCGACCATCTATCTCGCCGACGGCAATTTCTGGCCGTACATCGATCCCGTGAGCGGGACGACGATCAGCACGCGTAGCGTGGGCGATCTCGACCTCATCGGCGGCGGTACGCTCGAGATGACCGGGGATACGCGCTTTGGCGGGTGGATCGATGCCGGCACCGGCGTGACTTCACGCATCAACGTCGGCAGCGCCACGACGCTGCGCGCCACCTACAGCGGCAGCCTGCTGCAGCACGACCGGATGGTGCACATCCTTGACGGCGGCACGTTCGAACTCCACGGCGCCGACATCGACCAAAGCGCCAGCACGGTCGGCTCGCTCTATGGCGGCGGCACCATGCGTGTGCTCGACGGCAAGGTCGATGCCTGGGGCTGGGACCGGTTCTCGCTCACATTCGAAGAGTCCTGCACGGCAGCCAATCCAGGTGTTATCGATGTCGTCGCCTCCGACGCGTACTTCAGCGTCGGTTCTAACCAGACCCAGGGGGGGCTGGCCAGTGCATGGATCGAGGTGGCCGACGCGCCGGGCACGACCGGCCAGGCGGTGGAGAAAAACGACCTCTACCCCGTGGCTTACCTCGAGAAGACCGGCGATGGCGTGTTCAACTCCGGGCGCGGGCGGTTCTGGCTCAACAAGCCGCACGATTCACTCAAGACGGTCTGGGATGTGAAGGAGGGCACGCTCAGCACGTGCCGCAAACTGGGCGGCAGCAGCAATCTTGGCTGGACGGCCGCGGATCGCAAGACCATCGAGACCGCGTGGACCAACCCGGTCGACCCGTATCGCGGGTTCCATCGCAGCCATGTCGAGGGACTCACCGTCCGCGACGGCGCGCGGCTCGAATGGGCCGGCACGCACGGCTTCTTCGATGACAGCTGGTGGAAGGATTCAGTCGTTGCCGCGCCGATCTCGTTCGACTACGAAGACCCGGATACCGGCGTCATCACCAACTTCATGGTCGATGGCCACTTCCCGCTCTCAGCCGGCGACGGCTGGAACGCCAGCGAGTTCGTGATCGAAACCGGCGCGGCCCTCGGCGGCGGCGCCCCAACCGAAAACCCCAACCTCAACGACAACTTCGGCAAGCAACTCACGCTCGGACTCGAGGATGTCGTCGATGGCGTTTTCCTCGCCTACCCGACGATCACCAACCCCAACGGCAAGAGCACGCTCGACCTGTTCGGCGGCATCAATTTCCGCAGCGGCATCAACCTCGATTCGGGTACGCCGCTGCTCGATATCACCGTCAACAACGGTTACACCAAGCGCACCAACCTGGCCGAAACCCCCGGTGGTCCGACGCCCTGGCGCTACGTGCCCTTCGCCAGCAACAAGCGCGTGATCGACTTCTCCAACGACCTTACCGGGGCGATGGGTGTCGATGTGTTCCAGACGCTGGACATCCAGACCGGTGGCGTGCGCATCCGCAACACTCACGCCAACGTGACCATGACAACCGTTGCCGCGGCCGGCCCGGATGTCCTGCTCGGGTATGACAGCAAGGGCAACCCCAAGTACCAGACGCAGGACCCGGGCCTGCTCGAGTTCCAGGCTGACGGCGGACCGATCACCTACAGCGGCGCCATCGCCAACGACGGTCTTGTCCGCGCGGCCGCCGGCGACACCACTGTGGAGCAGATCATCGGTACGGGCAGTATCGAGATTGTCAGCGGCGCAACGCTCCGACTGTCTGAAACCATCGCGAACCTGTCGAGCGCGGGCAGCGCGACGATCGACGGGACGCTGGACGTGGACCAGGGCGGTATCCTGATCGGGGGAACGGACGAAGTGTCGATCCGTGCCTTGGTCAAGAGCGACAACATCATCAGCACGACGGCCGCGGGTCAGGCCAGCTATGCGGTAGGCTACGCGCTGGTGGGCAGCGACGTGAAGGTGCAGTACGCGTTGAAGGGCGATGCGAACCTGGACCAGTTGGTTGACGCGGGCGATATCGGCATCCTTCTGACGAACTTCGGTGCGACGGATGCGGTGTGGAGCGACGCGGACTTCAACGAGGACGACCTGGTCGACGCGTCTGACGTGGGCGACCTGCTGACGAACTTCACCGGCGACCCGGGCCCGGCGCCTGCCGGCTCGGTGGTGGCCGAGTACGACCCGGCGACCGGCGAGATCATCGTGTCGGTCGACGGCGTGCTCAACTGGCTGATCGAGGCGACCGACGGTTCGGCGGTGATGACCGGCGACCCGGCGGCGAACCTGCCGTCCGGCGGCGGCCTGGTGACGGACAACGACTTCCGCGTGGGCGAGAGCAACTTCGGTGGGACGATGACGTACACCGATGTGAACCTCGGCAACGTGGCGGTGACGGGCCTGGTGCAGGGCGACCTGATCGCCAAGTGGCAGACGGGCTTCGGCGCCCCGACGGAGCAGATCGAAGTGGTGGTGATCCCCGAGCCTGCGAGCCTGATGCTTCTGGGTCTTGGCGGGATGCTGATGCTTCGTCGTCGCCGCGCGGCGTAAGCTGGTGAAAGCTGCCACCGTGCAGCGAATGACAACTGAATAGCCGAAATCCAAGGCGGCCTGCTTCGGCGGGCCGTCTTGTCTTTTCTTCCCATCGCTCGCCCTTGCATCGCCGCGACATATCATTGATCGCCGGGACGCCGGCCGAAACGCCAAACCATAGGATCGAGGAATCCCCATGAACCCACGTTCGCTGCTTACGCTCTCCGCCGCCCTTGCGATGGTCGCCGCCTGTTCCCAGCCCTCGCCGCCTGCGCCCGCCAGTTCGCCGGTCGCTGTGGGCAGCGATGCGCCCTCGCCGCTTGACTTCACCGTCAAGGACATCGACGGCAACGAAGTGCCGCTCGAGCGCTATCGCGGCAAGGTGGTCATGATCGTCAACGTCGCTTCCAAGTGCGGCTTGACCCCGCAGTACGAGGGCCTGCACAAGCTCCACGAGCAATACGCCGACCAGGGCCTGGTCGTCCTCGGGTTCCCCGCCAACAACTTCAACTTCCAGGAACCGGGCACCAACGACCAGATCAAGGCGTTCTGCACGTCGAAATACGGCGTGCAGTTCGACATGTTCGCGAAGGTGTCGGTCAAAGGCGATGACCAGTGCGAACTCTACGGATTCCTGACCCGCGAAGAAACCAATCCCGGCGCGGCCGGCGAGATCAAGTGGAACTTCACCAAGTTCCTGATCGATCGCGACGGCAAGGTGATCGCCCGCTTCGAGCCGCGCACCAAACCCGGCGATGAGAAGGTCATCGCGGCGATCGAGGCCGCGCTGCGTCAGCCGGCTTCGTGACGCGCCGGCGGTGACGTGCGATCAGCCGTCCCGGTCTTCGGCGATGAACGCCAGCGCCTCATCGAGCGTGTAGAACGGCACGACCTCCCACGGCGTATCCTCAATCTCCGCCATGGCCCCGCCCATGCGGCCCAGCCCGAAGTCCAGCCGCGTGCTGACCACGAGGGCCGTCTTGCCGCCCGGGCGTTTGTCAGCGTGTCGTTTCGTGTACGCGATGATGTCGCGCAGCTCCTCCGAACTGACCCGGTTGCCGGTGATGCCGGTCAGGTCCCAGATGACGTACCGCGTGGGCTTGCCTTCGTAGAAGGACTTCAGCGCCTCCACCTGCGCAGCGAATGTCAACTCACCGGTTGCGGTGAAGACCGTCAGATCCTCATCCCTCCGATAGTCGATCTCGATACACATGCCGCGCTGCAGTCATTGAGGCTTTGAGGGACCCGGTTGCCGGCCGCACACTGAAATGCTCGCCCGACCGGCGACGCACCTATTCTAGAAGGAACGATGGGTACTCACCAATCATCACAGATCGCGCGGACCTTTATCGTCGCGCATCCTGAGCCGGGCACGTTGCCCGGTCATTGGCCCGATCACGGGTCCAGATTCTCCAGCGCCCCCGTCTCCAGGTTCACCCGCCGGTAGTAGCAGTTGCGCGCCTCGCCCTTGCGGTTCTTCGTGTGGCAGATGCCGCCCGCCTTCGGCCGCACGATGTAGAGCAGCGAGTTCTGCTCGCAGTTGACGCGGATTTCGACGACCTCGTAGGTGTTGCCGCTCTCTTCGCCCTTGATCCAGAACTTGTTGCGCGAGGTGCTCCAGAACGTGGCGATGCGCGTCGCCATGCTGTGCCTGAGCGCCTTCTCGTTCACATAGGCCACGAGGATCACTTCCTTCGTGTCCGCATGCTGCACGGCCGCGGGAATCACGTCCGGGCACTGCGCCGCGGCCTTGGCCATCTTGCCGAAGTCCAGCAGCAGCTTGCCGCCCTCTTCCAGTTCCTGCCTCGTCGGTTTGGTCTCTGCCATCGGAGCTCCTGTCGGGCTTGCGCGTCAGGCCGCGTTACGGTTGCAACGCCACATCATGTCAGAGCCGCGCCGCGCGCTCAACCGGGGCCGATGCGCGGCCAATACTCGGGTGCGGCGGATGCCCCGCAGCATCCTGGTGTCGCTCCGGTACCGTCGCGCCTGGCCTCGCAGGCCGCCAAGGCCGTGTCGCTGCCTCCCTGCTCGCCCGACCAGGGGGTGCCACACCTTGGCCGTCCGCGGCAAAGTGTGCCGCGATGCGGTGAGTGATCGTATGTCGATGCGTCGCCAAGGCGCTCCGGGCGTTGGTTGAGTGGATGGTGGTCAGTCCTTCTTCGGCACACTTTGCCTTCCCTTGGGTCGGGTCAAAATGTGGCGCCCTTGGTTTTGCTCGCGGACGGCCGTCGCAACGCGGGGGCAGCGCCACGGAAGACCAGCGACGCCCTACTGCCCGTCCCGCCCGTCGCGATCTTCCATGTGCTTCGGCTCGACCTGCAGTGTCAGCTTGTCTTGCCCCGCTTCCGTCAGATCCACGGTACAGATCAGCTTCGCGTCGAGAGTCCCATCCTCCGGATCAGGTTTGGCGTCCTTGCCCGTCGGCCAGTCGTAGAGATAAGCCTTCTGCGCCTGGTGGTCGGTGATCTCCATCCACATGCCGAAGACCACGTTCGCGGTCTGAAACGAGTAGCGCGGCGTGGCGTGTTCCGCCTCGTCCGATCCCCCCATCATCAACGCCACCGTCGCCGCCAACGCCACGCCCGCCATGAATGCCGCCGGTACGATCCATCGCCTTGTCATGGTGTGTCCTCCAGAAATAACGTTCATGAACCTGCCTGTCTGATCCCTGCTCTTGCATCATAAAGGCAGACCTGAAACGGCGCTTGACAGTTCCTAACAGAATGCTATAATACGTCTGCGCGGAAGCTGCGCTCTCGGCATCCTGGCCTCGCCGCGCCCGACATGTCGCAAGCCCGCTCACCTCGGAGCATCTCCCGCCCGTGAACACCCTCCTGCCACCTGCCGTCTGCTACCGCGTGACGCACCACTGCCGCGGGATCGATCAGCGCGGTCGGAACAGGCCCACCGCGAATCTGCGGCAGCAAGAAATGATTGTTACGGGCGCACAATTCGGCGGAACTCTGCATGATCCTGCAGAAACTGACAGAAACGAACGCAAACGGGCCCAAAATGCGTGCACTTTTGATCGGTTTTTCTCGTGTTTCATTACGTCACAGCGCATTTTGACTGCCCAACCCGCTCTCACACGCCGCCAGAGGGATTCGCCCGCACCGAGACCTAAGCCTACGGCATCAGTTGGCCATTTTTGCTACCCGATCGCCGCTGTCTTGCCCGCCCTTGCCCCCACACTTACCATGCGCCGTCCAACGCCGAACCACCACGGAAGGACCTCCCCTTGGCCAAACGAACGCTCATCGTCGACATGGAGCCGAACCAGTTCGTTGAAGGCGCCTTCGCCATCCACAACGCCCAGCTCGGGCAGACCCGCAACGGCAAGCCCTTCCTGAAATGCCTGCTGGCCGACCGGTCCGGCCGCACGCCGGGACGGATGTGGAATATGTCCGAGCAGCTCTTCGCCGCCCTCCCGACCGACGGCTTCGTGAAGATCGAAGGGCAGACCCAACCCTACCAGGGCGAGATGCAGATCATCGTCCAGAGCATCGAGCCGATCGAGCCGACCGAACAGCAGCTCATGGAACTGCTGCCGACCACGCCGCACGACATCGACGATATGTGCGACGAACTGGTCAAGCTGCTGGACACCGTCGACAACATGCCCCTGCGTTACCTGCTCGAGGCCTACCTGCACGATGACGCGTTGATGGAGAAGTTCCGCAGCGCCCCGGCCGCGATGTCGCTCCATCACGCCTACCTCGGCGGCCTGCTCGAGCACACGCTGAGCCTGGTGAAGGTGGTGGACGCGGTGTGCCCGCTGTATCCGCAGGTGAATCGCGACCTGGTGCTGATGGGCGCGTTCCTGCATGACCTGGGCAAATGCGCCGAACTGCGCTGGGCCGCGGGGTTCGGCTACACCGATGAAGGCCAGCTCGTCGGGCACATCGCGCAGGGCGCGCTGATGCTGCACGAAAAGATTCGACAGTGCCGCGAGAAGGGGCACGCAATCCCCGACGAACTGGCCATGGTGCTGCAGCACATCATCCTGTCACACCACGGCAAGCCGGAGTTCGGCGCCCTGAAATTGCCGGCCACGCCCGAGGCGTTGATGATCTCGATGCTGGACAACCTGGACGCCAAGATGCACATGGCGATCAGCGCCGCGCGTGAAGGGGCGAAGGCCGACGCCGCGCTGGGCGGGAACTTCACCGAAAAGATCTGGGCGCTGGAAACGCGGCTGTACCGCCCGGACGTCGCGGCGCCGCAGCAGCCGGAGCCGGAAGCGGGTGAACCCCCGGTCGCCGCCACTTCGAACCAGGCCCCGACGGCGAGTGCGAGCGCCGCCCCGCCGCAACGCCCGATCTAGCTGTCACCGCGAGGAGTTCGATCATGCATATGCCAAGCAGCGACAGCCCGGCCGGCGAGGCGAACGTGCCGATCACCTTCGTTCTGGAAGACCCCCGCGCCGTGACCGACAGCGACCTGCGCGAGCACCATCTCATGGGATCACGCGGCCAGTCGCTGCTCGAGATCGCCCTGGCCAACGGCCTGCACATCGAGCACACCTGCGGCGGCGTCTGCGCCTGCTCGACGTGCCACGTCTGCATCGACCAAGGCATGGCGCACCTGGCCGAGGCGTCGGATGAGGAACTGGACCAGGTCGAAGAAGCCCCCGGGTTGGAAATGAACAGCCGCCTCGCCTGCCAATGCGTCATCCAGGGCCCGGGCCCCATCACCGCCCGCGTGCCGGCGTGGAACCGCAACGCGGTCAAAGAAACCCCACACTAGCCCCGCACTCGCAAACACCTGCATCGACAGTCTTTACAACCACCTTCCGCAAATCTGACCGGAATCACGTCATGCCATCGTCTATTGTTCTGGTGCGCCCGGCAGGCGCACGGGTTGGAGCCCGTAGAAGGAATTCGAGTGATGAGTCGACTCACCCGGGAAAGCGGCCGCCCCGACAGCGACCCGCGACAAGCCAAGCAGTTCTCCTTCGCACAGACCAGCGCCAAGGAACCGATGCACGAGCCGGTCGGCAAGCGCGGGCTGATCGTCGGCGGGCTGATCGTCGCCGCGCTGGTGGTGCTTGTGGTCCTGATGACCACCGGCGAGGCGAAGGGCGCGGCCCTCGGCAGCATTACCCCGCCCGCAGCCAGTCAGCCGTAGCCGACCACCGGCATCCGGTCACCCTTCGATCCACGCCCGGGCTTGGTCATGCGCGCACGCGACCAGCGTGCGGTGTTCACCTTCCATCTTGCGCGATCTCATCGGACCCGGCGATTCGCATCCCGCTCCCGCGCGAGTATCATTCCCCGACGCATCAGGGACACACCATGGCTTTCTGCGATCTGCATACGCATTCGACCGCCTCCGACGGGTCGACGCCGCCCGACCAACTGCCCCGCCTGGCGAAGAAAGCCGGGCTGAAGGCGATCGCGTTGACCGACCACGACACCACGCGCGGCCTGCCCGACTGTGCCGCGGCCTGTAAACGGGCGCGCATTCGCTTCGTGCCCGGCATCGAAGTCTCGGCCGACCCCGTCCCCGCCGCCGGCAAGCTCCGTCCCGGCGAACAGCTCGGCACGCTGCACATCCTCGGCCTGTTCATCGCGCATGATGACCCGCAACTGGCCGACATCGAGCACCGCATGCGCGCCGCGCGCGACAGCCGCAACCCGGCGATCGTGCGCAACCTGCAGGAACTCGGCGTGAAGATCGAGTACAGCGAGGTGCTTGATCTCGCCCTGGAGCAGGGCACGCAGATCGTCGGCCGGCCGCACATCGCGCAGGTGCTGATGAAGAAGGGCTACGTGCGCAGCATCGCTGATGCGTTCGCGCGGTACATCGGCCAGGGCGCGCCGGCCTATGTTCGGCGCGATCGCCTGCATCCGCAGGAAGCCATCGACGCGATCCATCACGCCGGCGGGCTGGCGATCCTGGCCCATCCGGTGCAGCTTGGTCTGCCGGGGTATCCGCAGGTGGAGCACTTCGCCGCGCAGTTGCAGAAGCTCGGGCTGGACGGCATCGAAACGCGTCATCCTGATCACGCCGCGGCCGACAGCCGCGCGTTCGAGGCCGTCGCCCGGAAGCTCGACCTCCTCACCGCCGGCGGCAGCGATTTCCACGGCGATCGCAAACCCATCGCCCTCGGCAGCCAGAGCGTACCTCTGGAGACCTACGAAACGCTCAAGGATGCCGCCGCCGTCCGCCGCGCACTGAACGCCGGCTCCACTTCCTGACGAAACGGCGCGAAACCTCTATCCTGTTCGGTTTGCCATGGCCCGCAAGAAGAAGGACAACGCGAAAAGCCGCGCCGGTTCCAATGCCGTGCGCATCGCCAACCGCAAGGCGCGGCACAGCTATCACATTCTCGAATCGCTCGAGGTCGGCATCGAACTGACCGGCAGCGAGGTCAAGAGCGTGCGCAATGGACAGGTGTCGCTCGCCGAGGGGTATGCACGGATTGACCCGCGCACGGATGAACTCTACCTGCACGATGTGCACATCGCCGAGTATGTCAACGCCCCGGGCGCCTTCTCCCATGACCCGATACGCGTCCGCAAACTCCTGGCCCATCGACGCGAGATCAACAAGCTGAAAGGCAAACTCACCAACAAGGGCCACACGCTGGTGCCGCTGGCGATGTACTTCAATTCGCGCGGCTACGTGAAGCTCGACCTGGGCCTGGGCATCGGCAAGAAGCAGTTCGACAAGCGCGAAGATGTGAAGTCGCGCGACGCCCATCGCGACATGCGACGCGCCATGACCAGAAAGATCCTCTAGACCCCCATCCCGTCTGTCGGTTCCAACGACAGTCCGTTCGCGGTACGCGCCATGCCTCGACTGACCCGGCTTCTCATCGCGGTGTTCATGACGCAACTGGCCTTCATGGTGGTCAGCCGCGGGGTGTATTTCTACCTGGAGCAACTGCGCTTCGAGAGCGGCTTCACCTTCGGGCGCAACGAGCGCCTGCTGGTCGCCCTGGGTCACGGCCTCGTCTACGTGATCGCCGCGCTGCTCAGCCATCGGCTGGCGGTGCGCTTCAGCGAGAAGCGGGTGATCCTCGGGTCCATGGCCGCGTTCATCGGCGCGGCCGGCGTGCTGCTGATCGCGCAGCCGCCCTGGCTGCTCGTCGTGTGCATCCTTGTATTCTCGATCATCCAGGGCTCGATGTGGCCGGTGATTGAGAGCTACATCAGCGCCGGCCGCACGCCGCGACGCGCGGCCCGGGCGGTCGGGCACTTCAACCTGTGCTGGTCGGGCGCGGTGCCCGTCGCGATCGCCGTTTCGGGCCCGCTTGTCTACCTCTCCCGACCCGAGCAATGGGGCTGGCCGGTGTTCTTCGCCGTACCGGGGGCGCTCGCGCTGCTTTCAATGCTGCTGCTGCGCCGCATCGAGGCCCGGCCGGACCACCTTGACCACAACCACCCAGAGCGCCCGACTGGGGACACGCTCCAACACTATCGTCGCCTGCTCCTCTCCAGTCGATGGCAACTGATGGGCAGCTACGCGATGCTCTACCTGCTCGCCCCGCTGCTTCCCGATATCTTCGGCGGCCTGGGCTATGGCGTCATCGCCGCGACGGCGCTGGCCGCGCTGCTCGATCTCGGTCGCTTCGCGGCTTTCGTTTTCATGCGCAGCTACGCCGGCTGGCACGGACGGACTGTCTGGTTGCTCGTGCCCCTGGTCGCCATGCCGGCGGGGTTCCTGCTGGCGCTCGTTGCGGGCCAGACGGCCGGCGTCATCGCCGGTGAAGTGCTGTTCGGCATCACGGCGGGCGTGGTCTATTACTGCGCGCTGTACTACGCGATGGTCGTCAAGAATGCTTCGGTGGACGCGGGCGGCGCCCACGAGGCGATGATCGGCGCCGGCTTCGCGATCGGTCCGGTGGTCGGACTGGCCACTATCGGGCTGGCGGTCGTCACGCACAGCAACCTCGCCGGGACCCTCCTCGGGACAGCGCCGCTGGTGGCCGCAATCATGGCGGCCGGTTTCCGCCCACTGCGAAAGCTGTCGCAGTCGGCGCGTGAATCCGATCCATCGCCACAGTCTCCTTCCACACCATCCGTTTGATACCGACCCGCTCCTGCTATCCTGTCACCATCATGTCACGAAACCACGCAAGACGATACGCAGTCATCGGCGCCGGCGCGCTCGGCGCTTTCTACGGCGCGCGTCTGGCCCGCGCGGGCCTGGAAGTGCATTTCCTCGGCCGCAGTGATGTCTCGCACGTGCGGCAGCACGGCCTGCGCGTCGACTCGGTCGACGGCGACATCTTGATGCCCGCCGATGATGTCAACATCTACGACCAGGCCGGCGACCTGCCCGAGTGTGAGGTCGTGCTGATCTGCCTGAAGGCGACCGCCAACGACGCGTTGAGGGATATTCTGCCACGCGTGGTGACGCCCGGTTGCGAAGTCGTGCTCATGCAGAACGGACTGAACCTGGAGAAGCAGATAGCGCTCTACGCGGGCGAAGCCGCGCGGGTCGTTGGCGGCCTGTGCTTCATCTGCAGCAACAAGGTCGGCCCGGGCCACGTCCATCATCTCGACTACGGCCGCGTGATGTTCGGTCGATTCGACCCGGAAGGTCGGCGCGTCCGGCCGGACGACTCGCTCAAGGCGATCGCGGCCGACTTCGAGTCGGCGGACATCCCCGTCGTACTCACCGAAGACCTGGTCGAGGCCCGCTGGCGCAAACTCGTCTGGAACATCCCCTACAACGGCCTGTCGGTCGTGCTCGATGCGAGGACCGATGAACTGATGGCCAACCGCCAGTCGGCCCAACTTGTGGAATCCCTGATGTGGGAGGTCGTCACCGACTGCCAGGCCGCGACCGGCCGCACGATCCCGCCGGACTTCGTCGAACAGATGCTCAGCGACACACGGCGCATGAAACCGTACCGACCGAGCATGAAGATCGACTACGACGAGAAGCGGCCGATGGAGGTCGAAGCGATCTACGGCAACCCGGTCCGGGCCGCGCATCATGCCGGGGCGGACTCACCACTTGTCGAGATGCTCTACCAGCAGCTCACCTTTCTCGATCATCGCAACCGCGGCGTCACGCCGTAGTCGCACGCAGCCGCAAAGGAACGGGGCTTGGCTATGACACGCTCAGCGCGCATATTCGACCGTTCGCATCTCGCGCAGCACGGTGACCTTGATCTCGCCGGGGAAGGTCATCTCCTCGCTGACACGCTTGGCGATGTCGCGGGCGATGTAGTTGCAGTTCACATCATCCACCTTGTCGGGGTCGACCACCACGCGCACCTCGCGGCCGGCCTGGATGGCGAACGCCTGGGCCACGCCCTTCATGCTGGTGGCGATGCCTTCCAGTTCCTCGAGCCGCTTGATGTACTTCTCGAGTGTTTCGCGCCGGGCGCCGGGACGGGCGCCGCTGATCGCGTCGGCCGCCATGACGATCGGCGTGTAGTAGCTGGTGGACGGAATGTCATTGTGATGGCCGCCGATGGCGTTGAGCACTTCGTCACGCTCGCCGTGGCGCTTGCAGAACTCCATGCCGATGGCCGGGTGCCCGCCTTCCATCTCGTGGTCCATGGCCTTGCCGATGTCGTGCAGGAACCCGCACCGCCGGGCGAGGGCCGGGTCGAGGCCCAGTTCGGCCGCGATCACCTGGCACAGGTAGGCGACTTCGATCGAGTGCCGCAGGATGTTCTGCCCGTAGCTGGTGCGGTAGTGCAGCCGCCCCATCTGCTCGCTGATCTTCGGGTGCAGTCCCTGGATATCCGCCTCGATGCATGCTTCCTTGCCGAACTTGACGATGCGTTGCTGGATCTCCTCGGTCATCTGTTCGACGACCTCCTCGATCCGCGCCGGGTGGATGCGGCCGTCATCCAGCAGTTTCTGCAGCGCCTCAGCGGCGATCGCCCGGCGCACCGGATCAAAGCATGACACGACGACCACCCCGGGGGTGTCGTCCACGATCACGTCCACGCCGGTCACTTTCTCGAAGGAGCGAATATTGCGACCCTCGCGACCAATCACGCGGCCCTTCATGTCGTCGGACGGTATCGAGATGGCGGCGACCGTCGAGTCGGCCGTGTGCTCACTGCCGTACCGCTGGATCGCCTGCAGGGTGATCTTGAGCGCGTTGTCCTTGACCTCTTCCTCGGCCTTCTGCATCGCCCGCTGGATGTACTGGCCCGCCTCGTGCTGTACCTCGCGCTCGACGACTTTCAGCGCCTCGCGCTTCGCCTCTTCCTCGCCCAGCCGGCCGATACGCAGCAAGGTCTGCTTCTGCTCCTCGAGGGCCTTCTCATTGGCCTCATGCTGCTCCTGGATCAGTTGGTCCAGTTCTGCCTCTTTGCCGGCGACGACGGATTCGCGATCCTTGATCTTGCCGTCCAGTTCGTCGAGATACCGCTCCTTGGTCGCGAGCGTATCGAGTTTGCGATCGAGGTTGTCCTCGCGTTTGGTCAGGCGGTTTTCCGCCTCCTTGATCTTCGCCCGTTCCTCGTTGACTTCCCGCTCGAATTCCTCGCGTCGCTTGGCCAGCTCGTTGCGCGAATCCAGTTCGATCTGCTTCTTCAGGACTTCCGCTTCGTTCCGGGCCTTCTCGATCGTCTCCTGCGCCTCGCGTTTCGCGTCGCCCAACGTCCGCGCCCCGATGGCCCGGGCGACGATGAGGAAGGCCAGAATCCCGACGACCAGTCCGCCGGCCGCAGCGCCGATCATGGCCGCGGTGTTGGCAAGGATCACAACATGCATCATCAATAACCCCTTTCTAAGGGCCGATCGCGCATGCGACGCGGCCGGAAAAACGGCATCACGCTTTGGAGCGACGAGACCACACAGCCTCGCGGTCAGATGCGAAGGAGGGACACGATCAGATGACGATGCGGAAACTCACCCCGACGGCAACGCGAACCACCGCACGCGCTCCGGTCGGCCGGAGGCCGAGCCGCGCACGTATTCAGTGGTCGCCGGATGGCTTGCTAGCACAGTAGGCCCTTCACAACACGAAGGTCGGAATCCGTTCGGGCGGGCCGCTTTTTGGCCCAGTTTGGGGCATCATCAATCTATCCGGCGAGGGAGATCATTCCTTCGCCGTCCGATGGCGCCGCGCGGTAGCAACGTCCACCGGTCTGATCGGCCGCCGCCTCGCCACCTGAGCGGTCGAGCGCGTGCCGGTTGTTGCTGGCCAGTCGCATGGTGTCGCCCAAAACGGGACACCTGCGGGTCAGAGCGCTCGTAAGTGACAAGGCCCTAACTGATTAGCAGCATAATACTATCATCACGAGGCCCAAACCGTCAAATCCGACGACGGCCGGCCCACGCCGAGCGCGGTCTGCGGGCAAACCGTCTCATATCGCCCCACCGGGCGACGCCTCGCCGCGGTCGATTCACTTGCGCGCCGGTGGCCATCGCCGCACTCGATGGCTAACCTGACATGAACCGGAATCGATCATACGAACAGCCAGCGATCAGGAGCCCGCTATGACCACTCCCGCCGTCATGCCCGAACCGCTCATGCATACCGACCTGCCCCTACCGGGCCGGCGACAGGGCAAGGTGCGAGACATCTATGAAGCCAACCTGGACGATGGCACCGACGTGCTTCTGATCATCGCCAGCGATCGCATCAGCGCCTTCGACGTCGTGATGCCCAACGGCATCGGCGCCAAGGGCGTGGTGCTCACGCAGATCAGCCGCTTCTGGTTTGACATGATCGCCGAGAAACTGTCGAGCCGGATCGACCACCACCTGCTGGCGACGGATGCCGATCGCGTGCCCGGCCTGAGCGACGAGCAGCGCAAGCAACTGCATGGGCGCGTCATGGTCGGCCGCAAGACGAAGGTCGTCCCCATCGAGTGTGTCGTGCGCGGGTATCTGGCCGGTTCGGGCTGGAAGGAGTACCAGCAGTCTCAGAGCGTTTGCGGGATCAAACTGCCGACGGGACTCAAGCAATGCGAGAAACTGCCCCAGCCCATCTTCACGCCCGCCACGAAGGAGGACGAAGGCCACGACGAGAACATCTCGTTCGAGCGTGCGTGCGAGATCGTGGGCGTGGAATTGATGACGAAGCTGCGCGACCTGAGCCTCGCGATCTACCAGATGGGCCACGATCACGCCGCGCAGCGCGGCATCATTCTCGCGGACACGAAGTTCGAGTTCGGTCAGTTGCCCGACGATCGCGTGCTGTTGATCGACGAAGTGCTGACGCCCGATAGTTCACGTTTCTGGCCGGCGGATCGGTACGAGCCCGGGCGCGACCAGCACGCTTTCGACAAGCAGTATGTGCGCAATTATCTTCAGGAACTGGTCGACAACGGTCGATGGGATAAAACGCCGCCCGGCCCCGCGCTACCGGATGAGATCGTGAGGAACACCCTGGCGCGCTACCTCGAAGCGTACCGGCTGCTGACCGGCGAAGAACTGAAACTCTGACTCGGCGAGACGGACCGAGTCAATCTCAAGCCCACGGAGCGCCACGCGTGGGCTTTTTCATCGCACCATCCGGGCGCGCTCAGTATCATGCGGCCTGCAGCGCCATGCCCGATCCGCAGCCCCATCCTGAGAGTGACCGACTGTGTCGCATCGCCGTCTGGGTGATCGGTCTGAACCTGTTGATCACCGGGGCGAAATTCGTCGTCTTCGTGTATACGAATTCCGCGGCGGTTCTCACCGATGCCATCGAGTCGATCATCAATGTCGTCGCCGCGGGCGTCATGCTGTATGCCGTGCGCTTGTCCAACAAGCCGGCCGATCGCGAACACCCTTACGGACACGGCAAGGTCGAGTTCGTGGCGGTCGGCCTCGAAGGCGGCATGATCCTGGTCGCGGGCGGCTTCATCGCCTACGAGGCGATCAGCCGGTTGATTGCGGGTCGCGGGCCGAAGAATCTGGAACTTGGTCTCTGGTACGTCGCCGGCACGGCCCTGGCCGTCGGGTTGCTTGCCGCATTCGTCTGGCGCGCGGCCCGCCGATTCGGAAATGCGCCGATGCATGCGGACGCGCGGCATCTGTTCGCCGACTTCGCCTCCACCTTGGCGGTTCTGCTTGGATTGACGCTCACCCACTTCACGGGTCTTGCGTGGTTGGATCCGCTGACAGCTCTGGCGGTGGTCGTCTTCATCGGGGCCACGAGCATCCGCCTGCTCTGGGAGTCGGCCGGCGGATTGATGGATCGCGTCGATCTCTCCGATGACGCGGCCATCCGCGCGATTCTGGACGACGAAGTGTTAAACGGGGCAATCTGCGGATACCACAAGGTTCGGCACCGACACCAGGGCACGTTCCACTGGGTCGACATGCACCTGCAGGTCGATCCCGCAATGAGCATCACGCGGGCCCATGACATCGCCAGTCGCATCGAAGGGCGTGTTGAGCGATGCCTTGGGGAGGCGAACGCCACGGCCCACATCGAGCCCGCCGGCGCCCCGGGGACGTAGGCACTGGGGACATCACCGTCGTTTTTACCGTCCGGCATAGGCGGACCGGCCCGAAGCGGCTACAATCAATACCCGGGACGGGTTGGGGTTGGAGGAGTTAATGCGCGAGGGGGTCAGATCAGAAACTGCTGCGGCTGCGGTCAGCGTCTCCGTCCGTTCGCGAGAGGCCGGTGGCCGCGCTGTCCGCGTGCCGCCATGCGAACACGCGGCGGGGGCGACAGTGCACCGCGCGCGTGCCGACCGGCACGGATCAGGCAGGCGCGCCCTGATCTGCGATCGTCACGTCGCGACCCGATCGCGCCGGAAGCGTGGTCAGACAGGCAAAGCGCAAAGGAGCGTGCCATGACCGAGGAAGCTCAACGGCCCGATCCGGGCCCGGCCGGAATATGTCACATTGAAATCCCCGCTCCGAGAATCGACGAAACGCGGCGGTTCTACTCCGAGGTTTTCGGCTGGACGATCGAGCCGGTGCAGGGCATGGACTACATGACCTTCAACGCCGGATCGCTCGGCGGGGGATTCGATCCCTCGATCCCGGTCAGCGACGCCGGCGTCAACCTGGTCATCGCGGTCGAAGACATCCCGAAGAAGCTGACGGAGATTGCCAAGTCGGGCGGCGAGATCATGACTGAGAAGACACGGATTTCCGAGGAGCACGGCTACTACGGCCAGTTCAAGGACCCCAACGGCAATCGCATGGGGTTGTGGTCCAAAACATGATCGCCGGCTTGCCACTCACCTCATTTGCCGACCGATGAACAATCGGCCATTCTAGTGGGCATGAGCAGCCACACCCCCGCCGAAGAGCGTTACACGGTAAATGGTGACACTTGGTTCCGACGTTGCGGCAAGAGCGGGCTTATGCTGCCGGCCGTCAGCTTGGGGTGCTGGCACAATTTCGGTCAGGCCGGCACCGACGCCGCGCGGCATGACGACGAGCAGAGCTTGCACGAGAACTGCCGGCAGATGCTCTTCACTGCCTTCGACCACGGCATCACCCACTTCGATCTGGCCAACAACTACGGACCGCCGGCCGGATCCGCCGAGGAGCGCGTCGGCCGCATTCTCCGGGAGGATTTCGCCGCCCACCGTGATGAGTTGGTTATCTCCACGAAAGCCGGCTACCGCATGTGGCCGGGGCCGTATGGTGAATTTGGCAGCCGCAAATACATGCTCGCCAGCCTCGACCAGTCACTCAAGCGGCTCGGGCTGGACTATGTCGACATCTACTACTCGCACCGCCCCGATCCCGACACGCCGCTGGAGGAAACACTGGGGGCGCTGGACCATGCCGTACGAAGCGGTAAGGCGCTGTATGCCGGAATCAGCAGTTACCGTGGCGACATGACCAGCCAGACCATGCGGGTGTGCGAGCGTGACGGCCTGGCCAAGCCGATCATCCACCAGCCGAGCTACAACATGCTCAATCGCCGCATCGAGGACGATCTGCTGCCAGTCACGGGGCGCGAAGGACTGGGCGTCATCTGCTTCTGTCCGCTTTCGCAGGGGCTGCTGACGGAGAAGTACCTAGGCGGCATCCCGGAGGACTCGCGCGCCGCTTCCAAATCGAATTTCCTGCAGCGCGAAGCGATCAAGCCGGAGGTGGTGGCGAAACTGACGAAACTGAACGATCACGCCAGTCAGCGCGGCCAGTCACTGGCCCAGATGGCGCTCGCCTGGACCTTGCGCGATCCGCGCATCACCAGCGCACTGATCGGCGCCAGTCGACCCGGCCAGATCAAGGAGAACGTTAAGGCGCTGGCCAAGCCTGAGTTCTCCGAAGACGAACTGGCGAAGCTGGATACCATTCTCGCTGCTTAGGCGGAATCTTGCTTCCGGAGACGAACGATGACCCAGCCAATGCTGGTGCTCGGATGGAACACCCGCGCCGCCGCCCAGAGCGCCTTGCGAGCCGGGTACGATCCGTGGTGCATCGACGTCGCCAATTGCCGTGACATGCCCGGCAACGTGCACCACCGCACCTGTCGGCCCGAGCATTTCCCGTTCGGTCTTGTTGATGTCATGGAGGGCTGGCCGGAACTGCCGCGCGGCGGCGAGACCGCGGCCATGGTGACCGGGCCGCTGGAGAACCACATCGCCCTCCTGGAACAGCTTGCCGCCCGGGTACGCCTGTGGGGCGCCAAGCCTGATGCGACCGAGGCGGTGCGATCGCCGACGACACTGGCCCACCTTCCGACGTCCCGTTGGCTCAAGCCATGCGAGATCCGCTACCGGGCCTCGGTGTTCTTGCGGATCCGCAGGCGCCTGTTCAGCAAGTGGTTCACGAAAGACTTCCTGCGCAAGCCCCTTGACAGCTTCGACGGCCAGGACATCTGCGAGTGGGAAACCGGCATGCCCGTCAGTGACGAACACTACCTCCAGGAGTGCGTCACGGGCCGCTCGCTGGGTGCAGTCTTCGCCGCCGATGGTTGGAGCTGCCACCTCGTGGGCGTCGCCGAGCAACTGGTGGGCGAAACCGCGACATCGATTCGGCCCTATGCCTACGCCGGCAGCATCTTTCCGACACCGCTTCGTGAGAACCAGCGCGAGGCGCTTGGCCGCCTGGGAGTCGCCATGACCCAGCGCCATGATCTGCGTGGATTCTTCGGGATCGATCTCGTGGTCGATCGCCAGGGCACGTTGCGGCCGGTGGAGCTGAACCCACGTTACGTCCAGAGCATCGACCTGATCGAACGGGCCACCAACACGCCGACCATGCTGACGCCCCCGTTCAAGCCACCGGACGATCGCAAACGACGCGCCATGCCCGATCGCGTCGAGGGGATCCATGGTTGCCTCGTTGTCCGCAGCGACGAGCCATTTCGTGCTCCCGACCTTCTCGAACACCTCGACGCAACCAGCCTGGCTGACATTCCGCACCAAGACCGCAGCTTCGCGCCGGGCGAAGCGATCTGCACCGTCTGTGCGCAGGCGGACGACCGCGATGCGTGCCTCGCGCGGCTGCGCGATCTCGCAGGACAAGTGCTCGATGCCTGAGGCCGTGGCCAGTCACATCGCCACGTGCTAACATGCCCCCATGGAAGCGGCCGCCCGCCTTTTGCGACTTGAGAAGACCTATCAGAAGAACCGCGCTGCCCCGCCGGTACGGGCGCTCGACGGCGTGGATCTGGCGATCCCGCGCGGGCAGTACATCGCCATCATGGGGCCCTCCGGCAGCGGCAAGAGTACGCTGATGAACATCATCGGCTGTCTGGATCGCCCCACGCGCGGACAGTATTTCCTCGGCGATCGAGACGTCGCGACGCTTTCGGACACCGAACTGAGCCACGCCCGCGGCCGGGAAATCGGCTTTGTGTTTCAGGCTTTCAACCTGGTGCCCCAGTTGACGGTGCAGCAGAACGTCGTGGTGCCGCTGTTCTACATGGGCGTGCCACGGCGCGAACGCAACCGACGCGCGGCGACGGCGATCGAACGGGTCGGGCTGACCGACCGGATCGAGCATCGCCCGGCCCAGCTTTCCGGCGGCCAGATGCAACGCGTCGCCATTGCCCGAGCGCTTGTCAACGAGCCGCGCATCCTGCTGGCGGACGAGCCGACCGGCAATCTCGATACCGCCACGGGCCACGCGATCCTCAATCTCTTCGACGGCCTGCACGATCAGGGACTGACCATTGTCATGGTGACACACGATGAAGAAGTGTCGCGCCGCTGCCAGCGCGTGGTGCGGCTGCGGGACGGCAAGATCGATCGCGACCAGATGAACGGCGCCATGCTGTCGAGCGATGCTGCGGAATCCTGACCCCCCCGTGGACTGATTCAAGCGGCGTGCTTCCGCGAACTGAAGATGCGAACACAGTTGCGCCCCGCATGCTTGGCGGCGTAGACAGCCTGGTCGGCCGCCTTCATCAATGACTGGAAGCTCTGGAAGCAGCTACCGGAGAAAGTGGCCACGCCGATACTGGCGGTGATGCTCAGTTGCTCCCCCTCGTCGGATTCGACGCGGGCCGCACCGATCAACTGTCGCACGCGCTCCGCGAGGCGCGTCGCCTCCACTTTGCCCGTGTTCGGCAGAACGATCGCGAACTCCTCGCCACCGTAGCGGGCGACGAGTCCCACGGCCGGCGCCGCGGAGACGATCGTCTTCGCCTGTTCGACGAGCACCCGGTCGCCGACCTGGTGCCCGTACGTATCGTTGAACTTCTTGAAGTGGTCGGTATCGAGGAAGACCACCGAGAGGGGCTTGCCGGTCTTCTCGGCTTGCGCGAATTGCTCGGCGATGTACTCGTTGAGTTTGCGCCGGTTGGCCACGCCCGTCAGCGAGTCGGTGGTAGCCTGTTGGGTCAACGCCTCGTTCTGTTTGGCCGTGGCCAGCGAGATACTGACCATCGCTTCGTTCGCCCGAGCGAGGATCTCTTCAGCGTTGCCGAGCTGGCCGGTCGGCAGATCGAAGAGGCGGCGCATTTCGATGGTGTTGTTGTGAATCTGTTTCAGCAGGGGTTCCGACTTCTTCTTGAGAAACCTGAACCACGCCTCTGCCTGCTTGAAATACGTTTCGAGCGCTTCACCGGGATTCTCACTGATGAACACGTCCGCCACGCGGCAGCCCAGCGTTAGGCAACGCACCCGGCTCAGGTGGTCGGACGGGCATTCGTCCGGCGTTTCGTGGAAACGGATCGGCACCCGCAGGTGCGGCGGCAGGCGCCAGTGCTCGCCAAGCGCGCCGCCCATTTCGGCGTGGTCGGTTCCGAGTTGCTTCCGCTCCAGGTCGCGTAGCAGCCCGTGCTCCTTGCCGACCTTTTTGACCAGCTCCTGGTATTCACTACCCAGTGTCTGGTACATCGCCAGCAGACCCACGTCGGCGAGCAAACCGGCGAGGAACTCCTCTTCCGGGTTCTGACCGCCCGTCGCCTGCGCCAGCTCACGCGCCGCCACCGCGGTGTACAGGCTGCGCTTCCAGAACGTGAAGTGATTGAACCCCTTGCCGCCTTCATCCTTGAGGTTCGCCACAAGCGAGAAGCCCAACGCGAGCGTCTTCACTGCATTCAACCCGAGCACCACCAGCGACTGGCTGATCGTGGAGATCTGGTTGACCTGGCCATAGAAGCTGGAGTTGACGGTGCGCAGAATCTTGCCGGAAAGGGCCGCGTCGTTCTGGATGGTGCTGGCGATCTGCTTGATGCTGACGTCTTCCTGCTGCACAAGGTCGATCACCTCGATGGCGATGACCGGCAGGCTCGGCAGCCTTGGCGACTGCAACACGCGCTCAAGCAGTTCCTCGTTCATTACAGATGCAACCCCACCATCGCTGTTCTCGGGCGAACAACACACGCTGACCCGGCACAAATCAGGCTATCGTTTTCATCGACTGCGCACTTCGCACACTTGACCGCCCCGCACGTTGCGCGACGCAATTGCGCCCTAAGTGAACCCACGCACCGCACAGTGGATGCCCCATCGCGGAACAAGCTTTTCTGATTTGCGCCGGCGCGGGGGCGCGACGTTAGAAGGCCCCGGCGCCGGCCGGGGCTTGTGGTCTATTCCTCTCAATCGCTATCGGACGCGATCATGTGCTCTCGGCGCCGGCCTCGGCCAGTTTCTCGTCGGACTTGGATTCATCCGGCAGGTCCACGGCCTCGAAGGCCAGCCCGTCGCCCGCGTCATTGCGGCGAACCTTTATCAACTGGCGAGGCTTGAACTCGCCGCGCAGGATGCTTTCCGACAGCACGTCTTCCACGTGATTCTCGATCGCGCGGCGCAGCGGTCGGGCGCCGAAGTCCGGGTTGTATCCCTTGTCGATCAGGAAGTCCTTCGCGCTCTGTTCGAGCTCGAGCTGCATCTCGCGCTCCTCGATGCGCTTGCGCACCTTGGCCGTTTCGTACTCGACGATCATCACCAGGTCGTCGCGCGTGAGCGGGCGGAACACGATCTTCGCGTCCAGCCGGTTGATGAACTCGGGCCGGAAGTACCGCTCCAGTTCGCCTTCCAGCGTCTGCTTGATCTTCTCGTAGTCAGCCTCGGCGTCGCGCTTGGCGAAGCCGAAGGCACCGCCCTGGTTCTTGATCAGTTCCGCGCCGATGTTGCTGGTCATGATCATGATCACGTTGCGGAAATCCACGTGCCGGCCGAACGAGTCGGTCAACTGGCCTTCCTCCATGATCTGCAGCAACATGTTGAATACATCGGGATGGGCCTTTTCGATCTCGTCGAGCAGCACCACCGAGTACGGCCGGCGACGGATACGTTCGGTCAACTGGCCGCCTTCCTCGTAGCCGACGTATCCGGGCGGCGCGCCGATCAGCCGGCTGACGTTGTGCTTCTCCATGTACTCGGACATGTCGATGCGGATCAGCGCGTCCTCATCGCCGAACATGAACTCCGCCAGCGTCTTGGCCAACAGCGTCTTGCCGACACCGGACGGACCGATGAAGATGAACGACCCCATCGGCCGGCGCGGATCCTTGAGGCCCGAGCGCGCACGCCGCAGCGCCTTGGCCACGGTGTTGATCGCCTCGTCCTGGCTGACGACGGTCTTGTGCAGTTCCTTCTCCAGACGCAGCAGGCGCTCGCTCTCGGCCTTCTCCAGCCGCGTCAGCGGTACGCCGGTCATCTTCGAGACGACTTCCGCCACGACCTCCTCGTCCACGACGCCGTCTACTTCCTTGGATCGCTCGCGCCATGCCTTCTGGATCTCGTCGCGCTTGCGTCGCAGCGCTTCCGCCTGGTCGCGCAGCTCAGCGGCCCGCTCGTAGTCGGCCGCCTTCACCGCCTCGTCCTTCTCGATCGAGAGGCGCTCGATGTCTTCCTCGAGTTCCGCCAGGTCCGGCGGCTTGCTCATGCTCTTGAGCCGGATCCGCGCGCCGGCTTCGTCGATCACGTCGATCGACTTGTCCGGCTGCACCCGGCCGGTGATGTATCGCGTAGACAACTCGACGGCTGACTGCACCGCCATATCGGTGATCTGCACGCGATGGTGCGCCTCGTACCGATCGCGCAGGCCCTTGAGGATCTCGACCGTCTCATCCTTGGTCGGAGGCTCGACGATGATCGTCTGGAACCGACGCTCCAAGGCACCATCCTTTTCGATGTACTTGCGGTACTCGTCAAGCGTGGTGGCGCCGATGCACTGGATCTCGCCCCGCGAAAGCGCCGGCTTGAGCACGTTCGATGCGTCGATCGCGCCTTCCGCGCCGCCGGCGCCGACCAGCGTGTGCAACTCGTCAATGAAGAGGATCACGTTCTTGGCGCGGCGGACTTCATTCATCACCGCCTTGATGCGCTCCTCGAACTGGCCGCGGTATTTCGTACCCGCCACCATCATCGCCAGGTCCAGCACCACGATCCGCTGGCCGTTGAGGATTTCGGGCACATCGCTGCTGATGATCTTCTGGGCCAGGCCTTCCACGATGGCGGTCTTGCCCACGCCGGCCTCGCCCAACAGCACCGGGTTGTTCTTGGTGCGGCGGCACAAAATCTGAATCAGCCGCTCGATCTCGTTGGCCCGGCCGATCACCGGGTCAAGCTGGTCCTCGCGGGCCAGTTCCGTCAGATCGCGGCCGAAGCTGTCGAGCGCCGGCGTCTTGCTCTTGCCGCCCTTGGCCGACGGCCCGCCTTCCGGCTCGCCCTTGCCGGGCGCGACCTCTTCACCTTCCACACCCGCGCCGAGCAGGCTCAGCACTTCCTCCCGCACCTCTTCGAGCTTCAGCCCGAGGTTCATCAGCACCTGCGCGGCCACGCCCTCGTGCTCGCGCAGCAGGCCGAGCAGCAGGTGCTCCGTTCCCACGTAGTTGTGGTTCAGGTTCCGCGCTTCTTCAATGGCATATTCGATCACCTTCTTGGCGCGCGGCGTCTGGGGAAGCTTGCCCATCGTGACCATGTCCGGGCCACTCTTGACCAGCTTCTCCACTTCCAGCCGCACCTTGCGGAGGTCGACATCGAGGTTCTTCAGCACATTCGCGCCGACGCCGGTGCCTTCCTTGACCAGTCCAAGCAGGATGTGCTCCGTCCCGATGTACTCGTGGTTGAAGCGCTGGGCTTCCTGGTTGGCCAGGGCCATCACCTTGCGTGCACGATCTGTGAAACGTTCAAACATGGCGTCACTCGCTTTCGCCTTATGGCAGGCTGGCTTACCCAGCCGAGACGCAACTTCGATCCGGCCGGGCCATGCGGGGGGCAAACTGCTCTACAGCAGATTCTACGCCTGGGTTCGGAGCCAAACAAACCTCCGAAATCTGCTTGCGGTGCCAATACAACCAGAATGCACCGCGTAGCATTCCCGCAATTCCCGTACCGTTGCTATCGGCACGGATTCATTCGCCATGTGAATCCGCGAGGCCGTCCGCAAACTCACGCAATTGCCCGTGGCAGCATGACTAACTCGGCTTTACCATCGATCGGGATCCCCGCATAGTCCGTCGTCCGAACGCTATCGGTCGACATGCAGAACTGGCAGTTGAGCCCGGCGACTCGGGCGGCATCGGCAGCCCACGGAGCACACCGGCAGCCGCATCGGAAAAAGAAGCACTCACCTCTGATACATCACCGACAGCAACCCCTTCTGGGCGTGCAGCCGGTTGTGAGCCTGAACGAACACGCGGCTGCGCGGTCCGTCCATCACTTCATCCGTGATCTCCACCCCCCGGTAGGCCGGCAGACAGTGCATGACGATCGCGTGATCCGGCGCCGCGGCCACCAGATCGCCGTTTACCTGGTACGGCGAGAAGGCCGCGCGGCGTTCGGCGCTCTCCTCTTCCTGGCCCATCGACACCCACGTGTCGGTGTACACCACGTCCGCATCGCGAACCGCGTCCCGGGCATCATTGATCACCGAGAGCTCGATACCGGGCGCCCCCGACCGGATGGTCGCAAGCTGCTCATCGCTGAACGCGTAGCCCTGCGGGGCCGCGAGCACAAAACGAATCCCCAGCTTGCCGCTGAGCATCGCGAGACTCACCGCCACGTTGTTGCCATCGCCCACGAACGCGATCTTGCGGCCCGCCAGATCCTGACCGAACTCGTCCATCATCGTCATCACGTCCGCCAGCGCCTGGCAGGGATGCGAATCGTCCGACAGCGCATTGATCACCGGCACCGTCGCGTGCATCGCCATCTCGTCGAGCTTCGCGTGTTCGAACACGCGGGCGATGATCCCATGCACCATGCCCGAAAGCACCCGCGCCACATCCGCCGGCGACTCGCGCTTGCCCAGGCCCACCTCGTCGGGCCGGATCGACATCAGGTGCCCACCCAACTCGGTCACGGCGATCTCGAAGCTGGCGCGGGTGCGCAGGCTCGGCTTCTCGAAGATCATGGCGATCGTCCGGCCGGCGAGCGCCGCCCGGTGCGGCACGCACTGCTCGCGCTCGCCGCGCAAGCGCAGCGCCTCTGCCAGCACCTGTCCCAGCCACTGCGGCGAATGGTCCGCAATGTTCAGAAAGTCCAGTTTTGCCGGGGTTTGCGTGCTGGCGTTCATGGCTGGCCTCAGCTTTCCGTTTCAGCTTCCGATTGCCGCCCGGCTCCGGGCCGCTCCGCAATGTGACAACGGCTCAACGCGTGGCGGACGCCTTCCGGCTCATCGCCGCGACCGTCGCGGCTACAGGACAATCTCGGTGCCGATCCCCGTGTCCGTGTAGACTTCAAGCAGCAGTGAATGGCGGATGCCCCCATCGATGATGTGGGCTTTGGCGACCCCGCCTTCCAGGGCCACCATCGCCGCCTCGACCTTTGGCAGCATGCCCGACGAAATGACGCCGCGCTCGATCAGCTCGTTGATCTTCCCGCGCGTCAGCGAATGGGCCAGGCTGCCCCCGTCCTGCGGATCGGTGCGGATGCCGTGCGTGTCCGAAACGAGCACGAGCTTCAGCGCCGTCACCGCCGCGGCGACATGCCCGGCCACGGAATCCGCATTGACGTTCAGCTTCCCCCCGGCCGCGTCGCAACTGATCGGCGCGATCACCGGAATATGCCCGGCCTCGGTCAGCGCCTTGATCAGCGCGCCGTTCACGTGCGTGACCTCGCCGACGTGCCCGATGTCGATGCGGTTGCGCTTCGGGTCATTCGGGTCCTGCAGGTAGAGTTGCTTCGCGAAGACGGCGCAACTGCTCAGGCTGTTCAGGCCCATGCCCTTCAGGCCCTGACCGTTGATCGTCTGGACGATGTCGCGGTTGATCTGGTTGACCAGGACATGCTCGGCGATGGCCAGCGTGCGCTCGTCGGTGTAGCGGCGTCCCTGGACGAACTGGGCCTCGATGCCGGCCTCGGCCATCGCCCCGGTAATCGCCTTGCCCCCGCCGTGCACGATGATCGGACGCATCCCCACCGTGGCCAGGAAGCACACATCGGCGATGAGCGAGTGCAGCGCCTCGGGCTGGTCCATGATCGACCCGCCGAGCTTGACCACGACATTCTGGTCGCGGAAGCGCCGGATGTACTGCCCGGCCTCCACCAGCGCCGCCGCCTTGTTGATCGCTTCCTGCATGATGCGTTCTCGCCGCGGAGAGAAACCGGGCAGTCTACTGACGCCCGGGTATTGTGGCAATGCCGCGGCGCTACCGACACCGTTGACGACCCGTTGATCGTTGGGGAACCGGTGAAGCCGCGATAGGCTTAGCTTCATTGGGGGCCCAACCCCTCTGGCGCGCTCTGAGAGGGGTTTTCTCAGGCAGACTGCACTATCCAGCAAGAAACAGGGCCAGAAAACGATCAAAAGTGCACACATTTTCGCTCGGTTTCTGCTCGTTCTGGTCCAAAACGCTTGCGCCGGGGGTGATTGCCGGACCGTTTGCTGGTCGCGGCGCCGCCGAACCGCCGTGGATCGACTGGCGAACGGTGCCTGCAGGGCAGTTGCGTCAGCACGGCAAGGGGCATCGCAACGCCGGCTCCGACCGGTTACGCAGGGCGGCCGATCGCAGCCACGCGCCTCTGCTTCCCGATGGCCACGCACGCCCCAGCCCGACCACTCAGAAGAGGCCCTGGGCGCGATGGGCGTCAATCGCCGGTCAGCGGTCAGTTGCATGGCATGGAAGCGTTGGGAGGAGGGTGACGTGAGGGTGGACGTGAGACCAGACGCGAACGTATTATAGCATTCTGTTAGGTCATGTCAAGTGCCGGCGCAAGGCGAATTCTGCTACGGCGATCGTGGCTTTGGGGCCTCTCTCCCCTGCGCGGACCGCCCCATCGTCCTCGCCGCTCAACGCAGGTGTTGATCCAACGCAACACCCGCCTCGGACCTCAGCGGCTTGCGGCCTGGGCCACGCTCTGTAACATACGCACTCGCATTGATTTACACCTGACCCACCCGCCCTGGCATGCGCGCTGCCACTTCCATTGCGGGGACACGATCAGGAGGCAGTCCGCATGGCTGAGCAGGTCTCACGCATCTGTCAGAACCGACTGGCCGCCCTCGCTGCGGTGGCGGTGATCTTCGCCGCGCTGATCGCGCTGGCGCCGATGGCTTCCGGCAACGTGCGTTTCGCGGGGCTGAGCAACCGCACGCTGCACATCATCGCCCACATCATCGTCTGGTCGGGCGTGACCGCGACGCTGGGCCGCGTCTTCCGCGGCCGGCTGTGGGCGGCCTGGCTGATCGCTTTGAGCCTGTCCTGGCTGGAAGAAACCCACCAGTACTTCGTCCCGGGCCGCATCTGCAGTTGGCGCGATTATTCCCTGAACTTCGGCATCGTCACCGGCGCGGCGATCCTGGTGTTCATCTTCGTCCGTCTCCGCTCCAAGCGGCGGTATGCAGGCGGTGAGCCGACGGTCACCACGGTCGCGGCGTAGCCGTCGGCCGTGTCTGGTGATCTGACGTGAGGTCAACAGCCCGCCGCGCGACGACGTGCCAGACGCAACCACAGGATAAACTATCGACCGCCGCCGCACGGCCGGCGAATCCTGCTGCGCACGATTCGCGACCGTGGCGCCCGATTCGACCATCAATCGCAGCGCGGCCAAGCCGCCCTATTCGACCATCCGGCGCAGCGCCGTGGCCAGGCTCACCGTTCTCGCGCATAGCTCCCGGACGCGATCACCCACCTCCGCGTCGACCTGGCCGGAGCCGGTGAAATCGTCGCCGGTGGTGTAGACGAAGCGCGGGATGATCAGGCAGCGGAAGTCGAGCATCAGGCTGTTGGCGAAGCCCATGACGCTCATGTAGCTACCCTTGCCACCCGCGGCCAGGAGAAAGCCAACCAGCTTCTCAGTCCACGCCCGTCCGGTCAGTTCGAGCATGTTCTTGGCCGCGGCGTTGACGTCGTAGTTGTAGACGGGCATGGCCAGCAGCACGGCGTCGGCTGCAGCGATCGCCTCCTGCAGCCGGCCGACATCGGGCATGCCGTAGGCCTTGTCGCCGTCGCAGGGCGGAAGGCTCATGCGCCGCAGTTCGACGTGGCTGACTTCTTCGTCCAGGCGTTTGAGTTCATCCACGGCGGCCAGGGCCAATTGCCGCGAGCGGCTGCCGGGGTTGAGCGAACAACTGATCACGAGTATCGACATAGTGGGGAAGTATAGGCCCCGGGCCCGCGGCCCGCGTTCGGCGTCCGGCCGCGCAAGCCCGTGCGGCGGGGGCAGCGCCTTCGCTTCGCTCGACGGACGTTAACTGTTACACTGGTGGCGGTTCGGGAAACTGTCCGCCTGGAGAGACGCGATGATAAGCCGCATTGCATGGTTGGCGTTGTGGGTGACGGTCACGCTGTGGCTGGGCAACTTCTGGGGCTGCGCATCAGCGCCGGTCGAACGGCCGGGCGCGGCGCCCGTGTTGGCCTCGAACAGTGACATCAATGACGCGGTCGACCGCGACAAGCCGGCCATGCCCAAGCTACCCAAGCCCAAGCCGGTGAAGTATCTCGATCGGCAGTTCGGGGTGTCGCTCTCGGTGGGACTGTCGCGGGCGAAGTGGGCGCCGATCGCCTACGACCCGCCGCGCGGCCAGGTAATGCACCTGCCCCACTACTGGGAGGACCCGCAGAAGACCGAAGACGAGATCGCCATGCTGTACCACCCGGACCATTCCGTGCGCGCCGCCGCGGCGATGGACCTTGCGGTGTACGACTGCTGTGATATCAATCGGTTCGGGCACGCGGCGTGCAACTACGGCAACTTTGTGTTTGACACGGTGGCCGCGCCGGTGCGCTTCTTCACCGAACCGGGCTGGCAGTGGCAGACGAGCCCGAAGGCCGAGAAAGCGGAAGCTGACGACATGGACGGCGGCGAGGACGAAGCGGTCCCGGACGCCGAAGGCGGCGAGATGGAATGATAGTCGGGGACGCGGGGCGGCCGAACCTTTCGGCGTGAAGGACATCCCATGGCTGTATCGCTCGCGCACCGCGGCCCGCTGTTCTGATATTGGGCGCTGTTGTCGTCGATTGTGATCTTCGGACTGGCCGTGTTCGGCGGCGCCCTGGACTTGTTGTGGGAGCGCTGGTGGGACACGCCCGGTCCGCGGCCGGCATCATTCCTGCCGACGGGCGGATTCACCAACGCGATCATACTCTGGCTGAGCTACATGGCCGCCTTGCTGTGCGCGTTCACGGCGCCAAAGTGGCGGTGGATCAACGTCACGGTCATCGTGACTTTCATCATCGCGGCGTGGTATCTGGCCTACCTGGTGCTTGCGCTGGCGGCGCCCTTGCTCTCTCCACTTCACACGGCCGATGGCAAGTGACCGGGCGGCAGTGCTGACACCACGAAGCCAGTCAACCGACGCCCGTCCGGGCAAACCCCGACTACTGGGCGATCTCGGCCGCCTGGGGGTTGCGCAGGAGCACCTTATCGTCCGGGCGTAGGCCCTCGGTGACCACGACCCAGGATTCGTTGGACTGGCCGATCTCGATCGGCCGGCGCTGCCATTTATCGCCGCCGGCCGGGACGTAGCAGAAGCGATCCTTGCCTTCCGTGTGCACGGCCTGAACGGGGACGGACAGTTCGTCCTTCACCTGGCCGGTGAGGATGACGCCGCGACAGGTCATGCCCGGCTGCAGCGACGCGTCCAACTCGGAGGGCAGTTCGACGCGCACGATGTATTCGCGGAGGGTCGGATTGAACCAGCCGGGGTCTTCCGCATTGGAGGCCTTGAAGATGACCTTGCCGCGGATGGGCTCGCCCGGCCGCGCGTCGATCTCGATGGTCGCATCCTGGCCGATCGCGATCTGGGCGATGCGCGCCTCGTGCACCTTGATCGACGCGATCATGCGGCTGGTGTCGGGGAGGATGATCAGCGGCTCGTTGTAGCGCACCTGGCGTCCTTGGCGGATGGGGTCCGACCATCGCCGCCGGCCGCCGACGGACGTGGCGTAGACGACCGTCCCGTCGCGCGGCGCGTAGATGCGTGTGAAGCGGCGCTGCGAGATCAGCTTCTCGAGGCGATCCTCGCGCAGGGCCAGCGTGCCCCGCTTGCTGGCGAGGGTGGCTTTGGCGCGGGCGAGATCGCCTTCGTTCTTCTTGAGCGTCCGGGCCAGTTCCGCCTCAGCCTGCTCGACATCGCTGATCACCCGCTGCTGTTCCTTGGGGCGCTCGAACTGGTCGTAGACCGTGATGTTGAGTTCCGCGGTGGCCAGCGCGTTCTTCGCCTCGATCAGGGCGATCTCCGCGTCTTCCTTCTCGGCCAGACTGATGAACTTCTCTTCGTAGAGTTGCTTGGCGTCCTCGAGATCGCGCTCGGCCTGCGTGAGGCTGCGCGTGGCCTTCTCGAGGGCGAGTTTCAGTTCGCGCTGTTTCTGCGGGTCCGTGCCGGACTCCCATTTCTGCTGTTCGAGTCGGGCCTGTTCCAGCTTGACCCGCGCCGCCCGTTCCGAACTGATCGCGCTGCTGATAGTGATGCTCATCTCCTGCTCGGCCGCGATCGCGTCGGCCCGCACCTGCTGCACGCTCAGCCGCTCTTCCTGGATCTTTTCGTCGATCTGCTCGACGCCCAGCGTCGCCAGCAGCGTGCCGGGAATCATCTTGCGCCCGCGGCTGGTCATCTGGTACGTGGGGCCTTCGACCGCAGTCCCTTCGGGAATGATCTCGCTGATGGCGGTCGACCCTTCGACCTGCACCTTGATCTCGACCTGCTCGGCCGCCTCGAGTTCGCCCTTGGCCCGCACGGCCAGCGGGAAGTCGCGAACGGTCGCCACGGCGTACTCCGCCTGCAAGTCGGGGCCCTGCGCTGTCTCGTCATCGCCGCCGCAAGCGCAGAGCGTGAGGCAGGCGCAAACCGCGGCGAGCAGGTACAGCTTGTCAATCCATGCGCGGGTGTTCACTGGTGGTCTCCCTGTTCTTCATTCTGCGGCTCCCCCTGCCGCAGTTCATCGTTCGCCTGACCTTCGCCATCGTCCCCGACCGCTTGCTCATCGATGGTCTTGGCCTCGGGCAGATCGTTCTCGGGCTGGATGAGTCTACGAGCGTCGGGCACCCGCGGATCGGGCGGTGCGGCGCCGAGCGTGCCCGGGGCGCGCCATCGGCCGTCGGGGGCGATGCGCATCTGCCCCGATTGCAGCAAGAACTCGAGGATGTTGACCTGCAGGTCGCGCTGGGCGGTGTCGCGCTGATTGATGGCGCGGGCCAGGCCCTCCTGGGCTTCGATGTAATCGCGCGGCCCGAGCGAGCGAAGGCGGAGCGTGACTTCCTTGAAGCGCCGCCGCGCGAGCTGGATGTTGCGTTCCTGCAGGGCCAGCGAGAACCGGGCGGATTCGATCGACCGCAGGAGGCGTCGCACCTCCTGGGCGATTTCGTCGCGCTGCAGGGCGTAGGAGCGGCGGGCACGCTCGAGATTGATGATCGATTCACGGTGGGCGATCTGTTCGGTCACGCGGGGCAATTCGGTGGTGAAGGTCACGCCGGCGCTGTAGCTGCCGTCGCCCGTCTTGAAGTTCAGCCCGCCGTACTGTCGCGATGAATCGGTGGGGATGCTGACGCCGGCGAAGGCGTTTAGTTCCGGCAGCGTGGCGTTCTTCGCGTTGCGCGTGCGACGGAAGGCGTCTTCCACCTGGTTGGCGGTGGTCTGCAGGTCGAGGCGGAATCGCTGGGCGGTCTTGACGGCTTCGACCGGGTCCAGCGCGGGCTCTGGCACGGACAGCGTCATCTTGTCGATGCTCAGCGTCTGGTCGATGGGCATGCCGATGAACAGCTTGAAGCTGTCAAGCTGCCCGGCGAAGCGCTCCTGCAGGTTGAGCAGCGTGTTGCCGGCGAAGAGCAACTGCTGCTGGGCGCGCTGCACCTCGAAGAACGGTTCGCGCCCGGCGTTGGCCAGCGCCTCCATGCGGCGGGCCAGCCAGCGCAGGTTGTCCACCTGCTGCACCTGCGTGGCGATGACGTTTTCCTGCAGGATCAGGTTGTAGTACTGCGTGGCCACATCGAAGAGGAACTGGCGTCGGAACCGCTCGAAAGCGCGCGCCGCGTAGATCAGGTCGCGCTGCGCCTGGATCAGATCCTCCTGCGCCACGATGCCGAAGCCCTTGAGCAGCGGCTGCTCGATGGAAAGCGACAGTTCCGCATCCTGCCCGCTCCGCGCCGAGGAGCCTGGGGCGGTCGAAAGCTGGTTGACGTAGTTGACCAGGGCGGTGGCCGAGATGCTGCCGCCGTAGGGCAGGCGCTGCGTGACGCGCAGCTCGTTGATCAGTTCGAGCGCGTGGTCCCGGTCGCCGCCGTCGGGCGTGCCGTCGACCCGGGCGGTGAAGGTCTCGAAGAAGCGCGGCCCCCAGAGGTGCTTCTCGGCCAGCATGTCGAGCGCCGCCAGGTAAAGCTGCTCGCGCCGGTTGCGGTATTCGCGGCTGTTGGCCACGGCATAGCCCAAGGCGTCCTCGAGCGTGAGCATGATCGGCTGGACGGGCTCGCGGCCCATGGTCTGGCTGAGGTCCGGCGGGTCGTCGAGCGACACCTCGCCGCCGCCGCGCTCGGTGGCCAGTTCGTCGGCCGCGGGATTGCGCGTGTCCGGGTAGCGGTGGTAGGGGTCGCTGTCGTTCCGCCACGCGTGCGGCGAGGCCGGGCGCTGCGGCGTCACCCTCGGATCCATGTCGGTGTCGCTGCCGAGATGCAGGCGCTGGATGTCGCGGACCAGCGCTTCGGTCTGGGCGTCGAGCGATGCGAGCGACGGCATGCAACCGCTGAGCATCAGCGCCGCCAACGTCACTGCGATCGTCGCTCCCCCTCGCCGCATCACCTTCGATATTCGGTTCATCCCGGCCATTCTACCGATGGTCGGGCATCGCCGCGAGGCGTACGGCGGCGCAAGGGCGGGCACCCGGACAATTGCGTCGCCCCCCGACGCATCGTATTTTCTGCGTGCAGCAAGGAATGAAACGCGGAGGCACGTATGCCCAACATCAGCCACGACGGACAGAGCTTCATCATCGACGGCCAGCGCATCTGGCTGGTCAGCGGCGCGATCCACTACAGCCGCACCCCGCGCGGCTTGTGGCGCAAGCGCATCCAAGCGGCGAAACAGGCCGGGCTCAACTGCATCGAGACGTACGTCTTCTGGAACCTGCACGAATTGCAGCCGGGCAAGTTCGACTTCGAGGGCGACAAGGACCTGCGGCATTTCGTTGAGTTGTGCGCCGAGGAGGATCTGTACGTCTGGCTTCGCCCGGGACCGTACGTGTGCAGCGAATGGGATTGCGGCGGCCTTCCGCCCTGGCTGCTGGCGGTCGAGGATGTGAAGCTTCGCGAGGCCAACGGGCCGTTCCTTGAGGCTTGCAGCCGCTACCTCGGCGCGGTGATGGACCAGGTGCGCGACCTGCAGGTCACCATCGAGGGTGAAGGCGGCAGGTCCGGACCGATCATCATGATGCAGGCGGAGAACGAGTGGTTCTGCCACAACCCCGAGCAGGGCGAGAAGTACCTGCGCGAGATCGTCCGCTACCTGCTCGAGCACGGCTGCAACGTGCCGATCAATTCGTGCAACAACCTGTGGCAGCGGGTGGACGGCACGATCGACACCTGGAACGCGGCGTGGCATCTCGCTTCGCACATGCGGCAGTTGCGCGTGGTGCAGCCGGAGGCGCCGCGCGTGGTCAGCGAGTTCTGGACCGGCTGGTTCGACAGCTGGGGCAAGGACCATGACACGACCAAGAGCGCGGACCTGAACTACTACCGCATGGCTGCCACGCTGGCCGTGGGCGCGCAGTACAACCTCTACATGTTCCACGGCGGCACGAACTTCGGCTTCTTCGGCGGGCGGACCATCAGCCAGCCGGACTGCTACATGACCACCAGCTACGACTACGACGCCCCGCTGCTGGAAGCCGGCGGGCGCGGCGAGAAGTACGACGCGGTCAAACGCATTTCCACCTTCGCCAGCCAGTTCGGGCATGTGTTCGCCCATCTCGACCCCGACTGGCAGCCGGTCAACGTCGCGCTGCTGGAGCGCGAAGATCACCCGATGGCCGTGATGCATCAGACCGGCTCGCAGGGCGACGTGATTTTCCTGCTCAAGAGCCCGAAGGACCGCACGAAGCAGGCGGACGTGCTGCTGCCCAACGGGCTGACGCTTTCGGTGCCGATCGGCGATGACAACGTGGCGTGGATGGCGCTGGACGTGAACCTCGGCGGGGTGGCGAGGCTGGACTTCACCAGCCTGCGGCCGTGGGCCTTCGTCGGGCGCAAGCTGCTGGTGCTCTTCGGCCCGGCCGGTGAGGAAGGCGTCGTGAGCATCGACGATACGCAGCTTCCGGTGAAAGTGCCATCCGGTAAGACGCCGCATGTCGAGCCGTTCGGCGAGGTGGTCATCGCGGTGCTCAATCGCGAACAGGTGGACGTGGCCTACCTGGCCGGGGACGCGGTGGTGGTCGGCGCGGCGGGGCTGGGTGAAGACGGCACGCCCGTGCCGGCCTCCGGCTGGCCGACCATGTTCACCATCGACAGGCATGGCGAACTGTCGCGCAGCGGCGAGAAGGCCATGCGCCGACCGAGCGCGCCGAAACTCGCGAAATGGCGGTCCATGGGCCTCGGCGACATCGTCTCCGGCGAGCATGAAGGCTTCCAACCCATCGACGGACCGAAGAGCCACGAGGCGCTCGGCTGCGGGTTCGGCTACGGCTGGTACCGCTTCGATGTGCCGCGCGCGCAATCTGGCACCATGCTCGCGCCGATGTCTGGTGACCGGCTGCACGTCTACACCAAGGGCACATTGACAAAGGTGCTCGGCCTGGGACCGGGCGCGACCTATGAGCCGACGTCGCTTTCACTCTCCGGCCAGGTCGTCGTGCTGACGGACAATCTCGGTCGCTTCAACTACGGCTGGTCGGTCGGCGAGTGGAAGGGCATCTGGGACGACTTCTACAAGGTGAAGAAGGTCAAGCTGCCGAAGCCGAAGATCGAGTCCGGCCGCGCGGAAGACCCGTTCGTGTTGCGCGGCCACTGGAACAACCTGCGCAAGGGGCAGTTCCCGGTGGCGGACAAACTCTCGTGGACGGTGACGCCAAGCGGCCGCAATCCGCTGATCCTGGATCTGGCCGGCTTCCCGCTTCGCGCGATGGTGATGATGAACGGCGAGCCGATCGGCATGTACGATCCGGGCAACACCGCGGGGCTGGGGCGGTGGGTCTTCAAAGTCGGCGAGGCGATCACCGGCGGGAAGAACAGGCTGACGCTCGCCCTGTTCCAGCCCTTCGAGGGCGGGGCTTCGGCGCTCGCGAACGTGAAGGTGTACCAGACCGCCGCGCCGGTGACCGGCAAATCCAAGTGGTCGTTCATGCCCTGGTCCGTACCGGACGCCGCGGCATTCGACGAAGGCCGACCCGTCGAGGCGAACTGCCCCGCCTGGCATTGCGCGACATTCAACGTATCGCGCACGGACACGCCCCTGTGGTTCGAGGCCAAGGGATTGAGCAAGGGACAACTCTATCTCAATGGCCGCAACGTCGGACGATACTGGGTGGCGACCGGCGACAAGCGGCCCGTCCCGCCGCAGTTGCGCTACTACCTGCCCGAGCCGTGGCTGACGGTGGACGGTCCGAACGAACTGCTGGTGTTCGACGAGCACGGGTTCGCACCCGACGCCGTGAAACTGGCCTATGACCCGATGGGGCCGTACGGTCGGTAGAATGCTCGGAGAACACGACGTCGTCGGGCACATTCGATGAGCATTGAGGTCCCATTGCGGGTACAGGCATTGATGGCGGCCGCGCCTTTCGAGTGGCTCGTCGCGGGGGGATGGGCCATCGACCTGTACGTCGAACGGGTGACGCGCGTCCACAAGGACATCGAGATCGTCATCTGGCGCGGCGACCAGATGGATCTGCGCGAGTACCTCGAGGGATGGGACATCGAAATCGCCGCCGGCGGCATGCTCCAACCATGGCGCGGCGAAGAGTTCGTCATGCTGCCGCTGCACGAGCTGCACGCGACCCATCCCGAGGCCAGCCCCGCCCATCTCGAAATCCTCTTCAACGACATCGATGACGACCAGTGGGTCTTCCGCCGCGACCAGCGCATCACCCGCGACCCGGCGACCATCGCTGAGCGCACCGCTCACGGCATCCCATTCCTCGCGCCGGAGATCGTCCTGCTCTTCAAGGCGCGTGACTGCACGGAGACCGATCAGCACGACTTCGAAACCGCCATGACACGCATGCCCCCCACCCGGCGCCTTTGGCTGGATGAGGCCCTGGCCGTGTGCGAACCGGACCACCCATGGCGCGCGCGGCTGAGCGCCTCGACGCACCTGCGGTGACCGTATCAGAAGATGAAACCACATATTCACACGGATGCACGCGGATGGAGACAGATACAGAGGAATCCGCAGATTACGCAGATTGCGCAGATGAAGAACGAGCGATTGAAGCCGAACTCCGAATCTGTGCAATCTGCGTAATCTGCGGGCCAGTCTTCTCTGGCCGCCATCCGTGTGCATCCGTGTGAATCTGTGGTTTCATTTCCCATCGATTTGACGCGGATCGGCTTTTCGCTTTTCTTGTACTGCTCCCCCGGAGACACCCCGGACACCCCAGGAAAGGCACGGTCTCATGGAATACGTTCTTCCCGTCGCGCTGCACAACCAGATTGTCGAGGCGGCCTACGCCAAGCGGGGCTTTACGCCGGTTGAATGTCGGCAGGCATCGCGCTTCTGCGAATTGGCCGCGTGGCACGGCATCAAGACGCACAACGCGCTCAAGGCGCTGCACCTGGACGACCATTTCGGCTCGGGCAATGCGACGGCCCCCGGTTGCGTACCGGGCGTGGCCATCGACAGGCTGCCCAGTCGATTCCCCGCCGCGCAGGTGTGGAACGCCAATCGCAAGCTCGGCCAGGCCGTCGCGTTCGAGGCGATCGACGCGGCGGAGAAGATGGCCGACGCGTACGGCGTGGGCATTGTCAGCGTGGACCACGCCTTCCACTACCTGTGGGGCGGCGGGTACGTGCTGGAGTCGGCCAAACGCGGTTACATCGCCTACACCAACTGCACGGCGGCGCTGGCCGAGGTGGTGCCCTTCGGCGGCAAGTTCCCGACGCTCGGAACCAACCCGCACTCGTGGGGCTTCCCGACGACCGAGGCGGTGGGCTTCCCGTTGGTGATCGACTGGGCGACGAGCACGGTGGCGATGGGCCGCGTGCAGCAGTTCATCCGCGAGGGCAAGGAACTGCCGCCTGGCGCCGGTGTGGACGAGAACGGGCAACCCACGACCGATCCGAACAAGGTCAAGGCCCTGCTGCCTTTCGGCGCGCACAAGGGCTACGGCCTGTCGCTGATCAACGAGCTGGTGGCGGGGCTGATCGGCGGTTCACTGCCCACGCTGCGCTCGCGCCCGGAACAGGCCGGCGAAGGTGAAAAGACCACGCCCAACTTCTTTTTCCAGGTGATCCATCCCGAAGCGATGAACTGCGGGGCGTTCGCCAAGGGCCGCGGCCAGGCGGCCAACGTGAAGGCCGTGCTGGATGACATCCTCGACCACGGCAACCGAGAGACCGGCCGCTGCATTCTGCCGGGCGAATTGGAGCACAACGCGGCGGTGCGCAGCGAGCAGGCCGGCGGGCTGATCTTCACCGAGGCGGAAGTCGCCGCGTTCGCGAAGATCGGCGAGGAAGTCGGCGTGGCGCTTGAAGTGACGTCGCTCAAGCAGGTTCGGGCCTGAACCAATCGACCCGTCACAGACCCATCCCCACCAGGATTTCAGGAGTGTTTCATGCCGCGCAAAAGCATTGGATCAGCCATCAAGGTCGGCGTCATCGGTTACGGCGGCGCGTTCAACATGGGCCGCAAACATCTGCAGGAGATGGAACAGGCCGGCATGGTCCCGACGGCCGTGACGGAGATCGATCCCGCGCGGCTGGAGGTGGCGACAAGCGACTTTCCCGGCATCCAGACCTACAGCAGCGTGGCCGAAATGCTGAAGAAGTCGGCTGTGCAGCTCGTGTCGATCATCACGCCGCACAACACGCACGCACCGCTGGCGATTCAGTGCCTGAAGGCCGGGCGGCACGTGGTGTGCGAGAAGCCGCTGGCGATCACCACGGCCGAGTGCGACAGGATGATGGCGGCCGCCGAGAAGAGCGGCGTCGTGCTGTCGACCTATCACAACCGCCACTGGGACGGCTGCATCCTGCAGGCGGTGAAGACCATCGGCAAGGGGACGATCGGCGACATCGTGCGGATCGATGCGCATCGGGGCAACTACGGCCAACCCAAAGACTGGTGGCGGACGAGCAAGAGCATCTCCGGCGGCATCATGTACGACTGGGGCGTGCACCTGCTCGAGTATTCGCTGCAGTTGATCACCTCGCCGATCACCGAAGTGACCGGCTTCCACAGCGGGGGCCACTGGGGCCCGAAGACAGCGTGGAAGGATGATGCGAACGAGGATGAGGGGTTCCTGTCCGTACGTTTCGAGTCCGGCCAGTGGCTCACACTGCGCATCAGCCAGATCGACAGCAACGCGCGCCCCACCATGCTGGACATCACCGGCACCAAGGGCGCGTACAACTTCGACGGCCGCGGATGGGAGTTGATCACGTACAAGGACAACCAGAAGGTCGTCACCACCGGCCAGAACCCGGCGGGCGAAGGCTGGCGCTTCTACCAGAACATCGCCGATCACCTGTCCAAGGGCGAGACGCTGGTGATCACCCCCGAATGGTCGCGCCGGCCGATCCACATCCTGGACCTGGCCGACAAGAGCGCGAATGCGGGGCGGGCGATGAAGGTGAAGTATCAGTAACCGTAGCAACCGCAGGTGATACGGAACGGGGTGCCACGGTCGCGGCGAAGCCGGCGGCCGTGTCTGGGAAAGCGCGGGCGAACGCGCGGCCGGCGAACCTCGCTCCGCGAAGTCCGCGACCGCGGCGCCCCGGGGTCTTCATGCCATCCCGATATCCACCAGCAACTCCCTGATGATCCGCTCCAGCGCCTGCATCGAGAAGTGCTCCTTCGCCACCGCGAAGTTGTGCTCGACGGCCTTGGTGCGACGGCCGGGGTTCTTCAGCAGTTCGATCACTTCATCGGCCGCGCCCGCGACCTTGTCGGGACTGACCATCACCAGGCCGCGATCGTCCTTGCCGATCAGCGTCTCGCCGAGCGAGACGACGTCGAAGCCCACCGGCTTCAGGTCGCTCACGTAGACCGGGTACTCGAACAGCACCACCGGCAGCTTCGCGAACAGCGCCTCGATGAGCTGATTGCCCCAGCCTTCCCAGATGCTCGGGTAGGTGACGAAGTCGGCCGCGACGTAGCTGTCCCAGAGGGAGTAGATCTTTCTGCCGTTCTCTTCGCCGCGGCTGTGCTTGACGATCTCGCCGACGAAGCGGATGTCCACGCCCAGTTCATCGGCCTTCGCCTGCAGGTTGGCCGGATAGTCATTGCTGAGGCCGATGCCCTCCACGTAGCCGGCGCAGACGAGGACGATCCTGTGATTTGATTCGAAGGTGCGGCCGTCGTAGAGCGGGCCGCGCAGCTTCACGCGGTTCTCAGGCTTGTTGAGTTCCGCGACGACGTCGATGGCCAGTTCGACGGCCTTGCGATCGAGGATGCGCGTGGCCTGGAGGAACATCAGGTCGTGTGCCTCGAGACCGATCGCTTCGCGGAAATCGTGGTTGTAGTCATCATCGGTCCAGACGGGTCGGTCGAAATCGAAGACGTTGGGGACGACCCGGGCATCGAGGCCGCGCTTGTCCTTCAGCGCGGCCTGGCCGATGCGGTTGATCACCACGTGCCGCACGTTCGGCAGCGCCGGCGGCGCGTGCTTCATGTATTGCTCGACGATCTCATCGCATGTTGGATAGACCTCCCCGCTGTCCTCCCACCAGAAGTCGTGGTTGTGACAGATCGCCTTCATGCCAGTCTCATTGAGAATCTCCGAGAGCGCGATCATGCCGGGGATGTTGTAGCCCACGCTCAGCAGGTTGTTGGGCAGCATCACGTCGACGCCGAGCTTCTCGATGATCGCGGCCATCTTCTCCTTGACGACCGCCTTGTGGGCGAACACTTCCTCCATCAGCGCGGCCGGAGAGTCGTAGTCAGACAGCTCGCGCGTCGCGTTCCGGATGATGCGGCTGATCACCGGGTGGAACGGGTAAAGCTCGGGGATGAAGCTGCCGCCGGGCACATCATCGTTGCCTGCGATGTAGTGCACGGTGTGGCCCATCTCTTCGAGCACGCGACGCCACTTGTCGACTTCGAGTGACACACCGTCGGTGCGGCCCAAGCGGTGCTGGCAGAATGCGAATACGGCCATTCGTGGAACTCCTTGAGTGACCCCGCGGCATGCCGCGGGTGATTTCCCGGGCCGCCGTTGTCGCCGGTGACGCGGGTGATGCGCGGGGCGACACCGCCGCAGCACGCCCACCCCCGGCGTGCCGGGGGCTCTCTACACATTGAACCGGAAATGGCACACGTCGCCATCCTGGATCACATAGCTCTTGCCCTCGACGCGCAGCTTGCCGGCCTCCTTGATCGCCTTCTCGCTGCCGAGCGTTTCCAGGTCGTCCACCGAGTAGACCTCGACGCGGATGAAGCCGCGCTGGATGTCGGAGTGGATTTCGCCGGCCGCCTCGGGAGCGGTCGCGCCGATGCGGATGGTCCAGGCGCGGTTTTCCTTGTCGCCGGCGGTGAAGAAGCTCTGCAGCCCGAGCAGCTTGTAGGCGGCGCGGGCCAGGGCGTTGATGGCCGGCTCATCGAGGCCGAGGCCCTCGAGCATCTCGCTGCGTTCTTCCGGGGGCAGTTCGACCAGTTCGGCGTCGAGCTTGGCGCAGATGGGCACGACGAGCGAGCCGCGCTGCTCGGCGTAAGCCCGCAGCTTCTGCACGTGGTCGCTCTCGCCGTGCAGGTCATCCTCGCCGACGTTGGCCACGTACAGCACGGGCTTGGCGGTGAGCATGGCGAAGCTTTTGAGCAGGCGCCACTGCTCTTCGTTGAATGTCACGGCCGAGAGCGGTTGTTCGCTCTCGAGCGCTTCCTTGCATTTCTCGAGCAGTTCCAGCCGCGCCTTGGCTTCCTTTTCGCCGGTGCGAGCTTTGCGCACCGCGTTCTGCAGAGAATTCTCGACGACTTCCAGATCGGCGAAGGTCAGTTCGAGTTCGACCTCTTCGACGTCGCGTACGGGTCCGATGGTGTCATTGACGTGCGGCACATCGGGGTCTTCGAAGCAGCGCACCACGTGGATGAGGGCGTCCACGTTCCGCACATGGGAGAGGAACTTGTTGCCCATGCCCTTGCCTTCGCTGGCCCCGGAGACAAGGCCGGCGACATCCACGAACTGCATGGTGGCGGGGACGATCTTCTTCGCCTCGATGTGCCTGGCGATGATGTCCAGCCGCGGATCGGGCACCTGGGCGACGCCGACATTGGCCTTGCCGGACCCGGCGTCGCTTGCCCCCAGGGCGGTCAGGGCGTTGAAAAGCGTGGTCTTCCCGATATACGGCAGTCCGATGATGCCTGCTTCCATGGGGATCTCACCTGCGTGCGTGGATGGCGCGTTGGCGCGAAGCGATGAGTGTAGCCGAAGCGCGCCGTTGCCGCAGGCGCCTGAGCGGGCCACGGACCCCGCCATGGCCGAGCGAAATGATCGATTGGTCAACTGGTCAACCGCGAACAATCGCAGCCACTGCCTGACTCTGCGAAGGCCCAAACCCGCGCCTCGACACCCGCCCTCCCCGCGCAGACACCGGCCGCTTCTGCTATAATGCTGGTTTCGTCAATGCGACGCTAATTGCCTGATAATAAGAGGCTTACTCCCTATGGCGACTGACGATCAGAACTCCTCGCCCATGCCCGACATGCCCGCCCCGATGCCGCGCGGCGCCACCTTCGAGACGTCCATCGAGCAGGAGCTTTCCGAGAGCTATCTCACGTACGCGATGAGCACCATCGTGGACCGCGCGCTGCCCGATGTGCGCGACGGGCTCAAGCCTTCGCAGCGCCGCATCCTCGTGGCGATGAACGACCTGAACCTCACGCCCGGCCGCAAGCATGCCAAGTGCGCGGGCATCGTCGGCGAGACGATGAAGAAGTACCACCCGCACGGCGACCAGGCGATCTACCCCACGCTGGTCAACATGGCCCAGGAGTGGAAGACCCGCTGCCTGCTCGTCGACAAGCAGGGCAACTTCGGTTCGATCGATCCCGACCCGCCCGCGGCCATGCGTTACACCGAAGCGCGGCTGCACCAACACGCGATGGAGATGCTCGACGACCTGAAGCTCGACACCGTCGACTGGCAGCCGAACTTCGATGAGTCGGTCAACGAGCCGAAGGTGCTGCCGGCGCGGTTTCCGAACCTGCTGGTCAACGGCTCGACCGGCATCGCCGTGGGCATGGCGTGCTCGATGCCGCCGCACAACCTGGGCGAAATCTGCACCGCCATCTGCGCCACCGTGGACAACCCGGACATCGACCTGCGGCAACTGCTGGAAATCGTCCCCGGGCCGGACTTCCCCACCGGCGGCATCATCTGCGGGCGGCGGGGCATCCTCGACGCCTACGCCACCGGACGCGGACGCATCACGGTGCGGGGCAAGGTGCACCAGGAGCAGTCACGCACCGGGCGCGACCTGCTGGTCATCACCGAGATTCCCTACCAGGTCTCCAAGAACGACAGCATCGTCAACAAGGTCGTCGAGGCGCGCAAGCAGGACCGCATCACGGACATCAGCGATATCGTCGATGAATCGTCCAACCGCATCGGCATGCGGGTGGTGATCGAGCTGAAACGCGGGGCCGACCCGAACGTCGTGGAGAACCAGCTCTACCAGCTCACGCCGCTGCAGTCGACCTTCTCGATCATCAACATCGCGCTGGTGCGCGGCCAGCCGCGCACACTTGGACTGAAGGACCTGATCGACGAGTTCATCGCCCACCGGTTCGAGGTGATCCGCCGTCGCACGGCCTTCCGTCTGAAGCGCGCCCAGCACGAGGCGCACCGCGTCGAGGGCCTGATCTACGCGGTGTGCGACATCGACGAGGTAATCAAGCTGATCCGCACCTCGCGCACGCGGGACGAGGCGATCGAAAAGCTCATGGCCCGGGGCTTCCGCATCCCGCCGGACCACCCCTACGCCCCGCAGATTCCCGAGCGACTGCGCAACCAGACGGCCGAGACTGAGATCCGCCTCTCACGCGTGCAGGCCGAAGCCATCGGGCGGCTGCAGCTCATTCAGCTCGTCGGACTGGCCGTCGAGCAACTGGTGGAGAACTACGCCCGACTGTTGGCGGAGATCGAGGAGTACGAGGCGATTCTCGCCAGCGACCAGCGCGTCCGCGAGATCATCAAGAGCGAAACGACCGAACTCAAGGCGAAGTACGCCGACCCGCGACGCACGCAGTTCAGCGAGGATGAAGTCGGCGAGTTCGATCTCGGCGAGTTGACGCCCGAAGAGCAGGTGGTGGTCACCATCACGCACGCCGGGTACGTGAAGCGGCTGCCTTCCGAGGAGTACCGCACGCAGGGCCGCGGCGGGCGCGGGGTGATCGGCGCGGCGACGCGCGACGAGGACTTCACCGAGCAGGTCTTCGTGGCCTCGACACACGATGACCTGCTGTGCTTCACGAATACCGGGCGGGTGTTCAAGATCAAGGTGTACCAGATCCCGGAAGGCTCGCGCACGAGCCGCGGACGCGCCGCGGTGAATATCGTGCAGTTGCGCGACGATGAACGCATCTGCGAGTTTATGCCGATTTCCGATTTCGAAAAGGGCGAGTACTATCTCGTCTTCGCCACCGCCAACGGGACGGTCAAGCGCTCGGCGCTCAAGGACTACCGCAACGTCAACCGCTCCGGACTGATCGCGCTGAACCTGCGCGACGGCGATTCACTGATCGGCGTGCGCTGGACCACTGGGGAAGACCATATCATCCTCTGCACCAGCACCGGCATGGCCATTCGTTTCGACGAGAACGACGTGCGCGTGATGGGGCGCAACGCCAGCGGCGTGAAAGGCATCTCGCTCAGCGGCAGCGATCACGTCGTATCGATGGATCGCGTCCTCGCGGACGATCGGCGTAACCTGCTGACGGTGACCGAGAACGGCTACGGCAAGCAGACGCCGCTGAGTGAGTACCTGGTGCAATCCGAGGACGGCACGACCCGCGCCCAGGGGCGCGGCGGCAAGGGACGCAAGGACATCGCCGCCAACGCACGCAACGGCAAGGTGGTCGACGCCCGCGTCATCGAGTCGGGCACGGACCTGATGCTCATCACCGGCGGCGGCATGATCATCCGGATCAACGCCGAGGGCATCCGCACGACCGGGCGCGGCGCCCAGGGCGTCCGCGTGATCAATCTCGCGGCGGGCGACAGCCTGGCCGCGGTCGCACCGGTCGAGGACGTGGAGGACTGAGCCGCGGGCGGACGCCGCCCCGATCCGGTAGAATCGCGGTGATCCATGTGCCCGCAGCCGAGGTATTCGCATGCCGATTCAGAAGTGGTCCGATGAGATCTGGGTTGTTTCGCTTGAAGATGAGCCGGCGCTGTCCGAGGATCTCGTGGGCGTTCGCGAGGAAGCCGGCCAGGCCACGCCCGTGCCGAACCTTGTCCTCGACATGACCAACGTCAAGCAGATCAACAGCTCGAACCTGTCTCAAATGCTGCGGCTGCGCAAACTGATGGTCGACAGCAACCGGCGACTGCGCCTGGCCGGCCTGTCGGACAGCGTCTGGGCCGTCTTTCTCACCACCGGCCTGGACAAGGTCTTCGCGTTCACTTCCGACGTGACCAGCGCGCTGGCCAGTCTGCAGATCGATTCGTAGTCAGCCCGCGGTCGCACTCCCGCCAACCCCGCGGCGCTCGCCGACCTACCTGTTCATCGACGCACGGGCCGAGGCGAGGCGATCACCCGCATCGTCGATGGCCTTCTTGATCGCATCGACCTCGTTGACCAGCGCCTGCAGCGCCTCCTGGCTTTCCTCCGGAAGCGACTGCTTGCGCAACTCGGCGATCGCGTTAAGCGCCTCCTGGTGCGTTGCGGCGGCCCGCTTGATCCGGCCGTCGAACTCGTCGATATACCGCGCGGCGGCCTGCTGGGAGCGACTCTCGAGGTCCAATTCCTTCGTTAGGCCACCGATGTAGGCGAGCTTCTGAGCCATGGCGCCGTCCATCATCATCTGCTCCGACTCGACACGCAGTTTCTCGACGATGGCTGCCACGCGATCGAAGTGAACGGCCGTGAGGTTGCGGCCGGCCTGGGCCTTGTTCAGGGCCTCGTCCAGCAGTTCCACTGCCGTCACCGTGTGTCCCTCGGCTTCCGCGTACACGCTTCGGACGTTCTTGTCGTACGCGGCGTCGATATCCGCCAACGAAGCATGCATGGCGCTGAGAACCTGGTCGCGCTGCGTGCTCGCCTCGCTCGCCTCCGCGCGCTTGGCACGGTTGCGCGCTTCGATCGCCTGGCGGTAGGCGTACAGCGTGCCCGCATCGCCGTCGGTACCGGGGCGGATCATCTCATCAATGCGGCTGATGCGCATGTCGATGACATCACGCTGGCTTTCGAGTTTCCAGAGCTTGACCTTGGCCTCCTGGATGTCGTTCTCCGCACGTCGGGCCTTGCGACGTTCCGCGTAGCTCAGCTCCATCAGGTCCAGGAAGACCTGCTGGTCAGCTCCTTCGCCTTCGGCCTTCAGTCCCTCCTTCTCGATCCGGGCGTCCAGTTGCTCGGAACTGATGTCCAGGATCTCCAGCACTTCGGCCCTTGCCTTCCCGACAAACGCGTCCAGGCCCTTCTTGCCCTCCGCCCTGCCGGCGTAGTCGGCGGCAGCGGCCAACGCCTCGGCCTTCGCCTGCTCGGCTTCCCGCAGCGCTGTCTGCTGCCGGCCGATCTGCGCGGTCAGGTCCTTCCGCTCCTCGACCAGGCCCTGACGCACTTGTGACAGTTCGTTGATGCGCGTCACGAGCGTATCGGTACCCAGCTCGGTCGAAGTCAGTCTGCGCGCAGCGGCATCGTGGTCGGCGGCGGTGGCCATCATGTCGATCAGCCGCACGTGCTCCTGCTTGGGATCCACGTGTTCCTCGGCGTTCAGCGCCTCGAGGCCGATCAGGCTGCTCGCATGCTCGATGGCCATCTCGCTCAGGTACCGGGCCTTCGACACATGCAGTTCGGCCAGCAGCCGCGTGACCGCCACCTGCTTCCAGCGCGGCCCGAGGTTGCGCTGCGCCTGCAGTTCGGCCAGCAGCGCATCATGCTTCTCCTGCCGCATGGCCGCGAGGTCCAGGTCCTCGTGGACATTCTCCATGGTGATGTTGTCGCCGAATTGAACGTCCTTGGAGGCGAACTGCGCATCGGAGAGCTTCTTCAGTGATTCGTTCAGCCGCGCACGCTCCTCGTTGAGCTTGGCCGTCTCCTTGTCTTCACAGCCGAGCAGCCAGGCGGCAAGGCATACACAAACGATCAGGCATGGATGGAGCTGTTTCATGGGGCTGGTCACCTGCGGGGCAATTCGTTTCGCTGTTGTTCACCAAACCGTCAAGGCATGCGCGGGGTTTCGACCGCCTATTCCTCGGCTTCCGACTCCTCGGTCTTCGTCCAGGGCATGTTCAACTCGACCGGGTACGGCGGCATGGGCAAGTACAACTCGCCGCCGATAAAGTCCATCAGCATCTGCTGCTCCCGGGGGATCTCATCCCCGCGCGGCTCGGGCAGGCGCGGGCGCCAGCCGCGCACCTCCGGGTGCGGCGTGACCGCGTTGCGGCGGGGCAACGCCATCTGGATCAACAGCGAGTCCTGGGGGCGGTCCCGGTCAAGAGCGCGATCGCCGCCTTCCGTCTCGAACTTGCTCATGATGTAGAAGTTCGTGTAGACCGTCCGCACATCCTGCGGCCGCCGACTGGCCAGGTACAGCCCGCCCTTGGCCGACCTGTCGCTGTTCAGTGAACCGTGGCAGTCGGTCGTCGCGCAGTACGAGATGACGTACCGCGGGTGAACCGACTCACGCCACATCGCCAGCGCCGGCGGGTCCTCCGGCACGCGGACCCGCGTGTAAAGCGACCGGGCCCGCGTCTCGAACATCACGCGAAGCTGATCGTAGGGCTGGCGACGCTTGAACTTGTTTACCTCGTCCAGCGTCTTGGGCGTGTCCTGGTGTTGGCGGTACTGGGCGGTGCCCTTGTACAGCCTGAAGAAATCGTCGATGACATCCGTGGGAATGATCACCCGTGGCCGCATCAGCCGCACGCGGCCGTCAACCTTGCGCTGCAGCCGGATCTCCCACACGCGGATCGCGTTGACATCGTCCATGTCCAGCAGGGGGAAGTCCTTGTCGCCAACCGACGTGCCCGTGTCCTGCTGATTGCCGTTGCCGTCGTTGGTGTTCTCACCATCGCCGCCGTTTCGCTGCCCGGTTTGCTTGAGCCGCGCCTCGACCGCTCTGCTCAGGACGCGTATCCGGTCACGCAGGTCCAGAGATGGAATGCTGTCAACGGTCGCGATAAGCGCATCGAGTTCCTGCTTGGCCAACGCGTAGTGCTGTTGTGAATACAGCCAGTTGGCGAGATCGAAACGTCCCTTGTAGTCGTCATCCTCGAGCCGCGCCCGCCGCTCGCGGTACTCCTCTTCGGGCGATTTGAGGTACTCGAAACTGGCGATCTCACTGCGCTCGAAGGTCAACCGCACACCCCGGATATTGAGCACGACGCGATCGGCGGTGTCCTCGACGACTTCGCCGGTGAACCGGCGGCCGTCCCGCTTGACCACCGTGCCCTGCCTCGCGAACACATCGGCGGCGACAAGGAGCAGAATGCTCAGCGCGGCCAGAAGTACCATTCGGGAGGTGAATTGACGCATGCTCGAACCTCCGGTCACGGAAGCCTAAGGTGGGTCACAGCGGCGGGACCGGCCCGGGCGGACCGACGTCTCATTATAACAAGATCTGAGCGCTTCACCCGCACGGCGCAGCAACAGCCCCCGTGGGGGCACACCGACCACCTGCCGACCACCCGGAAGCAGACCCGAGGGCCCGACTCATTCAGACTCAGCTTCAACGTCGTGATCGGCCTCAGCCTCGGCCTCGCCCTCCGGCAGCAGTTCCTGCGCCAGGGTGATCAGTCGCTCGAGGCGAACCGGCTTGAGCATGTATCCGTCCACGCCCAGCGCTTCGGCGTACTGCTGGTGACGCCGGCCCTCGTTGGCCGTGACCATCACAACGCGCGGCGATCTCTCGAACTTCTTGATCTTCTCCAGCACCAGGAAACCGCTGCGTTTGGGCAGCATCATGTCCAGCACGACCATGTCCGGCGGATCGGTTTCGCAGATGCGCACCGCGGTATTGCCGTCCCCGCAGGTCTGCGTCAGCGCCCCCTCGGCCTGAAGCGCCTGGTTGATGGCCGCCAGTACTTCCGGATCATCATCCACGATCAGAATCTTGCGGTCCTTGAGCCTGAGTTGTTGTTCTTGGTCGACCATGTTCATGACATTCCTGTAGCTGAAGGTCTCTCCCCGCCCGATCCGGTGATCATCTTCACGCCGCCCTGACGCATTCCCCGAAGTCCTTAAGTTTTGCACAAGAATGGGCATACGTCAAGACGTATTCGGGCAATCCTGCCCCCCTCGCCTGACCCCTACGACCCCTCCGCCGGTTCGGGCGGCGGGCTCAGCAGGCGCTCAATCGTGGGCTGGTCCATCCACGGCAGGGACTCGATCTTGCGGCGAAGGCTCGCGGGCATCGGTTTGCCCTGCTTCTCAAAGCGCGGGCGGCTTTTCCAGCGCCGGTGCATCCACAGGTACTGCGTGGGCGACTCGCGCACCATGGCCTCGACCGCGCGCATGAAGCGGGCCGTGATGTAGAACAGCGGATCGTCCTGATCCGCCCAGTCCTCCGGCATGATGATGTCGGTCACGCGCACCTCGTAGCGACAGCCCGGCGGCAGGCGGCGCGTGTAGCCGCACACGATCGGCACGTTCCGCTCCACCGCCATCAACCCCAGCGACTTGTGCGTGCTGGCCAGGCGCCCGAAGAACGGCACGAACATCCCGCGATCGCCGGCGTTCTGGTCGGCCACGATGGCGAGGATTTCGCCGGCTTCGAGCACGGCGAACATGCGCTCGATCTCGCTTTGCCACTTCGAGATCACCTTCATCCCGCGCCGCTCGCGCACGCCCAGCAGCCAGTCGTTGATCAGCGGATTGTCGATCGGACGGGCGACGGCATGGATCGGATAGCCGAGCACCGCCAGCACCGAACCGATTGCTTCGAAACCGCCGATATGACCGGTCACCAGCAGTACGGCGCGGCCGGAGTTCAGGAGGCGCAGCGTCGGGCCGATGTCGCTGAACCGCGCCCGCTGGGCCCAACTGTCGCGGTGTATCAGCCGGGGGGTGTTCAGCCCCTCGATGGCCAGTTTGAAGAACTGCTCGAAGGATTCGCGCGCCACCTGTTCGACGCGCCGCTCGTCCCACGTCGGGAAGGCGCAACGGACGTTGTGCATCGCCCGTTCACGATGCCGTCGGCTGCGGCTGAAATAGAGCCGCGCCGCGGCCGAGGCCGTGGCCAGCGCGGCATCCGGCTCGAAAGCGTTGACGCCCGCCGCCGCCATCCGGGCAAGCAGGTACTCAGACCACACCCGCCAGGCTGGCCGGCTCTTCTGCGCCATGGTTCGTCCCTGGCAATGTGGGGCTATCGCTGGTAGTAGCCGACCAGCGTCAGGAAGCGGTTGGAGGTCAAAATGGGCTTGTCGTTCGCCTGGGCCCACTCGACGACTTCCACGTACGCCTCGTAGCGGCGCTTCTGCACCTCGTAGATCCGCTCTTGTGCGAAGTCAGGCGTCGTTCCGCTCGCATCGGTGCGCGTCACCTTCTTCGGTACCGGCGGCGGGTCGCCGAGCACGACGAAGTCCACTTCCGGACCGCGCTGCGCCGCGACCTGGCCGTTCCACTCGCGGATCATCGCCTCGACACGCCGAATGTCCGTTTCGCTCGTGGCACCGGTGTTGTCGATGTCGAACTGACCGAACACGAAGAACGTGTACTGGCGGTAGCGGTCATACACCGCGTTGACGATCACGTCGTCCCGACGGATCATCGTCCGCGGCGTACGCCGCACGATCTGGCACAGCGACTTCACCTCGTCGACCTTGATCACCTCGATCGTCGCCTTGCCGCGGTACGTGTTGTCCACGCGGTGGTCCAGGCTGTGCGGCGTGCCCGTGCGCTGGTCGTACACCTCGAAGGTCATCCCGAGCAGAACGTTGTGCTGCCGGCCCAGGTCGATGTGCACCATGTTCTCGCCTTCCACCACGGCGAGAATGCGGCCGTCCGGTTCGTGCTCGTCGCTCAGCAGCTTCGGCACGCCCTGTTTCTGCAGGAGCTTGCTGTTCTCGGCCAACTGCTCGCGGTACTTGCTCTCCCATTCCGCCGCCTCGGCCCGGACCTTCGCCAGTTGTTCGTTATGCAGCGCCTGCAGTTCACCCACCTGGTTCCCGTAGGATTTGGTCTTGTCGACAATCTCGTTCTGCAGTCTCTGGATCTGCCCGTTCAGTTGCTTGATCTCCTCGCCGAGCGTGTCAATCCTCTCGTTGTAATTCTCGCTCTGCTGGGAGAGTTCCGTGTTCTTCGCCGCCAACTGGTCCAGCAGTTCGTCCCGCTCCTTCATCGCGGTCAGCTTTTCGTTCTGCTCGGCCGTGAGCTTGTCGTACATCTCTTTGAAGACGCCGAACACCGTGTCCGTGGGAAGGATCGTCTTGACTTCGAATTCGCCGTCGGCCCCCTCCGGCTCAATGCGATCCTTGGGTATCAGCAGCATCTCAGTGCGGATGTTCTTGTACTCGGTGTCCGGCGAACCGGTGATCAGCAGCCGGAAATCCTCCCGGTCCTTCAGAAGCGCGCCGACGACGGTCTCCTCCTCCTGCATCAGCCGGCTGACTTCGCGGTTGCCCCGCTGCTTCGAGTCGGCGAACTGGGCGAGCAACTGCTCGTTCTCCCGCGCCGAGGCCAGCGCCTCGTCCGTCTGCGTGTACCAGTAGATACCCAACCCCCAGCCGACAACCATCAGCAGCGAGATCACCGTGATGGCGATGGCGTATCCAATCACTGCGCTACTGGATCCAGCGACACGTGCGGCCATGGCAAGCCTCCTTTATCTGGGCGGTGGGGAGTTGCACCGAAAAAAAACTTCCTGGGCTGGCGCCCGGCGGGACTGCTACCTTCATAAGTTTCTCGCAAACCCACAATTCCGTCAAGTCCCGAATCGACGGCATGCGCACGCAGATTCCCGCGTCACAGCCCGTTTCCGACCAGTTCCACCGCCATTTCAAGCTCCACCGACGCATCCAGCGGCAGTGCATTGACCCCCACCGCCGCGCGGGCATGCCGCCCGGCCTCGGCGAAAAGCTGCTCCAGAAGCTGGCTGGCCCCATTGGCCACCTGCGGCTGACCGCCGTAGCGTGCGTCGCACTGCACGAAGATGCCCACCCGCACCACGCGCGCCAGACGTGACCAGTCGCCGTCGATGACCTCGCCCACGATCGCCAAGGCATTGAGCACGCACTGGCGCGCCGCCACCGCGGCTTGGGCCTCGCTGACCACCGATGGCACCGGCCCGACCGCCACCAGCTGTCCGTCCACCAGCGGCAACTGACCGCTCACGCACACCAGATCGCCGGTCACCACTGCCGGCACATAGGCCGCGACGGGCTTCGGCGCCGGCGGCAGGGACAGCCCCAAGTTGGCAAGACGCGTCGGCAGGTCCAGGTTCGCCTCCTGTTTCATGGCGCAGTCGCGCGCCTATCCGCTTCCGGGTTCATGAGTTAACCAGCCAACGCGTCGACCGGTTGACGGGCCGGTCCGCCCGACACCGATCAGTGTACACGCGCAGCGTGCCTGGACCCAATCAGCCGGGCGCCTCCACGTCCTCCCCGCCTTTTCCAGCCGCCACCCGCTCTCACCCGATAACACCGATACCCGACCGGCAGGCGAGTGACAGGCGAACATGGCAGAAGTTCTTGACCAATCAGAAGTTGATGCCCTACTGGCAGCCGTGGATGGCGGCGAGGTCGAACAGACCGACCAGGGCACGTCGGCACAGATCTTCTCGCGCCGTGCGGCCGCCCTTACCCAAGCCGAGATCCGACCATACGACTTCAAGCGTCCCGAGCGCGTCAGCAAGGACCAGATGCGCGCCCTGGAGAACCTGCACGACGGCTTCGCCCGGAACTTCGGCGCCCTGCTCTCCGGCTTCCTGCGCACCATCATGGAAGTCAAGGTCGCCAACATCGAGCAGATGACCTTCAGCGAGTTCACCCACTCGCTGCCCAATCCCACCTGCTTCAATCTGCTGTCCTGTGACCCACTGGACGGCAACATGTGTATGGAGATCAGTCCGCTGATCATCTACCCGGTGATCGACCGCCTTCTGGGCGGCTCGAACGCGGACCTGTTCATCCCCCAGCGCCCGCTCACGGCCATCGAACAGCGCCTGGTCAACAAGATCACCGACCGGGCCATGAAGGCCCTGCAGGAGGCATGGGCCAACGTGCTGCGCCTCACGTTCAACCTCGAGGACACTGAAAGCAATCCGCAGCTCGTGCAGATCGTGCCGCCGAACGAGGTGGTGGTCGTGGTCGGTTTCGAGTTGAAGATGGGCGGCCGCGCGGGCACCATGAGCCTGTGCATCCCCTACAACGTGATCGAGCCGGTGGTCGAGAAGATCTCCAGCCAGACCTGGGCCGCCTATCGCCGCAAGGGCCAGGACGCTCAACTGCGAGCGCGCGTGGCCGGCCACCTCGACGCGGCCAAGGTCACCATCACCTCGGTGCTCGCCAACACCAACATCACCCTCAACGAACTGCGCGATCTGCAGGTGGGCGACATCATCCTCACCGATAAGCCCCACACCGCCCCGCTGACCATGCTCATCGAAGGCAAACGCAAGTACATCGGCGCCGTCGGCCAGTACAAGGGCAACCGAGCCTTCAAGGTCGCCCGAAGCTACAACCCGCGCGACCGGGTGTAATCACACGACCGAAAGTGACCGGCCGCAACGGGCCTCGCCCGTCGGGAAGCGTCTGCACTGCTCAGTGGCTTCGTCCCTGCGTACCTTCGTGGCTCGCCGCATCACGAAACGCCAGCCGCGCTCGATCCACGTCGGCGTAGACGTGCAGTACGTGATCCAGGTTCGTGATCTTCAGCACATCATTGACCACACCCTTCACCCCGCACAGCTTCACGTCCCCGCCGCGCTTTCTCATGCGGGCGTGCACCCGCAGCAGGACGCTGATGCCGTAGCTCGAGAGGTAATCCAGCAGCGTGCAATCGACGATGATCTTCCGTATTCCCGCGTCCACCAGCGCGGCCAGCTCCTCAACGAACTGCTGGGCCGTCTGGCTGTTGAGTCCGCCGTCCGCACGCAGGATCAGCACGTCCCGATCAATCTCGTGTGCATAGAACTCCATCGTCCGGCGCATCCTCCAACAGGCAATAGGCCGTCCAGCCTACTTTCCGAACGCCGCCACCGCCTTTTCCATGTCCGGATAGACCTCGAAGATGCGGTTGAGCCCGGTCACCTGCAGCAGATCGACCACCACGCCCTTCAGACAGCACAGCTTCACGTCGCCGCCCTGCTTCTTCATGCGCGAATGCACACGCAGCAGCACCCCCAGTCCATAGCTCGATAGATAATCCACGTGGGTGCAGTCGACGATGATCCGGTGCGCGCCACCCTCGATGTGTTGGCCGATCTCTTCGAGAATCTGGTCCGAGTTGGCCGAGTTGATTTCGCCATCCGCGGACAGCACCAGGATGTTCTTGTCGATCTCGTGCGGAAAAAACCTCATGGCTGCACTCCTTTGGGTCATTCATCGGACCAGACGACCTGCCGCGCGTCAAAAACGGGGCCGTCCGTGCAGGTCAACCGGTATCGCCACGGCCGACCGCCGCGCGACCGGCCGTGCGGGTTCGCCTCATCCTCGATCCGCACGATGCACGACTGGCACGTGCCCATCCCGCAGGCCATCGCCTGCTCCAGGCATACCTGGCAGTCGATGCCCGCCTCCGCCGCCATGCGCGCCACCGCGCGCATCATCGCGTCCGGGCCGCAGGTGAAGACGACCGCCTCGCGACGGTCGGCCGCCGACATCCCGCCGATGACACGCTCGAGCCCCTCGGTCACCCGGCCACGGATGCCAAACGATCCGTCATCCGTCGTGACCACCGACTTCAGCCCGCGCGAGACGAACTCGCCCACCGCGTCGCCCTCGAGCGTCGCGGCCAGCAGATCGCGGGTCATCGCCCCGGTGATGCCCACGCCGCGCCACGCCGCCGCGTGCAGCCCGTCGGCGAGGTAGAACATCGGCGGCAGCCCCACGCCGCCACCGACCAGCAGGCCGTAAGACTTGTCTTTCGGGAGGGCGAAACGGTTGCCCAGCGGGCCGATGAGGTCGGCCGCGTCGCCGGGCTTGAGCGTCTCGAGCCACGCCGTGCCCGCGCCGACCACGCGGTAGATGATGTCGATCCACGGCCCGTTGACACCATCGCCGCGCCCGGCCAGGCTGAACGGCCGCCGCAGCAGCGGCGTCGGCTCGCGCAATTCCATCTGCGTAATCACGGGCGGCCTGTCAGGTGACCATTCCAACTCACCGCCGTGCAGCGACCGGGCGTCCGCCGCGCCGTTCGGCGCGCGGCAACCGAGCTGGACGAACTGACCCGGCGCGGTGGCGGGGAACGTCGCGGGAAGGCGTAGGCGCAGCAGGTAGTGCTCGCGACAGATCGCGCGGTTCTCGATGACCCTCGCATCGAAGCGCCCGCGGCCGGCATCCGGTGATTTGTGCACCGCCGTCATCGTCGGCAGTATATCCATCATGCCGGGGACAACTCCAACCACGCATTGCATGAGCAAAACCCCCCGGGGCGCGAAGCCGGCGCGACAGCAACTGCTCGCCCGAGCGAGTTTGGCGCGCTCGTGGCTGGGCGGGCTGGCGCGGGAGCTTGTCCCGACCGCCATCAACGTGGACCGGATCGCTCAAGGCCACGAATGGCAGCGCGACTCGGTCGAGAACTGGTGCGCCCGCTGCGGCGCCTCCACCGGCCCCGGCGAAGCCACGAGCGACGGATGCCCGGACTGCCTGACGCGGCGGCTGCCGTGGCAGCGCGCGGTGCGCCTGAGCAACTACACGCCGCCCGTGAGCGAGTGGATTCACGCGATGAAGTTCAGCCGCGCCTGGGCGTGGGGCCCGTTCTTCGGCCGCCAGATCGCGACACTGCTCAAGCCGCCGGTTGACGGGGCGCCGGTGGTGGTCGTGCCCATCCCCCTGCACTGGCGCCGCCGCTGGTCGCGCGGCTACAACCAGGCCGCGCTCATTGCGCAGGCGATCGCCAAGACCCACGGCTGGCCGATGCTCGACCTGCTCCGCCGCACGCGCCATACCTATCCGCAATCTTCCACGCCGCTCAGCCGCAAGACGTCCAACGTCAGCGGCATCTTCACGGCGGACCCGGTCGACCTGACCGGCTACGAGGTGTGGTTGGTGGATGATGTGAAAACATCCGGCGCCACCCTGCGCGAAGCATCCCGAACGCTCAAGAAGATGTGCACCCCCAGACGCATCAACATCGCCGTCGCCGCCGTGGCCGACCCCAAACGCCAAGGCTGACCGCCCCGTCGCTTCGTCGCTTCGTCGCCCCGTCGCTTCGTCGCTTCGTCGCTTCGTCGCTTCGTCGCTTCGTCGCTTCGTCGCTGATTGTATTTGGCTCCCTCACGGTCGCGGCCCGTTCCGATGCTCTCTCCGCTTCGTGCCTACGTGCCTCCGTGCCTTCCCCCTACCACTCCACCTTCACGCGCCGGCCCGTCTTCGCGCTCTTCACCGCGGCCGCCACCATCGCCAGGCTCTTGATGTTGTCCTCGCAGTGCGTTTCCGGCAGCTTGCCTTCGCGCAGGCACTTGGCGAACTCGACCAGGTAACCCTCGTGCGCCTCCGGCAGCAGTTTGACCGTCGGAATCGCCAGTTCCTCGACGTCGCGAACGAACTTCTTCTGCCGCATCGACTTCACGCGCTCGGCCTTCATCTCGTTGCGATGCCACGTCGCCCCGCCCTTCGAGCCGTACACGCGCCACGCGCAGCCCCAGCCGGTGTTCATGCCCTCGGCGCACCACGAGCCGCGATAGGAGTAGCGCATGCCGTCGGTCATCTCGAAGATGGCCACCGCGCTCGCGTTCCCCGCGTACCACGATCGTTTCGGATTGAACGACTCGCAGTACACCGACACCGGGTCCGCCCCCGTCACCTTACGCGCGGCATCGAAGTGGTGAATCGACATATCCCGCAACAGCACCTCCTCCATCTCATCACGGAAGCCGCCGAAATGCGCCCCGATGAAGAAGTCCGTGTGCACCTCCTCGATGTCGCCGATCTTCCCGCCCTGGCAGAACTTCGCAAACGCGCGGATCGCGTTGCCGTTGCGCTGCGTCTGCGTGACGGCGTACACCCGCCCGGCCGCCTTCGCCGCGGCCACCATCTTCTTCGCATTCGCCAGCGTGTCGCTCATCGGCTTCTCGCCCAGCACATGGCAACCGGCCTTCAGCGCCGGGATGACCACCTTGTGATGGGCCTCGGGCACGGTGACATCGAACACCACGTCCGGCCGCGCGCCTTTCAGCGCCGCGCTCAACGTGTCGTACACCACGCCCGGTTCCAGGCCGTTGCGCCGAGCCGTTTCCTCCGCCGCCTCGCGACGCAGGTCGACCAGCCCGACGAGGTCGTAGTCGCGCGACTCGCACGCCAGCCGCGCCCACTTCTGAGCCATCCCGCCGCAGCCGACCTGTACGACTCGAAATGCTTTTCGCGCCATCGTGATCTACTCCTGTTCTTTTCCTTGGCAAACTGTCCCGCACTTGCCGTCCCGGCATGGTGTCCACCGACGCCGCTAGCCGCGAATCTCCGCTCCCACTTGCGCCTTGAGCTTCTCCACGACGGCGCTCACCTGCGGGTCCACCTCGTCATGACGCAGCGTCTTGGCCGGGTCGCGATACACCATGCGGAAGCTCACACTCTTGCGGCCCTTGCCGATCTGCTTGCCGCGATACGTCGTGATGAAGTTCACGCTTTCCAGCATCGGCGGCGCAACATCATCCACGCACCTGGCGATCGCCGACCACGGCACCTGCTCGTCGACGACCACCGACAGATCACGCTCGATCCCCGGGAACCGCGCCAACGTCTCCACCATCCGGCGCGGCGGGAACCGCTCCAGCAGCGGCGTCAAGTCGATCGCCGCGACGCATACCGGCATCTGCAGGTCGAACAGCTTCTGCTCCGCCGCGCTGACCAGCCCCATCTCGCCGATTCGCCGCCCCTCGACCGCGACGCTCGCCCCCGCGGCGTACATCGGCGCCGGCTCCGCCTCGAACGACACCTCGACCTCGCCCATCAGTCCCGCGATCAACTCCTCGATCGTCCCGCGCAGATCGCGCAGCGCCTCCTGCCCCTCCGGCGCATCGCACAGCAGCGCCAGTTGCTCCGTTTCCACGATCCCCCCGCCGCGCTCGACCCACGTGGACGCCGTCTCGTACAGCCGCACGCCCGCGTTGCCCACATCCTGGTTCGACTTGCGGCAGACCATCAGGCTGGGAATCAGCGAGGGACGCAGCATCGGCTCGGCCTTACGCCGCTCGTCCTCGATCATCACCGTCTGCGCTCCATCAGCCACGTGCGGCCGGCCCTGCTTCGGATTCACGAAGCTGAACGTCACCGCCTCGTGATACCCGTGCGCCGTCAGCACCTGCCCCAGCTTCTGCCGCGCCATGAAACGCGGCTGGGGCGCGCGGGCCACGATCTCGATCCGCTCCTCGACCGGCACGTTCTCCAGCCCGTGCAGCCGCGCGACCTCCTCGATGATGTCCACCTCGCGATGCAGATCCAACCGGAAGCTCGGCGCCGCGCACGCGACCACCCCCTTCGCATCATCCACGCGCGGCGACAGGCCCAGCCGCTCCAGACCCGCGATCATCCGCTCGCCGGGCACCTTGTAACCCAGCAACTGGTCGCACCGCGCGATGCGCATCACGATCTCGCGCCGCGGCGGGTCACCGCGCCCCTCGCGGATCACGCCGGTGGCGATCTTCCCGCCGGCCGTCTCCACGATCAGCTTCGCCGCCCGCCGGCTGGCACGATCCACGCCCTCCCAGTCGATTCCGCGCTCGAACCGGTAGCTCGAATCGCTGAACAGCTTCAGCGTGCGGCTGGTCCGCCGCGTTACCAACTGATCAAACACCGCCGCCTCGAGCAGCACGTCCATCGTCTGCTCGCCGATCTCCGTATCCAGCCCGCCCATGACGCCCGCAACCGCCACCGGACGGACCGCGTCGGCGATGACCAGCATCTTCGGGTTCAGTGTATGCTTCGTGCCGTCGATGGCGGTGATCTGCTCGCCGTCCACGGCCGCGCGGACCACGATGGTGTTCTCCTCCAGCAGCTTCATGTCGAAAGCATGCAGCGGCTGGCCCAACTCGTGCATGACGAAGTTGGTCACATCGACGACATTGTTCACGCTCGGCTGGCCGATCGCCTCCAGCGCATCAACCATCCACTGCGGGCTGGGCCCGATCTTCACGCCGCGGATCACGCGGGCGGTATACATCGGGCACCATTCCAGAGCCTCGTTGCGCACCGTAGCCAATGACCCGACGTCCTCACCATCCAACTTTCCGGCCAGCAGTTCGCAGTCCGGGTACCGCAGCGTCCGCCCCGTCGCCGCGCACACCTCGCGCGCCACACCGACATGGCACAGGCAATCGCAGCGATTGCTCGTGACCTCGACATCGAGCCACGTATCCTCGCCGCCGGAAACGGTCACCGGCTCAAACTCCTCCACCGGAAACCCCGCGTGGGTAAGCGATTCGACCGCTTCGTCCACATCAATGGGCCTGTCCAGGTAGGTGTTGAGCCAGTTGAGGCTGATCTTCATCGAGATAGACCCTTTCCCAAACGCAGCCACCGCGCGGCCGCCGGGTTTGAAGGGGTAGAAGGTAACAGGCGAGGAACGCGGGTGCCAGAATCGTTCCCGGCGAACGGCCCCCCATCCGTTCATCCCGCTTCGCGCTGCGCCCGCACCCGGATGTCGCCTTCCGGCAGGTGCGCGATGATCTCCATTTCACCGCCCATCGCCTCAATCAGGCGACGCAACGTGCTCAGTTGCATATCGTCCTGATTCTCAAGCTTCGACAGCGTCGGTTGCGTCACGCCAAGCTCACCGGCCAGTTGCTCCTGTGTCATACCGACGAACTTGCGCAGCTCGGCAAGCACCATCTCACGCATCATCTGCCGGGCATCCTTCTCTGCCTGGGCGCGTTGCTCGGGTGTCAGCTTGTCACGAAGTCGCTTGTATGGATAGTGCGGCATCAGATCAGCCCTTCCTCTCTCAGTTCCTTCAAGTAGCGGTCATACAAATCGTCCGCCAATGGAACCATTCTTTCGTAGAAGCGGTCGTCACCGGTCTTGTCGCCGCCGATCAGCAGGATTGCACAGCGGCGAGGGTCAAACGCGAAGAAGACGCGTAGCGGCCGGCCGGCGCTCTGTGTTCGTAGTTCCTTCATATTCGCATGTCGCGAGCCATGGACGGTGTCCACGTGAGGTCGAGGAAGCGCGGGACCACGCGACTCAAGCAACATCACGCTCGCCTCGACAGAGGTCCGGTCATTCGGCTCAAGCGACAACCACCAGCGCTCGAACTCGTCCGTGTACTCCACTTCCCACATGGATAGATTATAGCTCCAGGGCAATATAGCTCAAGAGCTATACTGCTGGACTGTCGCCCGCCATCCGCGGCGACGACGTACACTCGCCGCCATGCCCAACCCCGCCAACATCCACGGCCGCAAGCCCGGGCGCGGCCTTCGCCCTTTCCTCCTCATCCCCAAGGTCATCGTCGTCGCCCTCGCCTACGGCGGCATCGCCGCCGCGGCCGTCATCGCCTGGGCCGGCCGGCCCGCCACCGCCGCAGCTCGTCAGCAGTTCGTCGACACCCTCGGCCGCCTCTTCACCTGGCTCATCATCCCCGCCATGATCGCCGCCATCCTGCTCGGCCTGGCCCTCCTGATGCCGCACCTGCACGTCCTCATCCGGCAGCGCTGGTTGCAGGTCAAGCTCGCCCTCGCGCTCGTGGGTATTCCCGTCCTGCACTTGCTCGGTCGCGCCACGATGCTCCGCCTGCGCGCGGCCGCGGCGTCGGGCAACGTCCACCACTGGTCCGGCGACCAGCGCCTGCTCGGCGTCATCCTGACCGCCGCCGTCGTTCTGCTGACCGGGCTCATCGTCCTCGGACGGCACAAGCCGCGGCTGGGGCAGAACTGGGCGAAAGCCTTTCGCCGGATCAAGCCGAAAGTAGAATAGAGCGATGCACAATCCCATGGAGGCCCGGAACATGGATGGAGCCATTCCCCGCAGACCCTTCGTCGCGCTTGTCCCGCTTAGCCTGTTTCTCACTGCCGCGCTCACCGGCTGCAACTCGGCCACGCGTGAGCAGATCCGCGCCAACAGCCTCGTCCCGCCGGATTTCGCCATCAAACTGAACGTGCTGGGCGTGCGGAGCCCGGACGGCCCGCTGCAACAGTACGCGCAGTACATCCTCGAACCGGACCGCCAGCTTCGCGCCGCGACCGGCCGGGGGGCGGATGTCACCTACTACCCGCCGCGCTCAGTGCGCATCAGCCCGCGCGACATGGAAACCCTCTACCAGCATGTCGCATCCAGCGATCTGACCCAACAGGAAACGGACGCCGCGGCCGAGGCGCTGCTCCGCCCGATGGACCGCCCGCGGCCGGAAGCAATCGTCTTCGCCGTGTACATCCGCGCCGATGGCAAATACCACCGCTACGCCGCCCTGCCCGACCGCTCCCCCGCCACGACCCGCCTGCTCGAGATGCTCGCCCTCCTGGCCCGCGGTCACGCCGCGGACGCCGATCCCGCCCTGCTCCGCCCCGCCCTGACCGACGGCGATGAGTAGGAACTGTTCCCGTCCGATCGTGGCGGCGCGGCCCGGTTGCGGGTGCCACATTTTGACCCGACCGAAGGGAGGGCAAAGTGTGCCGATCAAGCGTTGATCTCGATCCGCTCAGCCAACACCCGGTTCGCCTTGCCGACACATCGACATCCGACGACCCACCGCATCGCTTCGCACTTTGCCGAAGACGGCCAGAGTGGGCGCCCTCAGGCGGACGATTCGGGGCCGAGCTCCAAGTGCGCGATCCGGGGCCGGGCGCCACGTGTTGACCCGACCCAAGGGAGGGCGAAGTGTGCCGAAGCAGGGCAGATGCCCATCGACTCAACCAGCCCCCGATTTGCATCCACCGCGCCCACGCATATAATGACACGATTCCAGATAACCCACGCACCCGCATGGAGATATCCTGAAGATGATCGAAGCGCTCAAAGGCGATCACATCGTCGAGAAGATCGGCGGCCGGTTCAAGCTCACCGCGCTCATCCAGCATCGGGTGCGCGAGCTGATGGAAGGCGCCCGGCCGCTGGTCGAACGCAACGGCCGGTCGGACATCGAGGTCGCCATCGACGAAATCATGCAGGAGAAGATCACCATCCAGTGGCCTTCCGAAGACGAGCAGGAAGAAGACGAACTGCTCTGACCGCGCGTCGGAACCCCTGACATCACACCCCCACGGCACGCCCCGCCATGAGTGCGTCCCACCACGATCCCAAGCCGACGCTCGACCCGGCGTGGCGCGATCGCAACGTGATCGTCGCCGTCAGCGGCGGCATCGCCGCCTACAAGACGTGCCAACTCGTGAGCTGGATCGCCCAGTCCGGCGCGCACACCCGCGTGGTCATGACCGGGGCCGCCACGCGCTTCGTCGGGCCGCTCACGTTCCAGTCGCTGTCGGGCAATCCCGTGCTGACCAGCATCTGGCAGGCCGACGACCGGCCGGACAGCCAGCACATCGGCCTGGCCCGCTGGGCCGACATCGTCATCATCGCGCCGACCACGGCCAACCTGCTGGCGAAGATCGCCGGCGGCATCTGCGACGATATGGTCAGTCTGCTCGTCGCCGCCCTGCCGCGCGAGCCGAAGCAAACGCCCGTGCTGCTCGCCCCGGCGATGAACGCGGATATGTGGACCAACCCCATCACGCAGCGCAACCTCGCCACCGTGCGCGAGACACTCGGCTACGAGACGGTCGGCCCCGACGAAGGCTGGCAGGCCTGCCGCACGCAGGGCGCGGGACGGATGAGTGAGCCGGGGGTGATCTACGAGGCGGCGACCCAACTGCTCAAAGTGAACTAACACTTGGCGCGGGCGCCACGGTCGCGACCAAGCCGACGGCCGTGTCTGGTAGAACGCCGTCAGTTGCCAGGCCGACGGACCTCGCTTCGCGAGAACCGCGATCGTGGCAGCCCGGATGCGTCCGTGGCGCTCCGGTCAACGCTTTCAGGCGGTGAAATCCTTCTCCACCTTCCAGCCGAACCCGCGCCGGTTGTCGATCCAGCGCAGCCAGTGCGGCGTGATGCGGTAGAAGGTCTGCTCCTCGACCATCTTGCGCATGGGCAGCGATGTGACGAAGGCGTACTTCGCCGTGTACAGTTCCCATGCCGCGTTGCGTTCCTCTTCCGACTCCATCGCCTCGCAGATGCCGTGGATCTGCACGCCGCGGATCTGGTCCGGCCGGTCGTTGTGGCTGTAGACGGTCACCGCCACCGTCCGGCGCTTGGCCACGTGCCGGCTGTGCGCCGAGTCCGGATCGGACACGAAGTACAGCCGCATGTCAACGTCGCTCGCGTACTGCACGTTCGCCGCGTGCGGCAGGCCTTCATCATCGATCGTGGCCAGCGCGGCTGTGCGACTGTTGTGCAGGAACTCTTTGACGTCGTCCTCCAGCGCGAACGGCGTGTCCGACAGTCGGTTCTCTTCCATGGCAACCTTTCCGCAATCGCTACGGCGAATCGGCGGGCAAATCATAGGCGCCCATCGCCGGGAAGCGACACTCCCACCCCGTCGCCGCGCCCCTACACCGCCACCGTCAGCTTCGCGCGGATCCGCGACACCGCCTCCTCGACATTCGCGCGGCTGTTGAAGGCGCTGATGCGGAAGTAACCCTCGCCGCTGGCGCCGAAGCCGCTGCCCGGCGTGCCCACCACGTGACACTCGTTGAGCAACTTGTCGAACAGGTCCCAACTGCTCATGCCCTGCGGCGCCTGGAGCCACACGTAAGGCGCGTTGACCCCGCCGTACACCTGCAGCCCCATCTCGCTCAACGCCTCGCGGATGATGCGCGCGTTCTCCAGGTAGAAGGCGATCGTCTGCGCCAGTTGCTCGCGCCCGGCATCGCTGTACACCGCTTCGGCGCCGCGCTGCGTGATGTACGACACGCCGTTGAACTTCGTCGCGTGGCGGCGCTTCCAGAGCTGGGCCAACCCCACCTCGCCGCCGTTCGCATCCGTGCCGGTCAGCCCTTCGGGCACGACGGTAAAGCCGCAGCGCACGCCGGTGAAGCCGGCCTTCTTGCTGAACGAACGGAACTCGACGGCCACCTCGCGCGCCCCGTCGATCTCGTAGATCGAATGCGGGATGCGGTCATCGGTGATGTACGCCTCGTACGCCGCGTCGAACAGGATGATGGCGCTGTGCTCGCGGGCGTAAGCGACCCACTTTTCGAGCGTCTCGCGCGTCGCCACAGTGCCCGTCGGGTTGTTCGGGTAGCACAGGTAGATCACATCCACCGGCTCCGATGGCACATCGGGCGTGAACTCGTTCGCGGCCGTGGCGGGCAGGTAGATGAGCCCGGCGTAACGCCCGTCTTCGCCGGCCTCACCGGTGTTGCCGGCCATCACGTTCGTATCGACGTACACGGGGTACACCGGATCGACCATCGCCACACGGTTGCCCGGGCCGAGGATGTCGAGGATGTTGGCCGTGTCCGGCTTCGCGCCGTCGGAGATGTAGATCTCGTCGGGGCGGATATCGCAGCCGCGTGACTGGAAGTCGTGCCGGGCGATCGCCTCGCGCAGCCATGGGTAGCCGTACTCCGGCGGGTAGCCATGGAAACGGTCGCGCGACGCCATGTCGTCCACGGCCCTGTGCATCGCCTCGATGATCGCCGGCGCAAGGGGTTCAGTGACATCCCCGATACCCAACTTGATGATGGCCGCGTCCGGGTTCGCCGCGGAAAACGCTTTCACCCGCCGCGCGATCTCAGGGAAAAGGTAACCGGCCTTCAGCTTCAGATAATTGTCATTGATCCGCGCCATATCGCTCCATCCACACCCGGAAGCTGCCGTCAATCAGTTCGTGAAGGGTGGATTATAGCGGGACGCACGGTCGCGGGAAGGCGCCGAGCCACAGGGCCGGCCGGTGCCCGCGCCGTCTGCATCTGCTGCTCTGCTGTTGCCCTGCTTTACTGCTCTGTCGCTTCGCCGCCCTGCTGCTCGGCGCCCCGCTTCTCCACCGGCTGCGCCCGCTCGATCACCCCCGTCACCAGCGCCTTGTACATCGGATCCAGCGGCCAGTCGCCGCGCCCCTCGCTCCACGACTGGTAATCCTGCGACACCGTCACCCGGATGGTGCGGCCGTCCGACAGCACGAACTTGATCTCCAGCCCCGCCTCCCAGCCGCCCGCCACCGGCGACTGCCTGCCCTTGCCCAACCCCTGCAGGTAGCTGATCAGGTCGCGCAGATCCAGGTCGTGCGTCACACGGTACGCCCGGGCCTTGTCGTATTCGATCGTGCTCCCATCTTCATCCACAAGGATGCGCACCACGGCCGCCATCACCTTCGCCCCGCCCAACTGCACCGGCGCCGTCACCGGCAGTAGCTTCCGGTCATACGCCAGTCGGTGCAGGTACGCTCCGACCTTCGGATCGCAGTAGTGATCACCTTCCACCCCCTTCTCGTTCCACATCGCGTAGTCGGGCGACACCGCCACCTGTACCGTCCGCCCGTCGGCCAGTGAGAACTCGATCTGCGCCGCGGCGATCCAGCCGGCCGCCCAGTTTGATGAGATGTCCCTGCCCATCTCGGGGAAGAACGATGCCAGCTTCTCCGCCTCGGCATCATCCAGTTCGTACGTCACCCACTGCGACTGCGTCAGCCGCCTGCCGCCGTCGTCGAAGTAGAGCACCACCTTCGCCTCGTCCGCATCCACCGGCGGCCCCGCGCAACCCGACGCCGCGACCAACCCCGTCCCGACCACGAGCAGCACGATGAATCGATGCATGACCGACCTCCCTGCAAACAGAAGCCACCGGACACATCCGTGTAGCGACCGGTGACGCCGGAAGGTTCACGCGCCCCTTGCGACAGCTTACCCGACCACCTCGCGACCGATCGCTTCCGCCTTGGCCAGCGCCTCGTCAAGCTTCGATGGATCCTTGCCGCCGGCCTGGGCCATGTCCGGCCGCCCGCCGCCGCCGCCTCCGGCCACCTTGGCCACCTCACGCACCCAGTCGCCGGCCTTCAGGCCCTTCTTGATCAACGCCTGGGGCACCGCCGCCAGGAAGGCGATCTTCTGATCGTCCGCCGCCGCGAGCATCATCGCCGCGTCCGGACACTTCTTGCGGATCACATCCATCGCCGTGCGCAGGCCGTTCGCGTCCGCTCCTTCCACCTTCGCCACGATCAGGTTCCCGTCCGCCCCCTCCGCGATCGCGCGCGCCACCTCGACGACATCGCCGGCCGCCTGCCTGGCGCGCTCCTTCTGCAGTCGCTTGACCTTCTTCGAGAGCTCACCGATCTTCTCCCGCAGCTTCACCTTCGCGACGATGGGCAAGGTCGTCTCATCGAGCGCCTTGGTGATCTCCGGCAACTGCTTCTCAAGTGCGTCGGCCGACGCTCCGCCCAGCGCCTCGAGCCGGTTGCCGAGCATGTCCGCCTGCGCCTGGGCCTGGTGGGCCGGCGCACCGGTGATCGCCGTGACCCGGCGCACCCCCTTGGCCACCCCCTCCTCGGACACGATCACGAACCCCTCGGCATCGCCCGTCTTCTCCAGGTGGGTGCCGCCGCAGAACTCGATGGACAGGTCGCGCCAGCGCTCGCTGTCCGGCTTCGCCAGCAGGTCCGCCACCGGCGCGCCGATCGATACCACGCGCACGCGCGGCGGATACTTCTCGCCGAACACCGCCCGCAGCCCGTTGATCCTCAACGCCTCTTCCTGCGGCGCGTAGCCGTCGTACACCGGCAGGTCGGCCGCGATGTCGCGGTTGACCTGCTCTTCGACCTTCTCCAGTTGCTCCACGCTCACCTGCGCGTTGTGCGAGAAGTCGAAGCGCGTCTTCTCTTCATCAACGAGCGAGCCCTTCTGGTCGGCCTCCGGGTTCACGATGTCGCGCAGGGCGCGGTTCATGATGTGCGTGGCCGTGTGGTTCGCCTTGATCGGCCCCCGCCGCCCCGCGTCGACTTCCAGCACCAGTTGCGCATCCTCGCCGCGCGGGCCGCGCTTGTAGCTGAGCAGCGGGCCGTCCTCGACCACGCCGATATGGAAGATCGTCTCGCCCACGCGCTGCACATCCCGCACGCGCAGCCGCCCGCCCTGCTTGCAGGTGACCGTCCCGGTGTCCGCCACCTGCCCGCCGGCTTCGGCGTAAAACGGCGTCTTTTCCGTGATCAGCGCGATCGTTTCACCCGCCTGCGCTTCATCCACCAGTTCACACTCGCCCTCCCCCAGCCGGTACAGGTGACACCACGTGCTCGTGTCGAGCGTCTCCTGCGTGTAGCCGACGAACGTGCTGCCCACCGGCTTGTCTTTCTGCACGATCTCGGTGAGCACACCGGTATAGTCCACCTTGCCCGCCCCGCCCTTCGACGCCTCGACGAATCCCTCCCACAGCTCGGAGTAGCGCTTCATGTCCACGTCCATGCCGCGCTCCTCGGCCATGACCTGCGTCAGATCGACCGGGAACCCGTAGGTCGTGTGCAGTTCGAAGGCGTCTTCGCCGGAGATCTGCTTGCCGCCGCGCTTGGCTGCGTCGAGGAAAAGCTGCGTCCCGCGATCGAGCGTACGCCGGAAGGCGACTTCCTCTTCCTTCAGTTCGTCCGCCACCGCCTGCGGATTCCTCTTGAGTTCCGGGAACGCATCGCCCATGCTCTCCACCACGGCCGGCACGAGCTTGTAGAAGAACGGCTCGGTCACCTCCATCACGATGCCGCCGAAGTACACCGCGCGGCGGAGAATCCGCCGCAACACGTAATGCCGCCCCTCGTTGCCGCAATGCACATCGTCCGACAGCGCGATCGTCAGCGTACGGATGTGATCGGCGATGACGCGGTAGGCCGTGTCGATCTTAGCATCCTCGCCCTCGCCGAGCTTGCCGGTATAGGCCGGCGCGCCCGTCACTTCCCGGATCGCCTTGAAGATCGGCGTGAAGACATCGGTGTCGTAGTTGCTGTCCTTGCCCTGCAGGATGCGGGTGATGCGCTCGAAGCCCATGCCGGTATCGACGTGCCTGGCCGGCAACGGGCTGAGCTTGCCCGAGCCGTCGCGGTTGAACTGGATGAACACGAGATTCCAGATCTCGATCACCTGCGGATCGTCGGCGTTAACCTTCCCGCCGCCGGTCTTGTCCGGCGTGCCGTCGTAGTGGATCTCGCTGCACGGCCCGCACGGCCCGGTGTCGCCCATCTCCCAGAAGTTGTCGTCGTGGCTTCCCGGATGAATGCGGGCCTCCGGCAGGAACCGCTTCCAGAGCTGCCGCGCCTCGTCGTCCGGCTCCAGCCCCTCGGCCGCGTCGCCCTCGAAATAGGTCGCGTGCAGTCGCTCGGGATCGAGCCCCCACTGGTCCACCAGCAACTGCCAGGCCCACTCGATCGCCTCCTGCTTGAAGTAGTCGCCGAACGACCAGTTGCCCAGCATCTCGAAGAAGGTGTGGTGGTAGGTGTCCTTGCCGACATCGTCCAGGTCGTTGTGCTTGCCGCCGGCGCGGATGCACTTCTGGCTGTTGGCCGCGCGGGGGTGGTCCGGCTGCTCCGTGCCGAGGAAGTACGGCTTGAACTGGTTCATCCCCGCGTTGGCGAAAAGCAGCGTCGGGTCGTTGGGCAGGACCACCGGCGACGACGGCACGTGCTTGTGACCGTGCTGTTTGACGAAGAAGTCGATGAACTGCTGGCGAATCTCGCGGCTGCTGAGCATGTGCGTGGCATCCAATTCCCTAAGGTAACCTGCGGCCAAGCGGCAGAGTATATCGGACCGTCCGCCGCGCGACCATGCGCGCGCCCGGCGCGGCCGCGGCGCCACTGGCGCCCGCGCCCCATCCGCCGACTTACCCACCAATCTCGCCCGACCTGTTGCGTTCGGCCCCCGGATGGGCACAATGGTGAGGCGACGATTCCAGCGCGGCGGGAACCCCGCATCTTTCCGGACGAACCGGCCCTGCCGCGCCTATGATCAGGGGTCTCCCGGCGTGTGTTGACGCCGGCTTTTCAAAGGCAGACTGCATGGCTTCTGTTTGTTGCTACTTCCAGCTCCATCAGCCCTACCGCCTGCGACGCTACTCGGTCTTCGACGCCGACACCAACTACTTCGACGACAACCGCAACGAGCACATCCTCCAGCGCGTCTGCGAGAAGTGCTACCTGCCGGCCACCGAGTTGATGCTCGAACAGGTCAAGGCGTATGACGGCCGCTTCCGGATCAGCTACTCCCTGACCGGTCTGGTCCTCGAGCAACTCCGCGAGCACAGCCCGCGGATGATCGCGTTGCTCCAGGAACTGGCCGCCACCGGCTGCGTCGAGTTTCTCAGCGAAACCTACCACCACTCGCTCGCCTTCCTCTACAGCCGCGATGAGTTCGCCGAGCAGGTGGACATGCACACCGCCCTCATCGAGGAACTCTTCGGCCAGACGCCCACCGTCTTCCGCAACACCGAACTGACCTACAGCAACGAACTGGCCCGCGCCATCGCCGCCTGGGGGCGCTTCCGCGGCGTGCTGGCCGAGGGCGCCGACCACATCCTCGGCCACCGCTCGGCCAACCTGCTCTACCACCCGCCCGGCACGCCCGACATGCGCATCATGCTGCGCAACTATTTGCTCAGTGACGACCTGGCTTTCCGGTTCTCCAACCATCACTGGCAGCACTACCCGCTCACGGCCGACAAGTACGCCAAGTGGATCGACCAGATCAACGACCACGACGCGCCCAAAACCGACCACCACCCGAGCCACGAGCACCGCCGCTGGGACGACGGCAACGTCGCCAATCTCTTCATCGACTACGAAACCTTCGGCGAGCACCAGTGGGAATCGACCGGCATCTTCGATTTCCTCCGCGCCCTGCCGAAGTACGTGCTGGAGATCGGCGGCGGCCGCAACGACTTCAAGACCCCCAGCCAGTGCATCGACGCCTATCCCAGCGCCGGGGAGTACGACGTGCCGCACATGATCAGTTGGGCCGACACCGAGCGCGACCTGTCGGCCTGGCTGGGCAACGCCATGCAGTCCAACGCCCTGCACGAGCTCTATAAGCTCGAGCCGCAGATCAAGGAGGCCGGCGATGAACAGGTCCTCAAGGACTGGCGTCGCCTGACCTGCTCCGACCACTTCTACTACATGTGCACCAAGTACTTCGCCGACGGCACGGTGCACCAGTACTTCAACCCGTACGAATCCCCGTACGACAGCTACATCAACTTCATGAACGTACTGGACAACCTCCGCACGAGAATCGCCGCCCGCACGCCGGCATGACATGGTCTCTTGGTGGGGTGAGCGTCTCGCCCGCCATCAGGCCGCAGGCCTGAGATCATCGGTCACGCACCTGGTGCAACACCACATCCACATGTCCCGCATACCGCGCAAAATCGCGATCCGTCGTGAACACCGCCACGCCATGGCGCATCGCCACCGCGCAGATCAGGAAGTCGATGTGTGATCCCTGCACGCCCTTGCCCCGACACACGTTGAACAGCCGCGCGGCCTCCACGTAATCGACCTGCTCGATCGCCAGGTCATCAAACGGTTCGAGCCTCTCGCGCACCAGTTCGAACGCCGCGCGATCGCGAATGCCCGACAGCACCTCCTGCCGCACCGGCCCGACCAACACCGCCCGGGCCTCGTTGATCAGTTCGGTCAGTTGATCCACGAGCGCCTGCTCGTCCCGGCCGCGCCCCTTGCGCCGCAGGGCCAGCGACCAGATCGTGGTGTCCACCAGCACCCTCATCCCCGGTTGCGCCCCTGCTTGTGGTCATAGTCCGGATCGAAATCAACGGTCCCGAACAAGTCAACCAGTTCGGCCTGCCGGCGTCGCTGGATAAATTCGCGCAGGGCTTCGTTGACCGTCGCCTTCTTCGTCTTCAGCCCCCCCGCCGCCAGGGCCTCGGCCAGCAGCTTCTCATCGATCGCCAGATTCGTCGCCATGGCGCGGGCCTCCTTCTACACATAGTCTAACACAATATCTTGTGTAGTCCATCGACCGCCCGTGTCACTTGGGTTGAGCGGTTCGAAACCTGCCACCATTCGCGCAGATGAAGACCCCCAATTCTCGGGGCTTCCCACGGCTCAGGGAATTTCTTTTAACTTTTTTACTACAATTACTTATCAGAACTCGTTTCTCCCGAACATACCATCCTGTGCGCACCTGGGCGGCCCTTGACACCTATACGGAGGCGCTTCCGATCGGGCGGGCCGGTCGGGTCTGCGCCTCGCCCGCCTATCCCCGTGGGCGCCGACAGCAATTTCTGGAAGCCAAATATGGCAAACCACCACTCAAACCACTCCGATGCGCGCAGGAATCTGCAGGTTCCTGCAGAAACGGACGAAAACCGGCGCGAAAACGATGCACTTTTGATCGTTTTTTCGGCCTGTTCCTTACTCACGGGTGCACTATCGGCCACGCACCCCTCCTCATGGCCCGCGAACGCGGTTTCCCGCCCACCGCAACCGCTCGGACCTAAGCCCCCTGCCGCCGAGCCCCGAAACCACCACTGGAGCTTGGCATTTCTTGCTCCACAACATCCCGCACGCCGCCTTCGCCGCGTCCCATCACGCGCCCTCAACCCCGCTTGCAGTACCATCGCCCGCCCCTTGCCGATACGATCCCCATGCCGCCTCCCGCAGGCGTCCCGGCAGTATCCCCCCGAAGCGATGGGCCCGGTCCCGGCTTCGACCCAAAGGAAGCATCATGCCTGTTGACCATGAAAGTGAAATGGCCGCCGAAACCTGGCGGCTCTTCCGCATCCTTGCCGAGTTCGTTGACGGCTTCGAGACCATGAGCGAAGTCGGCCCGGCCGTCTCCGTCTTCGGCTCCGCCCGTACGCCCGAAGATGACGCCTACTACCGCAAGGCAGTCGCGTGCGGCCGCAGACTCGCCGAAGCCGGGTATGCCGTCATCACCGGCGGCGGGCCGGGCATCATGGAGGCGGCCAACCGCGGCGCCAAGGAAGCCGAGGGCATCTCCGTCGGACTCAACATCTCGCTGCCCATGGAGCAGTACCCCAATCCCTACCAGACCGACGCACTCACCTTCCGCTACTTCTTCGTCCGCAAGGTGATGTTCGTCAAGTACGCCATGGGCTTCGTCATCTTCCCCGGCGGCTACGGCACCATGGACGAATTCTTCGAGAGCCTGACGCTCATCCAGACGCTCAAGATCAAGCCGTTCCCCGTCGTCTGCGTCGGCCACGATTACTGGGACGGCCTGATCGACTGGATGAAATCACACATGCTCACGCAGTTCGAGACGATCAGCCCCGAGGACCTCGATCTCTTCCACGTGACCGACGACGTCGACGCGGCCGTGCAGTACATCCAGGAATACCACAAGGACCGCTCGCGCTACCTGCCCAGCGCCAACGGCATCGCCAGCGCCGCCAAGAAACCCACCGGCGAGGGCACCCGCATCGGCTACGACCCCCAGGGCACCCGAACCAGCGGCGCCCGCCACGGCCGCCTGCCCAACGAGTAAAATCGCCGCACATAGCGTCACCGGCCGCGCACCCACCGGTGTTCTCGCTCTGCTTCGTGCCTTCGTGCCTACGTGCCTACGTGCCTACGTGCCTTCTTGCCTCTCTTCGAGAATCCCCATGATCATCCACAAAACCACCCGCCCCACCCTCACCGCCGTCGAACTCGACCACGACGACGAGTTGCACTTCACCCTCGCCAATGGCCAGACGCGCATCATCAAGCTGCTGCGCACCGAGGCGGTCATCACCAACACGACGTGCAAGCAAGTGCGCGTCGAGGAGCGCGGCGCGGTGACGAACTATCGCTTCCGCTGCCACCTGGAGATTGACG
>CAZHJL010000012.1:0-83703 GCA_964532795.1 uncultured Phycisphaeraceae bacterium | reverse complement strand
AAGCAAGCCGCAGGAAAAATCCCGGACAGTAGTGGCGAGACGCCCACCCCACCAGGGACGCCCACCCCACCCGAACTCGCGGGCGAGACTCCCGCCCCACTCGGGACTGTGCCGCGGATCACGCCGAAGGGGCGGATCATTTCGCTCGGGCCACCCAGTTCCAGGCCCGTCCAGACCAGGCCCAGCACGCAGATGCCCAGCAGGCCCATCGCGGCCGAGCCGATGGCGATGCGCGGCTTTGGTTCGGCTTGCTCATCGCCCTCCCCTTCCCCGCCGGCCAGCACCATGTAGTACACCGGCCGCAGGTAGACGAACAGGCTGATCACGGTGTTGACCAGCAGCACACCCACGAGCACGAAGCCGAACGTGCCGAGTTGGATCATCGACAGGCCGATGTACACCTTGCCCAGGAAGCCGCCCAGGCCCGGCATGCCGAACAGGCTGAGCAGGAACACGCCCATCAGCGCCGTGAGCCCCGGGGCGCGGCGGATCAGCCCGGCGTAGGTGCGCACGTCCTCGCTGCCGCCCTTCGACTGGGCGATCAATGCGCCGACGGTGAACGCCCCCGTGTTCATGAACAGGTAGACCACGATGTAAAAGAGCAGCGACCACGCCACGCGCCCCGCTTCCGCGCCGCTGAGCAGCGCGGCGCAGCTTGCGGCCATGATCATGTAGCCGGCGTGGGCGATCGAGCTGTAGGCCAGCAGGCGCTTGATGTTGTCCTGCTGGATTGCCACGACGTTGCCCCACGTGGCGGTGACGGCGCCGATCGCGGCGACGACGATCATCAGCAAGGTGAAGTCGACTTGCCCCGCCGCGCCGGCCGCGCCGAACGCGCCGAGCACGCGGAGCAGCAGGCACACCGCCGCGCCTTTCGAGGCGACGGACAGGAAGGTGGTGACTTCAAAGGGCGCGGCCTCGAAGACATCCGGGCACCAGAAGTGCACGGGCACCGCTGAAAGCTTGAACGCGATACCCGCGAGCATGCCGACAAGCCCGGCGGCGAGCAGCGGCGAAGCGAGCAGCGCGGGCGCGCCGCCGGCGTCGACCGCGGCCGCGGCATGGGCCACGCCGTGCAGATCGAGCGTGCCCGTCGCCCCGTAGACCAGCGACAGGCCGTACACGGCGATGGTGGTCGCCGCAGCACCGAAGATGACGTACTTGAGCGACCCCTCGCTGCCGCGCAGTTGCCGCTTGTGCAGCCCGGCCAGGACGTAGCTGGGCAGCGAGGCGGATTCGATGGCGATGACGATCATCAGCAGGTTGCTGGCCGAGGCCATGAGCATCATGCCCACGGCCGCGCCGAGCAGCAGGCAGAGGAAGTCAGGCGTTTCGACCGCGTCCAGCCCGTCGCGCCCGACCAGCCACCACTGGTAGAGGATCATGCCGACGAAGACGAGCAGCGCGAGCTTGAAGAACTGGCTGAAGGGGTCGATGGTGAGCATGCCGGAGAACACGCCGCCGTCGCCGGCATCGAGGTGCGTCATGGCGAGGAGCACGGAGACGAGGGAGGCGACGATCGCGGCGGCCGCGGCCGCAACGGCGGGCACCACCATCCGCCGACTGCGTCCGGTGGCGAAGGGCACGATGATCACCGCGCACATGCCGAGGATCAGCCAGATCTCGGGCATGACCAGGCGAAGCGTGGCCCAGTCGGGGAGCTGCGGGTTTTGGAGGTAGTGGGTCATGTTCAGTTCGACGGTATTCCTGGCGGGCGATCCGCGTAGCCCGCCGCTACTTCCTCACGATTTCCCCTTGACTTCGAGGTGTTCAACGAACGTCTCAAGCTGGGGCAGGACCCGGTTCCAGATGTCGTCGCTGATCGCAGCCTCGAGGTAGAAGTGGACCAGCCGCGTCTCGTCGTCGGACATCGTGTGCACGTAGTACACGTAATGCCCGCCGGTAATCCCCTTCGCCACGTAGGCATCGCGCCCACCGATCTCAACGAGGCCCTTCTCTTGCCATTCGGTGCGGCGATCTTCTCCCAGGATTCGCATGTAGCTGTCATGCGCCCGTTCGGCCGCCCGCGCTGACTCTGCCGGCCGCACGTTGAGGACCGCCAACACCGAGACCTCCGCTTCATCCTCGTCGAGGTCGAACATGACAATCAGGCTGTCATCTTCGTCGATGCCGCGATCGTTTATGCTCCACCCGCGCGGCACACGGCACGTCAGGCCGACCTGCGTACAGGTTACTGTCCGGTACGAACCGGGACCATCCTCGACCACGCACGCCTCTTGCGCCCGGCGCAGACCGCTTGAACCGGTTGTCGATCCGACCTCGTCGCGTATATCGCCGGTCTCGACCGAGCGCGCCGTGGCGTAGAAGTCGTCCTGGCGCTTTCGCCACTGGTCCGACGAGCCGGCGAAGCCCGTGACGTACGTGCGACGGTCGAGACGGAACACCAGCATGTGGGCAAAGTTCCTGTCGCCGCCCCCGTTCGCCTCAAGCTCCAGCACGTACGCGCGACGCTTGCGGAAGATGATGGGTTCATTTCGCGTGATCCGGGCTTTCCCCTTGATTATCTTTTCCATCTCGCGCACCGCGTAGTCGCGCATGCCGGCCAGCGTTGAGCCGTGCGGCATGCGCCCGAGCGTACACATCGCATCGTCATCGAGCATCATCATCACGGCGAAGTCCTCCGACTCCGCGCCGATGGCCAACACCGTCCAACCGCGGGGCCTGTCGAAGTGCACGCCGTGCTCGTGCAACACGTAGCGCTCGAATCGCTCGGTCCGGTCTCCCCGCGTAAACGCGGGTTCTTCACCTGAGAGAATCTCGTCATCTTCGGTCGGACCGGGATGCGCCTTGTCCAGTTCGTCGAGGTTCTCCTCCGTCAACACCACCGCTTCGGGCTCCTCCTCCTGCGACTGCGGCTCCGAGCCGCCGCAACCGGTCAGCGCCATCGCCAGGCAGATCATCGCCAGCCGGCCGAATTGTTCTGTTGCGTGTTTCATCGCATGCTGCTCCGGAAATAGGTAGGCCGGGCCACGCGCCCGGTCGGTTTGACCCTCTACTGCTGCACCAGCATCCCCATGATCTTCCCGAAGGTCGCGTCGGTCATGTTGAAGATCAGCATCGGCAGCACGCCGAAGACCACGGCCGCGATGCCCAGGACCGCCATGATCGCGTATTCGCGGGCCACCGGTCTTTCGTAGGCGTCGTACTCCTTGCGCGGCCGGCCCATGTACACGCGCTGGAACATCCACAGCATGTACCCGGCCGTCAGCACCACGCCGAACGCGGCGATGACGCCGTAGGTGTAGACCAGCCACGTCTGACCCGCAGTGTGCGGCTGCCCGGCGGCGTCGAACGTGCCCAGCAGGGCCATCACCTCGCCGATGAACCCGCACAACCCCGGCAGGCCCATCGCGGCGAAGAAGCCGACCAGCGACCAGCCGCCGTAGGCCGGCCACTGGATCCACATGCCGCCGAAACGGTCGAGATCGCGATGGTGCGCCCGGTCGTACACCACGCCGACCAGGAAGAACATCATCGCGCTGCTGATGCCGTGGCCGATCATCTGGTAGTACGCCCCGTTGAAGCCGGCCGTGGTCAGCACCGCCAGGCCCAGCGTGACGTACCCCATGTGGCTGACCGACGAGTAGGCGACCAGTTTCTTCCAGTCCGTCTGCGCCATGGCGACGAACGCGCCGTAGATGATGCCGAAGACGCCGATGCCCGCGGCGCATTGCCAGAACAGCGCGGCCGCGTCGGGGAAGAAGGGATAGGTGATGCGCATCAGCGCGTAGCCACCCAGTTTCAGCAGCACGCCGGCCAGGATCATGGAGATCGGCGTGGGGGCCTCGACGTGGGCGTCGGGCAGCCACGTGTGCAGTGGGGCCATGGGCAGCTTGATGGCGAAGGCCGCGAAGGTCAGCCAGAAGGCCCACTGGCCGAAGCGCCAGAAGTCCCCGCCTTCGCCGAAGAGCGCAGTGACTTGCGGGCTCTGCAGCGAGAGCACGCTCGGGTCCGCGGCGGCCATCACCCAGGTGTTGTTGCCGTCGGCCCCGGCGGCGTGCGGGGTGTTGAAGAACAGGCCCAGCATCACGATCAGCAGGCACACGGAGCCGGCGAGGGTGAAGAGAAAGAACTTGATGGCCGCGTATTCCTTGCGCGGCCCGCCCCAAATGCCAATGAGAAAGTACATCGGCAGCAGCGAGATCTCGAAGAAGACGTAGAACAGGAACAGGTCCAGCGACAGGAAAACGCCGAGCATCCCGGCCAGGAGGAACAGGTACAGCGCCATGTAGGCGTTGGTGGCTTTCTCTATGCGCCAGGACGCCATGACGACGAGGACGGACAGCGCGGTGGTCAGGAGGATGAGCGGCAGCGACAGGCCGTCCACGCCGGTGCGGAACTCGACGTTGATCGAATCGATCCAGCCCACGGCCGTCTCGAACTGCACGCCGCCGGCGGAGTAGTCGAAGTTCGCGGCGACGATGGCGCTGAGGATGAGCACGAGGACCGAGAAGATCATGGCCGTCTGCTTCGCGGCCTGCTTCGTCGGCACGACCAGGCACGCGACGCCGCCGATCAGCGGCAGGAAGATCATCAGATTCACGATTGCGTTCATGATCGTTTACCTGTCCATTCCAATGCGAGCACCCATCCTGGTGGGGCGGTCGCCAAAGCCCGCCATTCAGCCACCTGGCGCCGCCTATTGCACCACCACCACCGCGACGACGACCGCGGTGATCACCAGCGCCGCGGCGAAGAGCATGGCGACGTAGCCGCGGATGTTGCCCACCTGCGTGACGCGGAGCGACCTGCCCGCCGACTGCACGAGTTCCGCCGCGCCGTCGGCCGCGCCGTCGACGACGCTGCGATCGAACCAGCCCGATCCCATCGCGATCCGTTTGCCCCACTGCCCCGCGCCGTTGACCAGTCCGTCGACGATGGACTTGTCGATCAGGCCGAGGAAGGCTGCGACCAGCCGCGTGACGCCCACGGCCACGAGGTCGTAGAGTGCGTCGAAGTAGAACTTGCGGCTGAAGAGGATGTAGAGGAGGTTGACGCCCGGCAGCCGCGCGATCCGCCGGCTGATGGCGAAGCCGTCCTTGTACATCCAGAGGCCCAGGGCGATGGCGAGGATCCAGGCGAAGCCCTGGAGCAGCACGGCGTGGGTCAGGTGCATGCCGTGGCCGTGATCGAGGGCCTTCGCGGCCAGCACGAGGGCGCCGGGCTCGGCGCTTTCGATCAGGCCGCGCCACAGGAACCAGCTTCCTGAAATCACCGCCATCGTCGCCAGCGCCACCTGCGGCACGACCATCGTCCACGGCGCTTCGTGCGCGTGGTCGTAGATCGCCTGCTTCCGCGGCTTGCCGAGGAAAGTCAGGGCGAAGCTGCGGGCCATGTAGAACGGCGTGACGAAGGCGATCACCACCGGTCCGATCCAGAAGAGATTCGCCCACCAGCCGAGGGCGCTCAGCGCGTGGCCGTACGCGAATGAGCCGGCGATGATGCCGTCCTTGCTGTAGAAACCGCTAACGCCGATCGCGGTGAATGGAATCGAAGCGCCCGCGATGGCCAGCGTGCACACCGCGTACGCGGCCATCGTCCATTTCATCTTGCGGCCCAGGCCGCCGTACGCGCGCATGTCCTGCTCGTGGTGCGCGGCGTGGATGACCGAGCCCGAGCACTGGAACAGGCAGCACTTGAAGAACGCGTGGGTGATCAGGTGGTACAGCGCGAACGTCCACGCCCCGACGCCCAGCCCCAGCACCATGTAGCCGAGCTGCGACAGCGTGGAGTAGGCGAGGACGCGCTTGATGTCGGTCATCACCAGCGCCATGCACGCGGCCATGACCAGCGTGATCAGGCCGATCGAGGCGATGAACAGGTGCGCCTCCGGCGTGAGGATCGGGTAGATGCGGGCGGTGAGATACACGCCCGCGGCGACCATGGTCGCCGAGTGCACGATGGAGGAAACCGGCGTGGGGCCTTCCATGGCGTCGGGCAGCCAGGTGTGCAGCGGGAACTGGGCGCTCTTGCCCACCGCGCCGAAGAACAGGCCGATGCCGGCCACCGTGAGCCAGAGCGGCGCGTGGGCCAGGTCGATCGCGAGGCCGGGATGGGTCGCGTGGTCGGAGGCGTGGGTCAGTTCGCCCAGCATGCTCGAGACCGCGGCGCTCTCGCCCAGCGGCGTCACGCCCTCGGCCGCGGGCAGCAGCACGTTGCCGCCCAGTTGCCAGAACAGGATGCCGAAGCCGATGAGGAAGCCCGCATCGCCGATGCGGTTCATGACGAAGGCCTTGGTGCAGGCCAGGCGCGGGCCGCGCTTCTCGAACCAGAACCCGATGAGCAGGTAACTGGTCAGGCCGACCAGTTCCCAGAAGATGAAAAGCTGCAGCAGCGAGTTGCTGATCACGATGCCCAGCATCGAGAAGCTGAACAGCGACAGGTAAGCGAAGAACCAGTGGTAGCGCCTGTCGCCATGCATGTAGCCGATGCTGTACAGGTGCACCAGCGCGGCGACGCCGGTGACCATCACCATCATGGCGATGGTCAGCCCGTCGACGAGCGCGCCCAGCACGAGCCAGTCGCCTTCGCCAAACCCCACCGGCAACCACGGCACGTTCCAGACGAAGGTCTGCCGGTCGCCGGCGAACCAGCAGAACATGGCGACCAGGGCGCAGACGAACGAACCGGCCATGACCAGCGTCGCGAACCAGCCGCTGCGCTGCGGGCCGATGCGCTTGCCAAGGAACACCACGATCAACGCGCTGACCAGCGGGGCCAGCGTGGCGATGACCAGCAGTGTCCGGATCGTTTCCTGCAAGCGGCAGCTCCCTTGCGCGGCCGGTCAGCCCTGGAGGGCCTGGGCGCGTTCGACATCGATCGAAGAGTAGTTCCGGTAGTAGTTGAGGAAGATCGCCAAAGCCACGGCCGCCTCCGCCGCGGCGAGGACGATGATGAAAAGCGTGAAGATCACGCCGTCGATGGCGGGGTACTTGATGATGGCTCGCATCTCGTTGGGCTCATCCTCCAGTCGCATCAATCCTGGCGGAAGCCGGAGTTCGCCATCGCTGCGGGATGCATGCACCGAAAGGGCCTCAACGCTGACGATCTCCGGGTACCTCGTTCGTAGAGCACGGAGGATAGCCGCTTCGATGCTCAGATCCGGATCGTCCCTACGCAACTCCCCCGCATGCCTCAATTGCGCTTCATTCACCGCAATCTGTCGCTCAACCGTCGGGTGGGCGAAGTAGTTGAACGCCACGAAGTTCACCGCCGCGGCGTTGAGCAGCAGTTCCACGCCCATGAGAATGCCGATCGCGTTGCGATTGGTCACCATGCTCGCCACGCCCGCCGCGGCGAGCAGGAGCGAGACGATCAGGAAATGGGTCAGGCCGATCTCGAGCATGCACGATACCGCGGGCCGTCGGGCCGGCGCGGCGAGTCCTCCAGTGTCATCTGCCACGACGCCGCGCGATGTACGCGGCCCCGATCATCACCACCAGCAGCAGCACCGCGGCCACCTCGAACGGCGCCAGGTACAGCGAGAGCAGTCCCTTGCCGATGGTCTCCACCCGGTCGTAGCCGACCACCGGGTCCGGCCCGGCCGACGGCAGCGGCGACGCGAAGGCCGCCAGCGCGATCAGGCAAGCGAAAACCAGCCCCACCGTCACCCCCAGCGCCAGTTCCCAACTGCTCGGGCGAAGCTGCAAAAACGGGTTGCGGCTGGTGAGCATGATGCCGAAAACGATCAGGATGAGCGTGCCCCCGGCGTAGACGATCAACTGCACCGCCGCCAGAAGCTCGGCCGCGAGCAGGAAATACAACCCCGCCACCCCCACCAGCGTCAACAGCAGGAACAGCGCCTTGCGGACGATGTTCGGGCTGAGCACCAGGGCCCACGCCGCGACGACGCTCAACCCCGCGAACAGGTAGAAGAGCACCGCTTCCACGGCCTGCATGGACGCAGCGGATGTCTGTTGAGCCAGTTGCAACACGCGGGCCCGTCCTCTCGGCAATCAGCGCGGCAGGTCCTGATCGATACCTGCGGGAAAACCCGCAGAAAGACAGCGGCAAGAATAGTGGGCCCCCGGCACACGGTCAACAAATCAGCAGGCATGGAAGACATGGAACCGCGGATGAACACGGATGAACGCGGGGAGAGGGGATGGCACCACAGATGCACACGGATGCACACGGATGCAAACAGATGGCCGGTACCGTGCGGCCGGCCCACGCGTGGGCGAGGGGGGCCGCGGCTCGATCACATGGGTGCGCCGGTGATGTCGGCTTGGAAGACGAGCGAGCCTTTGACCCATCCCTGGGTCTTGCACAGGATGCGTCGGTGACGGAACTCGATCTGTCGCCCGAGCAGGATCAGCCGATCGCCCGGCAGGACCTGCCCGCGGAACTTGACGTCCGTGGCGCCGGCGAAGCCCATGAAGGTGATCTCGGGGTACCAGCTCAGGCAGACGAAGCTGGCGAGCTGGGCCGCGGCCTCGAGTTGGAGTACGCCTGGGAAGAGCGGACGGCCGGGGATATGCCCCGGCACCCAGAACTCGTCTTCGCCGACATCTTTCCAGGCGACGCCCATGGGCTCCTCGTCGGACATCCACGCCACGCCGTCGAGCAGCCGCATGTCACCGCGGTGCGGGTTGACCTTCTCGACCTCCGCCAGCCCGTACCGCGGGTGTTCGAGGTCCACCGGCGTCATGTCAAAGAGATAGCTGGGCGGCATTCGGTCTGGTCCGTTTCCTGCCTCACGGGCGTTCGCATATGCCCGACGGGCATGCCCCGCGAGCACACCGATCTGCGCGTTGCAGAGGCGGCCCACGGTGCTCACCCGTGGTCATCAATCCCTGATCAGCGCGGCCCGGGCCAGCCCTCCGGTCCGTGTCGCCCCGCGCCGATGCTCACGCTTACTCGCTGCTCTCACGCGTCTCCAGCACCTTCACGCGAAGGGTCTGGGCGGCGTTCTTGACTTCCTGCATGGACTTGCGGACGCGGGTGCCCGCGGCCTTGTTGCCGCCCGCCGCCTTGCGAACGTCTTCCTCAACTTCCGCCACCAGGTTCTTCAGCAACTCGTATTGCTCGATCATGAGAGGGTCTCCATGTTAGGCCGCCGTAACCGGTCCCATGACCGCTTCGGCGACGGATAGGCTAACGTTCGCTCATCCGACAGGCAAAATGGGCGGTTGCGGTCCCGCCTGTGATCTGCACCAGAATCCTACTTGATCAGCGGCAGGACCGCTTTGAAACGGCTGCTGCCCGCCTCGCGCACCAACTCCAGCAACGCGGATTCCACCGTCACCGGCAACACGCCCGCCTGAACCATTCGCTGAACCGCTGTCTCCTGGTCCAGCGGGCGGCGCGACCCGATGGCGTCCACCGCCAGCGCCGCGACGAATCCGGCATCCGCCAGATCCAGGCAGGTCTGCACAACACAAACATGAGCCTCGATCCCGCAAACCAGTACCGATCGTATGTGACGACTGATCAACTCTTTACGTATCGACTCGATGCAGGCCGAGAACTTGAGCTTCTCACAGTTGCACACCGCCTGGCCCAGCTTCGCAGCAAGTTCGGGCACTGTCACCCCCAGCCCCTTGCGGTACTGTTCGGTCACCAGCACCGGCATGTCCAGCGCGTTGGCCCCGTCGATCAGCCGCCCGGCCTGCTCGACGACCTGCTCCGCGTTGTGCATGTGCGGCAAGAGTTTCTCCTGCACATCCACCACCAGCAGGGCCGTCTGCTCCAAAGTCAGTCGGGGTACGGACATGTGGCGGATTCTAGCGAGGAGTCGGGAGGCGTGCCAGCGGATCGGATTGGAACCACAGGTACACACGGATGAGGTCGCGGCTCCATCGCTCACGCGTGCACTGGCCGCGCGGCATCCCCAATCCGTCTGCATCCCTGTGTATCTGTGGTTCCATCCGCGTTCACCGGCGTTCATCCGCGGTTTCATCTGCTGAATGCCCATCCGTGTGCACGTGAGGTTCCATCCTGTCACAATGCGCGCATGCGTGTTCTGCTACAGCGTGTCAGCCGCGGTAAGGTGAGTGTGGACGGCCGGGTCGTCGGCGAGATCGCCGGCGGGCTGGTGCTGCTGGTGGGTGTTGGCCGGGGCGACGGCCCGGGCGAGGTGGACAAGCTGGCGAGCAAGGTGGTGAACCTGCGGATCTTCCGGGACGAGCAGGGCAAGATCAATCGGTCGCTGCTGGATGTGGACGGGCAGGTGCTCGCGGTCTCGCAGTTCACGCTTTACGCCGATGCCCGCAAAGGCCGGCGTCCGAGCTTCACCGACGCCGCGCCGCCCGAGGAGGCAAGCGCTCTGTTCGACGCGTTCGTCGCGCGGCTGCGGGAGTTGGGCGTGGCGCGGGTCGAAACCGGTGTCTTCGGTGCGATGATGGATGTCGAGATCCACAACGACGGACCGGTGACCATCTGGCTGGACAGCGCGGATCTCGGGTAGGCCGCCCCTTTTTTTCCTCCGCCAACGAGCACTCTCCGCTGTAACACGGCGGGCGGTTTCCCGTACATCTTTCACAGTGCATCAACCTGAACCCCCACCCGCACGTAGGAGTGATGAAGATGAGACATCCGCGAAACATGATCCCCCTGCTGGTTGCGCTGCTGTGGGCCCCGGCGGCCCTGACGGCTTCTGACAGCCATGAAGCCCCCGCGGCCGGCGCGGACGCGGTCACGTCCGCTGACGCTGTATGGGTCGCCCACCTGGACATCGAGGCGATGCTGGACTCGAAGATGGGCAAGGCGATGCTCGATGCGCTGGAAGACGAGCCGCACGCCTCGCGGCTCGAGTCGTTCACCGAGAAAACCGGCATGGACCCGACGGAGGACATGGTCAGCATCACGCTGTGGGGGCGCAGTTTCACGCCGGGCGACGGCGTGGCGGTGGTGCGCGGCGAGATCAACCACAAGAAGCTCCTCAAGCTACTCGACGATGTGAAGGATCACGCGCAGTTCAAACACGGCGAGCACACGATCCACCAGTGGACCCAGAAGCCTGAAGGCAAGCACGACGACGGGACCCGTTTCGGCGCGTTCCACGGCGACGAACTCGTGGTGTTCTCGCGCCATCGCAAGGAGATCGAGCACGCGCTGGACGTTCTGGACGGGAAGGCCGACGCGCAGTCGGACCTGGCGGCGAACAAGCGTGTGCTGCCCGACCCGTCGGAGGGCGTCTGGCTGCAGGCCGCGGCGGTGGATATCAGGTTGCCGAAGCATCTACCGCCCCAGGCGGCCGCGTTGAAGGACATGCACGCGGCATCCATGGCGATGGGCGAGACGCGCGGCCAGGTGTATCTCGACATCACGATGTCGTTCGACAACAAGCGCACGGCCGATCAACTGCGCCAGATGGGCCAGGGACTGCTCGCGATGGGTCAGATGCGGCTGGATCGCCTGGATGACGAGGAAGCTCAGCTCCCGCACTGGGCGCCGCTGGTGCGCACCGCGAAGATCGGCGGCGAGGACGAAATGATCACGTTCACGGTCAGCATCGCCGCCGAGGACGTCATCGCGATGGCCGAGGAAGCCGAGGCGCGTCGCCACGGGAAGCGCGGCCATCACCACGGCAGGCACGAAGACTAGACCGTCGCGGGAGGACACGACCACCGATGTTAAGGCCGGCCGGCATGACGACATCGCTGGATGCATTGAGCGTGGAAGAACTCGCCCGCCGCGCGCAGGCGGGTTCTTCCGGCGCGCTGGAAGCGCTGGCCGCGCGGGCGCGTCCGCCGCTGTCGCGGTACATCAGCAGGCGCGTGCGTTGCAAGGCGGACGAGGAAGAACTGGTGCAGGAGGTGCTGCTGCGTGTCTGCCAGGGCCTGGAACAGTACGACAGCGCGCGTCCGTTCATGAACTGGGCGCTGACGATCGCCTCGAACGCGACGGTGGACCACTACCGCCACCCGTCGCGACGGGCGGCCGCGCTGCCGGTGGAGGCGTTGGACATGCCGGGGGTGTCGGCGGAGGCGACGGACCCGTCGTTGTCGCTCAGCCGCCGCGAGCGTGCCGCGCGTGTCTGGCAGGTGGTGCGTGAACAGCTCAACCCCCGGCAGCAGCGGGCGATCCACCTGCGGTACCGGGAGGCGAAGGATATCGACGAGATCGCGCGCCTGATGGCCGTTTCGAAGATCCACGTGCGCGTGCTGCTGCATCGCGCCCGCAAGCGCCTGCTGGCCGGCGGCGCGCTGGAGGACCTGTGACATGCTGTGCCGACTCCACCAATGGATGATTTCGAAGGCGCACGACACGCACCGTCCGCCCGGACGCTGGACGCGCCGACACCTGCTGCATTGCGCAAGTTGCCGACGTTACGCGCGGCAAGTGGAGGCGCTCGCCGCGGCGCTGGCGGCTGATGAGGCCGTGTCATTCGCGCTCGACTGTGAGCCGTCCGGGCAGCGCGGCGGCCGATGGAAGCTTGCCGGCGCGGGGCTCCTGGCGGCGGCGAGTATCGCGATCGTGGTGACCCTCGCCCTGCGGCAGCATGAGCCGGTCGATAGCACGGCCGACACCGCCGCGCTGGAACCGCTCTTCAAGGCGCCGGAGACGGCGGGTGAGTTGGCGTCGCTGGCGGGCGCGGCGTCGGACGCGTCCTACCGAACGCAACTCGCGGCATTGGGCGAAGACGCGCAGTCGCTGCTTGACATGGCCATCGCCCCCCTGCCGACGTCCTGGGCCGAGACAAGGTAGCCCCTCACCACGCTCATCGCCGACGACGACGCAACAGCAGACCCGCGCCGATCGCCAGCAGCGCGGCCGTGCCCGGCTCGGGGACACGTATGAATTCGTAGATGGGCTGGTTGCTGCGTTCACTGACGGTGTAGTAGTTCGTGCCGGTCGCATCGAAGGCGATGGCTTCGCCCTGCGGTTCGATGAACAGGCCGATCACCGGGACATCGATCGGCGAGCCGCCAAGGGCGTCGGCGATCGACTGGCCGGCCTCGCGCTGCCAGAGCGAGGCGTCGGAGTAGCCGCGGATGATGATTTCGTCGCCGTCGGGCGAGATCTCCCCGGCCGTGGCACCGCCCCACGGGAGGCTGGCGACGTGGTCCATCACCACGTTCGATGCCTGCGGATAGGCCGCACGATACACGCGGCTCTTGGCTTCGCGCTTCGAGACCACGTAGATGTCGCCGTTGGCCGGATCGACCAGGAGCGTTTCGGCGTCGCGGGCGCTGTCCGGGTACTGCAGGGTGATGGTTTCGACTTCGCTGATGGTGCCGGTCACCGGCGACTGGCCGAGCATCACGATGGGCTCGGGCACGCGGTAGACGGTGATGCTGCCGCGCTGGGCGCCGTTGTCACCGATGTCGCCGAGGTACAGGTACTGCCGGCCGGGCACCGGGCCGGGGCCGATGGCCATGTCCTCCCAGTCAACATGCGATGCGCCGCTCAGCGTGTACTGTGCCAGGTGAGCGCCGGAGGTATCCATGGCGAAGACGCGCGGCGAGTCGCCTGAATCGTTATGCACCCAGAGCACACCCGGCGTTTGCCGGCTGGCCGCAAGGCCGGATGCTTCGTTGATCTGCGGATTGGCCACCGTACCGACGACCTTCCCATCCTCGAAGCTCGGGGGGTCACCGGATGCGGCCGCGTGAACCGACAGCGCGCACAGACAGACCAGAACGCTTGGCCAGAAACAGTTGCTCATTGGAGTCTCCCTCGTTCCCATGGCCGACGCCTCTACCGCACGTGAACCATTGTAGGGACAAGGGGCGTGAATCAAAGGCTTTTTGGCCGTTCGGACGGAAAAGGCCGCGGCGGCACAAACCACTTAATCGTCCCCGGATTCGTCTTGCGCTCCCGGCGCCTTGCCGCCGGTGATGTCGAGAACCGCCCTGTATCGCTCGTAAGCCTTGGGGTGGTTCTCCTGCATCTGATCGAGGGTCATCGGCGGGAAGGAAACGGTCGTGCCCTCAGCGGTCTCCACGGTGAAGGAGACGCGGCCGTCCGACTGCGGGCTGAAATCGATGCGGACCCGTGATCTTCCTTCGATGGTGGTGATCGTGCGCTGGATGGTCTGCACCTGCTCGAGCATCTGCGGCACCGTCATGCCGCGCTCGCGGGCGCGCACTTCCATCGCGAGCCGGTCGATCAGGTCGCTGAGCAGCGGATCGAGCGTGGGATCGATCTTCCCCTCGGCCAGCAGCTTGCGGTAGCGTTTGCGCAGGTCCTTCAGGTCGTTGGCGATGACGTCGGTCGGCACCGGCTCGCCTTCGACATTCGGCCAGCTCTGCCGGCCGCTGATGGTGTGGCTCGCGTAGAGTTCGGCCGCCTCTCCGTCCTCGACCCGCATCTGCTCGGCGTTGGGGTAGATGTCTTCCTGCGTGATCGGTCCGCCGGCGTCGATGACGGTCACGCGTCGGACGATGATGCGATCGAACCGGTCCTTCTCGACCGAGAGCGTGCCGCCGTCGTCGAAGGTCTTGACCACCTTCGTGGTGATGCGGCCGTCCGGGGTCATCCATACCTGCACATTGATCCGCCGGCGCTGATCCTGCTGCAGGTTGGCGATCGCTTCTTCCTGCGCCTGGGGATCGACCGGGCGGAACACCCACTGCTTGTCTTCCTTGACCCAGAAGCCCTGCACGCGCGTGGGTTCGGCGAAGCGCCACTTGGCGGCGGCCTGCCGCGCGTTCGTCCGCGCCAGCGTGACCGTGGCTTGGCTCATCTTGCCTTCGCGGACGAAGCGGAAGCGCACGTCCTGATCGGGCGTGAATCCGGCCAGTTGCCGCGACAGCGCCTCGAGCGAAGTGACCGCCACGTCATCGATTGAGAGAATCAGATCGCCGCGCGTCAGTCCCGCTTCGTCAGCCGGGCCTTCGGTGGCGACGTTGCGCACCATCAGCGCATGCTTGACGCCCGGAGAAAGCTTGAACTGCTTCAGTTGCTTCGCAGTCAGCGGCACCAGCCGCGCGCCGAGATACACGCGCGGGGACGAGGCTTTCTCCGGTTGCGGCTGTTGCTCGCCGGCAGGCTCAGACGGTTCGCCGGTCGATTCAGCCATCACGGGACCGGCCAGCAGCGCTGCGAACAGCAGCCCCCCGAGGCAAGGCACGATCTGTCGCCATGTGCTACGCATCGCGATTCCCACCCACCGGCCGCGCGGCCGGTACGAGACCGTGCGCAAGTGTGCCTCAGCCCCGCCGCCAAGGCAAGGCAGACCGCCCCCGCCAACGCTCACCACAATCGGGGCGGGGCTAGAAGTCGCCAATTTCCATCGGCTCCTGGTCGCTGCCGGTCGTCAGTTCGATCCAGTACACCCGGTCCTCGCTGACCACCCCCACGTATTCACGCGGCTCGGGCTGAATATGCGCCACGGTCACGGTCTTCGCCTCCCCGGCATCGGCCCCGTCGCCGGCCGCGCCCGGCTCATCCGGCCCGGCCAGCGTCTCGCCGCCGCGATCCGGGCCTGTATGCGAGGCCAGAGAACCGTCCCCGTCACCCTCGCCCGTCGACCACTGACCCGCGACCCAGATCACGCTGACGAGCAGCGCGATCACCGCGGCCAGCGAGCCCCAGCGCGTCGCCAGGCGCATGCGTCGGGCGCGCGTCCGCCGCGCCTGTTCGAGCGCCTCACCGGACACACCCGCAGCGCTGCCGCTGAGCACCGTGTCGAGCGCTTCGCGCGCCAACTGGTCGTAGCGGGCGCTGGTGGACAGCACATCGTTGGCCCCCGGATCGCGCAGCAGTTCACGGTACAGCGACGCCTGCTCTTCACTGCTCAGTTCGCCGTCGAGGCTGCGGCTGATGCGTGTTTCAAGTTGTGGGTCAAGGCGACTCATCGTTGCTCAAGCCTTCCTGTCCCGGCCGCCCAGCAGTTCCCTCAGCAGGCGTCGGGCTCGTACGAGGCGTGTTTCCACCGTATCGATCGGCAGATCCATCACGTCGGCGATTTCGCGGTAGCTCATGTCCTCCATGTGACGCAACACGAACGGCTCACGGTAGATGACCGGCAGGCCTTGTATCGCGTCGAGCACGCGTCGGTGTTCCTCATCTACTTCCAGCTTGCGCTGGGCGGTCACTTCCTGTTTCGACGGGGCTTCCTGGACCAGTTCAGTCATCCGCCGCCACAAGCCGCGCTGGCGTGTCCGTTTGCGTCCCGCGTCGATCGCGGCGTTCCGCGCCAGCCGGTAGAGCCAGGTTTTCCAGCGGGCCGGGTCGTCGAGCGTGTGGGCCCGCCTCCAGACGGTCATCCAGACCTGCTGGACGACATCGTCCAGTTCGTGGACGGAGCCGAGGACCGAGTAGACGACGCCGCGCACCCAGCGCGCGTGCCGCTGCATGAGTTCATCCAGCGCACCGCCGTCACCTGCCATCAGCGCTTCAAAGAGCGGCTGATCCTGGTCCTGAACTTCGGCCAGCGTGCTCTCCATTCCAGAATGAAAGACGAGCATCGGTCCGGGGGCCTGTCAGGAAACGGTCCTGACACCCAAGACCAGTCATTCTACCATGCCCGGGGCATGGTCCCAAGGGCGCAGGTAACTGATTTGTCAAGGTTTACGGCTGATTGTTGCTGCAGGTCCTGCGGCAGATTAAGGGCGCAGCCAATGCAGCAGACACCGTAGTCGGGGCTCGCACCGACAGTTCGGCGTCCGACCGCTGGCCCGCACCGGAAAGCATCTGCGGCCACCTGCCAACAGCAATGAATGTCGCATGCGTCTGATCCATCGTGCCCTGCGAAGAGCGTTTTGGCATAAGGGTTAGCTCCAAAAGGGTGATGTGCGATTCTGAGGCGTGAGGGCGTGTTTTAACGCATTGCTGCAAGTAATTTGGATCAATGCGTCAGTTTGGGTGCAGTTCTGTGCAGGATTCTGCAGCTTTTCGTGGGATTCTGCGCGGCGGTGGGACGGGGCTTCGTGGGTGTGAGAGCAAGCTTTGACATGTTAGAGGGGAGTTAGGGCCTGGCGTTTTGTAGATCCGGCCTTGCCCGGACGGTGGGGCGTTCGATGCCGGCTCGCGTCGGGGCGAGCCCCGACCAGCAGAATCTGTGTCTTTACAAGGGGCGAAAGCGCGCGTCTGCGCGCGCAACGCGCACCCTTTTCGTGGCGCGACCGCCGCAAGTGGCGGCCGGGGCGGGGGTAGGAATCTTCGTTTGGATCCCGGGATTTCCCAGATTCCGTGTCACTTGGTGCGCGCTTCGCGTCCGAACCTTGGCAACCGGCGTGGATACGTCACAATAGAGGCATGCATCGTTTCATCACCGCCGGGCTGTGCCGCACAAGACGACTGCGACCGGGGCTGCACGGATCGCCGTGGACGGAGCCGGACAAGGCCGGCATCAACTGAGGGGAATCACGATGGGCAACGACTCCGCGGGGCGTCCGAAGCGTTACTTCAACTGGTGGTGGTTGCTGGGGCCATTGCTGATTGTGCCCACGCTGACGTGGTTTGGCTGGGCCGTTGGTTGGTACGCCATGGCGCCAGCAGGTATGGCCGAGTGGGGCGAACTTCCCTGGTACCTGCCGATGCTGGAGCAGAACTACCTTCCCGCCGGCCTGATCGTCGTCGCGGCCAGTACGGTGCTGTGCCTGTTGCTCGGGCTCCTGATCGGCATTCTCTTCCGCCAGCCGCGCAGGCGGCGCCGGCCCCGGGTGACGCTGGATTCGGCGGTGCTTGTGATGTTCACGCGGCTCATCCTGCCTGCCGGCCTGGTCACCCTCTGGTTCGTCAACTGGGAAACGGTGCTCGGACCGCGCGGCTTTGAGGCGCAGGGTAAGCTTCACATCTGGCGCGCCCTTCCAGCAGATGCGCCTGAAGTCGAAGCACTGGGGAAGGCCTACGCCGCGATCGGCGAGCGCCTCGAAGACGACCTCTACGGCCAGCGCGCGATCGGGGATCTCATCCTTGGTATTGACGAGCTGTCCAGCGGCTTGGCCAGGACATCGTCTGATCCGGACTCACCGCTGTCATACCGATCGCGGCGCGAACTCGAGGCACGCATCAGGCAGTTGGGCGAAGCGATCACTGTCGACATCGTCAAGCCGACGTCGAGGAACGGGGACATCTTCGTGACGGTCCGAGCGACACATTGGCATCCGGAACTCCCGGCGAAGATCGTGCAGCGTTTGCTGCACAGCTACATCGAGAACGCGAAATACAGACTCCTTGGAGAACTCAAGGATACAGCCCGTTACTGCGAGCTTGAGCAAACGCGGGCACGGGAAAGCGTAGAGGAGCACCGCGAAGCACTACTCACCTTCATTGGCCACCACGCTGACATCCTGCCAGGTAGCGATGGATCGATCGACACGCGTCTGCAGGCCGCGCAATCGCAACAGGTCCTGATGGTCAAGGCGCTGGAGGACGCGCGAACGCGCTTGGCCTCCAACAAGGCGTACGTCGAGTCGAGCCCCCGCTATCTCGTGTCGGGCTCTGCAACCGATGATCCGGAGCTACAGTCGCTCGAGGACACTCGCACGTCACTGCTGGAGGCCATCGACGGACACCGCAAACTGGGGGTGGACGAAAATGATCCCGACCACAAGCGTGATCTCGACGCGCTTGCCGAGGTGGACAGGAAGATCGAGGCGCACCTGGCCGCCTCAGGTGGCACGTGGCGGATCAATCAGCGTCGCCAGGTTGCGGAGCGCGAGATCCCGCAACTGGAAGCCCGGATCAAGTTGTACGAGAAGGACCTCGTGACATTCGACGCCCGGATCGAGCGCCTGCGCGCCCGCCAGCGGGAAGCTCCCGCACTGCTGGCCGCACACGGCGAGCTTGAGAAAGCGCTCGAGGACGCTGAGAGAACTCAGCGCCTTTGGGGCGAGAAGCATGCGCACGCCGAGCGCGCACTCAATATGGAACTGCGTCTTGAGGCGATTCGGATGCAGGTGATCGAGAAACCGGGCTTCGCCCCTCAAGCCATCCAGCCCCGCTGGCGTATGGCTGCGGAAAGAGGGCTGATCGTCGGCGGCATCGCGGGCGCGGTGATCTTGCTGGTGCAGTTGGTGCTGTTTCTCGCCCAGGCGCGCGGGGAGGGGCAGGTGGCTCAGTCGGCATAGTCCGCGTTGAACACCACGCCGTGTTCATGCTGGACCTGCTCGGTGTTCATGTCGCCGTTGTAGAGCCAGTCGGTTTCGACGCCGTTGACGTGGCCGTCCATGAAGACCATGTTGCACATGCCGTCGCCCTCGCGGACGCTGGCGTCCTTTTCGCCGACGGTGAACGGGCCGTGGCGCGCGGCGATGCGGGTGCCGTGGTAGTCGTGCAGTTCCCACGCCCCTTCCATGATGCCCACCAGCATGCTCGGGGTGCCGACCTCGTCGATCTTCACCACCGTGTTGCTGTTGTCGTACTGGAACGGCGTGGGGAAGCGCTTGGCGCTGTTGGCCATGTACCAGCTACGTACACCGACGCCGTTGGTTTCACTGATGCTGGTGGCGCTGTTGATCTTCTTGTAGTGGTAGTGCCAGCCGCGATGCCAGCCGGACGGGTCGTTGTGCGACTGCGTCGGCGGGTAGCGGTCGCTGTGCCCGGTGGGCGCCCCGCCGCTCTTGGTGGCCGGCAGTTCGATGCCGTTGGGACATCGCATGACGCTCTTCTCGTCGGTGAATCCGTTGGATTCATCCGGTGCGGTGATGTAATCGTTGCCGACCATCACGTTCACCCACCAACTGTCGCCGCTGCGGTACCTTGGCAGCGTGCCTTTCCAGTCGGTGGTGTAGGTGGTCATGCCCACGGCCACCTGCCGCAGGTTGGATCGGCAGTTGAGAGTGCGCATGAAATCCTTGGCCGCGCCGAGGGCGGGCAGGAGGATGGCGATCAGCAGGGCGATGATGGAGATCACCACCAGCAGTTCGATCAGCGTGAAACCCGTTGCCGCTCTTCGTCGTCGCATCGCTCAAAACTCCTGAGACAAGTCGCGGGGGGCGCCCGTGTTCGGCGTCGACGCGCCTGGGCGAACAGTCTACGTCCGCTTACCCATCGTACGCCGGATCGGCTGGTTTTGGCACAGAAAAGCGCGAAAAGCAACGGTATCTGCGCAAAATGACGCCTGTCCCGAACCCTTTGACGCACGACGGGCGCGGCTCACTCCAGCGCCACCGCGAACCGGTCCAGCCGCGGCAGGAAGTCGTCGACGTAGTCGAGCGAAAACGCCACCGCGCTCGCGCGGCCGGTGATGCTGGCGCCGTCCACGAAGCCGAAGAAGCGCGAATCGCGGCTGCTGTCGCGGTTGTCGCCGAGGACGAAGTACTTGCCCGCCGGCACCTGGATCGGCCCGAAGTCCCGCCGCGCCATGTTCTGCGGCGTGCTCATGACCGGGTGCGACCGGCCGTCGACTTCTTCCATGGCGAAGGCATGCCGCCCGGGTTCGCGGCCTTCGACCGGGTAGGTCACGCGTCCGGGGGCGGGCTTGTACCGGGCCGGCTCGCCGTTGATCCAAAGCTGATTGTCGCGCATGGCGACCATATCGCCCGGGACGGCCACCACGCGCTTGACCAGCCGGCGCGGGCGCAGTTCGGGTGAGTAAAACACGACGATGTCGCCGCGCCGGGGCTGCGACCAGTTGGCCACGTGCGTCATGGTGAACGGCAGCTTCAGCCCGTAGGCCAGCTTGTTCACGAAGATGCGATCGCCCTCGATGATGGTCGGGTTCATCGAGCCGGTGGGCACATCGTGCCAGTCGGCGATCATCGAACGGAAGACCGCCAGCGCGATGACCACCAGGCAAAACGGCTTGATCGTGTTGTTCCACAGCTTTCGCAATGCACTGCTCCCACACCGGGGCCGCGGGAACGCGCGGCTTCCTGACAGCCCGCCGCGCCGGGGCGATCGACGCGCCCTGGCCGGCTGGGGATCACAACCCATTCACAGCCAATTAACGAATACGCGCGGACGACGGGCAAGCCGACGGGCCGAAAGCATGTCGCGTAAGTGGTAACCGGTAGGCGGCGGTTGGGGACGAGAGAGTTGTAGTGGTTGTGACGGTTGTGACGGTTGGCGCGGCGGCGGCGATGGCAGGGGTTGAGCGAGTTGTGCGGGCGTCGGCGGTCGGGCGCAGGTGACGACCGGATCGGAATCGATTGGGATTGGCGGGGAATCGGGGAGGCCCAGGGATGGTAATCCCTGGGCTTCGGTCAGACGGCGCATTGCCCGTATCGCTGCTCCGCCCCCCTCTTCCTCTGCTTCGTGCCTACGTGCCTACGTGCCTACGTGCCTTCTTCAGAACCGTTTACCGGGGTTTTGCCTTCTGCTGCGTCTGACGCGCTCGATGCGAGCCGGCACCGGCTGGACGCCACGCCCGGCATGCGGGGGGCTGTATGTCGGCATGCGGTTCGCCACGGTCTTCCTACGTTTCGTGTCTCTCCTTCTCACCTTCGTCGCTTCGTCGCTGTCCAGCTCCCCTACTGGCGATACCGGAACGACTCAGCAAGGCGTTCGGCCACGGACATTTTGGCCCGCTCGCGTTTGAGCGCCATGAAGGCGGCCGGCTCGTCAGTGATCACGTTGTCGACGCCCAGGTCCAGCATGGTCCACATGCCGCGCCGGTCGTTGACGGTCCAGACGTGCAGCGGCTTGCCGCGCTCGCGCAGCCGCAGGACGAGCGACGACCGGACCTGTGCCGCGTTCACGCTGTAGAAGTCGGCCTCGACGTGGGAAAAATCGCCCAGCGAAGCGCCGACGATGAAACCCGTTTCCAGCGCCGGATCAATCGCCTCGACCGCGGCCAGGATCTCGGTCGACAGCGACGAGATCACGCAGCGCCGGGCGAACTGCCGCGCGTGGATGATGCGCACCGCCTCCTCCGCCGCGCTTTGCAGGGCCCGGCCGGACAGGCCGTCGAGCTTCAGCTCGATGTTCATGCGGATCCGCTGGCCGCACAGTTCGATGGCCTGATCGAGCGTGGGCAGCGGCTCATCGGCGAACGCGGGATCAAACCATCCACCGACACGGATGCGCGACGCCTCGTCGAACGGCATCTCGCGGATCAGCCGGTTCACGCCGCCGGTGCGGCTGAGATCCGCATCGTGCAGCAGGACCAGCCGGCCGTCGGAGGTGGCCTGCACGTCGATCTCGACGTAGTCGGCCCCGTCCTCGATCGCGGCGCGGATGGCCGCGAGCGTGTTCTCCGGTGCCCGGCGCGAACTGCCGCGATGTGCGGTGATCTGGGTGCGGTCTTCCATTTCGATGCCACTGAGTACCAGATACCCATGCCCGGCCGCAAGCAGCGCGAGGCCGGCGAAGGCGGCATAGGCGAGGCGCCGGCGCGGGCGGCGCGGCGTGGATTCACTGGGAGCACTGACGACCGGCAGGGCTTTGCGCTGAACATCCGGCAGCAGCGCGTGGAAGAGGCGGTTGTCGATCGCGGCCAGGCCGGTCCACACCAAAGCGTCCGCCGCAATCACCACGCCCAGTTCGACACCCAGCATCAGCACCATTGCCGCCATCAGCCATACATCCCGCGAGGCCAGGGCGCTGATAATCGACGCCGCCGTGAACTCGAGCCCGGCGATGACCAGCGCCGCAAGAAGGAATGTGCCCGCGAGCCACCCGATGCGTCCTCGGACAACCTGCCAGGATCGGCCGCGCACCAGTTGCCTGCTGCGCCGCAGGGCATCGCGCGGCGTGGACTGTGCCAGCAAGACGAAATGGATTGCGAAGCCCCATCGCACGAGCAGCCATGCTGCGATCGCAAGGTAGCCCGCGAGCAGCACGCCGCCGCCGCCAAGCGCCCACCACCACGCGGCCGGTTGGACGGCGAGGTAGTAGTTGATATCGCGTTCGCTCAGCAGCAGCCGGTAGAGCAGGCCGGCCGCCGCAAGGAAGGGAATGGCCAGCCCGCCGAACGCGGCGATGGCGATGATGCCCAGCCGCAATAATCGGCCGGCGCTGACGAGCAGCGCCCGCAGCGCGCCCAGCGCGCTGAGCCGCCGTCCGGTCGTGGACGCCCAGGCGATGAGGATCAGCCCGCCCTGCCGCGCGAAGATGATCGCCGCGCCCAGTGCGCCCCATGCGAAGATGAACGCCACGCCCCACGCACTGAGCAGGAAGGCGGCGATATCGGTGTTGGTCACCGCCAGCCGCCCCGAGGCGCGCACCGTCAGCCCGGCGGTCCAGCTTGCCAGGGGCAGCAGCGCGAAGGAGGCGATCGCGGCGAAGAGCAGCAGGTAGACGCTGATCGTGGGCAACACCCGCCGCAGATCACTCCAGGCCTCTCGCAACATGGTCGCGGCCCTCCGCCGGCTGTCGCCCGGCTGTGCGCGGCGGCTACCGCTCGAACATCGCCTCGACGAAGCGCGGCGGATCGAACGGTTCGACATCGTCCGGCGTTTCACCCACGCCGATGAACTTCACCGGAATGCCCAGTTCTTCCCGGATGGCCACGACAATGCCGCCCTTGGCCGTCCCGTCGAGCTTGGCCAGGAAGATGCCGGTGACGTTGGTCGCCTCGGTGAAGACGTGGGCCTGGTTGATGGCGTTCTGGCCGGTCGTGGCGTCGAGCACAAGGATGGTTTCGTGCGGCGCGCCGGGGATCTGCTTGGCCAGCACCCGGTGGATCTTGGCCAGTTGCTCCATCAGGTGTTTCTGCGTGTGCAGGCGCCCGGCGGTGTCAACGACCAACACGTCGATGCCGCGCGACGCGGCGGCCTGCGCGGCGTCGAAGGCCACGGCCGCGGGGTCGCCGCCCTGCTTGCCCTTGACCACCTCGACGCCCAGGCGCTGCGACCAGATTTCCAGTTGCTCCACGGCCGCGGCGCGGAAGGTGTCGCACGCGGCGAGGATGACGCTCCTGCCCTCATCGCGCAGCGCCTTGGTGATCTTCGCAATGCTGGTGGTCTTGCCCGCGCCGTTGATGCCGGCCACGAGGATCACCGTCGTGCCGTTGTCAGAGAGATTCAGCGAGCGGTCTTCGTCCGGCCAGTAGGAGGAGAGCTGGTCCTTGAGATACTCCAGCGCATCGTCGCCGGTGGCGATCTCGTTGCGTTCCCACGCCGCCTGGATGTCCTTGCGCAGCTCGATGGCCGTCTTCACGCCGACATCCGCCTGCACGAGCTGGCGCTCGATATCGCGGAGCAACTCGGTGCTGAGCTGCTTGCCTTCGAGCATGTTGCGCAGCGACCCGACAAAACCGCTGCGGGTCTTGGTGAGACCTTGCTTGACCTTGGAGAGAACCGATTTGAAAAGGCCCATGGTGGTTGCTTGGATGGTTACTTGGTTAACTGGTTAACTGGTTGATTGGTTGATCGGTTGAGGGCGTATCTTCGTGCCTTTCTTCAGAGCCGTTTGCCTGCCCACGGCCTTCGGTTGCGGCTGCCGCGCTCGATGCGAGCCGGCTTCGGCTGAGCGCCACCCCCGGCATGCCGGGGGCTATATGCCGGGCCGCGGCCTCTCGCTCTCCGCCTCGTGCCCTTCTTCCGCTGCTTCGTGCCTTCGTGCCTCCGTGCCTTCGTGCCTTCCTTCTCCCCCCCCTTCGTCGCTCCGTCGCTCCGTCGCCTCGTCGCTTCCCATCGTCCTCGCCATCTTATCCAACACGCCGTTGATGAAGGCGAAGCTGTGTTCGGCACCGAAATCCTTGGCCAGTTCCACGGCCTCGTTGATGGCGACCTTGATCGGCGCGTGCTCGCTGATCATCTCGTAGTACGCCAGCCGCAGGATGGCCCGGTCGACCGGCGGCTGGCGGTGGGTGGGCCAGTCGGGTGCGAGTCGGGCGATGATGGCATCGGCCTCGCCGCGTCTGGCCCACGCGGCCGCGGCGAGGTTGCACGCCGCCGCGCCGGTTTCCGGGCCCTTGTGCTCGTCCTGCTCGACGTTTTGTCGGATGGCTTCGAGGTCGTCTTCGCCGCGCAAGTCGACCTGGTAGAGCACCTGCATGGCCAGCCGTCGGATATCGCGTTGTTTACTCATGTTGAAGCCGCACCGGCGGCCGTTTGCGTGCCACTGGCGGCTCGTGCGCCAGTGCGGTTCGTGGGTTGCAGACACTGGCGGGCGAGCCGCCAGTGGTACCCGTGGATGGTCTTCTACTTGCCGTCCACTTTCTTGACGAGATTGGCCATTTCGACGGCCGAAGCCATGGCCTTGGCCCCGGCGTTGCCGCCCTTGGCCCCGGCGCGGTTGATCGCGTCGTCGAGCGAGCCGGCGGTGATGACGCCGAACAGCGTGGGCACGCCGGTCTCGAGCCCCACTTCCCCGATGCCGCGCGTCGCCTGCTGGACGACCTGCTCGTAGTGGTCGGTCTCGCCGCGGATGATGCAGCCGAGGCAGACCACCGCGTTGAACTTGCCGCCGGCGGCCATCTTCTTCGCGATCATCGGCATCTCGTAGCTGCCTGGCACCCACGCGACGGTGAGACTGTCCGGATTGCCGCCCATGCGGGTGAAGGCGTCGGTCGCGCCGCTGAGCAGGTGCTCGGTGAGGAAGCTGTTGAAGCGGCTGATGACGATACCGATCTTCAGCCCTTTGGCCAGCAGTTCGCCTTCGAGTGTCTTGGGCATGGGGGTCTCCTTCGTGCTGATCCGAGCGAAGCATTTTACGGGCAACGGCACTAACGTGCAGCGAAGAGCCACCAGCCGATCCAGTTGACACCCCACAGGAAGAGCAAGACGAAGACAATGGACCCGATGACCCCGATCCAGTCCCACTTGTAGTCGGAGAGCTTGGCTTCACCCGTCCAGAGCAGCTTCGGCAGGTAGAGGAAGTCGGGGAAGAGCAGGCGCTGGCGACGCTCGCTGGTTTTCTGGCCGATCTCGACTTCTTCGCTCAGGCGCTCAAGCTGATCCACCTCGAACCCGGCTTCGCGGATCAGATGCTCCTCGCCGACCGGCGTATCCAGGCGGCAGTAGAACTCGTCGACGGCGCGCTTGTTGTGTTGCTTGCTGACCAGCGAGACCCCGATCAGTACCGCAAGCGTGGGGATGAGGTACATCGGATACTTGACCTGTACCGGCAGTGAAGTGAAGTAGCCGGTTGCCGGATCGATGTAGTTCACGGGATCCAAACCGTACAGCGACACCATCCAGTCCGCGACCGGGTGAAGATTCATCGTCTCGAAGAGGTTCCAGGATGTGCCGCCGTTGATCAGGTGGGTGAAGGGGATTGCCCAGTCCGGCTTGTTCACCGCCAGGAACAGCGGCGCCACGACGAGAACCGCCGCGATCGCCCCGTAGCCGGTTACACGACGCCATACGAGCGCGACAAAGATCGTGATGCCGGTGATGCCTCCCAACGGTTCGACGATGGTCATGAACTCCACGATGTCGGTGATGCTCCACGCGACCAGTGCGCCGATGATCAGGCCAACCGTCGCAAAGATGCGCGTCATGAGAAGGTAATGCTTCGGCGACGCGCCCTTGACGAAGTGTTCCTGGTAGAAATTGTTGACCAGCATGCCACCGAACCCCAACAAGGCTGCATCGAGACTTGACATGACTGCGGCGAGGATTGAAGCCACCATCAGGCCGCGCAGAGCCACCGGCAACAGATCTCCCGATGCCACGGCGAACACCTTGTTGGCATCCTCGGAGAGCGCCGCGTTGTACTCGCCGTGGTTGGCGTAGAGCACCAGCGCCAGCATGCCGACCAATCCCCAGCCGATGGTGCAGAAGCGCTTGGTGATCAGTCCGAACAGGCCCATGCGGCTGTCCATTTCGTTCCTGGCCGCCAACGCGCCACCGACGGCGCTGGTCGAGGCGGAGAAAACGATCCCGACGGCGAACCAGATGATCCACCAGACCCCGAAATCCGCCTGCTTGCTGCTGAACAGGCCGGTGAAGCTCTGATCAATCGATCCGTTCAGTTGCTCCACGCCACCGGCCTGCACCACGGCGTAGGGGATGAGCAGAAAGCTCAGGAGGATGATGAGCAGTCCCTGGAAGACGTCCGTCGCGTACGCCGCGATCACGCCGCCCATGACGGTGTAGATCAGAGTCGGGATGGCGATCGCGGCCGCGGCAAAGAGTTCGGCCATGTTCGCCTGGATGGCGGGATTCTCAATACCCATCTGTTGGGCCAGGTGGACGAACGCGTCGCCGGTCATCACTTCAAGCACCACGGCCGCCGATTTGATGCCCAGCCCCATCGAGATGGGGAAGGTAATGACGGTGACGATCTTGAAGATCATCGCCATCGCGTGCCCGTAACGCATCCGCACGAGATCGATCAGCGTCACGATCCGCAGGCGTCGGACCGCCGGCGGGTACATCCAGAAGAAGGGAGTGATCAGCATCCAGGTCAGGCTGATCCATACGCCCGGCAGGCCGCTCTGATACGCCGCGGCCGATACACCAATCGGATGGTTGGCATTCGTGCCGCCGGCGAACTGGGCCGCCATCATCATCAGCTTGCCCATCTTCCGCTTGCCCAGCAGCAATCCGCCGGTGTCATGGATCTTGGTCATCGCCCAGAAGGCGATGGCGAAAGTGATCATCGCGTAGATGCCGATGACCAGCCAATCCAAGGGGTGCAGTTCGATCAGTTGGACATCTGCGGTAGCCGCCAGGAACATCCGTGCCTCCTATCGTGACTCGCTTGTCCGCCTGCGGACAGGCGACCTGGTGACAGGTCGGGACATCCTAATCGGTCGGACGGACGGGTGCGAGTGCCGGCCTCCCGTCTGCAACAGGCCGCGCCGGGCGGGTATGCTGGGGGCTGATCATGGAGGCGACCATGCCCGCAACCGACCCGCCCGCCGCCCCGATTCACCCCTGGCAGTGCCACGAGATCATCCTGACGGCCCAGGATCAGTGCACAAACCCGTATACCGAGGTGGACTGCTGGGTCGATCTGCGCGGGCCGGGCTTCGAACGGCGCGTCCACGGTTTCTGGGACGGTGGGAAGACCTTCCGCGTCCGCGTGGTGGCGACCGCCCCCGGGACCTGGCACTGGACCAGCGGCAGCAACCAGCCCAACGATCGCGGCCTGAACGGTCAGACCGGCAGCTTCGCCGCCGCGGCGTGGTCGGCGGAAGAACTGGCGGCCAATCCCAACCGCCGGGGTTTCCTGCGACCGTCGCCGAACCGCCACGCCCTCCAGTACGCCGACGGCGCTCCCTGCTTCCTCCTCGGCGACACGTGGTGGGCCGGATCGACCTGGCGCTACCCCTTCAAGGGGCGACCGGCCGATCCCGACGAGCAGCCGGGGCCGGGAATCGGTTTTGAGCAGGCCGTGGCCTTCCGCAAGCGACAGCGGTTCAATGCGATCGCGATGATCGCCGCGTTCCCGAGCTGGCACGACGATGGTCACGGCCAGATGCCGCACGACCGCAACAACGTGCGCGACAGCAACGGCATCCACCTGCGCAACGCCTGGCCCAAGTCCGGCACGAAGCTCGCGTGCGACATGCACGACGAAGCGGGCAACCGGCCGTTCGTCTTTCTCGGCCGCAGCCCCAGTCATCCGGACGTGATGCCGGACTTGGATCGGATCAACCCCGCTTACTTCCAGTCGCTGGACAGGAAGATCGCGTATCTGGTCGAGCAGGGCTTCGTCACGTTCCTCGAGACGGTGCGCCGCGACCACGGCCCGGGCTGGAAGCACTACCACGATTGGCCGGCGTCGTTCGCACGGTACGTGCAGTACATCGTGGCGCGCTACGGCGCGTACAACGTGATCTTCAGCGGCGTGCACCACGACTGGCATCACCCGGATTTCGACCTGGACGGCCCGACATGGAATGCCGCGCTGAATCACTGGCACGCGACATGGGGCCCGCCGCCGTTTGGCCAGCCGTGCACGGCGCTGGCGGACGGTTCGACGCTGACGGACTACGGGCACGGCGAAGCCGCCCCGTGGCTGAACTTCCACGGCGTGGGCAACCGTTACCGCGACCATCGGATCTACCCGCTGATCGAGGCTTTGTTCGCGCTCGACGATCCGTGGCCGGCGCTGAACCAGGAGCCGTACTACCCGGGATGGTCGGCGAGCAAGGTCGGCGACGAGAAGCCGCGGCCGGGATCGGATCGTGAATGCTACTTCGCGCGCGCGATGCTCTACGGCAGTGTGCTCTCGGGCGGCCTGGCGGGGCACATCTGCGGGGACGGCTCGTTCGCAGGCAACACGACGGGCGAGGCGCCGGGAGATGAGCCGTTCACCTGGGAAGCGATGGGCTACGCGTTCGGCGAGCAGGCCGGGCATATCCGTGAACTGCTGCGCTGCGACGAGCGCGGCTGGCAGCAACTGCACCCCGCAACGGGCAGTCTCTCGCCCGCTTCACTGCGACGACGCGACGACGCGCGGCTTGAGGGGGCGGGGTTCCTGATGATGAATGATGATCGCTCCCTCGCGGTGGCCTACTTCGAGGTCGGTTGTCCCGCGCCGACCATCGGCGGCCTGAGGCCGGACGCAACCTACGAGGTGCGGTGGTTTGATCCGCGCCGGGGCCGCTGGCTGTCACCGGTCCAACGGACCCGACCCGACGCGGACGGGCATCTCGCGCTCAACCTGACAGACGCTAACGAGGACTGGGCGGTCAGGATCAGCCTTGCGTGATCCCCGCACGCGGGCGGCCTTGTCCGGTTCCGGTCAATGCGTATGATGTCCCGCCAAGGCCCGGCGGCCCGAGCCCCCGAGCCTTAAGCGACGCAAAACCCCCGAGAACTGAAGATCCCGAACCCCAGGAACGCTTTCAGACAGGAAAGGTCTACCCATGCCCACGCGTCCCAAGATCTCCATCGTCGGTGCAGGCGGCAATGTCGGCGCGACTGTCGCCCTCTGGTGCGCCATCAAGGAACTGGGCGACATCGTCGCCATCGACATCCGCAAGGACGACATGCTGCCGGTGGAAGGGCGCATGCTCGACCTGGTCCAGTGCGGGCCGCTCGATCGCTTCGACGCCAACATCACCGCCACCGATGACTACAGCGCCATCGCCGGCTCGGAAGTGGTGGTGGTCACCGCCGGCCTGCCGCGCAAGCCCGGCATGAGCCGCGACGACCTGGTCGAAACGAATGTGAAGATCGTCAAGAGCGTGAGCGAGAATATCAAGCAGCACGCGCCCAACGCGATTGTGATCCTGGTGTCCAACCCGCTGGACGCGATGGTGTACACGGCGTGGAAGGTGACGGGCTTTGATACGAGCAAGATCATCGGACAGGCCGGCTGCCTGGACGTGGCGCGCTTCAAGACCTTCATCGCGATGGAGACCGGCTTCAGCGTGGAAGACATCAACGCCCTGCTGCTGGGCGGCCACGGCGACGACATGGTGCCCCTGCCGCGCTATACGAATATCGCCGGCATCCCGGTGACGCAGTTCATCAGCGAGGAGCGCCTGGGCGAGCTGGTGCAGCGGGCGAAGGTCGGCGGCGGCGAGATCGTCAAGAAGATGGGCACCAGCGGCTACTACGCCCCGGCCCTGGGCACCACCGACATGGTCGAGTCGATCATCCGCGACAAGAAGCGCATCCTGCCCTGCGCCTCGTACTGCAACGGCGAGTTCGGCATCAAGGGCCTGTTCGTCGGCGTGCCGACGCTGCTGGGCGCCGGCGGCGTCGAGAAGGTGATCGAAATCGAACTGAACGCCGAAGAGCAGAAACTCATGGACGAATCCGCGGCCCACGTGGCGGAGCTGGTCGAACTGGTCAAGAAGCTTGATCCAAGCCTGGCGTGAGGCGAAGTCACGTCGAACATCGCGATCCGAGTACACGAAGCCCAGGGATTACGATCCCTGGGCTTTTGGTTTGCCTATCACTGCTTGAGACCGCGAGGGGCGCGGGCTACGGTTTGACTATGACACTCGACCAACTCAAGCAGACGCTCAATGACGATGCGCCGCCCGACGACATCCCGCAGACCGTCGCGGCCCTGTGGTGGGAGGCCAATGGCGACTGGGACAAGGCGCACCAGGTCGCGCAGGGCGTTGACTCGCCTGACGGGGCCTGGGTGCACGCTTATCTGCACCGGAAAGAGCCCGACCCGGGCAACGCAGCGTACTGGTACCGCCGCGCCGGCAAGCCGGTGTGCGACGCCTCTTTCGACGAAGAATGGAACGCCATCGCATCGGCGCTCCTCAAGTGAGTGACTGAACATCGGCTGAAAACGAATGCAGCCGGCGGCCCGCGGATGATCATTCCGCGTTCTTTCTCATTGCGATCCATCGCGCGTCGGCGATTCGTCTTTTCTCGCCGGTGAACCTTTCGCGTCATCCGCGCCCTGTACTCGGTGGACTCTTTCAACCTGCTGATCAACCGACGAAGAAAGGACGACCGATGAAGGCTCGACCCGTGCGCTGTCTGCTTGTTCTCTGCCTGTTCATTTACCCGTTCCTGCCCGGCTGCGCCACGTATGCGGCGCTTCAGACCGACTCCTCAAAGGGGACATCGCCGGCCGGTGTGCGCGGCGTCGCTGCGGCCCAGGCGTCGCCGGAGAGCGCATCGCCCGCCCCCGAAGCGCCTGATGCCGACCCCGCCCGGGCCAAGCGCCTGATGATCTACAACGCCGATGTGACCATCGTCGTGCCGGACGCGCGGCAGGCGGCGAGCGACATCCGGGCGCTCGCCGAGCAACTGGGCGGGTTCCTGCAGAGCCTGCGTCGCGAAGTGATCGTCATCAAGGTGCCCGCCCCGCAGCTCAATGCGGCAATGGCTGCGCTCGAGAAGCTGGGGGAAGTCACCGAGAAACAGGTGATCGGCTCGGATGTGACCGAGGAGTACACCGATCTGCAGATGCGTCTGAAATCCGCCGAAACGGGCATCGCGCGGCTGCGCGCGTTGCTGGCCAAGGCCGAGAAGGTCGAGGATATGCTCAAGATCGAGGAGCAACTGCAGCGCCTGACCGAGATGGTCGAGCGGATCAAGGGCCGGCTGCGCTATCTCGACGAGTCGATCGCGTACTCCACCATCACGGTGAAGCTCAACGCGCCCGTTTCGCGCCGGGATCTGGCGGTGCAGGTGCCCTTCCCGTGGGTGCGCGACCTGGCGACCGAGTTCATCGGCGGCACGCGGCCGGCAAGCATTGACGAGCGGTGGTTCAGTTCGAAGATCCGCTTCACCATGCCCGGGTCGTTCGTGAAATACGTGCAGCACGAACAGATCACCCGGGCGCTGTCGGCCAACGGCGTGCTGCTCAAGGTGACGAAGCAGAAGAACTACGAAGGCGGCACGCTCGATTTCTGGGGTACGCTCGTCCGCCGCACGCTCGTCGAGACGCGGGCGATCGCGGTAACCGACGAGCAGTCATTCACCACCGCCGGCGGGACGCCCGGCAAGCTGTTCGTCGGGGAGAAGAGCATCGGCAACAAGCCGCACCGCTACATGGCGGCGATCGTCCCGGTCGAGCGCAGCGTGTACGTCTACGAGGCGTGGGGGCCGCGCGATGCGCTGAATGACGTGAAGGACCGCATCACCGAATCGATGCGAAGCCTTCGGCCGTAGACGGGTCGAACGGCACTGGTTCACCCGCGGGTGCGATTGCGCAGGACCAAGCACCGGCGAAGCGCCTACTCATACACCCACCGCCGCGCGAGGATGACCGCGTGCATCTGGTGCTGGGTGGTGTCGATGCGCAGGCGCGGCTCATCGGCGGCACCCATCACGCCGCCGAGGGCACGCGGGTCATCGGTTGGGTTGTTGCGCAAGAAGGCGTTTAGGTTCGGCCCACCGACCTGCCAGCTTGTGAGCTTCGCCATGCCTTGATCGATCACGCGGTCGAACTTGGCGACCGCTTCGTCGTCGCCCATTCGCCGCGCCAGTTCGCGAGCCACGATGATGCCCTCGTAGGCGTAGCCGGTGTTGCGCTCGCGTTCGAGCGTGCGGTGGGTGTCGATCATCCAGTGGGCCAGTTCGATGGTGCGTCGGGCCCACGTATTGCCGGTGTCCCAGCCGGCGTCGTGCATCTCAAAAAAGGCCATCGAGGCCCACTGATAGACGCCCTTGGTCAGATCGCTGTCGGGATTGGCCTGCCGCGCTTCGGTGACGTACGCCTCGTAGATGGCCTGCGCCGTTTCGACCGCCGGTTGGCGCAGGTCGTCCATACCGGCGTAACGCGCGGCTTTCACCATCGCGAGCAGGGCTTCGCCATCGGCGTACGGCGAAGGCCGGCCGCGCCCGCCGCCGGTCTGCGGATCGTACGCGCCCCAGAAACGCCCATCGGGGCGGCGCAGCGAAAGCAGGAACTTCATGTATCGTCCCAGGTCGTGTTCGAACTCGATGCGCCGTCCCAGCGCATCGTCGGTGCGGAGCACTTCGATCAGCGTCAGGCACAGCAGCGCGACGGTGCCGGTGCGGCCATCCTCGCCGCGCTCGTACTCGGGTACGCGCCAGCCCTCGACGGTGTGATTCGAAACTCGGTGGAAGAAGTCCAGGCCGCGCGCGACTGCGGCGGCGGTTTCGGGCGACGGCTGATCGTGGTGGATCAGGGCCAGCCCCCACAATGCCCCGGCCTGCCGAGCGGGGTGGTCCTGAGCCGCGTCACGGCGCGCGACGAAGTCGTACTCGTAGTGGAACCGCCCATCGGGCCGCTGGTTGTTAAGCATGAACTGCCGGCCTAGCGACAGCGACTGGTCGAGCATGTCGCGCGTCAACTGAGTATCCGGTTGCGCAGCGCCCCGGTCAGAGCAGCCACCCGTGGCCAGCACGAGCAGCAGCGCGGCACTCAGATACGCGTATGGCGGGTGCAGCGGCATTCGGGCAGTATCGCCGCGGCGTCGGATCGCGCCAAGCGGGCGAGCGGCCCGACCGGCAACGATCACACGTGGCGACGACGTCGTCGGCGTAACGCCGCAAGCCCCAGTCCCACGATCGCCGCCGACGCGGGTTCAGGCACCAGCTCGAGCCGCACCGCATCAGCGATGACGTAGCCGTCGAAAGCAGGATTGATCGGCACCTTCACGTAGGTGGGATCGGGTGGCGGATAGATCAGCGGCTGCACGGCGACAAGGCTGTAGTTGGCGATCCGCACGGTCAGCAGCTTACCGGCCGTGACCGGAAGCGGTGCCTTGACGACGGATGTCCATGTGCCGCCGCTTTTGGTTTGATCAACGGTGGACGTGGAAACGATGGCGTCGCCGGTCGCGGGCTGGTAGGCCACGGTCACCGGCACAGCCGTGGCGCGGTTGTCACCGTCCGTCCAGATGATCTGCACGTCCCACAGCCCGCTCTGCGGCACCGTGAACTCGCAATAGACCGACTTGAAATCGTTCGAGTTCTGATCGTGCAGGTAGTTGTCGCCCACGTAGCCGCCCGTGTGCGAACTCTCCTGCCAGGCGCCCTCAAGCACCACGCCGGCCTCGGTCGCGTGCTCTTCGCTGTCGAGTTGCAGGACGACGGCACCGTCGGCTGCCACGGCCAGCATGGTCACCACGATCAATGACACCCATGTTTGCGCATGCATCCATCGCCTCCGTCGCTAGAAGGGACTTCGCTTGAAAGCTAACACAGGGCTTCGGCAATGCCACCGATGTGGCGCAGGAATCACCAGCGGTGCAGGGCTCGGCCCCAGTCGGCCTTGTAGAAGGACGAAACCGCCTCGCCCGGCTTGGCGACCTCGTCCAGGCGCTCGCGGTCGCCGTCCGTCACCTCGACGTCCAGCGCCCCGAGATTATCGACCAACTGCTCCATCGTGCGCGGGCCGATGATCGGGCTGGTGATGCCCGGCTGGTGCATGGTCCAGGCCACGGCCAACTGGCTGGTGGCGCAGCCCTTCTCCTTCGCGATGGCGGCCACGCGGTCGCGGATGTCGAAGGCGGCTTCGTTGCGGACCATGTCGCCCCGCAGGTAATCCGGCTGCAGCCGCGCCCCGGACGGCGCCGGTTCGCCTCGAGTGTACTTGTCCGTCAGCATGCCCTGCGCGATCGGCGACCAGGGGATGATCGCCAGGCCGTACGTCAGGCACATCGGCACCAGTTCGCGCTCGATCCGCCGGTCCAGCAGGTTGTAGGGCGGCTGCTCGCACACGAATCGGTTGAGGCCCAGTTCCTTCGCAACCCACAACGATTCCATCACCTGCCACGCCGCGAAGGTGCTCGTGCCCAGGTATCGCACCTTGCCGCTGCGAACAAGGTCGTCCAGCGCCCGCAGCGTTTCGTCGATGGGGATGCGCGGCATCGGCCGGTGGATCTGGTACAGGTCGATCCAGTCGGTTCGCAGTCGTCGCAGCGACGCTTCACAGCCTTCGATGATGTTGCGGCGATGGTTGCCGAACATGTTCGGATCGTCGCCCATCTTCCCGAACACCTTCGTCGCCAGCACGATACGGTCGCGCTTACCGTCGCGCGAGAGGGCATTGCCGACGACCTTTTCGCTTTCGCCGCGCGAGTAGGAATTCGCGGTGTCGATGAAGTTGATCCCCTGCTCGACGGCGTGGTCGATCATGGCGATCGAATCGACCTCGTTCGTCTTGCCCCCGAACATCATGCATCCCAGGCAAAGGGGACTGACCTGCACACCCGTTCGACCCAATGCGCGATATTCCATGCGACGCCTCGCCCAAATCATTGAATGACACCGACCGACCGTCCGGCCCCGGCCCCCCTACGCTAACGACTTCGCGGCGTGAGTGTTACTTTTCGAGAAAGGCGCCCAGGCGCGAAAGCACTTCATCCAGGGCGGCGCGATCCAGCCAGTAGTATTTGTCGCGGCACATCTTGCGGCACTGCACCAGGCCCGCGTTCTTGAGCACGCACAGGTGGTGTGAAACCGTGGGCTGAGAGAGGCCGAGTTCCTCGGCCAGTTCCGAGACGTTGTAAACATCTTCGCAATCGTCCGATGCCGGCAGCAGTTTCAGGATGCCCATCCGGGCCGGTTCGCCCAGCGCCTTGAACACCTGGGCGAGATTGTCTTCTTTCGTGATGTCGTTGCTCATGCGCCCCGGTCTCCCATTGGATTGTGTCGAAAGTTCACGCGACCGACCTGGGCCTGCCGCAAACGCACGCCCAGATCATGCTGCCCTCGCCCGAGGTGGCGACGGCGGCCGGTGAACGTAGACTGATTGTCGGTTGCCGGAGGCGTTTGGGCAAGCGCGACCTGTCCCGATGGCTCGCCGGAGACCGGCCCTGCGCGAGCGACCATGAAAGGACCCCTGAATGTGTTGTTTCACGCTGCGTCGAGGGCCCACGTTGGTCATGCTGCTGGCCGGGCTGGCGACCGTGTTGAGCGCGTGCGGCGAAGACGGCCCCCCCGCCCCTGCAAACGGGCCGCAGGCGTCCCAGGCGGCGGCGCAGGCTCCCCCCATGCCAAACTGGGCAAGCTTCGAGCAACCCGAACAGTTCGACCGCTTCATCGATCTGGTCAGGCAGGATTTCAAGGAACGTGGTATCCCGATCCGCATCGAGGGCGCGGCGGTGGTGGTCGTCAACGACCCGGACGGCCTGCGGTACGGTCTGCGCAATCTCGCGGCCCGCTGTCGCTACCACGACCCGAAACACTGGCCGAAGGTCATCGCCGCGCATTTCGATCGCCAGGAACGGCATCGGCTGGAGGGCCAGGCGATCGCGCGCAGCCGCTCGCAGTTTGACGCCGTGGAGCCGTTCCTCGCCGTGCGTTTCAGGCCGGCCGATTATTTCGATTACGTGCCCGAACAGTCCGTCGCGCACCGGACCGATCTGCCGGGCGTGGTTACGACCCTCGTCTATTGCATCGAGAGCACCCATGATGTTCACCCGAGAGATGTTGGCGACTGGGGTAAGACACAGGACGACGTGTTCGCCCTCGCGCTGACCAAGGCGGCGGCGGCGGCCGAATCGCCCGAGCCGCACGTTGCGATCGAGACCGGGGTGACCAAGCTCGGCTTCACCATCATCACGTCCGACCGCTCTATCGCCGCGGCCGTGATCGAGCGCATCGGCCAGGAATTGCGGCATCGACACGGCATGCTGCTGGCCGTGCCCAGCGACCACATGGCCTACGTGTACCGCATCGAAGACAAGCAGGTGACCAAGGCCTTCCAGGTGCTTGGCCGACAAGTGATCGATGACTACCGCACATCACCGGACCCCGTCTCGCCGCACGTCTACTGGGTGCGAAATCGCAAGGTGGTTCAGGTTCGGCTGGACGTGACGAGCGATGGCGAGATTCTGCCGGACCTGCCGCAGGACTTCGTGGCCATGTACCACGCCCTGCCGGAGGCGGCCGACGCGGGCAGACAGTAGGCGGCGTGGCGGGCGTGGCGGCGAACGCCGCGCAGTGGTACTTTTGAGGGTGACATCAGCCGGAGCCCATAGAAAAGGAGACGCAGCCGTGCTCGTTGACGTGTCCGAACATGATCGTGACATCCTGCGCCGCCTGGCGGGGCGCGTTCGTGAGATCGCCGACGACGCCTCGATGCCCGAGCGCAAGCGGCGATGGAAGCAACACAACGCGCTGCGCAGCGAGCGCCCGATGGTCGTGTGTTTTCCTGAGGGTTCGTGGCAGGAGCTGCTGCCGCACGATCAGATGCAGTGCCGCGATCCGTTCCTGCGACAGGTCGAGCGCAACCTGGCCACGACGGTCTACTGGTGGGAACACATCCGCGACGACCAGGCAATCGATCCGTGGTACAACGCCCTGTGGTGTATCGAGCACGGTGATTACGGCGTGGAAATCCCCCGGCACCAGGGCGACAACCGCGGCAGCTTCGTATGGGACCCGCCCATCAGGGATCTCGAAGCCGACTTTCCGAAACTCAAGCAGCGCGAACCGAAGCTTGACCGCGAGCAGTCGCTGCAGCGCCTCGAACTGCTCAGCGACCTGTTCGGCGACCTGCTGCCCGTGCGGCTGCGCCACCGCCTGTGGTGGACGATGGGCCTTGCGCAGACGCTGGTCTACCTCATCGGCCTCGAGCAGATGATGCTGGCGATGTTCGATCAGCCCGAGGCGCTGCACCGCATCATGCGGTTCCTTCACGACGACATGCTCAACCTGATCCAGTGGGCCCAGCGCGAGCATCTGCTGTTTGACCACAACGAGAGCGACTATGTCGGCTCTGGCGGGCAGGCGTATACCGACGAACTGCCGGCCAACGGCCGCGCCCCGGACGCGCCCGCGCGGCTCAGCGACATGTGGGGCTTCGGCGAGTCGCAGGAGACGGTGGGCATATCGCCGGACATGTTCGAACAATTCATCATGCCCTACCAGAAACCATTGCTCGAGCACTTCGGTCTGAACTGCTACGGCTGCTGCGAGCCGCTGGAAACGCGCATCGCCGTCGTGAAGCGCGAGGTGCCGCGCCTGCGGCGGGTGAGCGTGGCGCCCATGGCCAACCAGGAGAAGATGGCCGCGGCCCTGGGCGGCGACTACATCTTCAGCCGCAAACCCGACCCCGTACCCGTGTGCGTCGAATTCGACGAGAAGAAGATCCGCAACGACCTGCGGTACACGTTGGACGTGACGCGCGGCATGAACGTGGAACTGATCATGAAGGACACGCACACGGTGCAGAACGAGCCGTGGCGCATCACGCGGTGGATTGAGCTGGCTTACGAGGAAGTCGACAAGGTATAGTCCCCCGGCCGAGGATCACGCACCTTCTTCCCCATTCTCCTTCGCCGGCTTCCGCAACGGCGTGATCTTGATATCCCAGCCTCCGCCCTTCGGCGGGCCCGTATCGAACGTGCTTTCCTCCAGCTCCACGTTCACGTTCTCGTCCACGTCCTCGCCGATGTGCAGGTCAAGGATCTCCTTGTTGCCGTCCGTGTTCACCGTCTGCAGGCGGCGGGGCAGGAGGGTCTTGGCGTCGTACCAGAAGTCGAACCGCGTGATGCCGGTTCCCTTCTTCTCGCGCGGCGTCAGTCGCAGCCGCACCGTGCCCTCGAGGTGCTTCCGCTCCTTCTCACGCATGCGTTCCGGGTCGCGGCCTTCAAACGGCTCGATGATCTCGACCTCGAATCGCTCCAGCAGCTTCTCGTGGTCGAAGTTCAGCGGCAGCGGGAACGGGCCTTCACCCAGTTCCAGCGGGTTGCGCTGATCCTCGGGCGCATTGAGCGGCACCACCTGCCGGCGCACGAACGTCCGTTCCTTGACGAACTTCTCCGCCAGCCAGACACCGTCGAAGATGTAGAAGCGATCCTGCTTGACCAGCTTCCGGTCGTAGATCAGCGAATGGAAGTGGATGGCGAACTTCGCCGGCGCTTGGCTGCTGTAAGCCAGTTCGCCCTTGCGAAGCTGCTTGTCGCCGGTCAGTGACTCGATCCGCCAGTGATCCAGCGGCGCCTTGACCGTCTTCGTCTCTTTCGCCTTCGCTTCGATGCGCCGGAGCAGCGCGACGACCTTCGGGTCATGTTGCGGCTGCTTGTCTTCCTTGTCCGCGTCATCCGCTTGTGCCGGTTCGACCTCAACCGGCTCGGCCTCCCCCGGCCGGTCTTCCGACGTGTCGGCTGCCGCGGCCGGCGCAGCGGGTTGCTCGGCGGCGACCTCGGAATCATCGCCCGCATCCACGTGGACCGCGGCGAGCATCACCGCAGCGAGTATGCCGATGACAAGGTTCACAAGCACCATGGCTGTCGCTCCTTCCGTCTGCCTACTTCCTTGTACGCCCGGTTGTGCGGGCATGTTGCATGCCTGCAGCCCTTGCGGGGCGCTCTCATGCTACACCTCGCGGCCCGTGAACGAAACGTCGGCCCGCCCTTCCGCCGGACCTTCATGAATCCAAGGTGCACAGGCTCCGTTCCGTCACGCCGCGTGCATCGGCAGCCGCCTGAATACGCTGCGCGTCGGATCGAGCGAGCGGATCCGCTGGTTCAGGTGGTCCATCGCCGGTCCGAGATGCCCCACGTACCAGCCGGCCAGGCTCGGGTGATTGGCCAGCCGGTCGACCTCCTGATCCACGTGGGCCGCCGGCTGTCCCGCCGGATCAATCGGCACGCACTGGATCAGCAACACCCCGGCGCGATCCGCCGCATCGTAGAGCACGTCCGGCCCGTAGTGCCCGCGCACCAGCAGGACCGACTGGCCGGTCACCGGCAGGAAGGCGCGCTCGTCGGGCGCGTCCACGGCGATAAACGAATCGATGTGGCACGCCTGCCCGTTGATGATCAGTTCATCGATCGCGTCCTGAGCCGGACCCGGGCGGACACTGGTCAGCCCCAGCGTCGAGGTCCACTCGTCCATCGGCTCGTCGCCGTCCAGCAGTTGGATACGGAAGCTGTAGAGGTCCTGGTCCCCCATTCCTACCGGCCACCAGCGGCGCGGGCGCACCACGTCCAGGCGGACAATGCCCTGCCCGTCCGCCACGGCCGCGGTCAGACGCTGCTCGTCGTTGAAGCCGTCCTGCGTCTCCACGTGCGCGACCAGATTCACCTGCAACGGCCAGCCGCCGCCCCCCGGCGCCAGTCCGAGCGAAAACCGCGCCTCGATGACGGCCAGTTCTTCGTCCACGTAGCGGACCAGTGAACGAACCCTGTCGAAGTGCGGGTGGGGCAGGTCGTGGCTGGTCATTTGGGTCACCTCATTACGTTCAATTATCGGATACGTCGCCGCACGCGGCCGAGTTTTGACCGCCCCGATTGCCTGTTTTCCAAGCATCGGACGGCATGATCCCAACCTCCTTCAGCAAACGCCTTGCCACCTGGCTATACGGCCGTGGACGGGCCCAGATCACTTTCATGCACCGATTGCATTGAGGACCGCTGACAGCCCGTTCAGCGGTCCCCGCAAGTCCTCTTCGGAAAACCTTGACAGGCCGACATTTCGGTAGTCAGACCGCGTCCCGCAGTGCGTCGATCAGCCGATCGATCTGTCCCCTGCTGTTGTAGAAGTGCGGGCTGATCCGCACGCGCCCTGCGCGAGGCGCGGCGATGATGCCCTGCTCCTTCAGCCGCGCGACGATCCGCTCCGGCGACGGGTCGCCCCCCGCCGGTGGCAGGAAACTGACAATCCCGCTGCACTCGTCATCCCTTTCCCGCGGACTGAAGACGCGCCACCCCACGCCGCACAGCCGCTCGCCCGCATAATCGGTGATGTCCCGCACCCGCTGCCAGACTTCGTCCACCCCGACGTCCAGCAGCATGTCGAGGCTCGCCCCCAAGGCGAGGATGCCGGGTACGTTGTAGCTGCCCGGCTCGAACCGCCGCGCGGTGCGGGCGAATTCAAAGCGGTACTCATCGAACCGCATCGCATCGACCATATTCAGCCAGCCGATGACGCTCGGCCGCAGGCTGTCCAGCAGTTGCCGCCGGCAGTAGAAGATACCCGCCCCTTCCGGGCCCATCATCCACTTGTGCCCGTCCGCGGCCAGGAAATCCACGCCCATCGTCTGCACATGGACGGGCAGCACGCCCACGCTCTGGATCGCGTCCACGCAGAGCAGCGCCCCGATCTCGTGCACGCCGCGCGAAAGCGCCGCAACGTCGATGCGGTAGCCCGAGGCGTATTGCACGTGCGACACCGCGACCAGGCGTGTGTTGGCCGTCAGCTTCGACAGCACCGTTTCCACCCTCACGCGTCCGGTTTCGTCCTGCTCGGCCTCAATGACTTTGACGCCCAGCCGCTGCAAATCAAGCCACGGGTAGCGATTGGCGGGATATTCGACGTCGGTGATGACCACCTCGTCGCCCTCCCGCCAATCGATGCCGCGAGCCACGAGCGACAGCCCGGTCGAGGTATTGGCCACGAATGCGATTTCATCCGCCGACGCCGCGCCGATCAACCCCGCGGCCGCCTGGCGCACCTCGTTCACGCGGGCATACCAGTCATCGCCGAGGTAGGCCTTCTCCGAAGCCTGCCGGGCGTAGCGTTCCAGGGCCGCGGCCGCCGGACGCGACAGGGGCGAGACCCCCGCGTGATTGAGAAAGCAAAGGTGGTCTAGAATAGGAAACAATGCCGCCGCGCCGTGCGTCTTGTCTGGTGATGCACTCATCCGTAACCGGCTCCCACGCTGTCGATGGGGAAAGTCAATGAAGTCTCTTCCGTTCCAGCTTGACAAGTCTATGCCGCTCCCGCACTGGTTGCTCATGGCGGCGCTGTTGCTCCCGCTTCTTGTGCAGCCGGCCGCGGCACACGATGAATACGATGACGCCGACACCGAAGCCGAGGAACCGAAGCTCGATTACAAGGTCTCGGACAAGGTCTACGCGCGGCTGGATGAGAAGGGCCTCGATCCCGCCACGCGCCGACAGATCAAGCTGTTTCACGGCCTCTGGGATGAACTGGAAGACCTGACACCGGAGGAGCGCGCCTTCATCGCACTGCTGCGCTACAAGCTCGATGACGACATCTGGCGGCACGATGAGGTCCCCGTCGTGATGAAAGCCGAAGCGGCGCTGCTGCGCGGCCGGCCGGAATCGACGTTGGAACTGCTCAAGGACGACACCTCCGGCCGGGCGTGCATCCTGAAGGCTCGGGCCCTCGAACAGCTCAATCGCACCGATGAGATCGCCGCGCTGCTCAAGCCCTGGCGCATCAAGATGCTGACCGGGCGCCTCGGTGATGCCCGCTCCGCCACCGCCATCGCCGAAGCCGTCGCCATGCTCGCCGAACTAAATGGCGGGCCGGCCGGTGAATTCCACATGGCCAACAACACCCTCGACAACTACTACGGCGATGACCCGCTCTACTGGCCCACCGCGCTGGCGCAGGCGAATCTGCTGGTGAACAAGGACAACAGACCGGAAGCCGCTGAACTGGCCGAGGAGGTCATCTCGCTGAATCTGCACTGCAGCGAGGCCTACGCCCTGCTCGGGCGCCTGACCGCGCGCGGCTTCGCGTTCAGACAGGCCCAGCTTTACGCGGACAAGCTGCGCGAGATCAACCGGGAACACCTGCTGGCCGACGTGGTGGAAACGCACATGTATCTCGTGCAACGCGATACGGCCGGAGCGCGCGCGGTGGTCGAACGAGGCCTGGCGCGCCATCCCCGGCATCGCGAACTCATCGCCTTGCTCGGGGCGACGGAAGCCCTGGCCGGCAACGAACGAGCGTTCAGAACCGTCGAACGCGTGTGGAACGAGCTCTCACCGGGCCACCCGCAGCTCTACACCCTCAGCGGCGCTTACCTGTCGCTCGCACGGCAATACCCCGAAGCCGGACGCCTGCTGCGCCAGGCCATCGAGCGTCGCCCGCGCTGGGCCCAGCCGCGCCTGCTGCTGGCGCTCATGCTCATGCAGGCCGGTGATGAGAAGGCGGCCCTGGTCGAACTGAAGAAGGCCTACGAACTGGACCCCTTCAACCGCCGCGTGTTCAACAGCCTCGAACTGGCCGAGGAACTCGTCGAATACCAGCAGATCGAGACCGACCATTTCATCGTGCGCTGGAAGGACCCGATCGATCGCGTGCTGGCCATGGACATCGCCGCGGAAGGCGACGCCATTCACCAGCGCGTCACCGAGGCGTTCTCGTTCACGCCGCAGCGCAAAACGGTGGTCGAACTGCTGCCGGACGTAAGCGTTTTCGCCGTGCGCATCACCGGCCTGCCTGACACCTGGACCATCGCCGCCTGCACCGGCGACGTGCTGGCCATGGTGCCGCCGCGCCACGGCCCGAAGCTGCCCGGCAGCTACGACTGGTATACCGTGCTTTCGCACGAGTTCGTCCACACCGTCACGCTCAACCAGACGGCCTTCCGCATCCCGCACTGGTATACCGAAGGCTGCGCCCAGACGCAGGAGATCCCGGTGCGCGACCAGCGCACCGCGATGATCATCGCGGCCGCGTATCACGGCAACAGGCTCTTCGCCTACGACGACATCACCTGGGGCTTTGTCCGTCCCGAGCAGCCGCTGGATCGCGCCCTCGCGTATGCCCAGGCCCACCTGATGCATGATTACATCATCGAGGAGTACGGGCGCGACGCCATGCTGCGGCTGTTCGACAGCTACCGCCGCAACATGGACGAAGACGACGCGATGCGTCAGGTGCTCAAAAAGGAACCGCGACAATTCATGGAGAGCTTCGGCAAGTGGACCCATCAGAAACTCAAGGCCTGGGGCCTGGCCAAACCGGAGGATGAAACGCTGCGCGAACTGCTCGAGGGCGACGATGCCGTCACCGGTGAACGTCTGTCGAAGCTGCTGAGCCAGTTTCCGGAGAATCCCAGTCTCCTTCGCATGCGCGCCGAAGAGTTGCTCGCCGGCGATGACCGCGTCGCGGCGCGCACCGCGTTGCAGGCTTATGCCAAGGCCCGGCGGTTCGACCTGTGGCCGCACAAACATCTGGTGCAACTGGCGATCGAGGATCGCCGGCCGTACGAAGCAATCGATTCCCTGCGCTTTCTCGACGACCACGCCAAGGACACGGGTCGCTTCGCACAGAAGCTGGCTTTCCTCTATCGCATGACCGGCAGGCCGAAGGAAGCCTACTACGCCATCCGACGCGCGCTGCACCGCGAGCCGTACAACACGCAGTATCGCGAGTTCGCCGCCGCGATCGCCGCGCAGCAGGGACTGACCGAAGACGTCGTCCGCCACGTCACGGCCCTGACCATTCTCGAGCCGAATGACCCGGGTCACTTCGACCGACTCGCGCAATTGCTGAAGGAACAGGGCCGCGAGGAAGAGGCGAAGCAGGCGGCCGACACCGCCGAGAGGCTGCGTGCACAAGGCGACGAGTAACCGCCGCGCGGCCCCGCCAACCCGCCCTACGTTCCCGCGTTCGACGTTCCTGACGCATGGTCCGCCACCAGCCAATCAACGTACGCCTTGACGCCCGTTTCAAGCGTGTGGAAAGGCTGGGTAAACCCCGCCCCGCGCAGCTTCTCCGCCGTCGCCTGCGTGAAGTACTGGTACTTGCCGCGAAGATCTTCGGGCATCGGGAAGAACTCGATGCGCGGCTCGCGACCCATCGCCGCGAATACCGCCTTCGCGAGGTCCTCGAACGTCCGCGCCACCCCGGTGCCGACGTTGTACAGTCCGTTTCGTTCCTTGCGCGGCGGGGCATCCAGGAAATGCAGCACGACCGCCACCGCATCGCCGACGTAGATGAAATCGCGCTTCTGCCCACCGTGCGGAACGCCTTCCTTGTGCGATTCGAACAGCCGCATCTTGCCGGTATCGCGGATCTGGTGGAACGCGTGGAACGCCACCGACGCCATGCGTCCCTTGTGGTTCTCGCGCGGGCCGTACACGTTGAAGAATTTGAGCCCCATCCACTTGAGTGGCGTGGTCTCCTGTTTGAGCGCCCACAGGTCGAAGTCGTGCTTGCTCTGGCCGTAGAGATTCAGGGGCCGGTAGATCGCGGGATCGACTTCATCGCTGTACCCCTGCGAGCCATCACCGTACGTCGCGGCGGAGGAGGCGTAGATGAACGGCAACTGCCGCTGCGTACACCACTGCCATAGGCGACGGGTGTACTCCAAGTTGTTTGACATCATGTAATCGCGATCGGTCTGCGTGGTGTCGCTGCAAGCACCCATGTGGATGACCGCTTCGACGTCGCCACCCTTCGCGACCAGCCATTTGTGCAGATCGCTCATGTCGACGAAGGCCGCCACCTTCATGCGGTCGAGGTAGCGCATACCGCCATCGAAGCCGTCAACTGCGACGATATCGCCCCGGCCGCGCTCGTTGAGCGCCGCCACGATGTTCGCCCCGATGAATCCATTCGCACCGGTTACCGCGATCATGTGCTGCGTGCCTCCGTTCTGTCCCGTTGAATCCATCGTATCGGAAAGAAGGGTTCACCACAGAGGCAGAGAGACAGAGGACGCCCACAGATTTCGCAGATTCCTAGTCGCACTGCCAGCGGTGACTGCTTTGCCATCTGGGGAGTCGCCAAGCTACCTGAGTGTCGATGGTGACATCCGTTCTTCCCAATCTGCGCCATCTGCGTAATCTGCGGGCAATCTTCTCTTCCCGCCTGCGGGTATCCGTGATTCCATCCCTTCGTTTTGCCTCCCGCGCCCCCATTCGCTAAAACCGACTCCATGACCCAACCCAACATCCTCCTGCTCTTCTCCGACGAACACTCCTTCCGCTGCATGGGCCATCGCGGGCTCGAGCGCGGCGGCGAACCCGTCGAAACCCCCCACTTCGACCGCCTGGCTTCACAAGGCACGGTCTTCACCGACACCTACTGCCAGATGCCCCTGTGCACGCCGTCGCGGCTGTGCCTGCTGACCGGCATGCACGCCCGCGCCGCGGGGGCCTGGGACAACAACGCCGTGCTCCCGCCCGACCGGCCGACCATCGCCCACACGCTGGCCGCCGCCGGCTACACCACGTGCCTCGTCGGCAAGATGCACCTGGGCGGCAACCGGCAGTTCGTCGGCTTCCAGCATCGACCCTACGGCGACCTGACGGGCAAGACCGGCCACCAGTGGGAGCCGTTCGGCCCCGATGGCAAGCCGCAACAGAGCATGCGCGATCGCACGGCCGGCGCGGGCGTCACCGTCCTCCCCGAAAGCATGATCCAGGATGAAGTCGTCTGCCAGGAAACCGTCGCGTTCCTGCGCGAGCACCAGCACGGCAAACCGGACACGCCGTGGTTCCTCACCGCGTCGTTCAGCCGGCCGCACTTCCCGCTGACAGCGCCGCGGCGATGGTTCGATCGCTATTGGCCCGACGGTGTGACGCAGCCGCGGGTACCCGCAGGCGGCGATGCGTGGGACCATCCGATGAGCGTCGGCATGCGCAAGGGCTTCTACGCCCATGCAATCGACCACGACGAAATGATGCGCGCCCGCGCGGCTTACTTCGCCTGTGTCAGCTACCTCGATGAAGTCATCGGTGACCTGTTCATGCGGCTTCAGGCCAGCGGCCTGCTGGACAACACCATCATCATCTACGTCTCCGACCACGGTGAGTTGATGGGCGAACACGGCGTGTGGTGGAAGCACGGGTGGTTCGAGGGCTGCACACGCGTGCCGATGATCATTTCGACGCCGCAACAGCGCCGCGGTGAACAGCAGGCGGCGGAAGTCACCGCCCCGGCCGCCCTGATCGACCTGCATGCGACATGTGCCGCGCTCGCCGGCGCGACGCCGCCCGACGATCTGGAGGGCGCCGACCTCTCCGCCGTCGTGCGCGGCGACACCGATGCCGCCGACACCGACCGGGCCGTTTTCAGTGACAACCTCGTCCCCCGCTGGGGTGAAGGCACGCAGTTCCGCGCCATTCGCTGGCGGCAATGGAAGTACGTCGCGTTCAAAGACGCCCCGCCGCTGATGTTCGATCTCGAGACCGATCCCGCCGAGCAGCACAACCTGCTGCAGCGCGAGCGCGGCGAGGAGGCCGAAGCCACACGCAGACGCCTCGAGCAACTGGCCGCGCAGAGCATCGACTTCGATGCCGCCGAGCGCGACCGGATCGAGGTCGGCGATGCGCTCCGCAAGCAATACCCGCTCGACCGCGAGGGCAGCCAGGGCAACCTGTACCACCTGCCCGACGGCCGCGTGGTCAATGCTGATGACGCCATCTACGCCCCAACGGTGATCAGCGAAGACGCGGCGAAGACGTTCAGCGATTACGGGCGATAGCGTGGGTCTTGGTTGGCGGTGCCACTGGCGGCTCGCCCGCCAGTGTCTGTGATGCAATCTGATGAAGCACTGGCGGACGAGCCGCCAGTGGCACCAGACACATGATCTGCCGGTTCATCACATCAGCGCCGTCGAGAAATACCGCTCCGCGCGATCCGCCAGAATCGTCGCGATGTTGCCGGCCATGCGCTTTGCCAGTTGACGCGCGGCCCAGATGTTCGCGCCGGATGAAATGCCAACCAGCAAACCATGGTCGCGCCCAAGCTGGCGCGTCGTTTCGATCGCATCCTCATCCGTCACTTCGACCACGTCGTCCACGATCGACACATCGAGGATCGCCGGCACGAAGCCGTCGCCGATGCCCTGGATCTGGTGCAGGCCGGGCTCGTGGCCGAGGATGGCGCTGACATTCTTCGGCTCGACCGCCACGATCTTCACCTCCGGCCGGTGCTCGCGCAGAAACGAACCCACGCCCTGCAGCGTGCCGCCGCTACCCACGCCGGCCACGAAGCAGTCGACCTCGCCGGTCATCTGGCGCCAAAGCTCGTGGGCCGTCTCTTCGTAGTGCACGCGCGGGTTGTCGGGATTCTCGAACTGCTGCGGTACGAACACGCGCGGGTCCGCGTCGCGCATCTGGTTGGCCACCTTCACGCAACCGGGCAGGCTCTCTTCGGCCGGCGTGAGGATGAGTTCGGCGCCGAGCGCCTTGATCAGCCGCTTGCGCTCCTCGCTCATGTTCTCCGGCATGACGATGCGCACGGTCAACCCCATCATCCGCCCGACCAGCGCCAGACCGATACCCGTGTTCCCGCTGGTCGGCTCGACGATGATGGAATCTTCCTTCAGCACCCCGCGCCGCTTCGCACCCTCGAGCATCGCCCGCGCCACGCGGTCTTTCACGCTGCCGCCCGGATTGAGAAACTCTGCCTTGGCAAAGATGTTCTCGCCCTTGAGGCGGATGAGCGGCGTGTTGCCGATGAGATCGAGAATGTTGTCAGTCAGCATGCCGGGCCTCGCGCAACAGATCGCGGAAGGCGCGCATTGTACGGAAGTCGGGATTCTCCTGACACCGATAGGGCGCCGGCTGCTCAGCCGTTCTCGCGCCACCACGCAATCGTCCGCCGCAGCCCTTCCTCGAAGCCCATCTCCGCTTCCCATCCGAAGCGCTCCTTCGCGAGCGTCGTGTCCAGGCACCGCCGCGGCTGGCCGTCGGGCTTGCTGGCGTCCCACTCGATGCGGCCTGCGAAGCCTGTCAGCTTCGCGATCAGTTCCACGAGACCCTTGATCTTGATCTCGCTGCCGGTGCCGAGGTTGATCGGCTCCGGCTCGTCCATCTTCGCGGCTGCATCGACGATGCCGCGTGCGGCGTCTTCGACATAGAGGAACTCGCGCGACACCGAACCTGTGCCCCAACAACTGATCGCTTCCGCGCCGGCCACGCGGGCTTCCTCGCATTTGCGGATCAGCGCCGGGATGACGTGCGATGTCTCGGGATCGAAGTTGTCATACGGGCCATAGAGATTGACCGGCACCACCACCGCGCTGGGCAGCCCATACTCGCGGCGGTAGCCATCGAGCATCACGAACACGGCCTTTTTCGCCACGCCGTACGGGGCGTTGGTTTCCTCGGGGTAGCCGTTCCAGATGTCGCTTTCCCTGAACGGCACGGGGGCGAACTTGGGGTAGGCGCAGACCGTGCCGGTGTGGACGAACTTGGCGAGGTTGCTTCGCCGCGCGTGCTCAACCAGGTGCAGACCCATGGCCATGTTGGCATAGAAGAACCGCCCCGGGTGCATGCGGTTGGCGCCGATGCCGCCGACCTCGGCCGCGAGGTGGATGACGACGTCGGGCTTGAGGGCGGCATACATGCGCTCGACATCCGCTTCGCACGTCAGGTCGAACTCAGCGCGGCGTGGCACATCGATCCGCTCGCAGCCGCGCCGACGCAGTTCGTCGCAGACGAACCGGCCGAGGAACCCGGCGCCGCCGGTGACGGTCACGCGCTTGTCAGACCAGTCCCACACCTGCGCGCCTCCTCGCTGCTCACACCCCGCCCGCCTGCGTCACCGTGTGGCCCGCATCGATCAGCGTCTTCTCGCGGCGGGCCAATTCCAGGTCATGGTCCACCATCATGTCCACGAGCTGCCCGAAGCCCACGCGCGGCTGCCAGCCCAGCTTCTCACGCGCCTTTGTGGCATCGCCCAACAAGAGGTCCACTTCCGCCGGGCGGAAGTAACGCGGGTCGATCTCGACGAAGTCGTTGTAATCAAGCTCAAGCCGGCCGAAGGCGCGCTCACACAACGCACGGACAGAATGGGTCTCGCCAGTCGCCACCACGTAGTCGTCCGGCTCATCCTGCTGCAGCATCAGCCACATCGCCTCGACGAAGTCCCCGGCGAAGCCCCAGTCGCGTTTGGCGTCGAGGTTGCCAAGGTACAGCTTGTCCTGCAGGCCCAGCTTGATGCGTCCGGCCGCGCGGGTGATCTTGCGCGTGACGAACGTCTCACCGCGCCGCGGGCTCTCGTGGTTGAAGAGGATGCCGCACGAAGCGTGCAGGTCGTAGCTTTCGCGGTAATTAACGGTCGTCCAATGCGCGTACACCTTGGCCACGCCGTATGGCGAGCGCGGGTAGAAGGGCGTGGTCTCCCTCTGCGGCGTCTCGACCACCTTACCGAACTGCTCGCTGCTTGAGGCCTGGTAGTAGCGGATCTGGTAGCCACTCTGTTCTTGGTAATCGCGCACGGCCTCCAGCAGGCGCAGGCAGCCCACCCCCGTCGTTTCGGCCGTGTAGATCGGCTGATCGAAGCTGACGCGTACGTGGCTTTGCGCGCCGAGGTTGTACACCTCGGTCGGCCGGATCTGCCGGATCAGGCGTGACAGCCCGTTGCCATCGGTGAGATCGGCGTAGTGCAGGTGCAGGCGCGCGTTGGTTTCGTGCGGATCCTGGTAGATGTGGTCGATACGCTCCGTGCTGAACGTGCTCGACCGCCGCACGAGCCCATGCACTTCGTAGCCCTTGCCAAGAAGCAGTTCGGCCAGATACGAACCGTCCTGTCCGGTGATTCCGGTAACCAGCGCGCGTCGCGGGTTCATCGCGTTCTCCTGTCAAGGCGGAACTGCCTTGGACAAGAGTCGGTCCGATCCGTCCGCAAAGTGAGCGCGGCCGGTTCGCCCTATAACACCGTTACGCGCAGGCCGTTGCCATCGACGCTGAAATCGAAGAACCGCGCCAGCTTATTGGGCCGGCTGCCGTTCAGCACCTTGCGCACCCGCCGCGCCGCCTGCTCATCGCGCGCCACCATGAACACGAACCCCCCGCCGCCCGCTCCCGGCAGCACCTTGCCGATCAACTGATCCTCCACCGAGGCGATCAACTTCTCGATCGGCTGCGTCGTCGCCCCCGGATCGAGCGACTTCTTCGCCGTCCAGTAACGCTCGATCCCCGCGCCGAACGCTTCGACATCCGCCCGATCCAGCGCATCTTTCATCTGCTCGGCCTGGTCCTTCAGTTGGTGAATGACCGACACCACGTGCCGATCCCGCGCCAGGTACCGCCCGACCACGTTCTGCAGGATGTTCTTCGCCAGCCGCTTGTAGCCGGTGTAATACAGCAGCAACCGGCGGCCGAGCGGGGTATGCGTCGATAGGTCCGCGCCCGCCCAAGACAGGCTGGGAATCTGCTCCGCGCCCGGCTGCGTGCGGATGATCTTCACCCCCGGCGTGATGCCGCCGACCTGGTCCTGCCAGCCGCCGCCGGTGGTCATCAATTGCTCGAGCATGCTGGTCTGCGCGATGAGTGTTTCGTTGGGCGCCGGCTGCCCGAGCACGCGCGAAAGGCAGGCGAGCATCGCCGCGCCGAGCACGGAACTCGTCCCGAGCCCCGAACCCTTCGGCAGGGCGCTGAAGATGGTGATATCCAGTCCCCCGCCCAGCTTCTCGAGCCAGCGCTTCAGTGGCGTCTTCGCATCGCTCGGCGCGATGCCCGAGAGCACCATCGCCGCCTTGGGCAGCGCCGCCCAGTCGGCCGGGTTCGTGTAATCGAGGATCGCACCCGTGTCGCGCAACTCAATCCGCTGGCCCAGGTCGATGCTGCTGAGCGTCACCGCCGCGTGGTCGGGATTGAGCTTGGCCATCACCTGCACCGGGTACTGCCCGTTGAGCGTGATCGCGGCGTTGACGACCGTGCCGCCAAGCTCCGTGCAGGCCGGTGGCGTGTCCGACCAGCCGCCGGCGAAGTCCAGCCGCACCGGCGTCGTGGCCCAGATCACCTGGTCGGGCAGGATCGCCGCTTCGCGCGGCTTGTCGGGCAGCGACGTCTGGCGACGCACGGCGTCCGCGACCCCGGCGAACGCGGCGCGCTCCGCCCGCGCGGCGGCGTCACGCCCGGCACACTTAGGAAAGGCCTCAATGATGAGTTGCGTCAACCGGTGCAACCGCGCATCGCGAAGTGGTTCACTGTCGTGCGACAGCAGCGCCTCGATCTGCCCGACGGCCGTCTTCGCTTCGTCCGCCGTTTGAAGCCCGTCGATGACCTGCGTCGCCGGCAACCAGGGATCGCCCGCCAGACGTTCGCCCAGACGGTGGATATCCACCAGTCGCTGAATCTCCGCGCGATGGGCGATCAGTCGATCATGGTTCACCATCGACAGAAGCTGGTGCATGCTGACACGCTTGGTGCGCAACCAGTTGGCCGGCATACCCGACTTCCCGCCCAGCTTGCCCATCATCCACAGCGTCAGCCGCAACACGCGATCGATCGGCCCGACCGACCACAGCTTCGCTTCCCACAGCGTCTGCTTGCCGCCGCGCCCCGACCACACCTTGCCGGCGGGCAACTCCTGCGACAACAGGAAATCGTTGATCGGCTCGTTCCCGAACGTGCCGTCCTGATCGCGCGGCGTCTTGAAATCATCATCCAGACCGAACAGCACCACCGACCAGTCGCTCTTGCGCACCGGCAGGCAGACCAGCCCCCACCCCTTGCCCAGGCGCAGCGGCGCTCGCGCCTCCGCCGGGTAACCCACCACCACGTTCTGTCCCCAAAGCTCGGCCGCGACGTTCTCGATGCGGCTGGCCTCGACCAATACGCCTTCACCGGCGCGAAGCTGCTTGGTCTGCAGGATGCTGTTGTAGATGAAGGCCCCCTCCAGCGACGCGCCGGCCGGGGCCACCGCGCGGTAGAAGTTCTCAAAGCCCTTCATCTGCGCCGTGCGGCTCAGGCCGCTGATGTTCGACAGCAACTCCCGCGTCGTCCCGACGTGGAAGAACTCGCAGTACGGCAGCACGTTGGCCGCGAACGGCTGCCCGTGCAGGGATCGGTGGATCTTCCTCAGACGCGCCGTCTGCGCCGTATCCTCGCCCTGGGCCGTGTGCGACCGGCCCATCCGCGCCAGGTATGTCGGCCAATCCACCTGTTGCGGCAGCGCCATGAGCATCTGCTCGTACAGGTCGATCGCACCCGCGCGGCCCGCGGCCACGTCATCCAGCAGCCCGCCCTCTTTGCTCAGTGAGCCGTCCCTCAGCGACACGCCGGACATCTTCATCCAATGCTGCACCGTGGCCGGGTCGAGGCTGATGATACCGGTGTCCACCAGCACGCGACCGACCGCATCCACCGCGCCATGCGCGCGGGCCGTCTGCTCGTCCGGCTTCTGCAGGAAATCCGTCACCTTCCCGTCAGGGCCGGTCACGTAAACGCCGTGCTTCGCGCCGCGCTGAGCCGGCCCGGGATACGCCACGCCCACCACCCCCGCCGGCGAGAAATCCGCCTCCTTGCGGTAGAACGTCAACAGCACATCCCCCGACGCGATCAGCACCTGCCCCGCCTCGGGCGCTTCCATCGCCGCAAGATCGCGGCTGATCAGGTCGAATAGCGTCGCGGGGTGCCCGCCAGCCGGTTCATCGTCACACGGCAGCGGCGTGAACACCTTGCCCTGCGCGGCATAGGCGCAAAGACGCCGGCTGTCACCGCCCGAATGGATGATGATGATCCGTTGCCCCGCGAAAAGCTTCGCCAGGCTCCGCGCGCCCGGCCGCGCCTTGCGCAGTCGCTCGGCGAGTCTGTACAGCACCCACAACGTCGATCCGCCCGACCCGACACGCCGCCCGCCGGGATCAGCCACCACCATCCAGGCCCCGACACCTGATAGCCGCCCCGCGCGCTCGCGCTGCGCAAGCTGTGCCTCGTATCCAAGGGCTTGCGCGCGGTTGGCCGCGGTCAGCACCAGCCAGTCCACTTGGTTCATACCCGTCACCTCACCCCAACAGGTCGGACACCGCATGGCGCGACAGCAGGAAGTTCGCCGCCAGGTACCCCAGGTAGATCAGCAGCAGCGGCACGCCGTTCCAGCGGCGGAACACCCCGCGCTGCGTCGCGCCGAAAATGAACACGCGGAACAGCACCAGGATCAGCAGCATCGTCGGCAGGTGCAGGATCAGGAAGATCTCAGGGTTCACCGCCTCCGGATCGATGATCGGCAGGTCCTTTGCCGCCGCCGACGCCCCCACAACGAACAGTACATTCAAGATGTCCGCACCGACCACGTTGCCGACCAGCAGTTCGCGGTGCCCCTTGCGAATGCTGGTCATCCCCACCACCAGTTCCGGCAGTGAGGTGCCCAGCGCCACGATCGTCGACGCAATCACAACGTGCGGCACGCCCCACCGCAACGCCAGTTCCTCCACGCTCATGATCAGCACGCGGCTGAAGATCAACACCAGCACCAGGCCCACCACCATGAGCGCGATCAGCATGAGCCACGTGCGCTTCGTCTTCTTGTCGATCGACTCGTCGTCGTCCACCTGGAAGGGCTCGCCCTCGCGATGCTGGTGGCTCCAGCGAACGGACACGACCATGTACGCGACCAGTCCCGCCAGCAGCACGACCCCCACCCACCGCACGATCGCTGCCTCGTCGCGATGCAGGAGCCACATGATGTAGCAGACCGCCGCGAGGAACACGGCCACGCCGACCTGCACCCAGCCCTGTCGCTTCAGCACGAAGCGGTCGGCGGGCAACACCGAAAGCATGCAGCCGAGGCCGAAGATCAGCCCCGTGTCCGCGATGATCGACCCGACCGCGTTCCCCAGGGCCAGCCCGGCATTGCCTTCCCACGCCGCCATGACCGAGACCGCCGCCTCGGGACTCGTCGTCCCGAGCGAAACGATCGTCGCCCCCACGATCACCTTCGAGATGCCCGCGCGGTAAGCGATGCCCGAGGCGCCTTCCACCAGCCAGTCAGCGCCCTTGATCAGCACCGCGATCGCCACCACCGCGATCGTGATCAGCACGAACTGCGGCAACGGCGTAAACCACTCAGTCGGAATCAGGTGTTCCAAATCGATCTCACATCCATCAACAGCAGTCCGTCAGCAGCATTCGGCGTATCCGGATTCAGGCGGCGCCGCCGGTTCGTTCGCCGGTGCCTGCGCGGCATCTCCCTCATGCCGCGCACGACATCCTATCCCACGAACGCGCCGCAACAGTGTAGCGGCTGCCTCTCCGTGTCTCACATCTGGTCAAGCACGATCCGCGTCGCCTCGTCCAGCGCATCAAGCTGTTCGGGCGAACACAGCAGCGCCGCCCGTCTGCTGAGCCAGTCGGCCAGCACCGGCTTGTCCTGACGTGTCGCCGCGATCGCCAAGAGCGCGTGCACCGCGCCGCACTGTCCGGCCGGCATTAGCTCGGCGAAGCGAATCTTCCGCGCCAGATCACTGAGCGCTGAACCATCATGGCCAGTGGCGATCTCGTAGCGCGTCTGCAGCGTCAGCAACTGCAACCGCTCCGGCAGACGCAGTGTCATCCCGTGAAGGCGGCTGATGGACGCGTACGCCCCACCCGTATCGCCGCACTGCAGCCGCCCGTCGCCGATCATCAGCCACAAGTGAGACTCGAGCGCCCGAATCGCCCTGGCGTCTTCCCCCAGCACCGCAAGCCCGATCGCGCTCGATTCATCGAACCGCCCCTGGCGATGGCGAAGGACCGCCAGCCGATGGTAAAGCAAAAGGCGCACCGACCGCTGCAGCATGCGCCGGCGCATCAACTTCGCCAGCGCATCCTCGGCGCGGGCCGGGTCACGATCGACCAGGCCGGACATCGTCGACAACTGCTGCGCGACCTTCACGCTCGTCACGCTCACGTAGATCCACACACCGAGGATCACCAGCGACAGCGGAAACAGCCACGGCAACACTCGCTCCCAAGCCGGCCGCATCACCAGGATCGGTGGGAACACCGCGGCGATCAGGTTGACAAGCGACCCGAAGAACAGCAGAAGCAGGAAAACGATCACGCCCGTGCGCAGCCAGCCGTCCCGTCCGAGCTGCTTGCGCATCTGCTGCGGGTCGAACGGAGGGCACTGCTCCAGCGCGGCGTCCTTGTGCTGCGCGCCCGCATCGCCGCGCTCTTGCGCACCCATCTGCAGGTTGCCCGGCCAGTGACTCATACCACCTCCGGCGGGACCGACATCTGCGTCGCCTCCCGGATCAGGGCGTCTTGCGACATGTCTTCCAGAACGGGGTGGCGATACACCAGCGCATCGACCGGCAACAGCAGCGTCGCCCGCGACCACCACTGACGTGCGGCCTCGGCCAGGTCCGCCGCGTACGAGCGTCGGTCTTCGTCGGCGCCTTCCGCCGCCTCGCTCGCCTCCGGTTGGGTCCCCGCGCGCGATGACAGGTGGTGGTACGCCAGCGCCATCAGTCCGTACCCGTGCCCCGCTTCCACGCCGAGCGGCCGCAACCAGCCAACCAGCGAAGGCGCCATCGCGATCGCATCGTCGAAGTGGTTTGTCTGAATGTTCTGCAGCAGAAGCGCGAAGCGATAACCGGCGCGGGTCACGCGTGACAACTGCGCCGCCGCGTGTCCTTCATCCTCCAGCGCCTGGCCGACGCCTGCCGCGCGCAAACGCCGCAACTCATCATCGCCGTCGGCCAGTTGATCCGATGAGAGCTTCGCCACCGCGTGCACCACGCGCAACTGCACCGTCGCCGGGTGAGCCTCGGGCAGCCGCGTGAGCAGGTAGTCATGGATCACCAGCGCCGCCTCATGCGCCCGCACGTGATCGAGACACTGGGCCATCGTCGCCGCCAGTCGGTGGTGCAGTTCGGCCACGGTCGCCAGGTCCGGGAAGAGCCGCCAGGCCTGGCGCAACGCGTCGGGGTACTGGCGCATCAGCGCCAGTTCCTGCACCTGCCCCACGCGCCGCTCGAGGTCGCGCACCCGCTGCACCCGCTGACCGACGTAGACCATCACCCCCACCACCGCGCCCATCAGCACCAGCAGCGACAAGCCTTCCGGCAGCCGGAACGAGATCAGCATCGCGCCCCCCACGATGAGGATGGGCGCCCAGTTCGCCCAGCGATTGGCTGGACGCAGGCTGTGCTTCGCGAGCAGTTCCTGCACCTTCTGCGCCGTTGGCGGACGGAATCCCGTCGATGCAGTCGTCGATGCGTCAAGCGTCATGCCTGGATCTTGCGAAGAATCATGCAAACTGCGTCACTCCAGGTACGCGAACCACGCTACACCATACACCATCCGCCCCTTCACACCTACCGCCGGCGACACCGCCGGGATTCAGCGTTGCCGCAATTGCCACACCGCCACCAGCACCGAGGTCAGCAACGACGACAGCGCCAGCAGCAGGATCAACCAACGTTCGCGACGGCCCATCGCCTGCACCTCGCGCGATGCACGTCCACCAACCGGTTCGACGCATGATCCTAGTTCACGCCCACGCCGACACCAAACCCGCGATCGCCGCCGCGGGAAGCGATCGCCGCGCGTCCCGCTCGTCTTGCCCCATGCTTTGATGTAGAATCCGCCGCGGATCGAGAAACTGCTATCACGAGGAGTATCATGCCCACTTGGCACACCCCCATCGTCATCGAGAAATCCGGGCGCGGCGAGCGTCAGTACGACATCTGGTCACGCCTCCTGAAAGACCGCATCGTCTTCCTCGATGGCGAAGTCAGTGACGACTCGGCCAACCTCATCGTCGCGCAGTTCCTCTTTCTCTCCAACGAGAACCCGGAAGCTGACATCCACTTCTACATCAACTCACCCGGCGGCTCGGTCACCGCGGGACTGGCCGTCTACGACACCATGCAGTACATCCGCTGCGAAGTGGCCACCTACTGCGTGGGTCTGGCCGCCTCGATGGGCGCGGTGCTGCTTACGGCCGGGCAGGCCGGCAAGCGCTTCGTCCTGCCCAACGCCGAGGTGCTCCTGCATCAACCGCTCATCGGCGGGATCACCGGCGTCGCCACCGACCTGGGCATCCGGGCCCAGCAAATGGTCAAAACCCGCAAGCGCCTCTTCGAGATCATCTGTCACCACAGCGGCCGCGACTACGACACCATTGCACGCGACTGTGAACGCGACAAGTGGCTGGACGCGACGGAAGCCGTCGAGTACGGCCTGGCCGACGAAGTGCTCAAACGTATTCCCGAAGACATGGCCAAGAACCACGAGAAGGAAAACTAGCCCTTGCGCAACCACGCGCGGCCGTCCCAAAGTCAGGTGCCACTGGCGGCTCGCCCGCCAGTGCCTTGGCCAACTCGGGTGCCACCGGCGGCTCGTCCGCCAGTGCCTTGGCCAACTCGGGTGCCACTGGCGGCTCGCCCGCCAGTGCCCTTCGCTGCCTGGCTCGTCCTCGCACTGAGCCTTCCCTCATTCCTCACCGCCTGCGCCCCGACACGCGTCGGCGGCAGCAAGTCGCCCGATACCGTGCTCAACCAGCAGCGCGAGGAGCTGTACCAGCTTCGGCGCGAAGTGGAAACACTCGAAGAGAAGCTCGATCTCCAGCTCGCCCAACTCAAGGCCTACGAAGCGCGGCTGCAGGGCGAGCCGCGCGTGGACGGCGTGGACGCGTCCGACCTGCCCCAGGCCGTGAAGGTCGTTTTCAAGAGCCAGTCCGGCCCGATCGACACCGACAATGACAGAGCGCCCGACCAGGTGGTGCTCTACATCCAGACCGTCGACCAGGCCGGCCGCTTCATCCCCGTCGCCGGCGTGGCCACCGCGCAATTGACCGTCACCGCCGCGGGCGGGGCGCCAACCGAACTGGCCTCGCGTACCTGGCAGCCCAAGCCCTTCGCCCGCACCTACCGTTCCGGCATCACGGGCACGCACTACACCCTCGAACTCGATCTGCCCGACAAGTTGCCAGACGGCGCGGCCGAAGCCACGGCCGTCATCACCATCAACGACGCCTCCACCGGCAACACCCTCACCGCGCAGAAGGCGATCGAGTTGGGTTTCTGAACAGGATGCCCGCAGACTGCGCAGTCTGGGTCCTCCTGCAAAGGCGGCGCAGAGAAGACGCCGATGCCCAAGACCAGTCCTTTGCGTCCCCGCGCCTTTGCGGGAACGATCTGTCTTTCTCCGCTTCGTGCCTAAGGGCCTTCGCGCCTTTTCCCTCACCGTTCCAGCCGCACATCCCCCCAGTTCACGCTGCTGGTCGCGTTGTGCCACGTGGACTCGCTGGCCACGCCCAGCCGCAGTTTCTTGACCCCGCGAACATCCACATCAATCTCGCGCGGCCCGCGATCCGCCCACGTCATCACCTCGCAGCGGTGCAGCAAATCCCCGTCGCCCCACACCTCGACGTACGTCCGCGTACCTGCCTTCTGTTTGTCCTCGAGTTCAGCCGGATCGTCCCACAGATCAATGCCCACCGTCGCCCGCAGCCGCGTCCAGCCGCAGCCTTCGATGTCGAAATCCGCCCAGTTCGGCTCGTGCCACACGCCCACGGCGATGCCGTTTCGATACGTCCGCTTACCGATCTGCAGCGGCCGGCCCTGCGTTGTGCTGTCGCGCATCATGTAGCCGAAGCTGCCTGAGGTCTTGCCCTCCAGCACCTGGCTGAGCAACAGCGACTTGCCCTTTCGATCCGCGCTGAGATACGCGGGCGCCTTGCGCATGGGTAGCGTCGCGCGCACCTTCGCATCGCCGCGATACATGAACCGGTCATCCAGGTTCCAGTTGCGACCGAACCGCCCCATCACCACCGACGCCTTTTCGCCCGGCACATCCATCCCCCACGGCGCGACGCGCGCATCGGAAACGACGTAGTCCATACTCTCATCCATGTCGCTTGTGAAGTACATCCCGTCGGCCGAGGTAGCCGCGATCACCTGCACGTACGCCTCGCGATTCAGCGGATGCGGGTAGATCATCGCCACCGCGGCGTCCTTCGCCGGGAACCGCTCATCGCCAATGACCACACCGCCCCCGTCGATCGTCAACGGTAACTGATCCGCCAGACGCCGCGTCACCACGTTTTCGCGCGGGCCGCCGATGAGAATCAGCGAATACTGCTCGACCTGTTCATCGGTCATGTCCGTATCCAGAAAATACCGCGGCCGCCAGTGTTGCCAGCTTTCCCAGTCGTCCACGGTCTTCTCCGCGCGCAGCTTGCAGAAGGCGCGCATCCGCGCATCGCTCGAACGCGTGCCCAGCACCACCGCGAACGGACGCGTGCCCACATCGCGCATCGGTCCCTCGCGCCACGGCGTCTTCTCAAGATCGGCCACAACATCGCCCGGCGCGCTCAGCGTGAGGATCCCTTCCACCATCTTGCGCGGCTCCATCGCCCGACCGTTCCACATCACGCGGATCGGCTGATCCACATCCACCAGTTCCGCCCCCGGCGTCAACGCCAGGCGCAGCACGTTCTCGCTGTCCGCCGCGATTGTCGTGCGATCGATCACCCGCGCCCGCACCTGCATGAAACCGAACTGGTCTTCGCGCTGCAGCACCCGCACCCAGTGCGTCCGCGCGCCATTCAGCGCCCCGGCCCGCAGCCGCACTTCGCGCGGCGAGCCCTGCAGTTCGTGCGACAACAGCCATCGCAGCATCTCATCCTCGCACCCCAGGCGCCCGTGCCCGAGCCCCGGATGCTCCCAGTAGCGGACGTTATAGCCCCAGCGCTGCAGCAGCTTCACGCCGCGCCGTGAATTCTTCACATCCACCAGTTCATCCGCATCGCCGTGATTCACGAACACCGGCGTGCTCAGCAGCGACTCCGCCTGCTCGTACGTGCCGTCCACTTCGGCCAGGAAATGCCGCAGCGGCGACATCTTCGCCAGCTTCTGCTCTTCCATCCACACCCGGTAGTCCCAGCCGCCGTAGATCGGCGCGATGGCCGCGAAGACGTGCGGGTGGCGCGTACCCAGGTGCCACGTTCCGCCGCCGCCCATCGAGTAGCCGGTCAGGTACACGCGCGCGTCGTCCACTTGGAACATCTCCTTGGCCTTCGCCACGCAGCGCAGCACATCCTGTTCACCGATGCCGGCGTAACCGGTATTGCCGCGCCCGTGCGGATCGATCTGGATCACGCCGTGCCGCTCGGGCATCGCCTGGTGTCGACCGTCAATCCCCCACCAGTTGATGTATTCGGGATTGCGCGGATGGTAGCCGTGCAGCATCACCAGCAACGGCCAGGTCCTGTCCTTCGCCTCCGGGTCATAGTCCGGCGGCATGTATACGCGGCAGAACTGCGGCGAACCATCCACCCGATCAATCCAGCCCATCCGCACAAATCCGTGCGGCCGCATCGCGCTGCTGTTCTCCCATTCCGCGTGCTCCATCAGGATCGCATGCACACGCTGCCAACCGACCAGCGGCAACGAATCGATCGCATCCGCCTTCACCTCCGCCCCCAGCCGATCGCTGATGTAATCGACGAAGAACGCCAGCCGCGCCGCCTCGATGCTCCCCGGCGTCGCCGTGTCGCGCGCCTCGAGAATCCGCCCGAGCTGCACCCGCCAGTCGCCCTTGTAGTGCGGCAGATGCACGTAGAACGACGACCCATCCGGACGGGGCTGCATCAACCGTACTTCGTACGCGCCGTTGGGCCAGCCGCTCGAGTCCAGTTCCACCACGTCGCCCCGCGCCGGATCGAGCTTCGTCACCACGCGCCCGCCCGCGGCCACCACCTCGACCCGCAGCTTCGCGTCACCGCCCATCATCCGCCCCAGTCCCGCATCCGTATTCAGCACCAGGATGTGGGGCTTGCCCGGCGGCGAATCCTCGAAGCGCGGCTGGATATCGCCGGCGTCCATCGCCAGCATCTGGCCTTCGCTGAGCACACGCGCCACCAGCGCCCAGCCGCCACGCGCATTCTCCACCTTGAACAGCAGCCGGTTCGGCCCGGCCTTCATCTGCACCGGAATGACGTCCTCATCCTTCTCCACGCCGCGCCCGACACGGTGGTCGTGCACGAGCTTGCCGTTGACCCAGGCCTTCACGCTGTCATCGCTGCCCAGCGATAGAAACGCCTTGCCCGCTTGCTCGCGCATCACCGTGGCGTACGCGTACGCCACGACGAAGTCACCTTCCAGGCCCGCGAAGACTTCCTTGAAATCCAGCACATCGGTCTTCGCCGTCACCGCCCGCCACGTGCGCCTTTCGCTGCCGAAGTGAATCACATCGCCCGGCATCGGCTCGACGCCCGACTCCCCGCCCATGCCCACCAGGAAGTCCCGGTCATACCCCTGCCCCACCACGTGCTTCGTCAGCCGGCCGACGATGTTGCCGTCCTGCACAACCGGGTTGGGCATCGGCCCGACCACCAGCCAGTCACGGATGTACGCCCCGCTGGTCGGCGACCACAGGTCGCGCGTCTGCGCCTTCATGGCCTTGATGTCCGCGTCCGCCGCGCCAGACTCCTGCTTGTCGGTCGGCTTGGGACCGCAGGACACCAGCACCGCCGCCACCATCACCGCCGCCAACGCGGCGCCGCTCGCCCATCGTCTTTGCATCGCGTTCATGTCATACCCCAGTGTGAAAGGAAGACCGAAGTGCCCATCATACCGAGATGCGCCCTTTCCACAGGGCCCCATAACCCCCGGCCGCACCTTCCCCGAGCCGTGGTGTCGCCGAAGTGCCTGTCCGTTCCGCCCGATACTTCCCGTGAGGACGCGTCCGTTCTCCGAGAGTTCACGGAACATGAAACCGCTATCACCCCGTGGCATCTCTGTTTGCATCGATCCGGCCCATCCCGCCGACGCACGCGCCGAATGCGGCCGCGACGTCGCCATCAGCCGGCATGGCCCCGTCACCGCCTACCTCACCGGGTTGCCGCACTTCCTGGAACCGGGCATCACCACCGATGACATCGCGCGGCTGTGGCATGACAACCCCCAGCACGCGCGCGAGACCATCGACGGCGCGTACCTGCTGCTGGTCATCGAACCGGACAACTTCCACATCGTCAACGATCGCGTCAGCCCCCTGACCTGGCACTGGCTCGCGCGCGACGGCAAGGTCTACGCGGACACCAGTCTCGTTCGCCTCCTGCAGGCGTCCGGCCAACCGATCGAACTCGACTACAAGGCCATCCGTTACAACCTCTTCACGCGCGGCCACCACTTCGATCTCTGCTGCGCCAAGGGCGCCAACCGTATGCGCAAGGCGCACTACCTCGATAAAGCGCTCACCCCCACACGCTACTACGACTTCACGCAGCATTTCGTCCAAGGCGCCACCACCGAAGACTATTTCGAACACCTGCGCGACTATCTTCGTCGCACCATGCGCGGCCGCAAACTAGCCGTCCTCGGCTCGAACGGCCACGACTCGCGCATGATCTACACGCTGCTCAGCGAGGAAGCCGACCACTTCGACGCGTTCACCATGCGCTGCGACCGCTATCCCGAGCACGAGATGGCCCGCCGCTTCCTCAAGGCCATGCCGCGGCAGAACCATGAACTGCACGTGATGCACCATTCCATGGTGCCCTCCTCCCCCGCCTACTCGCCGCGCCGCCTTGCACGGTACACCGACCTGTTCCTCGACATGTTCGACGAACTGACGGTCAACAAGGAGCATTTCCTCTTCCTCGAGGTGCTGTCCCACATGAAGGAAGGCGGCTACGACGCCCTGTTCACCGGCGCCTGGGGCGGCAACGTCCGCACGATCAATCCGGTCGAATGCGTCTTCCCACGCGATGAACCCTACGAGGCCGTCGGCACCGACGAAACACGCCGGCTCTTCGGCGTCAGCGATGCGCACCTGCTCAAGGAATTCACCGAGTCCAAGCGCAACGCCGCGATCCTCGATCCGCGCTACGAGCGGCTAGGCAACGGCCATCTCAACTACGCGCAGACGCTCTGGGAAGCGACGGGCGCCATGTTTATTCCGCTGCCCATGCCCACCGTGCGCTCCATGGAGATCTACCGCGGCATCGATCGCACGAAGCTGCCCGGCGTCGGCGGGGTGAACTTCTATCGCGAGTTCGTCGCCGGGCTCGTGCCCGACGCGGAACCGATACCGTATGACAATGGCATCGCCTACGCCGTTCCCGGCGAACGCGAGCGCTGGATCGCCCACTGCTTCGACCTTGCGTTCGTCCGCCGCACGATGCAGGAGACCGGCATCTGGCATCCGGACGTGCTGGACATGATCATGAACCACTTCGCCCGGCAGCGCCCGCCCTTCCGGGACGCGCAGGACTTTCTGAATCTCTGGGCGTGGACGACCGTCCTCACCGACCGGCGCGAGGCGTTCCATCGCTCATTGCAGCCGATGCGGGAGCACGACGCCTACCTGGTCGCGAACGGACACGGGGCGCTGCTGCGCAACCTGCACTGGCGCTTCGATCAGTCGCGCATCGCCACCGCCAGCCTGGCCCGCGTCGGGGACTGGCGTCACCCCCTCCATCGCGCCTGGCACGGCATCAACCTCAAGATCAACCGCTTTCGACGCACGCACCCGTGGATGCCGTGAGCGAGTCGGCGGCGCGGTGCAATACTCGTGCGGCTCACACGTCATTCACGCATGACGACCAACCCCAATCCCGGCTGGATACGTTTCGTCGTTCACGGCCTAATCGGTGCGTTCCTCGGCGCATGCGCGGGCGCCGCGCTCTGGGCGTTCATCTTCATCGACACCCCGTACGGCGTGTGGGTCTTGATCGGCATGGCCATCCTGTGCGGCCTGCTTGCGGCAGTGCTCGGCGATCGCTTCTGGAACTCGTTCCAGGAAGGCTCTCTGCTGAATCCCCTCAACTGGTGGTAGTGTCTAAAGCGCCCCGGGATTCGGCACCCCCCGCCGCCCGCGCCAGCACAGCTACCGCTTCCTTGAGCGATGCGACCTCGCCCTCCAGCTTCTCGACGCGTGCCTTGAGCGTCCCGATCTCCGCGCTATCCGATGCCGCCGCGCCGCCCGCGGGCGTCGCAGCCGCCGCCACACCTTCGTTCAGTGGATGCAGATCCGGGCACAACAGCTGCGCGAAGCGCTCCGCGCGCGAGCCGGGCAGCGGCGGCAATCGCTTCACCATCGGCGCCTCGCCCTGCATCAGCCCGTCAAGCACATTCGATACCACCTCCAGCGACGCCAACTCGTGCATGCGCGACGCCCGTGTGCGCAACTCTCCCACCGTCTGCGGCCCGCGCAGCAGCAATTCGGCCAGCACCACCAGTGCCGGCGTCTCGATCTCCAGCACTTGCCGCGCCAAGTGACGGAACTTCGGCACGCGCGAACTGCTCATGCTCACCTGCTGAACGAGTTCCTTGCGCTGCAGCAACTCGATCGCATCCAGCACGCGGTTCTCATCGAAGTTCACCACCGGATGGCGATTGCTCTTCTGGTTGCAACCGGTGACGATTGCATTCAGCGAAAGCGGATACTGCCCCGGCGTCGTCTGCGCCTTCTCAATCAACACCCCGAGCACACGACATTCATTCGGCGTCAGTTGGATCATGCGATGATTATACCGGCGGCGAATGGAACCACAGGCGGACACGGATTCACACTGATGCAGCCGGTTACACGGTCTGTGATCTCACGCGCCTCACTTCCCTCAGCGAAAGACCTTCGTCCCATTCTCCTCATCTTCGCGCTCCTGCGTCCCTGCGCAAACCATTCTGATCCTCTTCCGAATCAGCGTGCATCCGTGTGCATCTGTGGTTTCAATCTTCCCGGCATACGCATCCATCCGCGGCCTCACCCCGTCTCCCGCAACGCCAGCATCAGCTCCACCTTCCCCACGTGCTCGCCCAGCGTCTTCGCGATGTCGTTCGCTTCCATCCCCTGATCCGCCATCTGGTACACCCGCGCGGCCATCGGGTCGCCCAATTGCGCCCGCCGCTCCGGCTCCGGCGCGGGCGGGGCGACCGATTCGGTGAAACGCTCGCCCGGCATCTCGCCCAGCCGCCGATCCAGTGCGGCCAGCTTCGCGTCCGCTTCGTCGATCAGCTTCTCCAGCCGCATCGATTTCGCATCCAGCTGCGCGCTGAAGCGCCGGGCCAGTTCCTCGATATCCACCATCAGATCTTCCAGTTCGCCCCGCATGCCGCGCATCTGACGCGCGTGCTCGACATGGTCATCGCGCGTGCGCGGCAGGTTGCTCTGCTTCATCTGCCGGCGCTTGCGGATCGACAGCACCACCGAGACCGCCACCAGCCCCAGCCCGAGCAACAGCAGCAGGCTGTTTTCGCCGAGAAGGTTCGCCAGCGTCAGGTTGCCGAGCCCGGCCGTCACCATCGCATGCTCCAACCGTTGGTCACCGTCGCGGCGCGCACCGGCTCCGCAGGTGATTGACCATTCGTCAAATCGGCCGCCTCGGCCGCCAAAGGCCAATAATTCCGTTGCTCGCGGTATCATCAGCCCATGCCCCGGCCGCCCACACCTGCCGATCCCGCCCACCATCCGCTTGTCAAGCTGCTGGCGCGGGCCCTGCGACGTCATTGCCGCGTTGACGAGGGCGACCACTTGCTGCTGGCCGTGTCCGGCGGGGCCGACTCGCTCGCCCTCTGCCGCGCGCTGCACACCCTCGCCCCCCGACGGCGCTGGGACCTCCAACTCACGATCTGCCACGTCCAACACCACCTGCGCGATGACGCCGAAGATGACGCCCGCTTCGTTGAGGCGCTTGCCCAGCAGTTGGGGGTCCCCCACCGCCACCGCGACATCCACCCAGGCGAAGTAACGGGCAACACCGAAGCGAACGCCCGCCGCCTGCGCTACGCGGCGCTGGCCGATGCCGCCCGCGAAGCCCGTGCCGACGCCGTCGTCACCGCGCACCATGCCGACGATCAATTGGAGACCATCCTCATGCGTCTCCTGCGCGGCTCATCGGTCAAGGGCCTGGCCGGCATGGCCTGGCGCGCGAAGCTGCCCCATGCCGGCCACGCAACGATCCCCCTCCTGCGCCCGATGCTCGCCGTGGATCGCGAAACGATTCTCGACTACCTCGCGCGGCTCAACCAGCCCTACCGGCACGACCACACCAACGAAGACACCACCCGGTGGCGCGCCCGCCTGCGCCGCGACGTCCTGCCCGTGCTGCGCGACCTGCGCCCCGACGCCGCGCACCGCGCCGTCACGCTCTCGCAACACCTGCGCCAGGTCGCCCACCTGCTCGACGACCAGATCGGTCAGGCCGCCACGGCCATCACCCATGACGGCGACATGATCACCATCGACCGCCCGACCGCCGCCGCGCTGCCACCGCCCGTCCTGAACGGCGTGCTTCACCACATCGTCACCCAACTCGGCGCTGACCCCGATCGCCTGACCACCCGCGAACTGAACAAGATCGCCCACGCCATCCGCGACGGCAGGGGCGGCCATCGCAGCTTCGACCTCCCCGACGAGATCACCATCAGCATCACTCGCAAGTCAGTCACCGCGCGATCATCGAAGCAGGCCTCCTCGTGAGCCAACCCGGTGGATCGGACCGGCTGGTGTTGACGATGCCCGTTCGCGGCGTCAGAATCACCCATCTACCCGTCACCGAAAGAAAGGGGGATCCATTCCATGCTCGAGGAATGCATCGAGAATTTCGGCATGCCGCCGCGCCGCTTCTCCTGGTGGGCCAAGAATACCTATCTGAGCGTACCCAGGCCCGACTGGCTTCCGGGCGACCGAATGGCGACCCAGTTCGATTACATGAACTACCTGCTTTGCGACGGCGTTGTGGTCTGGAGCCACATCGTTCAGGCGAATGTCGCGATGTTCAAACCCGGACGCCACGATTGCCCCGCCGTCGTCGTCTTCTCATTCGATCGACGTGGCTACACCGACCCCGAGTACCTCGCGGACGTCGCGCACGACCTGTTCGCGCTGAAGCACACAAAACCCGGCGATCCGGCGCTCGCCGAAATGGCGCGGCTGATGACCGACGAACTGGAACGCTTCTACGGCGTGAGAGTTCCCCGTTCGATCAGCCCCACCTTCGAATGCTTCATCTCCGTCACACTGCTCTTCCGGAAGTTCCTTCCCAACGGCCATCTCCGCTGTTCGGCATTCCCAACAATCGTCTACCCCAAGCCCCCGCACGTGGCCGTCGTTCTGCCAAAGAAGTTCTGGCCGCGACAGATGCGCGAGGCATGGTCGCAAGGTCATCTCGTTTGAGTCTGTCGACCAACTCCGGCGCAAAAACGACTACCCACCCCCGCGCAACACATACACCCGCTGCACCAGTTCCTGCACATCGCGCGGCTTCTCGCTCTCCCCCTGCAACGCCTGGTCGATCCACTGCATCGCCTGCAAGCGGTTCTCCCCCAACTGCAGGAACACCTCCAGCGCCTCGCGCGCGATGGCCGTGCGCGGCCCGGGCTGCGCCGCCCCCGCCCCGCCGCGCGTCGCTTCCGCCGCCCCGCCCCCGCCAAATGCGCCCGACGACACGAACGCATCCACCTTTCCGCTCAACTCCGCGATGATCGTCTCCGCCGTGCGCCGGCCGATCTCCGGCAGGCTCTTCAATAGCGCCGCATCCCGATCCACGATCGCCGCGGCGATCTGGTCCGTCCGCAATGCCATCGCCCGCAGCGCCTTGCGATTGCCGATGCCCTTGACCGTCGTCAGCAGCCCGAAGAACGCACGGTCCTCCAGGCTCGTGAACCCCGCCAGGCGCGGCACGAGCGACGCGCCCTGGTTGAGCGACTCGAAGTAATGCAGCGTGTGCAGCGTGACCGGCTGCCCGATATCCCCCACCAGCCGCGCGGCTAGGTACGCCGGCAACAACACGTGATACGTCACCCCGGCACTCTCCACAAACACCAGCGCCGCCCCCTCCTCAACCGCCTCGAGCACACCATGGATGCGAGCAATCATGCGAGCATCATACTCTGACTCCCATGTGCGGTGAACGCCGAAGTGGGGTGGGCTCCGGGGCGGGCTTGGGCTCGGGGGTGGGGTGGGCGTCCCGCCCGCCATCGGGCCGCAGGCCCGAGCATATGCCAAAGCAACAGCCGCGCCGAATACCACCCAGCGCGGCTGCATCTGCTTCCATCTGCTCGCCGATCAGCGCCGACGCCGCAAGAGCATCAGCCCACCCAGACCCAGCAGCGCCAGGCTGGCCGGCTCGGGCACACCGGTAATCTGCACGTCATCCAACACCATGCTCTCGTCGTTGTCACCGGAGAAATCAACCTTCACCTGCAACGCTACCGTACTCGTGCCGCCCGGTACGTCGTAGGTGAAGGCGCTCATGCTCAAGCCCAGACGCGGGAACGTGTCCTGCTTCCCCGCGGGGATATCGAAGAAATCCACCCGCTTATATCCCGCGCTGTCCAGGTTCAGCAGGACCTCGATCGAATCAGGCCCGCCCGATACGCCCGACGCCTCAAAGCCGTTGCTCCCGGCGAACGCGCCAAGCTTGAGCGACACTTTCACCTGGGTGTAGCCCGACACATCAACCGGGTCGAATCCGATCGTCGAGTCGTTCTTGTTGCTGCCGATCACAAGGCTGCCCTGTGCATCCGTGAATGCATGCCGCAGCGCGGCCACATTGTCCGGTGCCGTCACGCCGAGGAAATTGACGCCGCTACCCGAAAACGAGTACAGCACCTCGTTCGGCGCTCCGCTGCTCTCGAAGTCCTGGAACGCGATCAAGGCGCCCGGCGCGCTCGACGCAGAAAGTGCAACGAAGGTGATCAACAAAGGGACTGCAATACGGGTCATACAGGACCTCCATCCGTTTGCGCCGGCGGCGGGCCAAGATCACAGCCAACAGGTCGACACCAGTCCACCCAATCCCAGTACGCCAGAACCCATCCGCTCCGAAATCGCCATGCCCTCTGCGACACCAACAGTCCTCGTCCAATGCGCCTGGTTCCGACGCGCTGATCGCGCCTTGTTTTCCAACAGCTACCACCGCCGCACGCGAAAGCAAACGGCCATCGGGCCGGAACAGAAAATCGCGACCATTCTGTGTGGAAAAACCCGACGGTCAGCCCGGCAACAGGCCTCACCCCGCCGGCTGCTTCGAATCCTGCGAAATGATCAGATCGAACAAATCCTGCCCCGTCTGCGCTTCCTTCATCCCATGCCGCAGATGATCCTGCGTCAGCATGCGGCTGATCGACGCCAGTGCCTGAATGTGTGGGCCGGTCTGGTCCACCGGGGAGGCCAGCAGGAAGATCAGGTCCACGGGCTTGCCGTCGATCGCGCCGAACTCGATCGGCGTGGCCAGCCGCCCCACTGCCATCACCAGCCGGTCGCACACCTTCAGCTTGCCGTGGGGAATGGCGATGCCGTGACCGATGCCCGTCGTGCGGATCTGCTCGCGCTGCCAGATGGCGTTCTTCAACTCGTGCGCGTCCTCGATGCCCGCATGCCCGGCCAGCACGTCCGCCAGCGCGAAGATCGCCGCCTGCTTGGAGTCGGCCTCCAGCGGGACGATGACGCAATCGGGCTCTAGAACATCACTTAGCTGCATCGCGAAAAAGGCCTCGATGTGCCTCGGGTTTCTCGTCGGAGCCTGTCAATACGGGAGTCACAGGCAGGCGGGGGTTCCTTTCGGGAACGACCAGAGAATACTAGCCCCGTCCCCCAGCCGCAACCGCTGACCCAACCCCTTACCCAAGACTCATTAACAGATCGGCAGCAAAGCCGTGCAGCCTTCACGGGTTTGACGCCGGCAGTCGACGGAATAGCACGATCGCCGCCGCGCAGGCCGCACAGACCGCGAAGGGATACGGGACCGAAGTATGGGGGCTCGCGGAGAACCCCTGCGCGCGAGGCCGCGCTTGCGCACGCGAACCTCAACCCCGGACCCGGAACCCGAGCCCCATCCTCCCCTTGACGCAACACGCTGCCCCGGCGACACTAATGAACCCGCCTTGCTTCCGCCCGTCCCGTCGGGCGTACCCCTTGGGAATGCCATGATCGAGGCCCGGCAACTCGTCAAGCGATTCGGCCCCACTCTGGCCGTGGACGATCTTTCCTTCGCCATCCCCGAGGGCCAGATCGTCGGATTCCTCGGCCCGAACGGCGCCGGCAAGACGACCGCCATCCGCATGCTCACCGGCTTCATCCCCCCCACCGCGGGCGGCGGAGAGGTCGCGGGGGCCGACATTCTCCGCCAGAGCCGCGCCCTGCGCCGCAAGATCGGCTACCTGCCCGAGAACACCCCGCTGTATCCCGAGATGCGCGTCGAAGAGTTCCTGCATTTCCGCGGCCGGCTCTACGGCATGCCGCGCGAAGACCGGCGCAAACGCATCGCCGCGCTCATCGAACGCTGCGGGCTGCAACTCATCCACCGGCGGGTCATCGGCGCCCTGTCGCGCGGCAATCGACAGCGCGTGGGCCTCGCCGCCGCGATCTTCCACCAGCCCCCCGTGCTCTTCCTCGACGAACCCACCGCAGGACTCGACCCCAACCAGATCCAGGAGGTCCGCAAGCTTCTGGCCGACCTGCGCGGCCGGCACACCATCGTCGTCTCCTCCCACATCCTGCCCGAAATCGAGAAGACCGCCGACCGCATCATCCTCATCGCCCGCGGGCGCATCCTCGCCGACGATGCCATTGACGCCTTGCGCACCCGTCTGCGCGGCGACAGCGCCCTGCGCATCGAAGCCAAGGCCCCCGCCGACGAACTGCGGCGAACGCTCATGAAAGTCGAAGCCGTGCGCGACGTCCAGACCGACATGCTCGACGGCTGGTGCCGCGCCACCATCCACACCCGCGAAGGCCGGGACCTGCGCGAAACCGTCGCCGCCACGTTGGCCGCAAACAATTGGCCCTGCCGCGAACTCAAGTATGACCACGCCAGCCTCGAAGCATTCTTCGTGAAGATCACCGCCGAACAGGACCAGGCAGAACCCGCCGAGGTCGCGTGAAGAGAGGAGAAGACGTGACGATGCCCGCGATAGTCGACCATGCGTGCCGCCAGCGACCTGCGGCCCCACACCGTCTCCCTCTTCTTCGTGCCTTCGTGCCTCCGTGCCTTCGTGCCTTCGTGCCTTCGCGCCTGTTTCCTCCACCCCTCCGTCGCTTCGTCGCTACGTCGCTACGTCGCTCAGAATCATGACCCAGATCCTCAACATCACCCGCCGCGAGATCGCCGGCTTCTTCCACTCGCCCATCGCCTACGTGGTGATGGCGGTGTTCGCGCTGTTGGGGGCGTTCCTCTTCTTTGAATCCTTCGAGCCCGGCCGCGCGTCTTCCGATGTCATGCGCTACAGCTTCCTCCGCGTGGTGCAGGTGTGCGTTTTCCTCGTCCCCGCGCTCTCGATGCGGCTGATCGCCGAGGAGTTCCGCTCGGGCACGATTGAAACACTGATGACCTCCCCGGTCAGCGATCTCCAGGCCGTCACGGGGAAATGGCTGGGCGCGTTGGCCTTCTACGCCGCCATGCTCGCCGTGCCGCTCATCGCGATCATCGGGATGGTGTTGATCCACTCCCAGCCGCATCCCGGGTACGGCCAGATGCTCGTGGGCATCGCGGGCCTGCTGATGGTCGGCGGCATGTACCTGGCCGTGGGGCTGTTCGCTTCGGCCTGCACCCAGAACCAGATCGTCGCATGGATCATCGCCGTGCTGATCATCGGCCTGCTCACCTTCCTCATGGATTACGTCGCCCAGGCCGGCTGGGCGAGCAACGCCCTGAAGGACATCGCCGACTTCGTCAACGTGAACCAGCAGGCCCACGAGTTTGCCAAGGGCATCGCCAGCCTCGCCGGGGCGATCTACTTCGTCTCCGTCACCTGCTTCTTCCTGTTCCTCGCCGTCAAGACCCTGGAGAGCCGCCGCTGGCGCTGACGGTGCCACTGGCGGCTTGCCCGCCAGTGTCTGTCGAAAATGCCATGAACCAGTCGCCGCAACAACCCGCCACCACCACTCAGGCCCAGCGCCGGTTGCGCTACGGCGTCAATGTCGCCATCACCATCCTGCTACTCGCGGCGATCGTGGTGCTCATCAACTGGATCAACTACCGCACCCTGCGCGGTGTCCGCACCGACCTGACTGAACTGCGCCGTTACACACTCTCGCCCCAGACGCGCAGCGTCGTCCGCTCGATCGATCGCGATGTCGAGATGGTCGCCCTCGTCACCCCCGGCACGGAGATCAACGACCGCGCCCTCGACCTGCTCGGCGAGTTCCAGCGCGCCGGCGAACACATCACCACCCGCCACATCGATCCGTCCATCGACCCGAAACAGGCCGAAGCCTTCCAGCGCCAACTGCACGACCGCTTCCGCGTGCGGCTCAAGCCGATCAAGGCCGCGGTCGATCAGGGTGTTTCCCAGCTCAAGCGATCCGAAAGGCAGATCAGCGCCATCCTCGACCAGGTCGACGCCATCCTGGAACACGAGCAGTTCAAGCAGGCCGAAGCCTGGACGCGCGGCCGCGGGCTGCCCTCTATGGAATCCATCCTGCGCCGGCAGGCCAACACCCTGCGCCGCCTCGAAACCAAGATCAGCAAGGAGTCGATCCCCGCCATCGAAGCCGCGCTCGAAGGACCCATGCCGCAGTATGCCCGCGCGCGATGGCTGCTCGACCAGCAGTTGGGCACGATCATCGCCGAGGTCCAGGGCCTCGAGCGCCGGTCGGCCAGCTTCCTCGATCCGCGCGTTGCCCCCGACATTCTGAGCGGCGTGCGCGAGCTGACCCGCGCCCTGACCGAAATGGCTCAAGACGCCGTCAAAGACGCCGAGGCTGCGTACTACACCAACCGCGCCGCCGAACCGGTCTTCGCCTACGAGAACCTGATTGTCAGCCTCTCCGACCCTGACACCGTCGTCCTGCTCAGCGAGGACCGCGAAGTCGTCGTGACGCTCAAGCAGAAGCCCGCCGCACAACCGGCGGAAGACGCACCGGTCGCCGTCGCCGAGTACGCCGCCGAGGACCGCCTCGCCGGCGCGCTCATCCGCTTCGAGAAGGCCGGCGAGCGCCCCATCGTCGTATTCGTCACTCTCACCGACCACAACCCCCTCGCCGCCGCCAACGACACCGGCGCGGCACCTCTCAAGGCGCGCTACACGCGCGTCGCCGAGCAACTGCGATTGCTGAATTTCGACCTGCGCCTGTGGCGCGCGGCCGTGGACACCCAGATCCCCGATATCCCCGACGGCCGCCGGGCCGTGTGGGTCGTCCTGCCCGATGTGCAGCGCCTCTTCCCCAATGCCCCCGACGCCGTGTTCCTGCAGAACATCAAGAAGCCGATCGAACACATCGCCCGGCGCCTGGAAGCGGGCGACGGCGTGCTGCTATCGTTCGCGCCCGGCAAACAGGCGGCCGCGGATGTCACCGCCGGCGCGACCGACCCGCGCCTGCAGTTGATCGAGTCGTGGGGCATCTCCGTCCAGACCGACAAGGTGCTCATCGCCAAACAGCCGGAGTCAGCCACCGGTGATCCGATGGTTTTCAAAGTCAACCAGTGGCCGCCGGAACTGCCCGTCACCCGCGCCCTCGGCCGGCAGTTCGCCAGCTTCCGCTACGCGATGCCGATACGACTGGGCAACGCCGATGAGCCCGGCGTCGAGCATTACCCACTCGTGGTGGTGCGCGATCCCGAACTGCGCATCGAGCGGCGGCTGTTCGACCTGGGCAAGGTGGAACTGGATGACACGACGCGGCGCAACGAGCAACTGATCGGCGCGGCCGCCCAGCGCGGCGAGCGCCGCCTCGCCGTCGTCGCCGACCCCGTGTGGGCCTGCGACGCCCTGACCACCGGCGCCGGCGGACTGGCCCACCCGGCCAACAGTGAGCTCTTCGTCAACAGCGTCTGCTGGCTGGCCCATCGCGACCAACTCATCGCCGCCAGCGCTAGAAGCCGCGCCATCCCACGCATCGGCAACGTCAGCCCACGCAGCGTCGCACTCATGAAATGGTCGCTCACCGCCGGCCTCCCCCTCATCGTCCTCGCCGCCGGCCTCATCATGTGGCTCGTGCGCCGAAGAGGATAACCGACCCACTTGGTGTACCATGAGCGCGGCTGGCGTGTCTGCCCTGATGACTGCGAATACCGCAGTCACTGCGGTTACTGAGTTCACTGTGGTTTCGTCCATGAACTACAAAACCACCATCCTCATGCTCGCCTTGCTCGCACTGGTCGGCGGCGTGTTCCTCTACACGCAGATGACCGACGATCCGCCGCCCACCGACACGTCGCAGGAAGGCCCGGCGCCGCTCATTCCCGACGCCGCCCAGCCGGCCGGACAACTCACGCGCCTGACCATCAAGCGCGGCGGCGAAACCCTCGTCTTCGAACAGGACCGCGACCAGTGGTGGCAACGCGAACCCGTCGACTGGCCCGCCGACGGACGGTCGATCGAGCGCCTCGCGCGCGGCCTGCTCACCATCCAGTCAGAAAAGACGCTGCAAGCCGGCGAAGACGGCGCACCGTCACTCGATGAAGCGCTTCTCACCCCCGACACTGCCGCCGCACGCGTCACCATGCGCTTCTACGCGAAGTCCATCACCGGTGAGGTGTCGCAGTCCACGCTCGAACTGGCATTCGGCAAGCGTATCACCGGCGGGCGCGGCTTCGTGCGCCTCGGCCGCGCAAATCAACTCCACCTCGCCGCGGATGACTACCACCAACTCCTCGCCGACTTCGCCCCCCGCCAGTGGCGCGTGCGCAGCCTCGCGGGCTTCGACCTACCCGCCGCCGCGCAGGCCGTGCGTATCGAGAGGCAAGGACCCGACGTCAACACCGTGCTCAAGCGCGACGCCGACCGCTGGTATCTGCTCGCCCCGTGGCGGGACCGCGCGGCCTTCGATGCCGTCGAAGCCCTGCTGCACCAGATGCGGCATCTCTCGGTCAAGCGCTTCATCGCGGATACCGGCCAACTCAGCGAGTTTGGCCTCGACGGGCCGAACCACGGTTTCGCCGTCACCGCGCCCGACGGCGTCGTTCACAACCTGCGCATCGGATCGTCAGTCGAGGTCGAGGGACGCGAACACGTCTACCTGCACCTGGCCATCGGGCGTCCCGGCGAGGCGGCCGCGTCCGGTGCGACCAAAGCGCAAGTCGTCTTCGCCGCGCTGAAGCGGGATGTCGATGCGCTCTTCACGCCCGATGCCGGGCTGCTGGATCCCGCCCTCGTCGACCTGTCATCGACCGACGTCGCTTCCGTATTCATCCAGCACCCGGACGAGCAGTTTCGCATCGTCTGGGATGCGTCGGGCCGGCGCACGCTCGACGCCCCCGGCGAAACGGTCGACACCGACGCCGTCCAGCGCCTGATCGACGCGCTCGACGCGGCACGTGCCGCCGCGTTCACCGATCAGCCGCGCCCGGACAGCCGGCCGATCCACATCATCACGCTCAACCTGCACGGCCAGGCGCCGCCGCGCGTGTTGCGCTTCTACCTCACGCCTGACGAACAAGCGCCCAAGCGCCATGACCACGGCCTGCCGATCCCCATCCCCCTGCCGCCGCAAGTCGCACGCGATCGTCAGAAGCCCGCGCCGCACTGGACGGTCTATCTCGACGACGAAGCCAACGGCCGCATCGTGCCGCACACGCAACTCGCCCCGGTCGTCGCCCCGCGACTGGCACTGCTCGACACCACCCTCTGGCGCCTCGAAGAGCGCACCCTCGACACGATCACGATCGCCGGGCCGGGTGGGCGAACGTTCCGCTTCGTGCACGACACCACCGTCGCCCCGCCGCGCAACTGGCGACTCGACGGCCCGCGTCCCGCCGATGCGCTGACCATGCAGCGCCTGATCGACACGATCACCGAACTGCGCGCCGAGCGCTGGCTGTCTGGCCGCCCCACGCCCGGCGACGACTGGTTCACCGTCACCATCAGCACCGAGTCCGCCACGCGCGACTTGCAGTTCGATCCGGCCACCGGCAAGGCCGTCGCCACCGGCATCGAGCGCGGCTTCGTCCTGCCCGACACCACCCGCGAACTGCTCGCCGGTGAGTTCCGCTCGCTCACACTCCTGCCGCTCGCCCCCGCGCAGGTACGGCGGATCACCGTCACCGATCCCGGCCGTCCCGCGATCACCCTCACCCGCCGCGGGCCGAATGTCGAGGCCGCCGGCCTGCCCGAAGGCGCAATCCTGGATCAGGACCGCGCCGTCGCACTCTTCGCCGCGCTTTCGCCGCTGCGCGCCGGACAACTGCTCGCCGACGCGCCGACGGACCCGCCCGTCCGCACGTTGCGGATCACGACGATCGAGAACAAGACGCACACGGTGACGCTTGCCGAACACGCCGCGCTCGTCGACGGCACGCCCGCCACGCTCGAAGCACCCACGGGCGACGCACTCCGCGCGAGCCTGCTGCGTGACGCTCCGTGAGCCGTTAATCAGGTCGAACACGCGGCATACAGCGAATCAAGGGCGGGGCTTGTATCGACTGGTGTCAATGTGATACAATTCCTCCAGCAAATTCTGCCAAGCCGAGTCCGGCCACAATCGGAAGACCCAGGAGACGTCCCATGCTCGCCTCGCACACGCAAGCCGCGCACTATCTTCCGGGAGCGTCCAGACGACGCGGATTCACACTCATCGAACTGCTCGTGGTGATCTCGATCATCGCCCTGCTCATCGCGTTGCTGCTTCCGGCACTGGGCGCGGCACGGGCGGTCACGCGGCAGTTGGTTTGCGCCACCAATCTGCACAGCCTCTCGCAGGCGGCGGTCACCTATGCCAATGAGCACAACGGCCAGTTGCCGCGCGACTACTGGCCCGGCCAGCATCTGTGGGAGGGCAATCCGCACGTCCTGCTGCCCGAAGCGGTCAACGAGGAGCTTGGCGGCAGGTATCCCGTTATTCCCCCGAACCTCGATTCGGGCAAGGGTGACCGTGACAAGTACCTCGCCGCGGTTTTCAGCGAGATGGAAGTCCTCCAGTGCCCGACGTTCCCGCCGACAACGCGGTCCCCGGTCACCGTCACTCACCCCTGGACCAACGCTCAGGTGGAGATCGCCGAACAGCCATACGACTACGTGACCAACGCGTTCAAGCTCGGGGCGGATACCGGCTCAAGCGAAGTCACCAAGCTGGGCCAGATCTCGATCCCCTCGGCGATCATCTTCGCCACCGAAGCCAGCGCCGACCTGCCGCTTCACCAGTTCGGCAAGCACGATGTCTTCAACGATGGCCACCTCTGGGACAGGCCCAACCCGCGGATGATCCGCGATGATGACCAGCGCCATGACGGGAGACTCAACGTCGGTTTCTTCGACGGTCACGGCGAGACACTCGAATTCGATGAACTCGACAGGGGCATGTTCGACCCCGATCTGAGTCCCTGAACGACGCGCGACAGTACTTCGTTTCCCGCCCGGATGGTCCGGTTCAGCCGCGCGCAAAGGCAGCGGCAAGCTTGCCGGTGATCGACTGCCCCCACCTGCAGCGCCGCAACACCGCTTCGCGCGCTGCCCTCCCCTTCACGCCCTTGATGTCCTCGATCGTTCACGTCTTCCACTACGTGAACATCTTGAACTGATGCCGCTCCAGGCTCAGCTTCGTCAGCGGCTGGTCCACCGGGATGCGGTACTCGCCGCTGAAACAGGCCGTGCAGTAGTGCGAGCCCGGCAGGCTCACGCAATCCAGCATGCCGTCCAGCGAAAGATAGTGCAGGCTGTCCACGCCGAGGAAGTCGCGGATCTCCGCCACCGAATGGTCCTTCGCGATCAGGCGCGTCGGGTCCGCGAAGTCCACCCCGAAGTAGCACGCGTTGCGGATCGGCGGGCAACTGATCCGCATGTGGATCTCCTTCGCCCCCGCGCGGCGGAGCTGCTTCATCTTGCCGCGCGTCGTCGTGCCGCGCACGATCGAATCGTCCACCACCACCAGCTTCTTGCCTTCCACGATCTCGCGGATCACGTTCAGCTTGAGCTGCACCGCCGTGTCGCGCTCACGCTGCGTCGGCTTGATGAACGTCCGCCCCACGTACCGGTTCGGCACGATGCCCTCGCGATAGGGAATCCCGCTCGCCCGCGCGTAGCCCAGCGCCGCCGAGCGGCCCGAGTCCGGCATCGGGATGATGTAGTCCACGTCCACCGGGCGCTCCAGCGCCAACTTCTCTCCCAGACGCTCGCGCACAAGCTGCACGTTGTCGCCGAACAGGTACGAACTCGGGTTCGCGAAGTAAATGTGCTCGAAGATGCAGTGCGCCGGCTGCTGCGGCTCGGCGAACATGCGGCTGCTCACCCCCTCATCGCTCAGCGTCACGATCTCGCCCGGGTTCACGTCCCGCACGTACGTCCCGCCCAGCGCATCCAGCGCCACCGTTTCACTGGCCACGCAGTTGCTCCCGTCCGGCAGCTTGCCCAGCACCAGCGGCCGCCATCCCCACGGGTCGCGCATCGCCTCGATCCGGTCACGGAACAGGAACACCAGGCTGTATGCCCCCTGCAGGTGCTGCAGCGATTCTACCAACGGGTCCTTCTTGCTCGTGAAGTGCGACGCCAGCAGGTGGATGATGACTTCCGTGTCCGTTGTCGTGTGGAAGATGTGGCCGCGCTGTTCGTACTGGTCGCGCAGCAGGGACGTGTTGATCAGGTTGCCGTTGTGCGCCACCGCCACCTGCCCGCCAACGAAATTCTCCAGCAGCGGCTGGGCGTTGCACGAGCGGTTCGAGCCGGTCGTCGAGTACCGGTTGTGCCCCACCGCCGCCTTGCCCGTCAACTGCCCGAGCACGCGCGGCGAAAACACTTCCGAAACCAGCCCCATCCCCACGTACGCATTCAGAGACTGCCCGTCACTGACCGCGATCCCCGCCGACTCCTGCCCGCGGTGCTGCAGGGCATACAAAGCGGTATACGCATGGTGCGCGCTCTCTTCCGTCCCCCACACCCCGAAAACGCCGCACTTCTCTTTCGCATTCGGATGGATCATTGCCGGGAAACATCCTTGGGGAAAGCGACACGTTAGCCGGTGGGTTACGGTCGGTCAACCGGGCGGCAGGGCACGCCGCATGTCTTTTTCAGTTAACTGGTTAGCTTGTTAACTGGTTGACTGGTGAACTGGTGAACTGGTCAGAGCGCGCCGTGCGCCCTCGTTAGAAACCTTGCACCGGCCTCGGGCGCCATCTTCAAACGAAGCCGCCGCGTCCGTGAGGGATCCGCATCCGTGTGCATCGGTGTGCATCTGTGGTTCCATCCCTATCCCACGTCCACATACAACGACGCATCCAGGTCCAGCGCCTCGTTGATCACGCGCTCGCGTTCCAGGTGCGGGTGATCCTCCATGCGCTCGATCACCAGCGGATACATCTTGCCCACCTCGCTGTGCACCGGTACACGCTGGTCCGCGAGATACGCCCAGTGCGCCACCAAGATGCGGCCCGCCGCCTCACCCGCGCCGGCCACCTCGTACGTGTTGACCACCAGGCAGCGCGGGTACGGCTCGATCGCGCTCAGGGGCGGCACGGTGCTCGTCTCCACCAGCTTGCCGCGCACAGTGAACCGGCGCGGCGGCTTGCGGTCCGCCACCTTCGCGCGATACGCGTTGAACTGCCGCGCCACTTCATCGCGCGTTAGCGCCCGACGGTGCAGGGCGATGCCCTCGATCCGGCCGCGCCAGTCGCCGCCCAGCACCCACCGCGCGCCGAAACGCAGCTTCGCCTGCGTCCAGTTGCCAAGGTCGCCGCGATACGTCACGTCGCGCCCCGCGCGGCGACCGTTCACGTACGTCCGGACGCGACCCTCGCCGATCACCACCGCCACGTGCTGCGTCTGCGCCGTCAACTGCCCCGGCAGCGCGTAAGGACGCGCCGTCTTGCCGCCGCCCGTGCTCCGCAGCCGCAGAATCAACCGCTCGCCCGCCTGCTCCAGCGTGAAGTTGCCCGGGCTGATGTCCGGCGAGAACGTCGCAATCACCCCGTTCGCCCCCGCCCGCACCGAGCGCGGCGTCAGCCACGCCTCGAACGTCAACGCGTTCGACCCGCGCGCCCCCCGCAATAGCGCCGCATCCGCAGCCTGCGCATCCAGCGTCCCGCCGCTCACATCCACCGACGCAAACTCCGCCGGCTTCGCCCGGCCGCCGAGATCCGCCACGCAGCGTCGCAGCAACTGCCCGTCCGCATCGCGAATCTCATTCGCCCCGGCCAGCGATTCGTACACGAACACCAGTCCATCGCTCACCGCCGGCCAGCGCTCGCGCGGCTCATCGTCTCCGCCGCGATCATCCCATTCGTTGGGCGTCGGCCCGCCGCCCTCACGCAACCGCCGCAGCGCGGCGAACACCTCGTCATCACCGGCCGCCGGATACCGCGACGCCGCCCGCACCCACATGTCCGCCTGGCCGTTGCGCCCGCGCCTGCTCACCGTCAGCCAGCGCTCCACCTTCCGGAAATCATCGCTGAACTGCGCGAGGTACACCCCCCAAACCTTCCCACCGCCCGGCCGGTCCGTCGTGATGAAGAACCGCGTATCGTTCGCCCAGCGCGGACACTCGCAACCCCGCGCCTCCGGGTTGGGCTGCATCTCCACGATCCACACATCCGTCGCCCCCGGGGCATACATTCGCACGCCTTCGTGCCGCCCGTCGTAGCAGTGCATGAAGCGATAGCTGTTGTCCCGCGCGATCTGCGGCCAGCAGCCCCGGCCGAGCATCGCGAAGTGCCCGCCGTCTTGCGGCAGCAGCGCCAGCCCGTTGCTCGGCCACGGGAACGTCGCCCCCGCCACGCGACCGTCCGCCGACGTCTGGAAGTTGGTGCTCTTACCCTTGCGCGGCGTCCAGTCGAACTGCCACACCACCTCGCTCCGCTCCGGTGACGTGATCGGCGCCGTGCGAATCGCGTTGCGCTTCGTCTGCCAGTAGATCCACTGGTCGCCGCGCTCGTCCTGCCGCACGAACGTCACGCGGCCGTCCACGAGCTTCGTCGCCTTCGTTCCCGCCCAGTCGACGATGTAGCTGGCCCACCGGTCGTAACAGATGAACACCACCCGCCGCCCGTCCGGCGTGATCACCGGCCGCGAGGCTTTCATGCCGTAGTCCCGCTCGATTTCGCCGCGTTTGTCCTCGGTGTCGAAGAACACCAGCTTCCCATGCTCGCGCATCCACACCATCCGCGTGGCGCTTCCCGTCATCTGCCGCACCTGCGAAGCCACCGACGCCGCACGCGCCGTCGCCGCGCCCATCGCGCCAACGACGAGAAGAAACAGACACGCTCGAACCACCATGCGCATGAACCGCCGCTCCAGGAAACAAACCAGCCATCCCCGGCCAATCCCCACCCAATACCCCATCGACCATTATCCCCAACGCCCCCAGCCCACGCCATCATAGCGCCTAACGCCGCAACCAACGCAAATGATGCCTTGAAAGACACTTGTGCAAATGGGGGACGACCCCGGCGTGCCACGGCCGCGGTTCTCGCGCAGCCAGGTTCCCCGGCGGTGCCGGGGCGGGCGGAGACTGGCGATGGACTGGGGTCAACCTCGTGACACCGCGGCTATGCATGAGCGCAGCGAGTCCAGTCGGATTCCCCGGACACGGCCGACGGCTTCGCCGCGACGATGGCGCACGCGACCCGCACCACTGCAACAAGAAAGCCGTCGCCGGCGACACGTCCTACTCCCCCCAAAGTCGTTCTCGCTACGCCACCCGCAACGCATCCTGCCGCGCCGGCGTGTAATGCAGCTCGAGGTACCGCGCCACGTAGTCAATGATGCTCATGCACTCGGGGATATCCGGATTGGAAGTCAACCCCATCGGCTCGAAGCGCATGCCGCGGAAACGCTTCGTCGCTTCCTCGATCGGCAGGCCGTACTGCATCGCCAGCGAGAACGCGCGGCAGAAGGCCTGGATCAATCCCGAGAGCGTGGAGCCTTCCTTTGCCACCTTGATGAAGATCTCCCCCGGCCGCCCATCCTCGAACAGTCCGATGGTCAGGTAACCTTCGGTGCCCATCACGGAGAACTTGTGCGTCAGCGACTCGCGCGTCACCGGCAGGCTTCGGCGTTGTGGGATCATCGAGCAACGTCCCTCACTGGCGATCGGGGCTCCCGACCCGGACGCGTTCGCCTCAACGCCCGTGCTCAACTCGGGAGCAGGTCCGATCTAGATATCGGTCACCGCGCCCGCCGCCCCGCAAAAGCGCGGCCGAACCCCGTTCATCACGCCGCGCGGATGCTACACTCCACGTGACCGACGCCAACCGCAAGCCATGCCGAACCGCTTGAACACCGACACCGCACACCGGCGCGACACACAGCGCTTCCGCCGACGCCTCCTGGCATGGTATCGCCGCGCGCACCGCGACCTGCCCTGGCGCGCCGCCCCCGGCGCCGCGGCCGACCCCAGCCATCGCCGGGCCGACCCGTACCACGTCCTCGTCAGCGAGGCCATGCTCCAGCAGACCCAGGTCGCCACCGTCATCGACTACTTCCACCGCTTCATCGCGCGCTTCCCGACCGTCGAGGCCCTCGCCGCCGCGCCGGAGCAGGAGGTGCTCGCCCTCTGGCAGGGCCTGGGCTATTACCGCCGCGCACGACACCTGCACGCCGCGGCGAAACGCATCGTCGATCAACACCGTGGCCGCGTGCCCGAAACGCGCGAGGCGCTCGAGCAACTGCCCGGCATCGGACGCTACGCCGCGGGCGCGATCGCCTCGATCGCCCACGGCCGGCGCGAAGCGGTCGTCGACGGCAACGTCGCCCGCGTCCTCGCCCGCGTCTTCGCGATCGACCAGCCGATCGACGACCGCCAAACGATCGCACACATCTGGCGCCTCGCCGCGCGGCTCGTCCCGCCCACGCACCCGGGCGACTTCAACCAAGCCCTGATGGAACTCGGCGCAACCGTCTGCACGCCGCGCGCCCCGCAATGTCTGATCTGCCCTCTGAGCCCCCTCTGCCGCGCCAACCAGCAATGCCGCACGACCGAGTTGCCGCGCCGCCTGCCGCGCAAGCAGCCGATCAGCGTCACCCACCACATCCTCGCGGTCACACGCAACGGCAATCTCCTCCTGCGCCAACGCCCCGCGAAGGGTCTATGGTCGAACATGTGGGAGCTACCCACGCTCGAGCTCGCCCCCGGAAGCTCGAACGCAACACCGGCCGTGCTCGCGGAGTGGCTCACCGAACAACACGGCCTGACCACCTCGCCCCCAGAGCACATAGCCACCTTCACGCACCAGACCACCCACCGCACCATCCAGTTCGTCCTCTGGCAATGCGACAGCAAAGCCGGCCGCCTCAAACCCAAATCCGGCGCCTGGCGCAGGCCCGACAACCTGGACGGCCTGCCGCTACCCAACCCCCAACGCAAAGCAATCGCCCTCCTCGCCGCACAGGCGTCTTCACCGGTTGTTGGCGGTCGCAAGTGAG